>CAZMXG010000005.1:0-112531 GCA_964570175.1 uncultured Heliomicrobium sp. | reverse complement strand
AAAGGCGCAGCACTCCAAAAAAGCTTAGCGTTCGACTTTGCCAGAACTTGAGGCAGCCGCAGGCGCAGGAGCTTTTTTCAGGTATTTGTCGTACCAGGCCAGATAACGTTCATAACGATCACGAACATAACTTGGTCGTTGAATACCATGATTTTCGTTGGGATAAATGACCAATTGCGTTTCAATGCCCAAGCTGCGGAGCGCCTGATACATTTGTTCGCCCCCGGCAATCGGCACGTTGAAGTCTTTTTCGCCGCCCAGAAACAGTGTCGGCGTTTTGATTCGGTCCGCATGCAGGAATGGGTAGGACAGTTTTTGGTAAGTTTCCCAGGACTTGGGATTCCAGGGCGGGCCGATTTCGTTGTCGTACTGCGAGATGTAATGGTCAGTGCCGTAATACGAAACCGTGAAAGCGGTGCCCGCGCCGCTGGTTGCCGCCTTGAACCGAGTGTCGCTGGCGATCAAGTAATCGGTCAAAATGCCGCCGTAGCTCCATCCGCCAACGCCCAAACGATCCGGGTCAGCAACGCCCATTTTGACAACGTGATCCACAGCAGCGTGCAAATCTTCGACTTCGTAATGTCCCCAATCGGCAAAAATGGCGCGCGAAAATTTCTGGCCGCGCCCTGAACTGCCGCGATAATTCACGTTCAAGACCGCATACCCATTTGCCGCAAACAACTGGCGCTCAAAGTTGAAATTCGGCTGATCCTGGCCATTTGGTCCGCCGTGAATTCTGAGCAGCATCGGAACTTTGGTTCCTTTGACATAGCCAACCGGGTACGTCAGCAAGCCGTAAACGTCCGTTCCATCTTTGCTCTTGAAGCCGATTTCTTCAGTTTGGCCCAGGTCAAGTTCGGAAAACAGCGCGTCGTTCTGATGTGTGATTTGGCGCAGCGAGCCATTTTCGAAAGCGTAAACTTCGGTGTATTTCGACGCATTTCCTGACAACACGATGGAACGATTTCCCGCCGTATCCCAGCTAGACAAAACAATTGGCGGATTCAACAGCCGATCAACTTTGCCGCTGGCCAAATTGACTTGTGCCGGGTAAACCGAACGATTGTCTGTCACCGTGAACAAAATGGATTTGCCGTCCGCGCTGAATCTGGGCGAGGACACGCCACGATCCAAAGCTTCCACCGTCGGCAATCGTTTGGGAGCCGCGCTGCCGTCGGCAGCCACGATCGCCAGATGGCTCATGTTGTATGCGCCCCATTTCTTTTCGTCGTCTTCCAGCAGCGCGATCCATTTGCCGTCGGGACTCCACTCGAAACGGCCACGGCCAACGCGGTTGGCGGGCGTCGTTAGCAGCTTTTCCGCTGCATTCGCTTTTGCTTCTGCAACGTACAACTGCCCATCGGAATCGCGATCCGGATCAGCGTTGTGATTGCTGTAAAACGCAATGCGCGAGCCGTCCGGGGACCAAGAAGGCGACGATTCGTCAGATTTGCTGGTCGTCAGCCGGTCAAGTTTTTTGGTTTCGATGTCGAACAGATAAATGTAGCTTTTGCGTCCAGAAGTCAGGTATCCAGCGCCATCCTGTTTGAATTTGTATCGGTCAAGCACGATGGGTTTTGGCGGTTTGGCTTTGCCGCCACTTTCTGCCGCCGCTGCGTTGGCTTCGGCTTCCGGGTCAGGATCGCCAATCACCAGCGCCAGCCGCTTGGAATCCGGCGACCATTCGTACCCCTGCAAACGTCCTTTCACGTCCGTTAACTGAACGGCTTCACCGCCGCTGCGGTCAAGTAGCCAAACCTGATTGCCTTTGGCTGGGCCTTTTCGCGAAGAGGTAAACGACAAATATTTGCCGTCCGGGCTGAAGCGAGGCGACGATTCGTTTTCCTGGCCGGAGGTAATCTGGCGTTCGCCTTTACCGTCGTACCCGACCGTCCAAATGTGCGCGGAGCTTTTGTCCTCTTTGGCGTCAACTTGTGACAGGACAAACGCGACGGTCTGGCCGTCCGGGGATAATTGCGGATCGCGTATGTCCCGCAATCGCGGAATATCATCGAGTTTGAGCGGGCGTTTGGCTGTTTGCGCGGATAGCGCAATGGTTAGCGCCAAAAGGACGATTACGATCTGAGAGAACTTTCGCGTGAACATAATGCTTCTCGTTCGCCTCCTGTTGATGAGTTATTCTATGTTGTCGAAAAATTTGCGTTTTCATGACCAAGGCTCTGCCAAACAAAATCGCTATGCTTGCCAGCCATAGGTAAAATCCAATCCGCAGTCGGACCAGGGATGTGTGATTGATGTTGCTTTCATCTGCAGGAAGCGGCATCACGAATAGCAAAAGCGTGTTGGCCGCAAAAAGCAGCGATGCTCCCAATACGATCAATGCAATCCGCCATTTGCGCAACGCAAATGTGATCAGTCCAAGCAGCCACAACGGATTGGCCAGCCAGGCGAACTGGCCAACCAAAATTCCCATCCAGCCAAGCACCAGAATTCGCAATCCATACCAGGTAGGATCACTTTTCTGGGACATTTCCAGGCATGGAGTCGCGCAAGCCAGGGTGAACAGCAGCGCACTCAAGCCGATAAAAAGATGGTTACGGCCAGACGCCGTAATTGAGCCTTGCGTCATATCAGGCAATGACTTTCATTGAGGGCAATTCACTTCAGTCCGGCCAGCAGCCCTTTGGTGTAGCCCAATGTTTCAGTCAGACCAGGCAATGGGTCTTTGCCGTCTTTTTCGTACTCGTAACCAGCCAGCCCCTGATAATTGATCTTGATCAGCGCTGCCAGGATGGATTTCAGGTTCAGGATGCCGCGTCCGCCTTCAATCGGCGTGTTGCGATTGCCCAAAGCCGAGATGTCTTTCAGGTGAACGTCGTACAGCCGCTCCTTGCATTTGAGGATGGATTCCGCCGGATCAACGTTCGCGCGGGCAGTGTGGCCAACGTCAATGCACAATCCAATGCGCTTGTCGTATTTTTCAGCGATCTTCCAAATGTCGTAAGGCGAAGGAAAATTTTTGTCTTCCGGTCCGTGGTTGTGAATCGCGAGTTTGATGTTGAACTCTTTGACCAGCGGATCCAGTCGTTGAATCCACTGGTTGAGGTCGCCTGCATCTCCGCTGGGAGAACAAACCATTGTCGGGACGCCAACGTCGCGAGCAAATTCAAAAGCCCGGCGCATGTCGGCTTCGTCGTTTTTCATGCCGACATTCCCCACGCTCAAAGGGATCATTCCGGCATCGCGAAACATCTTTGTGCGGGCTTTGCGTTCTTCGGGCGTGTGCGACAGGTCAACGTGGTTTTTGACGTTTTTGATCGAAATGTACTTCATGCCTGCGCGCTGCAAGCCTTTGATCGTTTCTTCAATCGGCCATTCGCGGATGGTGTAGGTCGCAACGCCGATTTTCAATCCGCGCCAGGGATCGGCAGCAGCGGTGGTTTGCGCTTCGGCAAATTCCGGCAGCCCAGCGAAAGGCAGAGCCGCCGCTGCCAATGCGCTCATTTTGATCAGGTCACGTCGTGTAAAAGTATTCGCCATGGTGTCTCCAAGTTTTTAGTGTTGAATCAATTGTCTGTGCGCGCCGAAACTTTCCGCCAGGTCGCGGACGATCTTGTCGTGAAGTTTCTGCATTTGAATGTAAAGCTGCACTCGGTCCGCGTCCGGTTTGGCTCGCGTCGTTTCGTCCAACGCGATGTATTTGCGGCAAAGCTCTTCAATCGCCACGGACTTGCCTTGCTGTTTGCCAAAAGCCCACAAAGCCTGAACTGCCGCGCCAACCGCCGCGCCTTCTTCATTGGCGACGCAAACGACTTCAGCGTTGAAAATATCCGCCAGGATTTGCCGCCAGACAGCGCTTTTGGCTCCGCCGCCTGTGGCGCGAATTTCCGTAGGGTTAATTCCGAGTTCCCGCAGCCGATTCAATCCGTAATTCAGCCCCAGCGTCGTTCCTTCCATCGCTGCGCGTGCGAAATGGGCTACGGAAAAGGTTTTGTCTCGCAATCCGAAATACACGCCTGTGCCGTCCGGGGAATTTGGCGTGCGCTCGCCTTCAAAAAAAGGAACCAGCATCAATCCGTCGTTGCCCGCCGGAACAGAAGCAGCGGCTTTTGAAAGGTCGTCGTGCGACAAGTTGAACCGTTCGCGGACCATTTCGGTCGCGACCGTCACGTTCATCGTGCAAACCAGCGGCAGCCATTTGCCTGTGGAATCGCAAAACGCCGCGACTTCGCCTTGCGGATCAATCACAGGTTTTTCGGCGCACGCGTAAATCGTTCCCGAAGTTCCCAGGCTGACCGTGACAACACCCGGCGCGACGTTACCGGTGCCGATTGCGCCCATCATGTTGTCGCCGCCGCCGGAACTGACGATCACGTTTTTGCTCAAACCGAATTCAGCGGCCAACTCTTCGCGCAAGGTTCCAGCGATGTCATCCGAAGCGATCAACTCTGGCAGCATTTGGGCAACTCTGTGATCAATTGCGTCAATCGCGGCTTTTGACCAAGCGCGGTTGCGAACATCCAGCAACGCCGTCCCCGAAGCGTCGCCGCATTCCATCGTCTTGCGGCCTGTCAGCCAGAAATTCAGGTAATCGTGCGGCAGCAACACCGAACGCAGCCGCGCAAAGTGTTCCGGTTCGTGCTGTTTCAGCCATAGAATTTTAGAAGCCGTGAAGCCCGCCGGAACTCCATTGCCAACCGCTGCGATGGTCTTCTCCAACCCGCCAAGCGCACCAATGATCGCTTCGCATTCCACGCTGGTCGAAGTGTCGCACCAGAGTTTGGCGGGGCGAATGACCTGATCGTGTTCATCCAGCGCAACAAAGCCGTGCTGCTGACCGGAAACGCCAATGCCGCGAACTGCCGAGCGCTCTATTCCCGATTGCTCCAAAACGGTTTTGATTCCGTATCGAACCGCGTCAATCCATTCCGCCGGATGCTGTTCTTTGTGCCCAGCAGGCAAACCGTCTATCAAATCGTAATGTTGGCTGGCGCTGGCCAGAATCTGCCCGCTTTCAGCGTCAAGCAGAATTGTTTTTGTGCTTTGCGTACCGCTGTCTATTCCGATGAAGTAGTTGCTCATCTGTCCTGAGTCTCAAGTTTTGCGAGTTGTGATGATGGTTGCCCGGTTGGGCGCTGCCATTAAACGCAATCACTGAGCTAGAGGCAAGCGGAGCAGGTTCGGCGCTGACAAATTCTTCCTGACGACCTGGAAAAGCCGGCCACTGTGGCTATAATCCGCCCGTTCAATCAGCAAATTAGCCAAACATCGGAGAACGTAAAATGATCTCAGAGGCGCAAGGCTTGACACAGCTTTTAATAGCCTGGGGCGAAGGCGATCAAGCGGCACTCAATCAACTGCTGCCGCTTGTCAACGACGAACTGCGCCGTCTGGCTGGAAATTACATGCGGCGTGAAAGCCCTGGCCACACTTTGCAAACTTCTGCGCTGGTCAACGAAGCCTACCTGCGGTTGATAGATCAAAAGAATGTCCATTGGCAGAACCGCGCGCATTTCTTGGGCATTGCCGCGCAATTGATGCGACGCATTCTGATTGACCACGTGCGCAAATCTCATTACTTGAAGCGCGGCGGCGGGGCGATTCAAGTTTCGCTGGACGAAACTGCGGCCGTGACAGCAGGGCGCGCAGCCGAACTAATTGCGGTTGATGAAGCATTGGAAAAGCTGACTGCGATGGATGTGCGCAAAGGCCGGATTGTCGAACTGCGTTTTTTCGGCGGCTTGACCGAAGAAGAAACGGCGGAAGTTATGAGCATTTCCGTGCCGACGGTGCAGCGTGAATGGCGCGCGGCCAAAGCCTGGCTGCATCGCATGCTGTCGGAAGGAAAGATTGATGAAGCCTGAGCGATGGCGACAAGTGGATCAGTTGTTCCAAGCGGCGCTTGAATACGCGCCGGATGATCGCTCTGCATTCATCAGCGAGGCTTGCGGTGATGATGATTCCTTGCGCTGCGAAGTCGAAAAGCTGCTTGCTGCAGATGGGCAAGCCGGAAGTCTGATCGAAACTCCGGCTTACGCCGTGGCTGCTCCGCTGATCGTTGGAAGTGATGTGCATTTGCTGCTTGGCAATAACATTGGTCATTACCAAATCATTTCGCTTCTAGGCAAAGGCGGGATGGGCGAAGTCTACCGGGCGCGCGACATCAAGCTCGACCGCATAGTGGCCTTGAAGATTCTGCCCGCCGAAGTCGCGGCTGATAAAGAACGGATGGGGCGCTTCATTCGCGAAGCTAAAGCAGCCTCGGCGCTCAATCACCCGAACGTCGCTCACATCTACGAAATCGGCGACGCGGAAGGTGTGAGCTTCATTGCGATGGAGTACGTTGAAGGGCAGACGCTTGCCGCCAGGATCAACGGCCAGCCGCTGCCGGTGAGTGAAGTTGTGGAGATAGGCATCCAGATCGCCGACGCCCTGGACGATGCGCACCGCAAGGGCGTCACGCACCGCGACATCAAACCGGCGAACGTGATGCTCAACGAGCGCGGCCAGGTGAAGGTGCTGGACTTCGGTCTGGCAAAGATCGCGCGGTCTACAGATCAACCGGTCGCCAGCGATATCATCACGATCGCGAAGACTGCGTCGGGCGTGGTGATGGGAACCGTGCCGTATATGAGTCCGGAGCAGGCGATGGGGCGTGAGGTTGATCATCGCAGCGATATCTTCAGTCTGGGCGTGGCGCTTTATGAGATGATCACGGGGCGCAGGCCGTTTGAGGGCGCGACGCCAAGCGAGACCATAGCCGCGATCCTGCGCGATGAACCGCCGCCGCTGGCCGTTCACTTACCTGATGCGCCGCGCGAATTAGAGCGTATTGTCGGCAAGGCCCTGCGCAAAGATCGTGAAGAGCGCTATCAATCGGCGAAAGAACTGATAGCCGAGTTGAAGATGCTTTCATCCGGCGGCCAGGCGGGAGAGAGAGCAGCAAAGCGCAAGATTGAAGCTGCGGCAGCGAGGTTTACGTTGTGGCGCTGGACGGTGGTCACCGCGATTGCCGCCGTGTTGATTGTTGGGCTTGTCTATTTTCTCGTCTGGCGGCGCGCGCCTGCGGTTCAGCCGGATCAGATCAAATCGCTGGCGGTGTTGCCGCTGGAAAATCTGTCGGGCGATTCGGCGCAGGAATACTTTGCCGATGGCATGACCGAGGCGCTCATCAGCAATCTGTCGCAGGTGCGCGCGCTGCGGGTGATCTCTCGGACTTCGGTGATGCGCTTCAAGGGCAGCCGCAAGCCGCTGGCGGAGATCGCGCGGGAATTGAACGTGGAGGCGGTGATCGAGGGTTCGGTGCAGCGCGACGGCGGGCGAGTGAAGATCACCGCGCGTTTGATTCGGGCAGCGGATGAAATCCCGCTGCGGTCATTCGATTATGACCGCGAACTGGCCGACGTGCTGAACTTGCAAAGCGAAGTGGCGCGCGCGGTCACGAACGAGATTCGGATTCAGGTGACGGCGGAGGAGCTGGCGCGACTCGCATCGGCGCGCCGCGTCAACCCGGAAGCCCACGAAGCCTACCTGCTCGGACGCTACCACCTGCGGCGGCAAAACGAAGCGGAACTGAAACTCGCCATCGGTCATTTCGAACGGGCGATTCAGCTTGATGCCGGCCACGCCGCCGCCTGGGCCGGGCTTTCCATCGCCTGGCTGCAACGCGGCCTCTTTGGTGCCACGTCCTTTCGGGAAGTCGAACAGCCCGCGCGTGAGGCCGCCCTCAAGGCGCTTGCAACGGATGCCAACAGCGTCGAGGGCTACACTGCCCTGGCCATTTTCAAAAACCGTTACGAATGGGATTGGGCCGGGTCGGAACATGATTTCCGGCGCGCCATCGAGCTCGATCCGGGCAGCGTGGAGGCGCATAGATTCTTTGCCTTCCTGCTGTCGGCGCTGGGCCGTCATGACGAAGCGATCAGTGAGATTCAAACCGCCGAAAAACTCGACCCACTCTCTTCGGTCGTGCAATCGGATCTCGGCGTGGGTTTTCAGCGCGCGCGAAAGTACGAACAAGCCGAACGATATCTTAAGCGGGCGCTTGCTCTGGATCCGCTGAATTACGGGGCCTACGGTCGCCTGGGCAACCTCTACGGCGAGATGGGTAGGTATGCGGATGCCATAGCCAGCCTGGAAAAAGCCGATACGCAGCAGAGTGGCACCGGCGGCACTGGCAGTGACAGAGGAAGAAGATACGCCGCCAATCTCGCGCTTGTGTATGCCCGGATGGGCAGGCGAGAGGAGGCGCTGCGGATGCTCGAAGAACTGCGGCGCACGACCGATCCGGCGCGTTTTCCAATGGGAGACGCGGCGGCTGTCTGGGCCGCGCTCGGTAATAAAGACGAAGCCTTCAGGCTGCTGTTCAACCTACTTGAGAAACGCGCTGGTTTACTCATCTTCATGAAGATAAATCCCGTGTTCGACAGCCTGCATTCCGACCCGCGTTGGAAGGAGTTGCTCCGCCCCATGAATTTCCCGGAGGGGTGAGGTGTCAATAGGTGTGACCGTGAAGCAGGCCGGGTCTCCTCAATCGGGCTTTACCACCTCAGTCACCAAGGATTCACCCCGCTTCAGCGCGGCGCCCGACGCCGCGTCATTTGTTGTTTCGCTTCTTCAATCATCTGTTCCAGTGATTGCCGCAAATTCGGATTCAATCGCAGGCATTGCTCGAAATCCTGCCGCGCTTCGGATGCACGGCCTTGCCGCAAGCGCACGATTCCGCGTGACGCATAAGCGTCGGCGTGTTGCGGTTTGAGTGCGATATACTCGGTGAAATCGGCCTCAGCGCGCGCCCACTCTTCTTTGCGTTGCCACAGAGCAGCGCGATTGAACCATACGTCGGCAAAGCGCGGATTCAACCGGATGGCTTGGTTGTAATCGGCCATTGCTCCTTCCAGATCGCCCTTGAACTGCCGCGCTGCTCCCCGGTCGCTGAAGGCTTCAGCGTAACCGGGCCTGAGTTTGAGCGCTTGGTTTTGATCGCTGATCGCTCCGTCATAATCTTTCAGCCGAAAGCGTATACAGCCGCGATTGTTGTAAATTTCGGCGTTGCGTGGGTCGAGTTTCACGGCGCGATCAAAATCAGCCAGCGCGCCCGTTTCGTCGCCTTTGCCACCGCGCGCCAGGCCGCGATTGTTCCAAGCCCGAGCGAGCTTCGGATTGAGTTCGATGACCTGGTTGCTATCTCTGATCACGCCGTCAAAATCGCCCAGCACATAGCACACGCCGCCGCGCCCCACATAAGCTTCAACCATACGCGGATTGAGTTGGAGGGCGCGGTCAAAATCGGCCAACGCGTCCGTATAGTTTTTCAGCAGGGCGCGTGTGACGGCGCGATTGTAATACGCGCCAGCTTGGTTCGGATCAGTGGCGATAGCAAGTGAGTAATCGGCTTCGGCGCGTGCAAATTCACCTTTAGCCAACCATTGATTGCCGCGCTCGATATACGACGCCGCCGTGCCGGCACGTAGGTTTTGCGCCTGTAGGGTCGTTATCAGGACACAGCAATAGATAAACAGCAGGAACAATCGGGCACAAAAGAATAAAGGGAGTTTGCTTGCAGTCATAA
This sequence comes from uncultured Heliomicrobium sp., assembly GCA_964570175.1. Taxonomy (GTDB): domain Bacteria; phylum Acidobacteriota; class Blastocatellia; order RBC074; family RBC074; genus RBC074. Next base: position 102,999 of record CAZMXG010000005.1, on the reverse strand, counting down.
AATACGCTCCTCGCAATGCACCTATCGCTCGCTTGTTATTTGGGCACACTTCTGCCAAAGGCTGTGCCAGCCTTGCGGTGGCGATCACATTGTTGAATTGGAAATTTACGAGGCAGATTGAAAGGGAGTAGCCAGTCGTTACTGACTGTTGTCACGGCTTCGTGTACGCCTCTCGCTGCCTTCAGCACCTAACGCGAGAGCTTTTGAAAAACCCCATCACGGTTTGTGAAATTTTTTGGGCGGAGTCGGTTTTGATCGGATAAACATAGGAAATACAGCAGTTATCTGTTCATACGGCGGACAAAAAGGTTGGTTGGTTATGGCGAGTGTGGTAATGTGCCCGACAAGGAAAGACATAAGAGTTTTCAGTCGAGACTTAACGAGAATAAGGGAAAAAATGAAGTTTCAGTCTTTGGCTTCAGAAGCTGTAATGTCTGTAGCCATTGGACGGTTGTAGCCATTCTTTTTCCGTGAAAAGGCCGGTAGCTTACTTTTCGTTTCCAAATCAAAACCATCAAAGTCAACTATGACGCGCGAGCAGTTTCAAAAGATGGAGGAGCTTTATCAAACGGCTTTGTCGCTGTCGCCGGAAGAGCGATCCCGTTTTCTTACACTGGCCTGTTCCGGAGACATCGAATTGCTCGAAGCTGTCGCATCCTTGCTTGTCTCGAATGAAAAAGCCGGTAGCTTTTTGGCAAAGAATGTCTTCGAAATGGGGGCGGGGAATTTGCTCGATGAATCGCACTCTGATCTGACTGGTCATCAGATTGGACATTATCGGGTTCTTTCGTTGCTGGGCGCGGGCGGAATGGGGGAAGTTTACCTGGCACAAGACACGCGCCTGCGCCGAAAGGTTGGGATCAAGTTGCTGCCCGCAACATTCGCCAAGGACACTGACCGGTTGCGACGTTTCGTGCAGGAGGCGCAAGCCGCTTCGGCGCTCAATCATCCTAATATCATTACCATTTACGAAATCGGCGAAGAGCAGGGCACGCATTACATTGTTACTGAGTTCATCGAAGGTCGGACACTGCGCCAGCAAATGAACGACGGCCAACTGACGCTAAGCGACGCGCTGGATGTGGCCGTGCAAGCCGCCAGCGCCCTGGCTGCCGCACACCAGGCGGGAATCGTGCATCGCGATATCAAGCCGGAAAACATCATGACCAGAAGCGACGGCCTGGTGAAGGTGCTGGACTTCGGCCTGGCCAAACTGACCAAGCCCGTCAGTGCCGATATTAATTCGCAGGCCGACACCATCGCGCATAGTCTGACCGGGCAGGGCATGATTCTGGGCACGCTTCGTTATATGTCGCCGGAGCAAGCGCGAGGATTGGAAGTAGACCCCCGTACGGACATCTTCAGTTTGGGCGTGGTGCTTTACGAAATGGTCACAGGAGATGCGCTCTTCACCGGCGCAACGGCAAGTGACGTGATTGCTGCCATCCTGACCGCCGCTTGCCCGCCGCTTGTGCCGCCAGCACCGATTGATCTGCAACACATTGTCAGCCATGCGCTGCTGAAAGATCGCGACGAACGTTACCAGACAGCCTCGGCGTTATTGAGCGATCTAAAAAAACTCAAGCAGCGACTGGAATTCGCGTCCGCCTCGGAAGCAGGATTGCCACTTTCGTTTGCAAATGATAGCCGACCCTTCGTGGCCGGGTCCGGACTGGCAATGGAAGATCAGGCAACGATACGCCTGGCCGCGATGCCCGGAGACCAGTCTGCCGGACAACAAATCGCGGCCAGTTCCGGGCAATCGTTTCTGCGGCGGTTCGGGAAATACAAAATTATTTTAGCTGGCGTGGTGGCGGCGCTTCTGTTGGCAAGCCTGGCGCTTTATCAATTTAAGGGTAGGGAAGGCGAAATTGAATCTATCGCCGTACTGCCGCTGGTTAACGTGAGTGGTGACCAGGAATTGGATTACCTTTCCGACGGCTTGGCGGAAGCGGTAATTGGCCACTTGGCACAACTGCCCGGGCTGAAGGTAATGTCGCGCGCCTCCAGCTTCCGTTACAGAGCGCGAGATGTTGATCCGCGCGAGGTGGGCCGCGTCCTACAAGTAAACACAGTACTGCTTGGGCTCCTAACGCCTCAATCGGGCGGTTATACGATCAAGCTGGAACTGGTCAACGCGCTCGACGGGCGACAGCTTTGGAGCGAGCAATATCAACGCAATTTACTGGATATGCTGACCACTCCGGAAGAGATCACGCAATCGGTTGCCCGACGGTTGCAGCTTAAGTTGCGTGCCGCCGTAAGACCACAAGCCACACCACGGCAAAGCTCCAATCCGGAAGCCTATCAGGCTTACCTGCGCGGGCGGCTGCACTATAACCGGTTTACGAAAGAAGAACTCGAACGTGGCATTGAGTATTTTCAAAAAGTGATTGCGCTTGATAAGGGGAATGCGCCAGCTTATGCGAGTCTCGCCCAAGCCTATGCGGTATTGGGAGGCAATTACAGTCAGGCTGATGAGTTTATCCCCAAGGCGCGTGAATATGCGCAGGAAGCTGCGCGGCTCGATGATACTTTGCCCGACGCTCATTACGTGCTGGCACAGATCGCCTACATTTACGACTGGAACTGGCAAGAGGCAGAGCGCCAGTTGCGACGCACCATTGAACTAAACCCGAATCACGCGCTCGCTTTTAGCCTGTTTGGCCAACTGCGGATGACATTTGGCTATACGCAAGATGGCATCGGTGAGCTTAAACGAGCCGTGCGACTCGACCCTCTCTCGACACTCATTAACTATAACCTTGCCCGTGCTTACTATTACGCGCGTCAGTACCAGGAAACTGTAGAGCAAAGCCAAAAGACATTAGAACTGGATCAGAACGCGATCTTCGTCTCGTTTTTACTGAGCGAGGCTTATGCCCAACAAGGAAGATATGCCGAAGCACTCGCGGCAGTTGAAAAGACACGCCCCGCGGCACAGGAGGACTATGGCTTCCTGCCGACAATCGCTTACGTTCACGCTGTCTCCGGTAAACGCGCCGAAGCGTATCAGGTGTTGAAGCAGATTCAGCAACGACAATACGTGCCAATGTTTGAGGTAGCGAAAGTTTACGCCGCGCTGCAAGAAAAAGACGAAACCTTTGCCTGGCTCAACAAGGCCGTGCAAACGCGCCCCGCCGCGCTGACGAAGATCAAAGTCATGCCCATATTCGATTTTTTGCGCACGGATCAGCGGTATCAGGATTTGTTGCGTCAGATGAAAATTACACCGTGACCAGGTCTCACGATTGAGTGTGTTTTCGGTGTTGGCAAAACTATCTTGAGGGGAAAGTAATAATGAATAACCGTGTAGAAGTGGCGCTAATCAATATGCCATTCAGTCCTTTGCGCATTCCTTCCATTGGTTTGGGATTGTTGAAAGCCGCATTAACGCGCGATGGGATGGCGGCGAAGACACATTACTTTAACCTGCGATTTGCAGAACTGATCGGCGTGCCGGCCTTTGAGCGGATTCAGCGAGAGACGTTTGCTTATGATCTGGTTGGCGAATGGATTTTTGCCGGCACACTTTTCGAGCAACTCGACGCGGCTGCGGATAACGCCTATCTCAATCAGGTTCTACGCGGTGAAAACCGCGCTTTACCTCACAATTACTGCACGACAGAGCCCGCTTCGGAGGAATTGATTCAGGAAATCATTACGATTCGGTCGCAAGCATCGGCCTTTCTGGATGATTGTTTGGAACTGGTGCTGGCAGATGAGCCAGGGATGGTGGGCTTCACCAGTGTGTTTCAACAACACGTGGCGGCGTTGGCGCTCGCCAAACGGATTAAGGCGCGGCGACCGGACATTTTCATCGTTTTTGGCGGAGCCAATTGCGAAGGGGTCATGGGATATGAGCTGATTCGGCAATTTGATTTTGTTGACGCTGCTGTTTCCGGCGAAGGCGATCAAGTGTTTCCGGAACTGGTTCGACGCAGATTGAAGGGGGAAACTATCAGCGGCTTGCAAGGCGTGTTCATTCGGCAGCCGGCGGCGTTGCCGATGCTGGGCGATCCGGCTGTTAGTTTTACCTCGCCACTTCGGAGCCTGAATGCGCTGCCCATCCCCGATTACGACGAATATTTTTCTTATTTCGGCAACAGCGCATTGCGCCTGACGCAAGGCCCCAATTTGTTGTTTGAAACTTCGCGGGGGTGTTGGTGGGGCGAAAAACAGCATTGTACCTTTTGCGGGCTGAACGGCGGTTCGATGACATTCCGCAGTAAGTCGGCGGAACGGGCGCTGGATGAATTAACTTATCTGTTGGGCAAGTATCCAGGGCGCAATGTCGAGGTGGTGGATAACATTCTGGATTGGGCGTATTTCAAAGACTTTATTCCGCAACTGGCTGAACGTAATTTGGGCGTCCATCTGTTTTATGAGGTAAAAGCGAATCTGAAAAAGCAGCAGCTTTATCAGTTGCGCGCGGCAGGCATTAACGGTATTCAGCCCGGTATCGAAAGTTTCAGTGACCAGGTGCTGCGGCTGATGCGGAAAGGGGTGCGTGCGTTACAAAATATCCAGTTGCTCAAATGGTGCCGCGAAGTGGGAATCTATGCGCACTGGAATCTGATTTGGGGCTTTCCAGGAGAATCACCAGAAGAATATGAGCGAATGGCTGAACTGATTCCGCTGCTAACTCACCTGACGCCGCCCAAAGGCATGGGGCCGATTCATGTCGAACGGTTTAGCCCTAACTTCGATCAAGCCGCACAGCTCGGCCTGAAAAATGTTGCGCCTTACCCGGCTTATCAACATGTGTACCCATTGCCGCCGGAGTCAGTGGCGAGTATCGCCTACTTTTTTACGTATGAGTATCAACAGTCGCAGGAAGTGACGAAGTATACGCAAGGGGTTTCCCGCGCAGTTGCAGATTGGCGCGCCTGTCATTCACAGAGCGCGCTGTTTTGGATGGAGAAGGGAGAGCGACTGTTGATTTGGGACTGGCGGCCAATTGCGCCAACGGAACTCGTTGTGCTCAGCGGTTACAAAAAGTTTGTCTATCAGGCTTGCGATCAAATGCAGACGGCAAAACAAGTGCATGAAGCCTGGCGAGCGCAAAACAACCAATCCATCACAGTGGTCGAGATCAGCGTGGCGCTGGATGAATTAACGGACCAAAAACTTATGATTAAGAGCGGAGAGTCATATTTGGCGCTGGCCATCGCTCAACCGCCGGAAGCTTGATCCGTTCGCGTTATAGGGAGGAGGTGTAACGCACGCGCGAGTAAGTGTAGGGGGACAAATTAGACCTTTTGCGAAAGTCTATGAGTCAGTAGCCCGCGCGTCAGTAAGGGCTTTGCTTTCAAGCCAGGCACTCTCTTACAGTCGTGCTACCGACACTTTTGCAAGAGTTCTATTGAAACTGACTGGGTCCGTGACGAGATTACGATTCCTCTCGGAAATGAGTATCAACATGTTCCGAGGAAAAGTGAGTATCAACGGAATCAGGAGCAAAGTGCGTGTCTCTCGCTGCATGGCTGCCGACAGGAAAAGCGTTTTTGAGTTTTTCTCGCGCCGAAATCAGGCTCTGTATTTCAATTGGCGTTAGGGATTCCAATGCTTCCTTTTGTTCAGGCGACAAATTATCTCTGTCCTTGAGCAGTCCTGCTTCCTCTAGCGTGTCTTGGTTGGACTTTGCTCCAGCGGGGTCGTATTGGGTGGAATCGCTCATTGTCTTTTCTCCTATGCAAAATAGGTGTTGTTTTATTGGTTATTACTGCTAGCTGAAATTGCCATACGGCTGGCCGAAGGCGTTACTGCTGTTTTGAGGATGAAGTAACGGCATCGTAAGCGCGGTGTAAATGCTTGTCAAGAATGTATCTGAAATTCGCTCCGAGGAAAGGTATATGATAATTGATGATTTGTTGGACTTCTGGGCACACACCGATCCGGTCGAGGGATTCGAGGCCGGATTGACGCAAAGTCGCGGAAAGCTGTTCATACCAAGGGATCAAGCGACCATTCACAGTACGGCTGACCGGCTACGCGACCGACTGGGCGAGATCACCGACCTCGACTTACGGGCGAGCGCGGCAAAATTACTCGCCCAAATTCCCGCACTTTTTCGTTACCCGTTACCGACTGATCAGGTGATTGACTGTACCGAAGGCTTGTTGGACATCATGCTCGATGGCGACACGAAAGCAGGTTTTGTTACAACTTACCTGGCCAACGCGCAACGGTTGGTATCGTTTGAGGTCAAGCGTTGGGCACGCAGCAATAGCTCTATCGAGATGCAAAAGCAATGCTGCATAAATGCCGACTCGCTGACACAAACGCTTGCCGTTTTGCAGAAGCAAAATCCTGCACTCGCCTCGCAAATTGCACCGGTCAACGCGCAGATCGAAAAGTACAAACAGCTATTCTTTGTTGCCGGAATTGAGACCAACGACTTCAGGCGGCTCTTTGCGTTCTTTAAGCAGCATACGACCGGCCCGGTGGCAACGCCCGGCTATGAAGCGATGCTGAAAGACCTCTACGGCTACCCGTTTACCGCTGCTGAGATCAAGCAGCAAGGCCTTCAAGAGTTGGCGCAGGAAATGCCGCGCGTGTCCGCTTTGGCATCACAGATCGGCGCGCAGCTTGGCTTGCCGCCCACAGCCAAACTGCATACTGTTTACAAAACGATGAGCAAACATTATGCGGTGAAGGGCAATGCGTTCGCCAAAGCGCAACAGATCGTGCAGTCTGTGACGCCTTACACGGCGGAAAGCATACTGCGGCTTGATCCGGCTCCCAAAGTCACGCTTACCTTACCGCCAGACTTCTTGTTGCCGTTGATGACGGGTGGTGGAACGGAGACGAGCGAGTACCTGACCTATCAAGCGCGCGAAGATGTTTATGTTGTGCCGGGACGCGACCAATCCTGGCTGACCATGCTCAATGTCCTGGTTCATGAATACTCGCATGCGTACCAGGGCGCTCTGGCCGCGCGGCAAGATATTTCGCCGCTATTGAAGCTGCAAAACTCGCTGGCGATTCCGCTGAGCGAGGCGATGGCTTTTCATCGTGAGTGGGAGTTTTACGCGGCGGCAGCCGAATTGCTGGATGCGCAGAAGTTGACACCAGCGCAGGAAACTTATCTGGCGTTGTTCGGCGCCGATGATGCTACGCGGCGCGCGGCGGTAACGGCTTTTGAGCTGGAGACGCGCATTTGGCGTGTGGTCCGCTATGTGCGCGCCGTCTGTGATGTGGAGGTCAATTTGGGTGAGCGCAGTTACGTGGATTTCATCAATTGGGCGGGCGGATATACAGGATTGAGCAAAAAGTTCATACACAATGAGTGTTTCATGTTTCTCACTGAGCCGGGCTATACCCCGGCTTACGCCATTTGCGGCGCGCGCTACGGGGCGTTGCAAGCGAAAAAATTGAAACAGGGCGTGTCTGTGCGCGACTTCAATACCCAGGCTTGCGAGATGGGCTTCTACCCTTGGCCGATCTGCGAAACCAAGCTGGCTCAGTTTACGACGATGAAAAGAGTGAAACACAAAAGGCGCTGAAGCAACCCCCAAAAACGCAGCAGTGAAAACAGGCACTTGCTGTTATGAGCTTTGGCGATTTCCTCTGCGCCTTTCGTGTTGTTTCTTGCGCTTAACTCTTAGCCGCGATGAAGGAATTGCGTAATGTGCCTACTCCTTCAATCACAACTTCAAACACATCCCCATCTTTGAGCAAGACAGGCGGATTGCGGAAGACGCCTACTCCTTCGGGTGTGCCGGTGGCGATCACGTCGCCCGGTTCCAGCGTGATCGCTTGGGTGATGTAATGAATCAGATACGCTACTTTGAAAATCATTTTGTCGGTGTTCGATGACTGCATGACTTCGCCGTTTAAGATGCCTTCGATCTTCAGGGTTTGCGGATCGGCGATCTCGTCTTTGGTGACGACAAATGGGCCGATGGGGCAGAAACCGTCCAGGCCTTTGCCGCGAACCCACTGGCCGTCTGCGAATTGCAGGTCGCGCGCAGACACATCGTTCAAGCAGGCATAACCAAACACGTAATCCAGCGCATCGGCTTCGCTGACTTTGCTGGCTTTCTTGCCGATGACGACAGCGAGTTCGGCTTCGAAGTCAATTTGTTCGCTGATCGAATGCAATGTGACTTTGGCGTTGTGCGCGTTCACGGAGTTCAGGAACTTGGTGAAAATCAACGGAGATTTCGGCGGTTCGCTGCCGCCTTCGATGGCGTGGTCGTGATAATTGCGGCCAATGGCAATGACTTTGCCGGGGGTGACCGCCGGAAGGTATTCCACGGCATCCAGCGCGTATGCCGTTTTAGCGTTGGCGTTTTTTGCTGCGTGAATCGCTGCCGCGCCTTTGGCAATAAAGTCTTTGGTTGTCGCAGCAATATCTGTGATGTCTACGATCACGTCGTTGTTCAACATGCCCAGTCGGGCGTCTTCTGATGCTTTGGTTTTGAATTGAGCAATTTTCATAGCAGGTAATTTGGTTTTGGGATTGGGTTTACGCTTCGGCGATTTCCACACGCCGCCGTTGAAATTCGTCAAACGTCACTGCCAGCACAATGACTGAGCCGATGACGATCTTTTGGATGAAAGGTGAAATTTGCAGCAGGTTTCCGCCATTGGCCAGCACGCCCATAATCAATGAGCCAATGATGGTGCCAACAACCGTGCCTTGCCCGCCGCTTAAACTGCCGCCGCCGATCACGACTGCGGCGATGACGTTCAATTCGTAACCTTCACCAGCGTTGGGCTGGCCGGTGACGGTTCGGGAAGTGTCAATCGCACCAGCCAGTCCGGCCAGCGCGCCAAGAATTGTGTAGTAAAGAATTTGGTATCGCGTGACGCGAATGCCTGCGTAGCGGGCGGCTTCGATATTGCTGCCCATTGCATAACAGAATCTGCCGAGTTGCGTGCTGCTCAAAACGAAATGGACGATCAGGGCAATGGCGACAACCATCAACAATGGCAGGGGAATCGCGCCCAACAGGTTTTTCTCCGCCAGGAAGCCCGCATTTTGCGGCAAACCTACGACGGCGTTTCCGTCGCACAGATATAGCGCCAAGCCTCTGTAAATTCCCATCGCTCCCAGCGTGACAATAAAGGCAGGAATTTTCAGAATGGTGATTGCTGCTCCGTTGATCAGCCCGCTTGATGCGCCAACCAGCACGCAAACCAAGAAGCCTATGGCAACCGGAAATCCGCCTTTGACCATTGCCATCGAGCCGATCACACCGGCCAGACCAACCATCGAGCCCACTGAAAGATCAATTCCGCCCGACACCATCACCATCGTCATTCCCATGGCCATGATTGTGATGACGGCAGTTTGCCGGGCAATCGCTGCCAGATTGCCCGCCGTGGTGAATTTGGGGTCCTGGTTGAGCACGAAATACTCCGCCAGGGGGATTAGCGCACATAAAACGATCAGACTGATGAACGGCAAAAAGCGTTTAAACCACTCTGGCATAAAGTCCTGTTTTCTTTGGAAGTTAGAGTAAGTCGTAAGCGAGGCGGCAAAGTACGGCAGCGATTCGATGTAGTCAAGAGCAGAAAACAAGATTGGTTTATCCAATCCGTCGTTTGGCCAGCAGGCAGTAGTTGTAGGAAGAGCGCAGGCGATATGGCCTGCCTGCGCTCTGAATCCGTGACCGATTATTCAACCCAGTCGGCAATGAAAACATTGGTGTCGCCTTGTTTGGCGGCATTGCGGTTCGAACAGAAAACCAGCTTCTTGCCGTCCGGCGAAAACATCGGAAAACCGTCAAATGTGTCGTTGAGGGTGATGCGTTCAAGGCCCGTACCATCAATGTTGATTGCGTAAATATCAAAATTGCGTCCGCGCGGGTCGTCAATGTTGGATGAAAAGATGATCCGTTTGTTGTTCAGGAAAAAGAATGGCGCAAAGTTGGCTTTGCCGTTGTTCGTGACGCGGCGTTTGTTGGAACCATCCGGGTTCATTACCCAGATATCCAGCTTGGATGGCCGGATCATGTCTTCCTTTAACAATGCCAGGTAATCAGCCTTTTCGGTTGCGGTTTCCGGATGGTGCGCGCGATAAACAATCAGGTTGCCGTCGTAACTCCAGAATGGCCCGCCGTCGTAGCCGAGTTCGTTGGTCAGTTTCTTCACGTTTTTGCCATTCTTGTCCATTGTGTAAATGTCCAGATCGCCGTCGCGCAGGCTGGTAAAAACAATTGTGCCATCGGGGCGAATCGTCGCTTCAGCATCGTAACGAGCAGCTGTCGTTAATGGTTTTGGATTCGAGCCATCCAGATTAGCTTTGAAAATGTCGAAACCAGGATACAAGGCCCAGACATAGCCTTTCGTAAAATCCGGTTTCGGCGGACATTTCGGATCGGCCTTGAAGGTCGAGGCGTAGACGATGGATTTCTTGTCCGGGGTCAGATAGGCACAGGTCGTTTTTCCTTCACCGTTGGACAGCATCTTCATATTTGAGCCATCAAGGTTCATCGAAAAAATTTGATCACAGCCGTCGCCTTTTACTGCTCGCTGAAAGATCAGCTTTTTGCCATCGTGGGAAAAATAGGCTTCGGCATTTTCCCCTTCAAAAGTGAGTTGTTTGATATTGGCCAAGTGCTTTTCGCCCGGAAGTTTCAGGTCCTTTGTGACAGCGCCTTGCTCGTTTATAGAAACCGCTTTTCCTGAAAAGGAAAAAAAGCCGTAGGCAGCAGCACAGAAACTCAAAGCCAAAACTGCAATTGCTCGCATAATTTATTTTCTCCTGCAAGAACAAAGTGGGACAATTTTCTAAATTGTCCCACTTTGATAATCCGACAACTGATTGACGTTTAATCTTCGTCGTCTTCGTTGGTACGGCGATTCCCGCCACGGCCACCTTCCTTGCCGCCGCCATTTTTCTTGTCGAGCAGCACTTTGCGGCTCAAGCGAATTTTGTTGCCTTCAATGCCGATGCACTTGACCATCACCTGTTGGCCTTCGGTCAATTCATCGCGCACGTCACGGACGCGATAGTCGGCAATTTCCGAAACGTGCAACAAGCCGTCAAGCCCGGGCAGGATTTCGATGAAAGCGCCAAAATCAACAATCCGCGAAACCGTGCCGAGGTAGGTTTTGCCAATCTCGGCTTCAGCCGTCAATTCGCGAATGATCTGCATTGCCATCTCACCGGCTTCGCCGCTGGGAGTCGCAATCGAGATGCGGCCTGAATCTTCAACATCAATCTTCGCGCCCGTACGCTCGACGATTGATTTGATCATCTTGCCACCTGGGCCAATGACGTCGCGAATCTTGTCGGGGTTGATCTGCATTGTCAGGATTCTAGGCGCGTACTGGCTCAGCTCTTTGCGAGGCGCAGCCAGCACCTCATCCATTTTATCCAGGATGAACAAACGGCCCTTCTTTGCCTGCTCCAAAGCGTCAGCCAGAATCTGCGGATTCAGTCCGGTGATCTTGATGTCCATTTGCAGCGCGGTAATCCCGTTGCGCGTGCCAGCGACTTTGAAATCCATGTCGCCGTAATGATCTTCGGCTCCGGCAATGTCAGTGAGGACGGCGAATTTCTTTTCTTCCATCACCAAACCCATTGCCACGCCTGCAACTGAAGCTTTCAGCGGAACGCCAGCATCCATCATCGCCAAACAGCCGCCGCAAACCGTTGCCATCGAAGACGACCCATTTGATTCGGTGATGTCTGACACCACGCGAACGACATAAGGCCATTCGGTATCGTCTGGCATGACGGCATCCAGCGCGCGATGGGCCAGCGCGCCGTGACCGATTTCCCGGCGACCCGGACTTCCGGTCCTGCCGGTTTCGCCAACCGAAAAGGGAGGGAAGTTGTAGTTGAGCATAAAACGCCGTTTTAGCTCGCCTGTTTCCAAACTATCCAAGTACTGCACGTCTTGCGAAGTTCCAAGCGTCGCTGTAACCAGCGCCTGCGTTTCACCGCGAGTGAACAGGGAAGAGCCGTGCGTGCGTGGCAGCAGTCCGGCTTCAATTGAAATCGGGCGAATTTCAGAAAATCTGCGGCCATCTGGGCGACGGCGATTATTCAGAATGTCGTCGCGGAAAATGGCTTCTTTCAGGTGATCAAACAGTACTCCGGCTTCTGCGCGGACTGTGGGCTGATCTTCCGGATAGCCTTCAATCACTTTCTTTTTCAGCGTGTCAATCGCGGTATAGCTTTCCAGCTTGGATTTGTTCTGAACATTAAGCGCTTCGCGCATTTCGCCAGTATATTTTTCGGCAATCTCGCGCAACAAGGTTTCGTTAACTGGTTTTGGCTGAAACTCGCGCTTTTTGATGCCCATCGCATCAAACATTGAGCGCTGCAACTGGCAAAGCTTTTTGATTTCGCCGTGTGCGAACAACAGCGCTTCCAGCATAACGTCTTCATTGACTTCTTTGGCTCCGGCTTCAACCATGACGATGGCTTCATCGCTGCCCGCAACAATCAGGTTGAGCACGGAATTGCGCAGTTGTTCATAGGTTGGATTAACAACGTATTTTCCTTCTACAAGGCCGACGCGGACGCCGGCAATTGGGTTGTGGAATGGGATATCAGACAAATAAAGCGCCGCCGACGCGCCAGTAATTGCAAGCACATCCGGTTCATTTTCTTCGTCCGCTGAAATGACCATCGAAATAATTTGGGTTTCATGCTGATACCCTTCAGGGAAGAGCGGGCGAATCGGCCGATCCGTCAGCCGGGAAGTCAAAATCTCTTTTTCCGAAGGACGGCCTTCGCGTTTGAAATAGCCGCCTGGAATTCGCCCGGCAGCGTATCCGTATTCACGGTAATCAACAGTCAGCGGAAAAAAATCCGCCCCTTCTCTGGGTTTACGAGCGGAAACGGCTGTGACCAGCACAACGGTTTCGCCCTGCTGAATGAGCACGGCTCCGTCAGCTTGTTTTGCAATGCGGCCTGTTTCAATCGAAAGCTCTCGACCGCCTAAATTGATGCCTTGTTTCAGAAACATCTGTATCTCTCCTCTTAACAACAATGATGCCTGATGCTTACTGTCAGTCGGCTGAGCAGTGAGAAAGCGAATCAGCCATCACAAAACGACAAAAAGCCGCAAACGCGAACTTTGGACACAATGTCGCGAGTTCGCATTGCGGTTGGTGATGTGAAAATAAAATCGAAATGTTTGACGGAATCGTCTGAACTATCTGTCACTATGGGCGACCCCAGAATCGGGCAGCCAAAGTTGATGATGGCGCTGAGGGCATCCGAAATGCTTATTACCGGGTTCGGATGAAATCATTCGTCTTCCTGACTTGCCTGAAATTCGTGCCAGCTTAGGGCATTTCGAAGGCCAAGAACGAAGGCCGGAACAGGAAGTACGTGCCGTCACGTTCGGCTGCACAGCAAAAACGGCGTCTCTCCCGGAGACGCCGCCGTAACATACTCTTAAGCTTATTTTCTCAATCCTAGTCGGCTGATCAATTCGTGGTAACGATTAATATCCTTACCCTTCAAATATTCCAGCATGCTGCGGCGCTGGCTGACCAGCTTGAGCAGTCCGCGGCGCGAATGGTTATCTTTCTTATGAGTTTTGAAATGCTCAGTTAATTCATTGATACGAGTTGTCAGCAGCGCAACCTGAACTTCAGGCGAACCAGTATCGCTACCGTGCGTCTTGTACTGAGAAATGATGCCTAATTTAGCCTCTTTTGCTAACGCCATTTGAACTTCTTCTTTCCTCCGAAGTTGTGATTTGATCTTGTCGAAATTTGAGGCGCGAGGGTAGCAAAGCCCTCGTCAAAGTTCAAGCCATCCTTCTAAAGGACGGTAAATTGCCATCATCGTAAGCCGCCAAAGCCTGGCTCATTTGCGGATTCTGCCTCAAACACAGCCTCCGGGGCATTTTTATCATTTGAATTCGTGGTTTGTCTGACGACTTCGGTGCTTTTAATTGGGAGCCGTGTAGGAAGTTTGAGGAAATAGAAAATTTTTTCACTGCAATACTCATATTGCTTCTTGTTTGCCATCTTTATGAGGTGAACGTCGAAATCAATAAGCAATGAATTTTTCCTTTGCTCAAAATATTCATTTTGAGTTTGCCAGCACCTGAACTTGGTGCGGCGCAAGTTGGGCTGAGTGAAGTCGAATGATGAGTGGTGTGGCTGTGTCAGGGGTGGCCGGACACACCATCCATCAAATCCGGCTTCCTCAGCCCTCTCAGCCAAACCGGTTACAAATTTGCTGCAACGTTTCAATCACGCGGCACCAACTCGCTTAGGCTGGTGAAGTTTGACGAATAAGTGTTCAGCGATAGCCAGGGGTGGCCGACTGAATCGTTTATCGAATCAGACTCGCCAGCCTCTTTTTTATCTGTCGCAACAGATGATCCATTTGCTTGTCGGCAATTTTGATTGAGCCTAGAATGATATTGTTTGCTACATAAAACGCTTGAGGCAATGGAGGAAACTTTATGCAGGCTGTAATGGAACTGGCCCTTGATGCTGAAAAGAATTACGAAATCGTCAATGGTGTGCCAGAGGAGAAAGAAATGCCTGGAGCCAGACATGGAATGATCGCAATGCGCCTTGCCATCAGGCTTGGAGGTTTTGTCGAAGCCAATCAACTGGGCGTCGCGTTTACTGAAGTCAATTTCAATCTTGGCCGTAACGAGCGCATACCGGATCTTTCTTTCGTCGCTGCTGACCGCATTCCAGTTGAAGGCATTCCCGATGGCGTCTGGCAAATTCCTCCCGATCTGGCAATTGAAGTGATCTCGCCCAATGACCTGCACGAAAAAGTCAGCAACAAAGTGCTGGAATACCTGGAAGCCGGTGTAAAGCAGGTATGGATTGTTTCTCCTGAAATCCGCACGGTAACGATCTTTCGCTCAATGGAACAAGTGCAGGTTTTCTCTGGCGACCGCGTGCTGGAAAGCCCAGACCTGCTGCCCGGCTTTCATTGCCCGCTGGCGGACATTTTCTCTGTTCCAATCTCTTCCAATCAATAAATGAGCATTGTGTTGGCCCTGCTGATGCTTTTCCGCACACTTAGCAAGAAGAATAATAGTGTTCTCAATCAGCTACAGAACTGGTTCAACCGGTGAAGCTGCAAGTACACGATGAAAGACCTTGTTGCCATTGGGCGTGAATTGGTTGGGCGGGCAGTTTTGGTTTGAACCAAGCAGAGATTTGTCCAGGTTCAAGCTTCTCAGCTTTGAAGTTTGGGGGTAAACTCCGCGCTATGGACGAACGAGATTTTTACACCGAAAAGCAAGAAATCAAGATGGCGACTTACGTGTGTCCGAAGTGCCGCCAGAAACAAGAATTCAAGATCCGCTGGCTGCGCCGCACGAAAAAGCGCGAGCTTCCGCGCGGGGCAGGCGAATTTGACCGCGCCAAGTTTGCCAAATCGCAAGATTACCTGTTTCGCGTAGATGATTTTATCGTTTGCCCGAATTCGGCTTGCCGAGCCAGGTTCGAGATTCCGAATTCGCAGACCATTGTTTTCATCTGAACCCGAAACGCAGCAATGAACTTCGAAACGTTTGAAGCAAGTTTGACCGGCGCTGAGCCGCCAGCCGAATTGTCGGCTTATTTGAACGCGCTTTGGCACGATGGCGCAGGTGACTGGGATCGGGCTCACAAAATCGTTCAGGACATCGAAACCGAACAAGCGTCAGCAATTCACGCGTATTTGCATCGCAAAGAAGGCGACGAAAGCAATGCTCGGTACTGGTATAGCCGAGCAGGCAGATCGTTTCCGGCGGGAAAAACGCTTAACGACGAATGGAAAAGCCTGGTTAACGAACTGCTGTAATCAATTCATTCCGAAACCTTTCTCAAACAATCTATGAAGCAAGCACGATTGCTCAAACTCACGGGTTTGTTTGCTGCGCTGTTGTTTCTGGCGCTTGCGAACTCTCGTCCTGCGAGCTCACGCGAATTTGTCGGTCAGGTTCAATCCGGAAGCAAGCCGAAGTATTGGGCCTTTGTGAAGCCGGTTCGCTCCCTAATTCCTGCGGTCAAAAATCAAAGCTGGGTTCGCAATCCAATTGATGCTTTTGTGTTGGCCAAGCTGGAAGAAGAAGGCTTGCAGCCGTCGCCACCTGCCGATAAGCGCACGCTACTTCGCCGAGTGACTTTTGACCTGATTGGCTTGCCTCCCACGCCGGAAGAGGTCAACGCTTTTCTCGCTGACAAATCGCCGGACGCTTATGAAAAAGTCGTCGAACGATTGCTCGCTTCGCCGCATTACGGTGAACGATGGGCGCAGCATTGGCTGGACGTGGTTCGTTTCGGAGAAACCAACGGCTTTGAACTGGATGCCGACCGCGACCAGGCTTGGCGGTATCGCGATTATGTCGTCAATTCGCTGAATGCCGACAAACCATACAACCAGCTCATTGTTGAACAGATTGCAGGTGACGAGCTTGATCCTGACAGTTTCGAGATGCGCGTTGCCACGGGATTCTTGCGAGCCGGGCCACAGCACGTTGTCGCAGGCAATCTGGATAAAGCCGAGCTTCGACAGGAATGGTTGACTGAGGTGATGTTTGGCGTCGGCAATGGAATTATGGGGCTGACAGTTGGCTGCGCGCGTTGCCACAACCACAAGTTCGATCCGATTCCTCAAGCAGATTTTTATCGTCTGCAAGCTTTCTTCGCGGCTTCGGACAATTACGATTACCGGCGTCCGACCAAAGAGCAGGAAGACGCTTTTCACGCTGCAACCAGAGAACACAAAGAAAAGCTGAAGCCAATCCAGGATCAAATCACAGCCATCGAAAAGCCTTACAAAGATCGCTTGGTTGCGGAAAAACGAGCAGCCCTGGAACCCGTTTTTGCCAATGCACTGGCCAAAGACGACAAACAGCGTACCGAAGAAGAGAAGCGCGTGGCCAAAGAAGCTCAGCGAATGTTGAATGTTCAATGGGATGAACTGGTGGCTTCGATCAAGCCGGAAGACAAGGCCAAGCGCGCTGCGCTGCGGCAGCAAATGCACCGCATCAATTTGTATGAACCGGAACCGATTCCCAAAGCGTTGGCAGTCAACGACATTTTGAAGCCGATGCCCGTGATGCACGTGCTCAAAGGCGGCGATCCACATCGCCCAGGTGCTGAAGTTCAACCGGGCTTTTTGTCTGCTGTTGAAGGAAACAGCGATCCGGAAATCAAACCAGTTGGAGAATCGCCTGGACGTCGGTTGGCGCTGGCTCGCTGGTTGACGCAGCCAGATCATCCTTTGACTTCGCGCGTCATGGTCAATCGTTTGTGGCATCACCACTTCGGACGCGGAATTGTCGCTACGCCCAACGATTTTGGCCGCAATGGGCAACAGCCGACGCATCCGGAAATGCTGGACTGGTTGGCGACGGAGTTTGTAGAGCCTGGTTCGCAGTTCGCGGTTCGCAGTTCGCAGCCACGACTGGCGAGCTGGTCGTTGAAACACATTCATTGGTTAATGGTGACTTCAGCAACATATCAACAATCTTCAACGACCAATCCCCAGTCCGCAATTCGCACTCCACAATCGGTTGATCCTGACAACAAGTGGCTTTGGCGAATGAACCGGAACCGGCTGGATGCCGAAGCGATCCGGGATGCAGTGCTGGCGGTCAACGGAACGCTGAATGATCAGCGAGGCGGCCCACCGATTCGAGTACCGCTTGATCCGGAGGTTTACGACACCATTTTTACGGAAGGCGAGCCTGACAATTTGTGGCCGGTCCATCCAGACGCTCGCCAGCACGTTCGGCGAAGTCTGTATCTGCTTCGCAAACGCAACGTTCGGTTGCCGATGCTGGCTGCGTTCGATGCACCGGATATGATGAGTTCCTGCGGAGCGCGAAGCGTCAGCATTCATGCATTGCAATCGTTAACGTTGATGAACAGTGAATTTATGATGGAACAAAGCAAGATGCTCGCTCGGCGGTTATTCAATGAAACTTCTGAAATCAAAACTGACCGGGAAGGGAAAATGATTGCCAGGCTTTTTGAATTGGCCTTTGGACGTCCGCCGCAAGTTGCTGAAAGGCAAATGGCGCGGGCCTTTTTGAAAGAGCAGGCTGCTGTGATCCGACAGCGTCTGGCGAAAGGCGAGAAGGCAGCGTCTTTACCTGATTTGTCGAAGCCCGTTGATGCGGCGGAAACTGCGGCTTGGGTTGATCTATGCCTTTCGGTTTATAACTTGAACGAGTTTGTTTACCTGCGCTAAGTCTGGGCAAGGTTGAAAAAAAGAAAAGGCAGGCCGAAAGACCTGCCTTTTCTTTTGAAAAACGAAAGTGTTGCAGTCCACGGCAACCTTTCGTCGGGGATTACTGGTTGGAAGTTCGTTTCTTCATCACTGGAACGGCTTCTAAACTGCCACCGACGCTTGTACCCGTAAATCCAAATCCGCCGCCAAATCCGCCTTCTTTGATGGTGTAATCCGAAGGAACCTGGAACAACGAGGCATCAGGATCGCCGCGACGAATGTTGGTCAGGCGATAGGTCGTTTCGCCGGAAGTTGGATCAGTGCGCTTGCTCATAATCGTGGTCTGAAGTTCTGGCGAATACCAACTTTCGGCAACGATTTCGATTGGACGTTCATTGCCGATAGCGCCGACGGGAATGGTGGTGACAGTGCGTTTGCCTTCGACTTCGACACCTTCCATCGTTTGTTTGCCCAATGATTCGGTGTTTGTGTTGAAAGCAGACGCACGCTGCATCGCGGGGATCGCCCGACCAGCAACCGCAATGTTCTGGCCGGAAGCCGTATTCTCTTCATCTGCCAGCGTAAAATTGAAGGTCAGAGTTCCTTGGGCTTTAACCGGTGAGCCAGAAAGAATCGTCGGTTTGAATTCCCACTGTCTGGCAGCATCCAGGGCTGCATCGCGCAACAATGGATGGCCACTGATCGCTACTGCATCAACTACTTTACCTTCTTCGGAAATGGTGATCTGAACCTGCACTGCACCAGAAGCCTTGGCGGCTTTTGCGACAGATGGATAAGCGGGATTTACTTTCTTGAGCGCATTGCCTTGCAATACACTAGGGGAAACGTTGATTCTTTTAGGCGTTTCTACCGGTACCCCTTCGGTTCGAATCAGTGGCGCTGCCGTGCGAATGCCGCCCATTTTGCGCGCAATACGGTTTTGGGGTTCCAGCATAAACATTGCTCCGGCAACTGGATCGTTGATCGTTACAGTTTTTGCTGGCTCACCGCCGGAGAAAGAGCCGATGGCATTGATCGTCGTTTCGCGCCGGGTGCGGCCCTCACCGTCGCGAGCAATCGAACCGGAATTTTTGTGAACAATACGATTGCCGTCAGCCAACGTCTTGACGCTTTCGTTTTCGATGTCGGCTGTAAATGGAGCGCCTTTAACCAATTTGCCGTCGAAGCTCATTTCCGAAGAAACGAAGTTGTACGTGAAATCCTGGCCATTGCCACCGCGCACAAAACTGAAATTCTGACCTTCCAGGTTATGAACGACGCCATCCTGGCTGCTGAAAGTGGCTATCCCTTGCGTCGGAGCCAGCACAACATCAAATTTTCCCTCGACATTTTGTCCCGTTACGACTTTAACTTCTTTGCCTTCCTGAGTCGTGAAAACGCGGGCATGTCCGCTTTGCGTGCCGTCCTGACCGGAGGTAAATCTAACTTGTACTTTCTTCCCATCAGGAGTAACGAATGTGCCGCCGTCTCCTTCAACGTTAATTTCTTGTGTCTGGCCATCTGGGGTTCTGATGGTCACTTTGCGCTGAACTTGAGATTGCGTTTCCGTTTTGGATTTTTCCTGAACTTTATCCTGCGCCAGCACGCAGACCGAGTTTCCGGCCAGTGCCAACGCGCAGGCAAAGCTGACAAATGCTTGTTTACGAAGTTTCATATTGCTCTCCTTGGGTTGTGTGAGTGATTCAAGTCAGTGCCGCGACCGGCAGTGCTTAGGCTTGTTACCGCGCGCGGTATTGACTCGAAGTTGCTTGAAAATCGTTTTAACGAATAAATCGAATTGCTCGAGCAGAACCATCCTCGGCCAGCAGCAAGTCGGCTTTGACAGGTTCATTGGCTCGCTCGATGTTGATCGGCAAACCGAATGAGGCCAGCGCAGTGCGTGGGACCTGCACACGAATTACCTGACCGCTTTCCATAGGTTGCGCGTCTGAATCGTGGGTAAGCGGTAAAAAATCAGTTGCCACTTCTTCTCTGTAAAGCGGGGTGATTTCTCCCATACTGGCTTGCACAAACGATCCGTCGTCAACTGGTTTCTTGGGAACGCGGCTTTTCACATGGGTGATTGTTGGGTTTTCGTTCTGCTTGACTGGCGCGATGACTTCTGGAATCGAATAGCTCTTTACTGTTGGCGTAGCAGTTGCGACAAACTCTTTAGGCGCAGATTTGGCACTCATCCAAGTGGAGGCCGAATAACCGATGGTTCCGATCAGTACAGCCGCTGCTGCCGCGTAAGCCCAAGCAGGGAAAAGGCTTAACCAAGCGGTCTTGGTTGGGTGCCCCACAAGTTTCGATTGGCCAGAGGACGCTGTTGCTTCTTGTTGCCTGCGAAACGCGGCAAGCAAAATCGCTTCAGTTTGAACGGAAGCTTGGTTGGTTTCAGTGGTCGAAGCCAATGTCTTTAGGCCGCCGACCAGTATGCGCATATTGGCCAACCGTGCAGCGCAGGGTTGGCAAACTGCTGCGTGCGCCAAGCCGTTTTCATGCACAGGGTCATTAATAAATTTGGTCAGCCTGGCAGAAGCCAATTCACTGACAATTTGATCAAATTCCTGACAGGTCATAATTGCCTCAAACAAAACTTTCAGAGAAAACAGCCGCTGTGTTTTTAGCGTTGTCTAAATCCGCAACTGGTTCGGCATTCAATGTTTGCAAGCGCTCGACCAAAATCGTTCGCGCGCGGTGCAGCCTTGAGCGAACGGTTCCGATGGCGCACCCCAAAATTTCTGCCGCTTCCTGATAGCTCATCTCGTGCAGATCGCAAAGCACAACAACTTCGCGGTAATGTGGCGGAAGGTTTAGTACAGCCTGGCGGACTGAATCAATCGTTTCGCGCCGGGCCAGATCGCCAATCAAGTCGCTGGTCGCGACCAGGTTTTCAGCCAGCGAAGAATCGCTTTCGCCATCTTCGCTGTTGAGGGAAAGAAACGGCCGGTCGCGCTCAAAGCGTTTAAGCGCCTGATTGCGGGCTATGCCGAACAGATAGGATTGAAAAGAGCCTCGCGCTGAATCGAATTTTCCGTTGTCGCGCATCAGATGCAGAAAAACTTCCTGGGTAATGTCTTCTGCAACGGATTCCGAACCGCTCATTCTTAATGCAAAGCGATAAATGCCGCCTTGTCTGCGACGATAAAGGGTGACGAAGGCGATTTCATCGCCCGTTCGCGTTAATCTAAGCAATTCTTCGTCGCTGAAGTTTGCGTGCATTACAATCTTTCGTCGCTTTTTAATTGGTTCGAACTTGGTGTCGCCAGTAATTCCGATTTGAGCGGATAAAAGTTCCACAAAGCTTCTAAAAAAGAAACCAGCGCCAGGAGTCAGAAAATAATGACTCTCGGCGCTGGTTTTATTTACAGCCGTAAAATCTTTAGCGAGAAGGCTTATTTTTGTTTGAGGGCGCTAAACGACACCAGTTTCTTTTGATCTTCGTCCCAAAGTCTAAGAGAGTGAGACTTCAAACTTTCCCATAAGGTGAGCGTCGGTGCCTGTTGGAACATGGGAATTTCATTGTGGCACTGTTCCAGTTTGTAATTCGGAATCTTGGGGCTTAAGTGATGAATGTGGTGGAAGCCGATGTTTCCGGAAAACCACTGAACGATTCTTGGCAATTTGTAGAAGGAACTTCCCATAACGGCAGCTGTCACATAGTCCCATTCATCCTTATCGCGCCAATAGGTATCTTCGTATTGATGTTGAATGTAAAACAGCCAGATGCCGGTTGCGCCGGAAATGATTGTCATCGGAAGCCAGATCATGAAAAACGACTTCACACCGATTGTCAGGCACAAGGTTCCATAAATTGCGAGCAGCACAAGGTTTGTTAAATAAACATTGCGGGCTTCGCGTTTGCCTGAATACCAGCGCACAAATCTATGTTGCAGCACGAACGTATAGAAAGGGCCCAACAGCAAAAGTGTCAGCGGATGACGATAAAGCCTGTATGCAAGTTTTTTTCCCGGAGAAAGCGCCTGATATTCTTTGACGGTTAGCGTGTTGATGTCGCCGGTTCCGCGGCGACTCAAGTCGCCGGATGTTGCGTGATGGATGGCATGTTCATGGCGCCACTGATAATAAGGAACCATGGTCAGAAACCCACAGAACGTCCCGACCCAATCGTTGGCGGTTTTCGATTTGAAGAAAGAGCCGTGCCCACAATCATGCTGCAAAATAAAAATTCGCATTGTCAGCCAGGCGGTTGGCCAGGCAAGCAGCAATGTCAGCGCATAAGGGCCCGACAAGCTGCGAATCATCAAATACCATAAAGCCAGGTAAGGGACGACAGAATTGACGATTTGCCAGATGCTGCGCCAATTTTCCGGCGTTTGATACTTCCTGATTGCATCCTGCCAGCGCGGCGCATCAGTCATCGGCTTAATCACGTTTGAATCAAAATGCATTTTATTTTCTCCGGGAATTTGTGAGGCTTATGAATTACTAAACGATCAACAAATCTAAAAGCAATGCGATGGTAAGAGGCAATGGCTGTGGCGACAACCTAAATTGTTCGTATAAAGCCTTTAGAAGGCAGGTATTACGAAACTATTACATTTCAAGAGGTTATTCAGAGCCACCCCTTGACGACGAATGGAGCGGTCATTATTATGACGGCTCTTTGATGGCAGTCCAGTAATCCAAAAAAAGCCGTCAAACATTGTTTGCGAGACAATAATCAGGTTTGTGGCGGGTATAGCTCAGTTGGTTAGAGCGCAAGATTGTGGCTCTTGAGGCCGTGGGTTCGAGACCCACTACCCGCCCTCTTCCTTTCAAATATAATTTCCTGCCAGACATCATTCTCGCGCTTTCATTACAAGTTCAACGTTTTATCTGAGCTTTCGCCATTGTGCCCGAAACCTCTGTTGGAGTAAGAATGGCACATCGAAGCCATCATTGGAGCGCCATTGGCATCATTTTCGTATTGGATATCCAAAGCTCCTCCTGCACCTGTATGGGGTTTCCCTTTTTGAATGCAGGTTCTACGGGCGTTATTTGATTCAACTTTAGGGAGAAGAAGTGAGCGAAGAGAAAAAGAAAAAGCGGATCAATTATTCGGAAGCCTGGATTGAAGCTCGTGAATTGGTTAAATCGCATCGCCGACGTTTGATACTCGGCGGGGTACTGATGATTATTAACCGGCCAATGGGCTTAGTGCTGCCCTATTCCACGAAGCTGCTGATTGACGGAGTCATTCCCACAAAAGACACCAGTCTGCTACTGAAAATCGCGCTGGCTGTCGGCGGCGCCACGCTGCTCCAAGCAGCCACATCATTTTCACTTTCACAGATTTTGGGAGTCGCCGCGCAACGGGCAATTACGGAAATGCGCAAGCGTGTTCAGGCGAAAGTCGAACGGCTGCCCATCAGCTATTTTGATTCGACGCAAACCGGCAAGCTGATTTCCAGAATCATGAACGACGCCGAAGGCATTCGGAATCTGGTAGGGTCCGGACTTGTGCAGCTTGTGGGTAGTTTGATTACCGCGGCCATTGCGCTGGTGGTTTTGTTTTATCTGAATTGGCGGCTGACCAGTGTGACGATTGTCATTCTGGCTGCGTTCGGCGGAGGATTGGCTTTTGCCTTCAACAAACTGCGCCCGCTGTTTCGGACGCGCGGAGAAATTCAAAGCGAAATCACTGGGCGGTTGGGTGAATCGCTTGGAGGCATTCGAATTGTCAAAGCATACACTGCCGAAAAGCGTGAAGAACTGGTGTTTGCTCGTGGAGCGCATAAGCTTTTTCGGAACGTTGCGCAATCCATGACTGGTGTTTCGGCGATTATGTCGTCTTCGGCGCTTGCAATTGGGATCATCGGAGTCGTCATGATTCTGATTGGCGGACGCGCTGTGCTTTCCGGAGAAATGACGATTGGCGAAATGTTCATGTATGTCGCGTTCACCGGAATGATGGCAATGCCGGTCATAGAAATTTCCGCCATTGGAACGCAAATCACAGAAGCCTTGGCTGGTCTAGATCGTATTCGCGAAATTCTAAACATGAAGACTGAAGACGATGAAGATTCTCAGCGTGAAGCTCTGGGGACGCTGCGCGGTGAAGTCGAATTTGAAGACGTCAGTTTTGAATACAACGAAAACGTTCCAGTGCTGAAAAACGTTTCGTTTAACTCTCCGGCGGGTTCGACAACGGCGCTGGTGGGTTCCAGCGGTTCCGGCAAAAGCACACTGATCAGTTTGGTGATGAATTTCAACCATCCGCTATCAGGCCGGATCAAAATTGATGGACGAGATTTGGCCGGGTTAAAGCTCCGAGACTATCGCCGCTACCTTGGGGTCGTTTTGCAGGACAACTTTCTGTTTGACGGAACGATTGCCGACAACATCAGTTTTTCAAGGCCGCATGCGACTCGTGCCGAAATCGAGCAAGCTGCTCGTATCGCCCATTGCGACGAGTTCATCAGCGGGTTTGAAAAAGGATACGAAACAATTGTCGGCGAACGCGGTGTCAAACTCTCAGGCGGCCAGCGCCAGCGAATCGCTATCGCTCGTGCTTTGCTGGCTGATCCGAAAATTCTGATTCTGGATGAGGCGACTTCCAGTTTGGACAGTGAAAGCGAAGCGATGATTCAGGAAGGGCTTCGTAGTCTGCGGCAAGGCCGCACCACGTTTGTCATCGCTCACCGCCTGTCAACCATTCGCAGCGCCGACCAGATTCTGGTGCTGGAAGCCGGAGAAATTGTCGAACGCGGTTCACACGACGAATTGATTGCGCACGATGGCCGGTACAAACAGCTTTACGACAAGCAGTACAAATTCGAGCGCGACCAGTTCATCAACCCCGGCGAAGATTTCACGCCCGATTTGCCGAAAGTTCAGATTGAAAGATCTGCACAACAGAGAGCGACGTTGTAAAAGGAGAACATTGAATGCCCGAAACCACCCAAAGCGTTTCCAACCATACACGCTGGCATACGCCTTACCATTTTGTGCTGTTTCCGATCTTGTTCATTCATTTTGCCTGGTGTGTTTGGCGAATTGTTTACGACCCGACTTTTGAACACGCCGAACAATTGTTGTTGTCTTTTGGCTTGTTGTTGATGATGTTGCTGGTGCGCGTCAATCCGCTCAAAGCGCAGGACAGGGTCATTCGATTGGAAGAACAGCTTCGATATCAGCGTCTGCTTCCAGCCGATCTGGCAGCCAGGGCCAGCGCATTGCCGGTTGGGTTTATTGTGGCAATGCGGTTTGCCTCTGATCTGGAACTGCCGGAGTTGGCTCAGCGAACTGTTGACGGCGCATTCGCCAAGCCAAAAGAATTGAAACAAGCCATCAAACACTGGCGCGGTGATTATTATCGCGTTTAACTATAAATCGTTATGCAGCTTCAAGAGATTGCAACGGATGTTTACGCCTGTCTGCAACCGGACCGTGGATTGGGTTGGAGCAATTCCGGGCTGATCAATCGCGGTGGCGGCGTGGTTGTGGACACATTTTGGGATTTGCCGCACACGCGCGAATTGATCGAACAATACTCGCGCGTCTGGCGGCAACCTGCCCAGCGTGTGGTCAACACGCACAACAACGGCGATCATTGCTGGGGCAATCAGCTTTTTCCGCAGGCGGAAATCATCGGCCACAAACTTTGCGCGGCGGCATTTGCGCATGAAAATCCGGCGATGATGCAAATGTTGCGTAGCGCGATTGGCATGGGTGATCCGGCGATTGAGGCTTTGGCGCGCGCTTTGTCTGATTGGGATTTCACTGGGATTGAACTGAAGCCTCCGACCACCTTGATTGAAGACCGGCTTGATCTTGATCTGGTAGGATTGGCGGTTGAATTGATTTATGTCGGTCCCGCCCACACGGCTGGCGATGTGATTGTCCATTTGCCGCAGCAGCAAGTTGTTTTTGCGGGAGATGTTTTGTTCCGGCTTTGCACGCCGATTGGCTGGGAAGGAACATTTGCCGGTTGGATGAGCGCGCTGGATAAAATTGCAGAGCTTCGGCCGGAAGTGATTGTGCCCGGACACGGGCCGCTTTGTGATGCGAAAGGCGCACTGGAATTGAAAGCTTATCTGGCTTACGTATCGGCCGAATCGCGAGGGCATTTCAACGCTGGATTGACTGCGATTGAAGCCGCCAAACGGATTGATTTGGGGCCATATTCAAGCTGGACTGAACCGGAACGAATTTTGTTCAGCGTAGAGCGCGCCTATCGTGAATTTCGCGGAGAACCATTCAATAAACCAATAGATGCTTTATCAATCTTTCGCGGCATGCATGAGCTGCGGCAGCATTGGGCGACGACCTGAATGCATTCGTAATCCTGATTGCCAGTTGAATAAAGCACGCACTGATTATCAAGAGGCTAGCTATGAGTTCATCAAATCTTGTTGGGAGCATTGTCACCTTGTTAGGAACGGGTTTGGTTGGAGCGCTGTTTTCCCGCAAGCAAAACCTTGGAGGGGCGAACGCGCGGTTACACGATTTGGAAAAAGCGCTGGAAACCGCGAAAGGCGAGGCCTACGTCCAGCATGAGATTCTGAGTTCCCTGCAAAGTCAGTTGGAAAAATCCGCCGAACAAATCAAAGCGCGCGACGCCAAAATTGCTGAACTGGAAAACAAAGTTGAAACCGCCTCCACTGCTGACCTAGAACTGAAGGCTGCGAAAACCGAAATCGAAACGCTGAAAGATGAAGCACAATCTTTACGCATGAAGCTGGCGGAGGCACAGACTGAGGCAGAAGGTGCAGCGAAAGCTGAAATTGAAGCGCTGCGTTCGAAACTTGCTGAAACTGAAACCGCGCTTCAATCCGCATCCACAAAACCAGCCGAGCCTGATCCGGCTACGCTCGCCGAAATCGAATCGCTCAGAAAAACCGTGCTCAGCCAAAACACGGATGTCGCCAAATTGCTTGAGCGCGTAAAAGAGCTTGCGCCGCTGAAGTTGCAAATCACCGACCGCGATTTGCGGCTGCGCCAAATGGAAACCAGGCTTGCCGAAGCCGAACAAGCCAGAGATGTCGCCCAGGCCAAAGTCGGCAGCTGGCTGGAAACCAAAGAAGACGAAATTGCCAACCTGAAAGACCGGTTGGCTGAGCTGGAAAGCTCTGCAACGGCACAAACCAAACGAATTTCTGAACTTGGCGAACGGACCGCGCACCAGGAATTCATGCTTGGGGAAAAAGATTCGTTGATTGCCGACTTGCAGGCACAACTTGACCAAGCGCCCTCTGACTCGGATCAAAACTCTGCGCTGCGCGACAAAGACGCGGCAATTTCGCTATTGCAGCTTCGCGTCAAAGAGCTTGAACCGCTAACTGCGCAACTGGCCGAACGCGATTTGAAGCTACGACGCTTGGAAGACGCCGCCGCTTCGGCTTCGGATATTTCGGCAAGCCTGGGAAGAGAAGCCGAGAAAGATGCTGAAATTGCGCGCTTGCAAGCTCATATTTCTGAACTGGAATCAGCGCGCCTGAAAATTGCCTCTGAACTGGCGGCAGCAGTGCAAAGCGAAGACGGCAGCGGAAAAGATGCTGAAGTCGCTAGTTTGCGAATGCGCGTGGCTGAGTTGGAACCATTGCAAGCCCAGCTTTTCGCTCGCGACGCCCGGTTGATCGAACTCGAAGCTCGGCTTCAATCCGCCATCCGGGACAAAGAAGCCGAAATCAAACACTTCAGCACTTTGGTCGCCGAACTGGAACCTTCCGGCGCTCGCGCTGAAGCTGCCGAAACTCGCCTGAAAGAACTGGAAGAACTTCACCGCAGTACGGTCAACAATCTGGAAGTCGAAATCAGCGGGCTGCGCGTCAGACTCGCCAGCCTGGAAGGCACACGCGAATTGCTGGATGATTGCCTGGCAAAGCTTCGCGCCGTGGAGGCGAAGACAGAAGATCAATAATCTTGTTTTGCTTCGCTATTGCGAGCCTGTCAGTGAGCCTTTATAGTTTTTGGCGATGAGTGTATTCATCAAACTTCTGGCCATCAGTGTTTTGAGCGCGATGCTTTGCGTCCAATCAGCTTTTGCTCAACGCAGTCAGCCGACAAAACTGCCAACTTCCGCGGAACAACAGTACAAATTAGGTCTTGCTGCGTTGCAGCGAAGCAATCCGGCGCAAGCCGTTATCTCGCTTCGTGCGGCAATCAAGCTGCAACCTGATTTTGCCGAAGCGCACAATGCGTTGGGCACGGCGCTGGGGCAGCTTGGGCAAGGCGATGACGCCATTCAGGAATTTCGGCAGGCAATCACGCTGCGACCGGATTTTGCGGAAGCGCACGCTAACCTGGGTTTGGCTTTGCAGCAGAAAGGGCAAGTTGCGGAAGCGATCAGCGCCTTTCGTTCGGCGCTGAATGCGCGACCGGATTTTGCGGAAGCGCACAGCGCTCTAGGGTTTGCGCTTGGCCAGACGGGGAACATTGCCGCAGCCATTTCCGAATTCGAGGCGGCCATCAAACTCAAACCTGCGTTTCACGAAGCGCATTTCCGGTTGGGTGTGACGCGATGGTTTGCCCAGCAATACGCAGAAGCAATTCCTTTGTTGCGCGAAGCGGTAAAGCTGAATCCCAAACATTTTGAATCACGGTATTACCTGGGCGTGTGTTTGCAAAAGACTGGCGCAATTCCAGAAGCGATTGAAGAGCTTCGCCAAGCGGTGAAAATCGCGCCGAAAGTTGCGGACGGTTACAACGCGCTCGGTTTGGCGCTGTATGTTGATGAAGACACGGACAACGCCATCGCTGCTCTGCGCGAAGCGATTCGATTGAAACCGGATTTTGTCGAAGCGCGCAATCAACTGGGGCTGACGTTCATTCAAAAACGCGATGCGGTTGCAGCGGTCGCCGAGTTTGAAGCTGCGCTGAAGCTGGACCCCGACAACTCCGTGACGTTAAACAATCTGGGTTTGGCGCTGATTCAAAAAGCCGATTACGCCAGAGCAATTGAAGTTTATCGTCACCTGCTTGCTGCCAATCAGAACGAAGCTGAAGCTTGGTACAACCTTGGCGTGGCGCTGAAGTACAAGGACGATTTTGCCGGAGCGATTGACGCGCTACGCCGCAGCATCGCGTTGCAGCCATCGCTGCACGAAGCCCATTACACGCTCGGAATCACCTTGATGCAGCAAAGCAAACTGGAGGAAGCTGTCGAAGCGTTCCGCGGAGCTGTAGCGGCCAAGCCGGATTTTGCGCAGGCGCACTACACGCTTGGCACAGCGTTGCAACAGAAAGGCGAGCTGGATGCCGCAATTGAAGCTTTCAGGACAGCGATCAAGATTGCGCCGCTCACGCCGGAAACGCACAACACCCTGGGCAATGCACTCAGGCAAAAAGGCAATATGACTGCGGCGCGCGCCGAGTTTGCTGAGGCTTCTCGGCTGAACAAGCTAAAAGCCGCCAACCAGGCGGCAACCTTTGACACCAATACGGGCATTCAAAAACTCAAGCAGGGAAATCTGGTTGCGGCCATCAGCTTGTTTGAATCCGCGATCAACAAGGACGAGAACTATGCTCCGGCGTATTACCAGCTTGGATTGGCGCTCAGAAAGAAAGGTGACAAGAAAGGCGCTGACGCGGCGTTTGCGCGCGCGCAACAGCTTGATCGAAGACTGAAACCGCCAAACTAGATTCAGACAGAACTACACGATTGATTTGACGAGGCTGCTTTCTGCTGACTACTGTCTACCTCAACAATCTCAAACTCCAAAAAGGAACTCAAAACCATGATCGAAGTAAACGAATCACCGCTCGTAAACCGTCGTGACTTTCTGAAACAGACGGCTGCTGTGGGCATCGCTGCTGCAACTGGCGAAAGCCTGGCCAATGCCGCTGCCAAGCAGGTTTTCAAAATTTCGTTGGCCGAATGGTCGCTGCACAAAGCGTTGTTCAAAAAAGAACTCGATAACCTGGATTTTGCCAAAACAGCGAAGCAGGAGTTCGGCATCAGCGCCATTGAATTCGTCAATCAGTTCTTCAAAGACAAAGCGAAGGACATGAATTACCTGAAAGAACTGAACAAACGCGCGAAGGATTTTGGCGTCGAACATCGTTTGATTATGTGCGATGGCGAAGGCGCGCTGGGCGATCCGGATGCTGCCAAGCGGACACAAGCGGTAGAAAATCATTACCGTTGGGTGGAAGCGGCAAAGTTTCTGGGCTGCAAAATTATTCGCGTCAATGCGCAAAGCCGTGGCAGTTACGAAGAGCAGCAGAAGCTGGCGGCAGACGGATTGCGGCGGCTGAGCGAATTTGGCGCAAAGCACAAGATTTATGTTGTTGTCGAAAATCACGGCGGGCTATCTTCAAATGGCCAATGGCTGGCAGGGGTCATGAAAATGGTTGGACATCCATATTGTGGAACACTGCCGGATTTTGGGAATTTCCGTGTCAGCCAGACTGAAGAGTACGACCGTTATAAAGGGGTCTCTGAGTTAATGCCTTTCGCCAAGGCTGTCAGTGCCAAAACACATGACTTTGACGAACGCGGCGAAGAAATCCACACGGATTATCACAAGATGATGAAAATCGTGCTGGACGCGGGCTATCGTGGCTTTGTCGGGATCGAATACGAAGGCGAAAAGATGAGCGAAGCGGACGGCATTAAAGCGACCAAGAAATTGCTTGAGCGCGTTCACACGGAATTGTCCAAGAATGTGATATGAAGGTGGCGGAATGTTTACAATCCACGGTTCAAGCGCCAGACGGCGCTTGAACCGTGGATTGGTTTTTTATTGGCCTGTGGACGAAGAAGTTGCTTGCGGTTGTGGCTTAATCACGGAGTAGGTGTACCAGCCAATCATCATCTCTTCCCAGGTTTGATCGCCCCAGCGAACTTCTTTGCTTGGATCAGGGTTGTATTTATTCTTGGTCGAATTGTCGAAGTAGGCCACGCAATCCAGCCGCGTGCCTTTCGGCAACACAAGCCGCCCCTTTGGAATGTACGTCAATTGCCAGTTGAAATCATACTTCGGAACGTTCAGCAGAATTTCCGACCGGCCATCGGGATAAACAGCCGTGTAAGTAAAGGCTTTTCCGCGAACGTGCATATGGGGCATGAAGGAGCTGATTTCTACGTCCTCTTTGAAAGTGAACGACGCTTTGACTTCGTGGTTGTCAGCTCCGGCTGGAATTACGAAACGTCCATTCGCCGCATTACCGGTTTGAACCATTTTCTGGCCTGGTTGTTTGGCAAACACAAAACCGATTTTGGTACGGTCTTTGGTAACCTGGCCGTTGGTCGTGTAGTGCATCTGAAAAACGATGTTCGATCCTTTCGGAATCAGACGGGCAGTGCCGGGCGAAAAAACGACGCCGGTTTTGTTTGGAGTGATGCCGCCCAGATGAACCCGGCCACGCCGCAATTCCCCTTCGCCGCCCGGAGCGGTGTCTTTGATTGAAGGATCCTGCGCATAAGCAATGACGTGATGGACGACGGAGCGATTTCCCGGACGAATTTCCATGGCCTGTATCCATTTATCTTCTTTGAAATTCGTCGGCATTGAATAATACAGATAGGGAATCGTGCCGTCTGCGGGAACTGTATATTCTTCCGGCATCTCGATGATGACGTCTGGCTCACCAATCGTCCACCCTGTTGCAAATTTTGGCGCCGGCGGCAAATCCTTGTCGTCGCCTTTTGGCGCACCAGCGGCAACCCAGGCAGCAATGGTGTCAATTTCCTGTTGAGACAATCGCGGATCGTTTGCCCATTCGCCGTGTTTCGGATCGGCAGACCAAGGCGGCATTGTTCGCTGACTGACTTGCTCGCGCATGGATTTAGCCCACGGACGCGCTTCCTGGTATGTCATCAAAGACATCGGGGCAATTTCCCCCGGGCGATGACATTCAGCGCAGTTTTTGTAAATGATTGGCGCGATGTCTTTGGTGAAAGTGACTGCTGCGCTGTTGGATTTACCTGAAGCAAGTCCGAAGAAAACGGCGGCAAAAATGCCCAGGCATAATAGGCTGAGCCGGAAGGGACGTGATTTCATGTTTTCTCTCCTGTGGTTGCGGGTTGGATTGTTGAGAACAACTGCAAGTCAACTTACCGAGCGGTCAGCTTACGCCTGACGAAAGCGACGGTCAATGAAAAGGCCGTAAAATGGATGCATCCGATCACCTGCTTTAAGCTGCTCAGCCATCGCCAACCGCAGCCTGATACAGTAAGATCCATCTGCCGTTCATCAGCAGTCAGCAGTACACCATCAATCAGAGTCATTCAGGAGCATCCGATGAAGACTTCAGCCCGAACCGCATTCGTTCTGAGCCTGATATTCAGTGCAGTTCTGTTCGCTTGCCTGGCGCTTCCCGCCAACGTCAAACAGCGCCCGCAAAAATCGTCATCCGCCCGCGCCAAAGAGGCAGCCACCAAGCGCGCCCGCGCCAAACGTCCTGCCAATCCCGCGCCGCGTGTCGCCGCACCTGAGCAGGCTCGACTCTCTACTCCGCCACCTGTCGTTCGTCGCCCTGAATTACCCGAACGTTACGATCAACCGCGCGAAGCCGCCGAGTTCTTCCGCCTCAAACGTTTGCCCGAAGGCGAAACCGAACTGCCCGTCGAAAAATACTTCGAGGCGCAGGAGCAGATGCGCTTGATGCCGCAATTTTCGACTTCGGCCAACCGCTTTCTGATGCTGGAAGAATTCGAGTCGCTTCGGCTAAACAAAGCGGGGGCGGATGCCTCAAAGCTTACTGCCGCAACGTGGACTCCTTTAGGGCCGGGCAATATCGGTGGACGCACACGCGCCATTCTGATTAATCCGCAAGAGCCCAATATCATTTATGCGGCGGGCGTTTCAGGCGGCGTCTGGAAATCCACCGATGCCGGCGGGAAGTGGACGCCCGTTGCCGATCTGATCAGCAATCTCACCGTCAGTTCGCTGGCGTTTGAACCGGGCAATCCGGACGTGATCTACGTTGGGACGGGCGAAGGCGTCCTCGGCACCGAGTTCGACACCCTGTCCGATTTTCGCGGCGCAGGTATTTTCAAAACCACCGATGGCGGGGCGAACTGGACTAGAATCGCAAGCACCATCACGACGGATTTTTACTACGTCAACAAAATCACCATTAGCTCCAACGACAAAAATCGAATCTACGCGGCGACCGGCACGGGGATGATGCGCTCGCTGGATGGTGGCGTGACATGGACAAAGGTGCTCAATCCTCTCGGGTCACAAGGAAAAACGGTGACGGCCGGCTGTTTGGATTTGGCGATACGAACGGACAAAACGACCGACTTTGTCTTTGCTTCGTGCGGCAACCTTGAACAGGCAACGGTGTACCGCAACAGCGATGCCGCCGGGAGCGGAACGTGGGAGGCGGTGCTGACCGCAACGGGAATGGGGCGCACCGCGCTGGCCATCGCGCTATCAAATCAGGAGATCATCTATGCGCTGGCTTCTAGCGTTGAGAGTAATACATTCAATTCCTCGCTTTACGCTGTCTTTCGTTCAACCAGTGGTGGCGCAGCAGGCAGTTGGAACGCACAGGTTCGCAACACCGATAGCAACAAGCTCAATCGTGCGATTCTCTCCATAGTGCCAATCGCGATTGCCACCGACTGTGGATTAGCAACCCAAGATAGATACATCGGCCAGGGTTGGTATGATCTTACGATCGCAGTTGATCCGCTCGATTCGAACCGGGTGTGGGTTGGGGGTATCGAAATCTTTCGTTCCGATGACGGTGGCGTCAATTGGGGGCTGGCTGGGCCCAGCTACGATTTCAGCGGTGCCGACTTCGGGATCAGTGCGATTCACCCCGACCAGCACACCATTGTTTTTCATCCGAAGTTTGACGGCGCTGGCAATCAAACGCTGTACCTTGGCAACGACGGCGGATTGTTCCGCACCGATAATGCCCGCGGGCCACTCCTGACGACACTGGCCGCGGCTTGCAAGCCCAGCCAAGTCGCCATCAAGTGGACGACTTTGAACAACAACTACGGCGTGACGCAGTTCTACCACGGCGTAGTGCTGCCCGACGGCAAGAGCTACTTCGGCGGCACGCAGGACAACGGGACGCTGCTCGGCACGGATGGCACAGGCCAGAACGCTTGGACAAGAATCAACGGCGGCGACGGCGGTTACGGGGCCGTTGATCAACTCAACCCGAACATCCTGTTTGCCTCTTTCCCAGGGTTTGGGTTCCAAAAGAGCACTGATGGGGGCAATACGTTCGGCTCTGCCACATTCGGTCTCAACGATAAAGGCCCGCTGTTCGTAACACCGCTCGCGATGGACCCGAGCGATTCGCAGCGGCTCTGGACGGGCGGGCATTATCTGTGGCGGACAACCAGCGGCGGCGCGCGCTGGGAACGAGCCAGCGCGATCACAGCAGGCGCTCTTTCCGTCAGCGCCATCGCCATCGCGCCGACCGACGCGAACCACGTGCTGATCGGGATGGCGGATGGATACATTCAGCGCACCGACATCGCTCTGACCGCGGCAGCCACAACCAGTTGGCCGAGCGTGCGTCTACGCAGCGGCTATGTCTCAGGGCTCGCCTTTGACCCAACCAACAAAGACATCGCCTATGCCACCTATTCGACCTTCGGCGGCACGCACGTCTGGCGCTCCACTGATGGCGGCGCGGTCTGGACGGGCATTGATGGTTCGGGGGCCGGTTCTTTGCCCGATGTCCCGGTGCATTGCATCGTAATTGATCCAACGAACACCGCGCGGCTTTACATTGGCACAGACGTTGGCGTCTTCGTCTCGAATGACGGGGGCGCTAACTGGTCGGTCGAGCTGACCGGCTTCCCGAATGTGATCACGGAGACTTTGCAACTCAATGTCGCCGACGGTGTGACAGCGCTTTACGCCTTCACATTCGGACGCGGCGTCTGGCGCGTGACGATCAACAACAGCGGGTGCAATTACGCGCTTGCGCCCGCTTCCGTCAACGTCGAGACGAAGGCTGGCAGTGGCACGATCAATATCACGGCAGCGCCGAATGGCTGTGGTTGGACGAGCGTCAGCAACGCCTCGTGGTTGAAGATAACAGGCAATGGCAGCGGTAGCGGCACGGCCAGATTTGAGGTCGAAGCAAACACAACATTCAATTCGCGCGCAGCAACGGCGACGATTGCCGGACGAAGCCTGGTCATTAGTCAGCCCGGACAGGATGATGGCAATGCGCCAGTCGTAGTGATCACCGATCCCGCAATTCCCCTAACCGTTCCTAACACGACCGGCTTGATCAATTTGGCCGGCACGGCGACTGACGACAATGTCGTCACGTCTATCACTTGGGCGTCGGATCGTGGCGCAATGGGGACGGCGGCTTACACCGCTTCAACGGCCAGATGGACGGCGGCAAATGTGCCGCTCGCTCCGGGCGACAATGTCATCACCGTCACGGCGCGCGACGCCGCCGGAAACCTCGCCCGCACGGCGATCACGCTGAGGGCGAGGCCGCCGGCGGTGTTGATCACCGTCGCCGGCACGGGCGTGCGCGGCGCGACAGGGGATGGCGGGCCAGCCGCGATGGCGCAGATCACGCGCGCCATCCGGTTGGATATTGACGGCGCGGGCAATGTCTACTTCACCGATTCCGATAGCCACACAGTTCGCAAAATCACTCCGGCGGGCGTGATCAGCACAATTGCCGGTCGAGCCGGCACGCTTGGGTCGAGCGGTGACGGCAGCCCAGCCCCCGCCGCATTGCTCAACTTCCCGATTGGCGTCGCGGTTGATGGCTCCGGCAACGTCTACATCTGCGATTCCAGCAACCACAAAATTCGCAAGATCACCGCCGCAACAGGTGTCATCAGCACCATCGCGGGCAATGGCACGGCGGGCTTCAGCGGCGATGGCGGCCCGGCCACCGCCGCGCAGATCAACACGGCGCAAAACGTGGCCGTGGACAAAGACGGCAATGTTTACCTCTCCGATTTCAACAACAACCGCATTCGTAAGGTGAACGCGGCGGATGGAATCATCAGCACCGTCGCCGGCACCGGGCAGGCTTGCGCGCCGGCAGGTGGCGCCTGCGGTGACGGAGGCGCGGCGACTGCTGCGCAACTGAACGGGCCGAACAACGTTTCGACGGATAAAGAGGGCAACCTGATCATTTGTGACGCGGGTAACTTCCGCATCCGCAAGGTGACCATTGCCGACGGCAAGATCGCGACCATCGTCGGCATGGGCGTGCAGGGTTTCAGCGGTGACAGTGGTCCGGCGCTCTCCGCCACAGTCAACACTCCGACCGGCGCAATCGTAGATGGTGTGGGGAACCTGTATTTCTCCGACCGAAGCAATCAGCGGGTGCGGCGCGTGGACGCCGCCACAAACCTCATTACGACCATCGTTGGCTCCGGCATAGCCGGATTCAACGGCGACGGGCTGCCGCCGCTGGGATCGAATCTGAGTTTCCCGACCGGATTGGCGCTCGATCCGGTGGGTAACCTCTACATCGGCGACCGCGACAACAGCCGCATCCGACGACTGCTTTTCGCGACGGCGAACGACGTCGTGTCGCCAACCATCGCCCTCACTCAGCCGACCAGCGAGAATACTTTCACCACCACCGACGGTGCGTTGAATCTGAGCGGGGCGGCAGCGGACAACGTCGCTGTTTTCCAGGTTCGCTGGAGCAATGACCGCGGCGGCAATGGCGTAGCAGCGGGCACGACTAGTTGGGCTGTGTCGAACATTCCGCTGCAAATGGGGCTAAACAATTTGACTCTCACGGCCTGGGACATCAACGGCAACGCGGCGAGCGCCAGGCTTGCAGTCACGTTCAACCCGTTGCAGATCGTCACGACAGTGGCGGGAACCGGGACGGCAGGTGACACCGGCGATGGCGGCCCAGCCGTGGAGGCGCGGCTGTTCGATCCTTGGAGTATGGCGCTTGATGCAGCGGGCAATCTTTACATTGTTGATAAGGGCAATCACCGCATCCGCAAGGTTTCCCCCGTCGGCACAATCAGCGCATTCGCCGGCAACGGCATGCTCGGTTCGAGCGGCGATGGTGGGCCTGCGACGGCAGCTACGATGAACGATCCACAGAGCATAGCGGTTGACGCCACAGGCAATGTGTATATCGCTGACACCGGCAATAACCGGATTCGCCGCATTGCGCCGAACGGCATCATTACGACAGTTGCCGGAACTGGTGTTGGTGGTTTTGCCGGCAACGGCGGCCCTGCGACGCAGGCGCAGTTGGATTATCCAGCCAGCGTTGCGCTGGATGCGTCAGGCAATCTTTACATCGCTGATGCAAATAATGCGTGCGTGCGCAAAGTTACGGTGAGTACGGGTGTGATTACTACCGTTGCTGGAGATGGCCGTGTCGGTTTTGGCGGCGACGGTGGCCCAGCAACTCAGGCGCAATTCATATTCCCATCCAGTGTGACGCTTGATCAAAGCGGGATACTTTACGTCGCTGACACTGGCAGCAGTCGTATCCGTCGCATCTCGCCGGACGGCATCATCACGACCTTCGCTGGTACGGGCCGAGACGGTTATAGTGGCGATGGCGGCCCGGCCAACGCCGCACAACTCAACGTTCCGTCGTTTATGACTACCGATGCGGACGGTAATCTGTATCTAGCCGATTGGGGAAATCACCGCATACGCAAAATCACCATCAGCAACAACCTCATTACGACGATTGCTGGCAACGGCACACAGGGCGCAGGCGGCGACGGCACAGCACCCGTGAACGCGCAGTTCACTTTCCCGAATGATGTAGCGCTTGACCGCGCGGGGAATATCTATATAGCCGATCAGGGCAATCAGCGTGTCCGCAAGATTCTGCCCGCGAGCGCGCTGCGCACCGTCACCAA
The DNA here is from genome assembly GCA_964570175.1 of uncultured Heliomicrobium sp. Taxonomy (GTDB): domain Bacteria; phylum Acidobacteriota; class Blastocatellia; order RBC074; family RBC074; genus RBC074. Next base: position 65,131 of record CAZMXG010000005.1, on the reverse strand, counting down.
TGTTTCAGCCGCGAGTTTCCTCGGCGGTGCGTTGGCGAGTGAATCAATTGCCGCCGCGTTCGGCGCAAACTTGGCAGCGAGCACGCAAGTGGCGACGGTGATTCCGCTGCCGACCCAGCTTGCGTTCACGACGGTCAGGGTGCGCGACGCTTTGGGTGTTGAACGATTCGCCCCGCTTTTCTTTGTAGCGCCGGCTCAGGTCAACCTCCTAATTCCGCCAGGCACGGCGAACGGCGCGGCCACCGTGACCATTACCGGCGGCGACGGCAAAGTCTCAACCGGCGTTGTGCAGATTGCAGCAGTCGCTCCAGGGTTGTTTTCGGCCAATACGAGCGGCACCGGATTAGCGGCTGCGACAGTCTTGCGCGTTAAAGCAGATGGCTCGCAAAGCCACGATCCAGTCACCCGCTTCGATTCGGAGCAAGGTAAAATCGTCGCTGTCCCGATTGATCTGGGGCCGGAAACGGATCAGGTGTTTCTGCTGGTTTTCGGCACGGGCTTCCACAAGCCCAGCGCTTTGTCTGCTGTGAGCTGCAAGATTGGCGGCACAAATGCGGAGGTTCTATACGCCGGGCCGCAGGGTGATTACGTCGGACTGGATCAAGCCAACGTGCGGTTGCCGCGTACTCTAATCGGACGCGGTGAAGTTGATGTGATGCTATCAGTAGATGGCAAGACAGCCAATGTCGTGAAAGTGAGCTTCAAATGACAAGCTGCTGATTACGGTTAAAGTATGTGCAAGTCAGTGCTGGTGAACTTATTCTTTCACCAGCATTGGTTCCAAACTGCGCCAGACAGTTTGGGTCATAATTTGTTCGCCTTCGGCGTTGGGATGAATGCCGTCCGCTTGATTCAGTCGCGGATCGCCGCCGACGCCTTCCAGCACGAATGGAATAAATGGCGTTTTGTATTGTTTGGCAAGATCCCGAAACGCTTGCCGAAACTCGCGCGTGTAATCGGCTCCGAAATTCGGTGGAGCTTCCATCCCAGCCATAATCACCACCACGCCAGCCGCTTGAGCACGTTGGATGATTTGCTCGAGATTCTTTTTCATCTCAGCGACAGGCAAACCGCGCAAGCCGTCATTGCCGCCCAGCTCCAGAATTAAAAATTTGACGTTACCAGATTGCAGCGCCCAATCAATTCTTCGCGCCCCGCCTGCCGAGGTATCGCCGGAAACTCCGGCATTGACGACGCGATAGCGATAGCCATTCTCTTCCAGCTTGCGTTGCAGCAATGTCGTGTATGACTGCTCCTGACTTAACCCGTAACCGGCAGTCAGGCTATCACCAAACGCGACAATGGTTGGCAAGGTTTCGTTTGCCGTGGAAATGGTCGCCGGCGCGGGGGTTGCTATTCGAGCGGATGATGCCCCAGGCTCAACAGGTTTTGCCGTTTGCTGGCATCCAAATGAAAACGCAGATAATAGCGCGATCGTCAGAGCGGGAAGAGGGCGTGATTTGAATTTGAGAAACTGAAAAGGCATATTCCTCATCGGTTGTTGGTTGTTGGTCTTTGGTCGTTGGTATTTCACCAAATTCGTTTGATTCGTTTTCGACAGCAATCTTAAGCCGACAACCAACAACCGACAACCAACCACCGATCACCGATTACCAACCACCATTTTATGATTCAACTTTCAAACGTTTCCAAAGTCGTCACCAGCGGTAGCGAGCAACTAACCATTCTTCATTCGCTTGATCTTGCAATTCCACGCGGGCAATTTGTTTCGGTCATTGGGCCTTCCGGCAGCGGCAAATCCACTTTGCTGGGGTTGATTGCCGGGCTTGATTCGCCGACCACCGGCAGCATACGGCTTGATGGCCATGACATCACACAAATGAACGAAGATGAGCTGGCGGAATTGCGCGGCGGGTTGGTCGGATTCATCTTTCAGTCCTTTCATCTGATTCCTTCGTTGACAGCTTACGAGAACATTTTGACGCCAATGGAAATTATGGGAGTCAGCAAAGCTCGCGACAAAGCCCAAGCCCTGTTGGACGACGTTGGCTTGCACGACCGTGGACATCATTACCCCTCCCAACTTTCCGGCGGCGAACAGCAGCGAGTGGCCATTGCTCGCGCTTTTGCCAATGCGCCGAATATTTTGCTGGCCGATGAGCCCACAGGTAACCTGGATTCAAAAAACGGCGGGCACATCTTTGAACTGTTGATGAAGCTCAATCGCGAGCGGCAAACGACGTTACTCCTGGTGACTCATGACCAGCAGCTTGCAGGACTGGCCGACCGAAAAATCAGTTTGCGCGATGGGCGAGTAGTCGAGGATGTGTTGTTCGATTCAACCTCCACAGAAGCCCAGGCAATGAAATGAATTATGGTTTGGCTACCGGTGCTGAGCCTTCTTTGATGGTAACCACCTGATTGACCGCAACATCGTTCAGAACATCCACTTTTCCGCTTGGCCAGCGGACTTCAATCGTTTTTACCTTCGCAGCTTTGCCGAGGCCGAAATGCACGCGAAGGTCGTTTTGCGAATAGTAGCTGCCTCCGCTGCGGACTTCATTGAACTGAGTTTGTTCATCAGTTTTGCAGGTAATGCGCGCGCCGATGCCAGTTCGATTTGATGTAACTCCAATGGCTTTCACAGCGATCCAATTGTTGCCGCCGTTTTTAGGAGCTGGAGAATCCAATCGCATTAGCACGGGAGAAGCGTTGACAGGGTTGATGACAACGTCAATGTCTCCGTCATTGTCGAAATCGCCAAACGCGCAGCCGCGGCTTGCGGTAAGCTCCATCAATGCTCCACCAATTTTTTCCGTCATATCCTGAAATGTCTTGTTGCGCAGATTTCGGTAGAGCACCTTGCGTTGCTGGTATCCGGCTTCTGTCGTCAGCTTTTCGACTTCAGGGTACACATGGCCATTAACCAACAATATATCCAGCCAGCCGTCATTGTCTGGATCGAAAAATCCGCACCCCCAACCCAGCCAGCGCGTGTTCAAGCCAATGCCTGCCGCAAATGTCACATCATCAAAACTGTTTTTACCGAGGTTTCGATATAACGTGGAAGTGTCACCTGAAAAATTCGTTTTGAAAATATCCAACAACCCGTCGCCGTCGAAATCGCCAGCGCTGACGCCCATTCCGGCTTGAGGCTTGCCGTCTCCGCTATAGGCAGTTCCCGATTCAACGCCCAAGTCTGTGAATGTTCCGTTCCCATTGTTGTGATAGAGCGCCGCCGGAGCTGAATCGTTGGCGACGTAAATATCCGGCCAAGTGTCGTTGTCATAATCGGCAATCAGCACGCCAAGCGCATATGTGCCGTAAGTTTTTCGGATTCCAGCTTTTTCGGACACATCCGTGAAAGTTCCATTGCCGTTGTTCTGGTAGAGCATGTTGACGCCGCCAGTCAGTCCAGGAGGGCCGCAGGCAACCATTACGCCTTTGTACAGGCAAGGGCCGGTTTCCGGGGTTGGCGCAGTTTTCACATCGAAGTCAATGTAGCTGCCAACGAATAAATCCAGGTCTCCGTCTTTGTCGAAATCCAGAAACGCACTTCCGGAACCCCATTTGGTTTTGTTCACGCCGACTCCGGCTTTGTCGGTCGTGTCGGTGAATGTTCCGTTGCCGTTGTTGCGGTAGAGCGCGTTTTTGCCAAAATACGAGACAAACAAATCATCCCAGCCGTCGTTGTCATAATCGCCAATGCAAACCGCCTGCCCCCAGCCCGAACGGACAAGCCCTGCTTTGGTGGTCACATCAGTGAACGTACCGTTGTGATTGTTTTTATAAAGCCGCGTCGTCGGTTCCTGGCCTTTGGCAATTCCGCTGAAGCGCGTCCCGTTAACGAAAAACAAATCCAACCAGCCGTCATTATCATAATCAAACCACGCCACGCCGCAGCCCGTGGTTTCCAGTAAATATTTGTTTTTGTGCTCATCGCCGTAAACGGTCTGGTGCGTCAAGCCAGCATTTTGGGCGATGTTGGTGAAAGAGAGTTTGAAATCGGTTTGGGAGGGAGTTGTTTGCGCTGTCGTCACAAGAAAATTCCCGGGCGACAGCAAACAGGCGGCAATTAACAGGGCAACGGGCAGCAAATAGATTCGGTTCATCACGGATCAGAATATAAGGGCTGGCCAAATTATCTGCAAAACATCTAGGCGAAGGTGAAGAGAGTAGCCGGCTTACTGGCCCAACACATGATGCGTGACATAGGAAATCTGCACGGGCACGCCTCCGTTCACTTTCACTTTCACCAAAACCTGATAATTCATCGGCAATTGGGGCGGTGCGCCGCGAGGAGCGATGTTCAAATGTTGAATCAGATCGTTGATGTATTCCAGTTTGGTGACGTATTCGGCTGCGGCTTGCGTGCCATGCGTTGTGATACCGGCCAGAATCAACATGCGCTTTTTGCCCGTGACTCCCTGCAATAGGCTGACAACGGCGTAATCTTCGGAAACCTGGCTGCGCGATGGGCCATCCTGTTTGGCAAAGTATTTCTGTTGCTCGCCGGTTTTGGGGTTGTTGTTCAGCACGCCGAAATCCAGTTTGTTGTTGTCATCCGGCATTTGTTTGAAGATCAAGTCCTGTTTTTGCGGCAAGTCGCGTAAAAACAGATTTTCCGCCGGCGAACCAAGCACAACAATGTTTTCGGTTTTCAAATCTTCCCAGGTAAGCAGCAAGCTGCGTTTGACGCGAGAAGAATGGCGAACCCTGGCCAGAAAATCGCCCAGAAAGTATCCGCCCATCACTTCGCCGATTCCCGTGTAATGTTCGATGATGGGTTCTTTTACCCGCTCAACTTCGCTTTGTGGAATGATGGGCGATCCCAAACTGCTGCCCCGAGAATCCAGCGACTTGAGCGATCTCATGCCGGTATCTGGTGTGCCCAGAAACAGCGTATTGCTATAAACAATCAGCACCGGCTCACTTGATCGCAGAAAATCTCCCCACAGAGGATTGACTTCCTGACGATCAATCAGACTGAAATCTCCATGCTGCCCGTCTCCCAGAAGGTCCCTTAATTCCTGATTTTTCACCCAGTAATTGAACGCTAACGTTCCCAGTACAATCGTCGCCAAGGCAAGCAAAAGGGACGTCATTCGCCAGCTTTTGCGCGAAACAGGAAGCGGGCGCGAATGCGAGTGCTTTTGTCCTGTCGAAGGCGATTCCAGCCTGATCGGTGCAAGGTCATGCGATGCAGTCCCAATCGTTCCAACCGTCCCCGGTTCGACCGCCAAATTTGTCACAGGAGTGGCAGTCAGGGAATTCGTTCCATTCACCGGACGTTCTTCGGTTTTTTGAGCCAGTAAAAACACCGGCGTGTATTGCCCTTTCGGCAACTCAATGACGATCAAATCGTCTTTGCCTTCGGTGGCGTAATACTCCTGGAGTTTGGTACGGAGTCTGCCCGCCTGAACACGCACCACGGAATCAATTTTCGGATCAAAATCGCTGCCGCGTCCAAAAACTTCTGTGGCAATGACGTATTCCTTAAGTTGATGTTCCTGGCCATCCACGGACTTGTCCACGACAAATCGCAAGAAGGCTCTCAAGCTTTCAGAGCCATGAAGCGTGCGTCCGCCCAGCACCTTTTCTAATTCCGCAAGTTTGTCTTCTGTGGGAATCATTACTAGACCTGTCAGACCTGCCACGCTCCAGTGAACGTTACAGGTTTCATGTAACAATTGCGTAACTTACTGCAACATAAGGCATCAAAGGAAAGTAACCGTATCATACGCTTCCGTAACTCCCAAATCCAATATTCGTGAACTACTCTGCCACCACGTCAAATCAGTAGGATGTGTTGCTGGATTTCAAAACAATGCTTTGCTGGAAAACTTTAAACTGACTGACCGGTATTTCCTGAGTTGATGGCTGGACTCAACAACTCGACACAGCACACACCAAGGGCCGGATCGAATTTCCAAAATAGATAAACACGTTTGCTTTGAAGGCTTTGCTGAGCTGAAAGGCTGTTTTCCCACCGAACACGGAGTTTGGCTGGTTGAAGTGTGGCCAGAAGGAGAACACTGATTTTAGTCAGGCTGTAGAACGGGCAGACAAGCTGTTTTGTGCAAACAGCCGCTGGCTGCCGTTTTCCCAACTACTGAACTATTTTTGACTGAACCTGAATGGCGGAATTTTTCCTTTTTGGGGGAAACCGCCTTTTTGGCGCTATCAATAGGAGGCTACCTAGTTATGAGGAAGAAAGAGATGTTCTCTCTCCTCGCGTTGAGTCTGCTGTTTTGTGCGGTAGCGTTGCCCTGTGATGTATTCGGGCAAGCTGTGTACGGCAGCGTATTCGGCACGGTGACCGATCAGTCAGGCGCGGCTGTGGCCAAAGCCAAAGTGACGATCACCAATTCCGGAACCAACGTGAGCGAAACGACCGAAACAAACTCTTCGGGCAATTACAACCAGACCCGGCTGATTCCCGGTTCATATCGTGTCAAGATTGAAGCACAAGGATTCAAAACAACTGTTACCGAAGTTATGGTGAATGTGGACCGCGCAACAGAAACCAATGTTTCGCTGCAAACAGGCGCGGTCAGTGAAGAAGTCACCATTACGGCGGAAGCGCCGTTGTTGAAAACCGACCGTGCAGACGTGGCCACAACATTTGAATCCAGGCAGGTGACAGACCTGCCGATTCTGGATCGCAACTTCACCAAGCTGATTTTGTTGACGCCTGGAACGCAGCAACTGCAATGGCAGCATGCAGCCAGCGAAAACCCGCAAGGTTCCACGCAGACGATGGTCAACGGCCAGAGTTTCAGCGGCACCGGATTCCAGCTTGATGGAACTGAAAACCGCGATCCGATTCTGGGCATCATCGTCATTAATCCCAACTTTGAAGCCATTGGCGAAGGCAAAGTTACTTCGCAAAATTATGACGCCGAATTCGGCCAGGCAATCGCTGGCGTGGCTTCGGTTTCGACCAAATCCGGAACCAACGATCTGCACGGCGCGCTTTTTGCGTTTCGCCAGAATGACATTTTGCAAGCGCGCAACCCCTTTTCGCAGGCGCGCAAAGATTCGCTGACCGGCAAATTCATTCCCGATACTCTGAGGAACCAATTCGGCGGAGCCATCGGTGGGCGTATTATCAAAGACAAGCTGTTTTTCTTTGGCGATTATGACGGGTTACGCAGCAAGACTGGCGGAACTCGTTTGTTGAGCGTTCCGACTGCTGCGGCTCGCACGGGAAATTTGAGCGCCTATGGCGTGAACATTTACGATCCGGCGACTTCGGTCTTCAATTCGTCGGGGGCCTTGACTGCTCGAACTCAATTCACCGGAAACATCATTCCGACCAATCGGTTGTCGGTTCAAGCATTGAATGTGCTGAAACTGATCCCGCTGCCGAATGCTCCCGGGCGCTTGAACGGAACAACTGATAATTACGTGGCTTCTGGCATTGAAGGCTTTGACAAAGACAGCTTCGATGCGCGCATTGACTTCAAGTCAACTGAAAAGTTGAGCATGTTCGGTCGCTACAGTTTCGCGGATTTTGCCCGCAATGGGCCAACCGCGTTTGGCGCAGGTGGGGGCGCCGAGTTGGTGTCGCTGGGTGGCGATTCCAAAGTGCGCAATCAAAGTGTGGCATATGGGTTTGACTACTCCTGGAATTCCACACTGATCACAGACTTTCGCTTTGGTTTCTTCCGGTACAAGGTAAACGTGTTGCCTTTCGATTACGGCAAAACCACGGCGAAAGATGCGGGCATCAATGGATTGAACAATGACGCATTCAGCTCAGGCCTGTTTGCCGGATTCATTGACGGCAACGGCGGCACCGGCGGCACCAACTTTGGTTCTGGCCTGGGCGTCAACCGTTGCAATTGCCCTCTGGATCAGGACGAAAACCAATTCCAGTTTGTCAGCAACACCACGAAATTCGTGGGCAACCACTCCTTCAAGTTCGGCGTTGACGTTCGTCGCGCTTACAACTTGCGCGTTCCGAGCGATACACACCGTTCAGGGGAACTGAGCTTTAACAACAACCGCACTGCCAGCCCGACCGGCGGCGGTCTTGGTTTGGCGACTTTCTTGTTGGGTGATGTGACGAGCTTTGGCCGCTACATCAGCTCCAGCACGGATGCTCGTGAACGGCAGTGGCGTCATTTCTATTACGGTCAGGATTCCTGGCGCGTGAACCAGAAATTGACGCTCAATTATGGCGTTCGTGCGGATGTCATCAATCCACAATCCATCAACGCTGCGGGCAACGCTGGTTACTTGAGCCTGGAAACCGGCCAGATCAGCACGGTTGGTGTTGGCTCAACCAAACTCAATGGTAATGTCGAAAATTCCGTCAACTTCGCGCCGCGCCTGGCGTTGAGTTACAAGGTCAACGACAAACTGGTCGTTCGCGCCGGTTATGGCCGCAGCTATGACATCGGCGTGTTCGGTTCGGTCTTTGGGCATTCCGTGACGCAAAACCTGCCGGTGCTGGCCGTACAGCGTGTGGACAATGGTTCGTTCAACCGCGCGTTCAATCTGGCGGATGGCGCTCCGGCGTTTACCCAGTTCTACGGCTTGGACAAATCTCCGAAAGACCCGACGGCCAAGACCAACACTTCGCTGCCTTCCAGCGGACAGTTCTTCCTGCCAAACAACGTGTTTGCGCGTGTGCTGCCGAGCAAGATGCGGCTGCCCAGCGTGGATGCTTACAATGTGACTGTGCAATACCAGTTGACCAACAAGATGTCGGTGGAAGCCGCGTTCGTTGGCAACAAAGGCACGCATGTGTTCGCGGGCGACGGTCCCGACTTGAATGTCAACCAGGTGCCGATCACAGGCTATACGCCCGGTCGTAACAACACTCTGGCCAAACCCTATTACCAGAAATTTGGCTGGACGCAGGACATCGCGTTCTTCTGCAACTGTGCGGATAACCATTACAACTCACTCCAATTGAAATTGGACAAGCGGTTTTCAGATGGTTATTCGCTCTTGATGCACTACACCTATCAGGATCAGATTTCCGAAGATGGCGGTTATTTCCCGTTTGACGCCGGTTTGAACCGTGGCCCGGCGGGATGGCAGCGCGATCACAACTTCGTGCTGTCACAGGTTTACGAATTGCCTTTTGGCAAAGGCAAGAAGTTCGGCGGCAATTGGACGAAAGGAGCCGATCTGGCATTGGGCGGTTGGCAGTTCAACTCCAACACGACAATCCAAAGCGGATTGCCATTCGACAACTGCTTTGACACGAATGGAATTTCCGACACGGGCACATGCCGTCCGAACCAGAATGGCGACTTGAGCACCAAAGCTGTTCGTCAATCGGATGGAACCTTCAAGTTCTTCAGTGATCTGAGCGTGTTCAGCGCTCCGTCAGTGGGAACCTTCGGCAATCAGAAACGCAATTCGTTGCGTGGCCCGTCGTATTGGCGCACGGACGCTTCGTTGTTCAAGAAATTCAAGCTGACTGAAAAGTACGAGCTTGAGTTCCGCGCCGAAGCGGTCAACTTCTTCAATCACGTCAATCTGGGCAACCCCGATGGGTTCATTGGCAGCTTCAGCGGCGGCAAACTGAATCCGAGCGGCGGCGCGGGCACAATCAACTCGACTGCCTACTTTGGGTCAGACCCGCAGCGGAACTTCCAGTTTGCGCTCAAACTCAAGTTCTGAAGTCGCAGGCAGAGCCGCCAAGGCTGCTCTGTCTGCTCGACAGGCAAACTTAAAAAACTCAGGGCAACCTTGTCGGGTTGCCCTACTTTTTTGTGTTAAGCTTCCGGCACGTCAATCAACTTTGAGGAGATCAAGATGAAGCGGAAACTTTTCTTCCTGCTTTGTTTGTTGCTTGTTTGCGGGGCGACTTCCGTTCGAGCGCAATCATCCCCCCAGGTGTCAGAAGAACGCGCGCTGTTCAATGCCGGTCGTTACGACGAAGTGATTCAGAAATTTATGGATCTCAAAGATGGAACTGGGGTGCGTGGCGATTCCAGAGAGGTCGCCTATCTGATGGGCATGTCCTGGTATCAGAAGCGCGAATACCAGCGCGCGCTTGTGTATCTGCAAGCCGTTATCCGGTTTGGTAATGAAGCACCGAGCGATAGTCCCGTGGTGCGCGAATATTTTGAATGTCAGCAGGCGCTGGGGCTGTCACATTACTTGCTTGGCCAAATGGCCGAAGCCATCCCTTATCTTGAGCAAACGGTTCAACGATTTCCCAACAACAACGAACTGGTTTACGCGCTTGGAATGGCTTGTGTGCAGGCTCGCCAACTGGACAAGGCGCGCGAAACCTTTGGGCAAATGTTTCGCGTCAAGTCAGATTCCGCCGCCGCGCACCTATTGACAGCACAGATGATGATTCGCGTTGAGATGGAGGATTTGGCCGATGGCGAGCTAAAAAAAGCGTTGGAAAAAGAACCGCGGTTGCCCCAGGCGAATTACTTGTTAGCCCAGAATGCGATTTACAAAAACCGTTACGATGAAGGCATCGCACTGCTGGAAAAAGAACTGGCAATCAATCCGAACAACGCGATGGCGTATTACAAAATCGGCGATGCGCTGACCCGCCAGTTGAAATGGGATGAAGCCATCACACAATTGCAAAAATCCGTTTGGCTGAATCCGTTTTACAGTGGACCATATATTTTGTTGGGCAAAAGTTATTTGAAGGTAAAACAGCTTTCGAATGCCGAAGGAATGTTGAAACGCGCAATTCAGTTTGACCCCAATAACAAATCGGCGCATTACATTCTGGGCCAGGTGTACCAGCAATTGGGCAGGGCAGAAGACGCCAAACGCGAATTTGGGCTGGCTGAAAAGCTGCAAGGAAATTTGGAGAACCCGGACAAATGATGCCAACCAGTCTTTTTCTTTCAGCAGTCATCGCTCTGACTTTGTTGAATCCGCAATCCGCAATCCGCAATCCGCAATCAAGCCTTCCGCAATTCGTGGACATTGCCGCGCAGGCTGGGCTGACGCAGCCAATCATTTACGGCGGTGTCGAATCCAAACGCTACATTATCGAAACCAACGGCTGCGGCGTCGCCTTTTACGATTACGACAATGATGGCTGGATGGACGTGTTGACGCTGAATGGTTCGCGGCTGGAGCCGCTTCCTAAAGGCAGCGAGCCAACCACACGGCTTTACAAAAACAATCGCAATGGAACATTTACTGATGTAACGGCAAAAGCCGGGTTCACGAAAACCGGCTTTGCGTCCGGCTTGTGCATTGGTGATTTCGACGGTGACGGGTTTGATGATCTGTTCGTGACTTACTGGGGAGCGAACGTGCTTTATCGAAACAATGGCAACGGCACTTTCAACGATGTGACCAAGAAGGCAAGGCTTGATTTTGAAGGCGTTCGCTGGGGATCGGGATGCAGTTTCATTGATTACGACCGCGACGGTGACCTGGATTTGTTCGTTGCCAATTACCTGAGCTTCGATCTGAAAACTGCGATGGAACCCGGCAAAGGCGCAAACTGTGCCTGGAAAGGCGTGCCGGTCAATTGCGGGCCGAAAGGATTGCCGTTTGCCCAAAACTGGCTTTACCGCAACGAAGGCAATGGAACATTCACGGACGTTTCCAAACCTTCGGGCATCAGCCAAGTCACCGGTCGTTACCCAATGACTGTAGCCGCAGCGGATTTCGATGAAGATGGCTGGGTTGACCTATACATTGCTTGTGATTCCACTGCCAGCACTTTTTATCACAACAATGGAAACGGCACGTTCACTGACGTCGCGCTGGAAACCGGCTTGGCCTACAACGAAGACGGCCAGCCGCAAGCCGGAATGGGCCTCGGCATTGGCGATTACAACCGCGACGGGCGGCTGGATATTTTCAAAACGCACTTTATGGACGACACGCCATTACTGTACCTGAACGCTGGCAAAGGCTTGTTTGAAGACGTGACGCGACCCGCAGGCTTTGGCGCAGCAACGAAATACATCAGTTGGGGAGCTGGAATGCCCGATGTGGACAACGACGGCTGGCCGGACATTTTCTGGGTGACGGGCAATGTTTACCCGGAAGTCGAAAAGACTTTCAAGCAATACCCGCATCGCAACCCACGCCAGTTGTTTCGCAACTTGGGCAACGGAAAGTTTGAAGACGTGTCGGCAACCAGCGGCCCAGGAATCACCGCGCTTCATTCCAGCCGGGGCTGTGCTTTTGGGGATTATGACAACGACGGCGACACAGATGTGCTGGTGATGAATATGAACGAACCACCTTCGTTGCTGCGCAACGATCAAACCAGCGGCAATCATTGGCTGAAGGTGAAACTGACCGGCGTGAAATCGAATCGAACTGGCTTAGGCGCGCGCGTGATCGTCACCGTCGGCGAACGAAAGCAAGTTCAAGCCGTTTTGAGCCAGACCAGCTATTACTCTCACGACGATCTGCGGCTGCATTTTGGGCTTAGCGATAAATTGAAAGCCGACCGCATTGACGTTTACTGGCCGAGTGGGCGAAAAAGCAGCTTGATGGATGTGCGAGCTGATCAAGTTGTAGCGGTTAAAGAAGGTCCTGAGTAAACATAAAACAATCAGGAAGAACGGAGAAGGAGTTTATGGAGAAGGTTTCAAGGCTGAGCAGCCTTTTAGCGCTTTGCTGCGTGTTTGCGGTTTCGAGCTTTGGACAGGCCGTGTATGGAAGTTTGTTCGGAACGATCACGGACGCTCGGGGACAGGCGGTTTCGGGAGCTGAAGTAATCATCACGAATGTTGATACAGGTGTCAGCGAGACGGCCAAAACCAACAGCTTCGGGCAATACAACCAAACCCGATTGGTTCCGGGCACTTATCGCATCCGAGTCGAAGCCAAAGGATTCAAGGCTGTTGTAGTCGCTTCCGCAGCCGTCAGCGTTGATGTCGCTTCGGAAGTCAGTCTGGCTTTGCAGCCTGGAGAAATTTCCGAAGAGATCAATGTTTCCGCCGAAGCGCCACTGTTGAAAACCGACCGCGCAGACGTCGCCGTGACGCTGGAAACTCGCCAGATTACGGACCTGCCGATTCTTGACCGTAACTTCACGAAATACGTTTTGCTGACACCGGGCGCGCAGCAATTGCAGTGGCAGCAATCGTCCGCCGAAAACCCGCAAGGTTCCGTGCAGACCATGCTCAACGGCCAGCATTTCAGCGGCACGGGCTATCAACTGGACGGAACGGAAAACCGCGATCCGATTCTTGGCCTGATCGTGATCAATCCGAACTTCGAAGCCATCGGTGAAGCCAAAATCACCTCTCAAAACTACGATGCGGAATTCGGCCAGGCGTTGGCGGGCATCGTTTCTGTTTCGACGCGTTCGGGAACGAATGGTTTGCATGGCGCGGCGTACCTGTTTCGGCAAAACGATCAGTTGCAGGCACGCAATCCGCTGTTTCAATTTCAGCGCGATCCGCTGACAGGCAAATTCATTCCCCACACGCTTAGAGACCAATTTGGCGGCAGCATCGGCGGCCCCATCATCAAAAACAGGCTTTTCTTTTTTGGCGATTACGATGGCTTGCGAAGCCGCGTCGGCGGTTCGCGCTTGCTGTCAGTTCCGACGGATGCGGCACGACAAGGCGACCTGAGCGCTTACGGCATCAACATTTACGACCCGTCAACGACGCGCACTGACGCCAGCGGCAATCTTGTCGCGCGCGATCAATTTGCCGGAAACAGAGTTCCCACAAATCGTTTGTCTCCGCAGTCGCTAAACATTCTGAAACTGATTCCGCTGCCGAATGTCGCCAATGCTCCGGCAAATGGAACGCTGGATAACTTCGTCGCTTCGGGCAGCGAAGGTTTCGACAAAGACAGCTTTGATATTCGCATTGATGCCAAAAGCTCCGAACGACTGAACACGTTCGGGCGCTACAGCGTCGCTGATTTTTCGATCAATGGCCCGACTGCTTTTGGCGATGCTGGTGGAATGGAACTGGTTTCGCTTGGCGGAGCTTCAAACGTTCGCAATCAGAGCATCGCTTACGGGTTCGATTACACCTGGATTTCATCGCTGGTGACGGATTTTCGATTTGGCTTTTTTCGCTACAAGGTAAAAGTGCTGCCGGGCGATTTCGGCAAAAACACTTCCAGTGAAGTCGGCGTTCCCGGTTTGAATCTGGACGAGTTCAGTTCTGGTTTGTTCGCAGGCTTCGTCATTGATCCGCGCAGGCAGACGCTGACAGGTGGTTTCAGTCTTGGTTCAGATGAATTGCGAAAGGGCTTCAACTTCGGTTACGGGCAATTCGTCAACCGCTGCGGCTGTCCGCTGGATCAGGACGAAAGCCAATTCCAGTTGGTCAGCAACACGACAAAGCTTTCAGGCAATCACGCGGTGAAGTTTGGTGTGGATGTTCGGCGCGCTTTCAACTTGCGCGTGCCTTCCGACCTGCATCGTTCGGGCGAATTGATTTTTGACACCGGGCGAACTCGCGGCGTGATGGGTGGCGGGCTGGGTTTGGCGACATTTCTGCTTGGAGATGTGAGCAGCTTTGGGCGGTACATCAGCACGAATACAGACGCGCGCGAACGTCAGTGGAGGCACTTTTATTATGGCCAGGACACTTGGCGAGCGACGCCAAAGCTAACGATTAATTACGGCTTGCGGCTGGATGTGATCAACCCGCAATCGCTTAATCAGGCAGGCAATGGCGGCTTCCTGGATTTAGCAACCGGCGAAATCAAGGTTGCAGGCGTGGGCGACACACCGCTGAATGGCGGCGTTGAAAACAGTCTGAATCCCGCTCCGCGATTGAGCTTCGCTTACAAGGCTACGGAAAAGCTGGTGGTGCGTGCTGGTTATGGGCGCAGTTTTGACATCGGCGTGTTCGGATCGTTGTTCGGACATACGGTGACGCAAAATCTGCCGGTGCTGGCAGTGCAACGAATCAACGCCCCGTCCAACTTTGACCGGGTTTTTAACCTGGTGTCTGGGCCTCCGGCCTTCACTTCGTTTTACGGTTTGAATGCCACGCCGAAAAATGGAGGCCAGCCAAATTCTTCATTGCCATCAAACGGAAAATTCTTTTTGCCTGACGGAGTCTTTGCCCGCGCCATTCCCCACAAACAGCGGTTGCCCACACTGGATGCTTGGAACCTGACGGTTCAGTACCAACTGACGCCAACCATTGCCGTCGAAGCGGCTTACGTTGCAAACAAAGGAACGCACGTGTTCGCGGGTGATGGGCCGCAATTTGATGTCAATCAGCCTGCGCTGGAAGGTTTTGGCACTTTGTCGCGCGACGAACGCCGTCCGCTGTTCAATCGCTTCGGCTGGACGCAGCAGATAGATTACTTTTGCAACTGCGCTGACAACCGCTACGACTCCGCGCAGTTCAAATTGACCCAGCGATTTTCAGAAAGCAGGTTCGGCAGCCAGGCGATTCTCATGCACTACACCCTGCAGCGGTCGTTGCAGGAGGCACAGGATTATTTCATCCACGATGCTGCGCTCAATCGCGGCGCAGCCGATTGGGATCGAACCCATAGCTTTGTTTTTTCGCACGTTTGGGAATTGCCGCTTGGAAAAGGGAAGAAGCTATTCGGCGGAGCTTCGCGTGCAGTAAATTGGTTCGTTGGCGGCTGGCAGATCAATTCGAATACCTTTTTGCAAAGCGGCCTGCCTTACAGCTTTTGCTATGACACGGGAGCGAACTCTGACACAGGGCCTTGTCGTCCGAACGTCAATGGTGATCCGAAGCCAAAACTCTCAGGCGGACGTTACAGCTACGACATCTCGGTTTTCTCGAATCCGGGGAAGGGCAAATTTGGCAATCAGCCTCGCAACGATTTGCGAGGGCCCAGTTACTGGCGAACGGATGCTTCGTTGTTTAAGAAGTTTCGCTTCGACGAAAGCAGGGAAATTGAATTTCGCGTTGAATCTGTGAACGTGTTCAATCACGTCAATCTGGGAATGCCCAGCAATTCTATCGGCTCCTTCGACCCGACTACTGGCAAGTTGAATGTCAATCCGGTGCTGGGGAGCATATTCACGACAGCAAATTTTGGCTCCGATCCAATGCGGAACTTGCAGTTCGCCGTGAAAATCAAATTTTGAAGGGAGTCACCGAGGTTGGACTCTGTGGGATGGAGCGCCGATGTGGATATGAGCGCCCGTTGCTGAACCTTGAATCGCGCCGCGAATGGAAATGAATGAAATTCCCTGATTATATAGAAAATCAATCAGCGCCTGACCTTCGGCGCTGTCGGGGTGAAGCGCCACATCCATCGCATTGCTGTGATCAAAGCCAAGCTGGTTGTGCGTTTGGGTCTGACCAAAAGCGCTCATTGGGAGTGGTTTGCCAAATTTCAATCGGTAGAAAGCATCCACTTTCCCGAAATCATTCAAATTCCAGCGGCTGGTTCCGGCGAACCGAACCAGCAAACCTCTTGAACGGAATGTGCCCTGTGGCTCAGGAGTAGCTTGATCAAGTTGGTCGGCTGCTTCCACTTCGGCAACCAAATTATTCACGGATTCAATCTGCTTTTCGGTTTCGGCGCTTTTGGCTTTTGCGGCAATCAGGATTTGCTCACTGTCAACGACCTGTTTTTGCGCAATGACGCCAATCTCCAGCAGTTTTTTGCTCTTTTCCACCGTTTGGGCCGCCCGTTCCTCATCCTGTTTTTGCAATGCCAACAGGCGCTCCAAACTTTCACGATACGTGTTCGATGCCGTGACCAAATTTTCGCGCGATTGAGTGGCAGCGTCTTTCAGCTCTTTCAATTCTTCGGGAGTCAGGCTTTTAACAGGCGGTGGAGGGGGAGCCACAGTTTTTTTGCGTTTCGGCTTCTGTGCCATCGCGGGAGAGTCAAATAAAAATGCCACCGCCAAAACGGCGGCCAGTTGAATCAAAATTGTCCTTCTCATTGCCTTCATAAATCAAAACTCAAAAGTACAAATACCCAATACGTACCATGCCCGCTTATGGTTTCAGATGTTCTTTGAACTGTCCAGTTTGCACGCCAATTTGCACAGATGCTAAGCCTAAAGCATCATAGCTGCCATATGGATAAACAACTTCCAGCTTTGCGCCGCGGATTGGATATTTTCCCCTCTCCCGTGCCGGATCGCCCTGGGTTGCTGGTGCGCGATCCGTTGCGTTATTCGGATGAAATTTTGATCATCCCGCCAATTTTGGCGGGTGGATTGAGCTTTTTTGACGGCGAAAGCACCTTACTGGACTGCCAGGCGTACTTGACCAAACTGGTCGGTCAGCTTGTGCCAAGCGATGTCATTGAAACGATGGGCAATGTTTTGCAGCAAAATGGCTATCTGGAAACAGAAGAGTTTGAACGTTTGAAAGCCACTCGACATGCCCAATTTGCTGCTGCGACTCAACGGCATCCGGCGCATGCAGGATCAGGCTACCCCGATCAGATGGCAGAGTTAAGGACTCAATTGGATGAATACTTGACCGGTAGCCTGACACCAGCGGCTGAACCAATTATTGGATTAGCGGCACCGCATGTCAGTCCGTTTGGCGGGTGGCAATCTTATGCGGCGGCTTACGGACGATTGAGCGGTGCAGCGAAGCAAAACGCCACGGACAAAACAATTGTTATTTTGGGCACTTCACATTACGGACGACCTGAAGCGTTCGGACTGACGCGCAAGCCCTTTGTCACGCCGCTGGGAACGCTGCTTCCGAATTTGGAATTGATTGATCAGCTAACGGAAAGCGCTGCTGGTTCCATCGTCCACGAAGATTATTGCCATAGCATTGAACATTCAATTGAGTTTCAATGTGTTTTCCTACAACAAATGCTCGGCTCGGAGTTCAAGATTTTGCCGATTCTTTGCGGGCCATTTGCGAAGGCGTTGTATTACGGGGAACCGCCTGAAAACGATGACAAGGTGATGCGATTTTTTGATGCATTGGGAGAAATGGCGGAGTTGAATCGGTCGAAATTATTCTGGGTTTTGGGTGTTGATCTGGCTCATATGGGCAGACGTTATGGTGACGAATTAAACGCGCGCGCCGATGAAAACGAAATGTTGGAAGTGAAGGAAGAAGACTTGGAACGCCTAGGGAATGTTTGCAGCGGCAACAGCGATGAGTTTTTTGAACTGGTGAAACCAGAAGAAGATCGGCTGAAGTGGTGTGGCTTTTCGCCGATTTACACATTCATGAATGTTGTGCCCGAAGCACGTGGCAAGCTGCTTCGTTACGACCAATGGAATATTGATGAAGAATCGGTGGTTAGTTTTGCCGCGATGGAGTTTGTTTGAAACTTGTGGGGATTTTGTCGAAGAGCGGTGCGGAAAATCCCGCACCGCTCTGTTGTGGCCGTAACCAAACTCCGCCTGTTGACTACAGCCGCAAACTGGATTACGCCGCTTTGAGATGCTGATTCTTGCTGTCTTCAGTGGACCTACTGGATGGGAAAACCAAAACGATAGGTTCTTCAGCAGTCTTTCGTTCCGACAGTATTGTTGGCAGGGCAAGCAAGAACGCCAGAATTCCCAGAGTTGGTAACAAAACTGATAACCATTCCAGATTTAGCTTTTCGTAGTAAGACATCGGCACTCCGCCAGCCACATCACCAGCCGCCAGGAGTGTGACCAGAAAAGAAGCCCCACCAACCAGCAGGGAACCAACAAGAAATAGCGCCGCTACGAGTTGCATCAACTTGGCAAAATTTTTCATGACAATAGCTCCTCTCAATAAATTGGGTGAAAACTCGCATTTCAAATATTTCGCAAGTGAGTTGTGCAAGCGTTATGCCGCGAAGTTGATCGCAAGCTGATGATGCGGGCTTCTCAGGCTTTGATTGCTGCCGTAGAATGGCTCTATGGCTGTCAAAGGACCACGAACAGTTTTCGCTTGTCAGAATTGTGGGTTTCAATCGCGGAAGTGGGTAGGCAAATGCCCTGATTGCGGCGAGTGGAATTCGTTTGCCGAAGAACGCGAACGACCGGTGGGCAAAGATTCACAGAGTACTGCTCGCGTCGGCATCAGTTGGCGGGATAGCAAACCCGTAGCTTTCAATGAAATTGAAGCCCAGGACGATTCTCGCGAAGTGACGGGGATTGATGAGTTCGACCGCGTGTTGGGCGGCGGCATCGTGCCTGGCTCGCTGGTGCTGATTGGTGGAGAGCCGGGAATTGGCAAATCTACGCTGCTCAGCCAGGTGGCGGATAAACTTAGCGCAGTTTACGGCCACGTACTTTACGTTTCCGGCGAAGAGAGCGAACGTCAGATCAAACTCCGTGGGGAACGTTTGGGCATTAATCCCGCCGGGTTATTTTTGCTGGCCGAAACCAGTCTGGAACGCATTTTTGATCAGATTGAACGGTTGCAGCCAAAAGCCGTCATCATTGATTCCGTCCAAACCATCTTTTCTGAAAAGCTGGAAAGCGCGCCCGGGTCAGTTTCGCAGGTGCGTGAAGTCGCGGGGCAGTTTTTGCTGCTGGCCAAAAATCTGGGCTTGCCGGTTTTTCTGATCGGCCATGTCACCAAAGAAGGCACAATTGCTGGCCCTAAAGCGCTGGAACATATAGTGGATACGGTAATTTACTTTGAAGGCGAGCGCCATCACAACCACCGGATTTTGCGCGCGGCCAAGAACCGTTTCGGCGCGGCAAACGAGCTTGGGATTTTTGAAATGACCGGCACTGGACTGGTTGGTGTGCCCAATCCATCAGAAGTTTTTTTGAGTGAACGGCCGATTGGCGCTTCCGGTTCGGCAGTCGTAGCGGCGATGGAAGGCACGCGGCCAATGTTGGTGGAAATTCAGGCGTTAGTCAGTTCATCAAAATTTGGCACTGGTCGCAGAACGACACAGGGCGTAGAAATCAACCGTGTCGCTTTGCTGGTGGCAATGCTGGAAAAACGCGTCGGCTTTCATCTTAGCGGAGATGACATCTTCGTAAATCTGGTCGGGGGGATCGCGCTAAATGAACCGGCGGTTGATTTGGGAATTGTTGCTGCTGTGACTTCAAGTTTCCGCAATATTCCGATCAATGAACATACAATCGTTTTTGGTGAAGTAGGATTGGCTGGGGAAGTTCGGGCGACCAGCCATGCGGCGATCCGTTTGCGCGAAGCGGCGCGAATGGGCTTCAAACGCGTCATCATGCCCAAAAACAATTTGACTGGTTTGCCGGAAGATGACCGGCTGGAAATTATAGGTATTCGCTCGGTGGCTGATGCCCTGGACGCTTTGTTTTAGTCTGTGAGTTTGCATCTTTTCGACGTCACTCGTAAACTCGCCCGCGACTTCACAAAATCCCAAAAACATTCGCATTCAATTTGAGGAAAGTAAACGATGAGTTTGTTTAGCAATCGCGCCCAAACGCTGCTCGGGGTGTTTTTCCTGCTGACGAGTATGCTGGTCGCCTCCTGCTCAAAGGATGCCTATTTGAACGAAACGGCGTACGTCGTGCCGGAAAAGCTGAGACTGAAAAATTCAACAGCACAGGCAGCTCGCGCGAGCGGGGAATTGAAAAGTGGAGATAAGGTAACGATTACAAAACGCTCCAAGGCAGAGGACGGCACTCCCTGGGTGAACATCAAAGGACCGAATGGCGAAGACGGTTGGGCGGAATCGCGCTATTTCGTCAAAGAAGAAGTTTTCGCTGCCTCTCACAAAATCGCCGATCAGATCAAAGACATTCCGACTCAAGCCATCGGAAAGTCAAAAGCGACCTTGAAACTTCGCCTGACGCCGGATCGCCAAAATGACGATAACGTGGCGACGATGATGCCTTCTGGTACGATGATGGAAATAGTCGCGCGTGAACGCAAGCAACGACCCGCGTCATTGGATCAGAAATCCGACAGCGCTGAGGGTGCAATCCCCGACTCAAAATCGAATTCTTCGAAGCCTGATGTGAAATATGATGAATGGTTTCAGGTGCGTTTGAAAGACTACAATGTTTTGCCCGCTGGCTGGATTTATGGCGGCTCGGTAGAACTGGATATTCCCCCGGAGATTGTTTATTTCGTTTCCACGGGACGGCGCATCGTCAGCTGGCAAAAAATTGGCACTGTTCATGGCGAAGACAGTCGCACTGGCGATCATTTTCTTGTGTCAGAGCGGAAAGTCTTAGATGCTGATGACCGTGCGGATTTCGACCGAATAAAAATTCTGGCCTATGACCAGGCAAGTCGCAACTACTCAATACCGTTCAAGGATGATGTGCTAGGCCAGTTTCCAATTACCCTGAAAATGGATGGCCAGACAGGGAAATTCAACATCGCCACAATTGATAAAAACGGTCAGAAGCAACAGATTGAATATAATGTGGAGCTTTTGAGCGGCGGGAAAGTCAAAGCGCAAAAAGTAACACCACAAAATTCAGGGAAAAAGTAAGAAGGAGAATAGTTTTCATGGCTGATCAACCGAATCAATTGGAAGTTTCATTGAGCAAAATTGACGATGCGATGTGGGCAAAGATCATCGAGAACTTGCAGCCAGCAATTCATCCAGTAGACCAGAAGGCGACAAGAATTTGGTTCGCCTTCTACCCAATTAAACTGAATAAGGCATTACAGGAATCGGCTGACCCTGAAGCGACGGCGAAAAAGCTAATCCTAAAAGGAAATTATCGTCTGGCGGATCAGATAGATTCCTCAGCGGAGTTTTTGTACGGCCATCGTTATTGGCCGCAGATCAAAGCTGCTGTGGCCCTTCACGCTCAATCTGTGCCCGGAGCACCACTGGAGGCTCAAATTCGCGATGTTGCCCGCAAGGTTGCTGGAGACGTGAACGCGGATGTGTCATTGCTGGTCGGTATTACGGCTGTTGCGTTTGGAACTTTGCAGCAAGTCGGGCTGGAAGTTTTCAAGCAGCCTGCTGCCAAAGGGCGATATGGAGCACAGTGGAAAAAAACTGCTGACCAGGTGTTTGCTGAGCGTCAGAAAGATGACAGTCAGGGAGTCCTGGGTTTTCTTCGTTCGGTGAACAAGGCTTTTTCAGTAAATTACAGAGAGTATGAACCTGGTTGCTCTTTTAAGTTAATTAGCGGCCAGGATGTGACGATGGCTGGACGTCAATATGAACGCGATTATCACGCCGAAGATTCGCGTTGCATGCCAGGAGAAGGTCCAATTCCTGTGGAATGCCGCGCGGCTTCATGTGGAACTTGCTGGGTGGGCGTTCTTTCGGATGGGGCAAAAATTTCTCCGCCCAATCAGCGTGAAATTGATCGCTGGCGGTATTTTGGCTATGAAGGTTTTACGGGAGAAGCAGACTCCCCCATTAGACTTGCCTGCCAGATGAAAGCGCTTGGCAATGTTTCATTGGTTGTGTCGCCTTGGAATGGAATGATAGGCAAGCTTGATGAAAAAGAGAAAAGCTTAGCCGCGGGCGCTTAAGGCTAAAATCAAAACACAAAGTTGGCGTAGCCTTTTTCATCAGGCTACGCCATTTTCTTTCTTGAGGTTACTTGGCTGTCCAGGTCGAACCTTCGCAGACGTACAGAGTTGTTTTGGGGCCGCCGCCAGTTCGCGTATACAGGCTACCTGATACGCAGGAGCCTGAAGGCACTGTTGAACCGCTTGACCATGTTGGGCCAGAGGCCAGTTTGAAGGCCAGCGCTGAATGCGATGCGTAACCGCTTCCATCGCCGGTTCTGGTTTCCAGGGTTGTACCGTTTTCAAGGGTGTTGTTTTCAATTACCAGGCCGCGCGCGGTGTTAACACGGATGGCAGCAACGGAAGCTCCCGCGAAGACGTTGTTCGCGATCACGCCCGTCACATCGGCGGGACCATTCAGGTCAATGTTGTATTGAGCGCTTTTTCCGCCAAAGAGATTTTCGGAAATGTTCAAACCTTGGGCAAAACCATTGGAAGCAATTTGCACTAGAACCGCATCTGAATTTGCAATGTTCTCAAAGTAGTTTCCGACAATGGAGGAGGCGTAAAGCACTTCAGCTTTTATGGCGCCATTGATGTTGCCTTCGATGACGTTGTTCTTGACCTGGAAATTGGTTGAAGGCCAGGCACCATTGGGTATTACCTGATTGATTCCCAGACCGTTGCCGGTAATGTGGTTATGCTCTATCGACAATCCTGCTGCGCCGCCAGGGCCACTGACTCTGATGCCGTCACCGATGCAGAACCAGATTTCGCCGTCCAAAATCCGGATAATCGCGCTATTGGTCGCGGGCGTGCCGCCGATAATGTGAATTCCTGCTGTGCGAAATCCGACGAATCCACCGTCAATGTAAAGACCGGAAAGCGTAACTTGATAGTTATTGGTAAGTTCGATGCCTGTAGATGAAGGGGAATTTGTCGTGAGCGTAAAATTCATCAGCTTCAAATTGTCATAGCCATTGGTGTAGCTGCCTTCCGGTTCGCGCATTGCGATTCCTGAGCCCGTGTAGCGAAGTACTGATTTTTTGCCAATACCGATAATTATGCTGTCTTTTCGGAGTGTAAGAGTCGCGCTGAAATTGAAGGTTCCTTCCGGAATCATGATTGCGAAGCCAGAATTAATAGCGTTTTGCAGAACAGAAGAGTTGTCGGTCGTCCCATTGCCAACCGCACCCAAGGAGATAATATTTCGGTATACATTTAAGCGCGGATCATTATCACCAGCGGCAATTGGGTCGTATGAATTTGCAGGATCAGTGGTTAAGCGTGCCAGACCTTTATTGACTTTTGAAGCGTCTTGGCCGTTAACCCACGAAATTGAAAGAGGAAGTAAAAATAAGGTCGCAAACAGAGCTTTTCGTAAACTCATTGAAAATATTGTCCCTTCTGATCTTTCTGATCATTGAATCTCCGCCACTGTTTGCAGTAGGATCCTCGTTGCCAGACGATGCATCCTTCTCTGCATTATGAGCGGAGGTTGTATTGCCTTGAAGCCTTATCGCCACCTGCCAGTGGTGATAAGGCTATTTAGTTTTCTCAAGCTGTTGGAGCGTTTCCGCAACTCTACAGTTTAAGTTCAGTGCGTTAATACTGAACTACGCTTCGGCCAAGGCATCGGCAGTAGTCATATTCATTCTGAACCACGCCTTTTTGCAGGCCAAAGATAAACATCACATCTTCATTTTTTACCAAGTGGGATTTCTGCGTGAAAGAGCCTTTGCAATGTTGATAATAGCCCAATGGATTCGCCACCGTGGGAAAGTGGTTGGTCGAATCTATTGTGCCAGTCT
Source organism: uncultured Heliomicrobium sp. (assembly GCA_964570175.1). Taxonomy (GTDB): domain Bacteria; phylum Acidobacteriota; class Blastocatellia; order RBC074; family RBC074; genus RBC074. The sequence goes on along the minus strand of CAZMXG010000005.1, from coordinate 41,100 downwards.
CGCAGCCAACTCCATTGATCAATGGAGAAAGAAGTTGGTATGGTGTCGCCAATTTACAATATATGGGGCAGGATGTCAGTGGAAAAGTTGTATTTTGTAGGGATAAATCCTATGTGGCTGTCGGCTTATGTCGGGTACAGCGAATGGCAAAGATAAATGATCTACTATAAAAATCACCTTATCTGCTTTTAATTCAATATTTACTGGGTTTATTCAAAACTATCATACAATTTTGTTTTTGGGTGTATTGGTTTAGAAGCGTCTATACTTGTGATTCAAGAATGTTTTGTTTTGGAAGAGGCAATTTATGAAATCAATGACTTTCAACAGGCACCTCTGATAATTATGTAATAATGGAATCAAGTAGGCCAAAATCTCACTGTCATAACCATCTTCGATTGGCTATATCATTTCGACCAAGTTCAATTGGTGAAAGGTTTGCAAGAAATAGTTGATTGGTTTTAAAGACTTAACTTTCCGACAAATACATCTTTCTTTTTCTTGGCTGAGTATTTAATATCTGCGCCGAAATTCACCGCTGTCTTCAATATATTTTTATGGGGTTTGCAACAAAAGCTATTCACGCAGGGCAGGAACCTGATCCGGTAACCGGTGCGGTCACCACTCCTATTTACCAAACATCTACGTACGCTCAGGATGCTCTTGGAAAGCATAAGGGATATGAGTATGCGCGTACACAGAATCCCACACGCCTTGCTCTTGAAAAAAATCTGGCGGCGCTTGAGGGGGGAATTACTGCGCATTGTTTTGCCTCCGGAATGGCGGCGATTGATACAGTGCTGAAACTCCTCAAAGCTGGCGATCACGTTATTGTGTCTGATAATACATATGGCGGAACCTATCGGCTATTTGAGCGCGTTTTACGTGGATTCGGGCTAAGCTTCAGCTATGTTGATACAACAGAAGCCATCAATGTTGAAAACGCCCTGACGTCCAGTACGAAAATGGTCTTTGTTGAAACTCCAACGAATCCGATTATGGCTGTTGCCGATCTGGAAGGAATTGGGCAATTGGCAAAAGCCAATGACATTCGGTTCGTAGTGGATAACACATTTATGAGCCCATATTTTCTGCGACCGATTGAATGGGGAGCAGACATTGTTGTTCATTCGACAACGAAATACTTGAATGGTCATAGCGACAGTGTCGGTGGAGTGGTGGTGACGTCTCGTACGGAAGATGCCGAGCAAATTGGTTTTTTACAAAACGCAGTCGGCGCGATTATCTCGCCGTTTGATTCGTTTTTAATTATGCGGGGAACCAAAACTCTTGCCATCAGAATGAATCAGCATGATGCAAATGGCCGTTCGGTTGCTAACTTTTTAGCTGATCACCCAAAAGTTCAGAAAGTGTATTACCCCGGGTTGTCAGGACATCCGCAACATGAACGGGCAAAACATTTAATGACGGGTTTTGGAGGCATGATTGCCTTTGAAACAGGTTCTCTTGCGGCAGCGCGAAGTGTATTGGATAATGTGCGCCTCTGTGCACTCGCTGAAAGCCTCGGCGGCGTTGAAACATTGATTTCCCATCCGGCGACGATGACCCATGCTTCGGTCCCGGTAGAGCAACGCGCACGGTTGGGTATTTCGGATGGGCTGGTGCGAATTTCTGTCGGAATTGAAGATGTTGAGGACATCATTTCAGACTTAGACCTGGCGCTCGAGCGAGCGTAGAAAAGTGAAAAGGTGAATTGTGACAAGTGACCGGCAGCAGTAAACCACTCACGAATCACTTCATCGCTAATCACTACTCACTAACTTTATGGCCGAGTTTCCAACCATCAACTTAGCGCTTTATGCCCAGACAGATGTGGGAATGGTGCGCAGTGGCAATGAGGATAACTTCCTTATCCTTGACCTTTCAACGGGTAAAAGCTGGACAGCCACTGACGAAGAGCCTCAGGATTTATTGACCTATACGCAAGGATACTACGGCACATTGCTCGCAGTTTCCGATGGTATGGGGGGCGCTTTAGCCGGTGAAGTTGCGTCACGAATGGCGGTTGAAACCGTGCGTGATCGTATGCTGCAACTTCAGGCACACGACACCTATGGCAAGATGCCGTTTCATGAACGAATGCGCTTGGCCGTAGAAGAAGCCAACCTTGTCATTCATGCTGATGGGCAAACGAATCAATTACATAGAGGCCTGGGAGCGACCTTTACTTCAGTAGCCATCAATGGAGACAATCTATATTTTGCCCAAGTCGGTGACAGTCGCGCTTATTTGATTCGGCAAGGGCAGATTTGCCGAATCACGAAAGACCAGTCGCTTGTCCAGCAATTGATTGATGCCGGTCAAATTACTGAAGAAGAAGCAGAAACGCACAGCTACCGTAACGTTATTTTGCAAGCTTTGGGCGCGCATAATAACGTGAATGTTGAAGTAAATTCCGTTCATCTTTGCCAACTGGACACCCTGCTGCTTTGCAGCGATGGTCTGTCGGGAAAGATACATGCCAACGAAATCGCCCAAATCGTCAATGAAGCAAGCGACTTCAAATCGGCTTGCCAGGCCTTAATCAACCTAGCAAATGATCGTGGTGGCGAGGACAACATCACAGTCATTATCGTACAGTTTTCAGGCTCAGGATTGCCCATACCCAACGGAACGATTGAGCCAAAAAGTTTGGCTCGTTCACCCGATACTCCGACAGAAATCAGTTGGAATTCTGGAGCTACCACCGATCCGCTGGAAAACCCGCTTACCAATCAAATGGCGCCATTAGATGATGATGGCGCCAGAAAAACAGAGCCCTTACCGACCCCGCCAAAGCAAGCCACGCCTTTTACTGCGCCGCTTTTTAAGCAACAAAATGAGCGGAAGCGCACGAATGATTTATCCGACCGAGTTGAGCCGATTACTGCCGTTTTTGCTGTTGAAGATCTTCAAGCTGATGTGCCCAATTTCAACGACCAGGCGCACTCTGCCACAACTGCTCCAATTGGCGGTCGAAATACGAAACCACTTTCGGCTGTAACCACTCAATCAGTTGAAATGCCTGATTATCCTCGGGCTGCTCAACCGCCCTCATCGAAAAATGCCAATGGGAGCGCTTCTTCTGAAGGAAAAAATCCTTCCAAAGCCAATCTCCTGATTTTCTTCACCCTAGTAGTGGCCGGAATTGCCGGATTGACCTTTTTGGCAATGACTTACTTCAAAGACCAAAAGGCTGCCCAAAAAAAACTCAACGAACAGCAAGAAGAGGTGCTGAAGGAAAAGCAGGGAAGTGTTAACTTGGTAAAAGATAGAATCACGGCTTTGAGAAATAAACTTGTTACGCCTAATAAGCCATCCATTGAGAACAAGCTAGAGTATTGGCGCAATCGCCTAAGCGAATTTGAGCAGCAACTTGACGGGCTGAGTGATAAATCGCCTGATGAGGTGAAAAAGGTTTGTTCAGATATTGAGGGAGAAATTCAGAAAATTGACGATGAGTTTAACAAGGCCCAAGGATTGCTTCCTTCCAGTAAGCTCAACCGAGAACCGATAAAAGTCTAACTAATAATTCAGAGCATCACGACGAATACGGACCGGACTCCAGCCACTTTCCGAACTTCAGCAGCCAGATTTCCCACATCTACCCTACTTTTTGCAGGAACCTTCAACGTAACCATTCCATCCTTGACCGAATAACGAACTCCATTCCAGTCATTACGTTCAAAAAAGACCTCCGCCAACTCTCTGGCAACCTCTTCATCGTTTCGGCGAATCATCGAAACGGCTTTTCGCCCGCCAGCGCGAGTGGCGCTTTTGGTTCCTTCCACAGAAGCTTTTGCTGCATCTTTTGATTTCGACGCAACGTAAACGCCTCCGTCCCAGCCTTTTTCCAATGTGTAGCGGGTGCCTTCTTTCGTTTTTGATGCGGCAAACGCGCCGGCATCGACGCTTTTTTCCAGGCCAAACCGCGCCCCTTCTTTAATGGCTCCTCCGGTGCGTTCAGCCAAATTCGGATCATTCGGATCCGGCGCGGGGTAAGGCAATCCAAGATTTTCGTATGTGGCTGAATCAATACCGCCGCTGACGGGCAAGCCATTTTTGCGTTGATAGGTTTTCACGGCTTCGCTGGTTCCGGCATCGAGCTGCCCAGTAATGCCAGTTTTCAAATATCCCATCTCTCGCAGCTTAACCTGGACGGCAATGACTTCGTTTTTGTTGATGCGTGCGCCGGGAGGCAGTTTTTTTTCAGCAGGCTGCTGCGCAGAAGCGAGGGCAAAAAACAGGCAAAAAGCCGTTAAAATCAAAATGGAATGCCGAGTTGTTTTACTGGTGATTGTCTGAGTTCTCATCGGATTTCTTGTCGCGTTTGCGCGATTCGCGCGGAATCTGAATTCGGTATTTGCGGATTTTGCTATACAGGCGAGGGCGATAAATCCCCAGAACCTGCGCTGCAGCTTGTTTATTTCCTTTCGTGCGCTTTAGGGTCTGTTCAATGACGACTCGTTCTATCTCTTCCAATGTCATTTCCGGCGGAATGTAAAACGCTTGCGGAGTTTCTTCCAGCAGTGAGTGTTCGCCAAATGGCAAATCTTCCGGCTCTATGCGCGAACCTTTAGCCAGCAGGACCGCACGTTCAATTGCGTTTTGAAGTTCCCGGACATTGCCAGGCCAGCGATGCGCGAAGATTCGATGATACGCTGTTTGCGTAAACCCTTGCAGGGGCCGGCTGTATTTGTCTTTAAACTTTTGGAAGAAGAAATCTGTCAGCAGTTGCAAATCCTCGGCTCGTTCGCGCAAGGGGGGCACGTTGATGGTGATGGTCGAAACTCTGTAAAACAAATCTTCGCGCATCAATCCTTCTTTGATGGCTTCGCGCGGTTCGCGATTGGTCGCACAGATCAACCTGAAGTCAGCTTCAAAGGTTTCCGTTGAGCCAACCGGTCGAAAACGCCGCTCTTCCAACACGCGCAACAGCTTTGGTTGCAACTCAATCGGCATTTCACCGACTTCGTCCAGCATCAAGCTGCCCCCTTTTGCTTGAGCGACCAGGCCAGAACGATTCTGAATCGCTCCCGTGAATGCGCCTTTCACATAGCCAAATAATTCGGCTTCAATCAGTTCCTTCGGCAAAGCAGAGCAATTTACTTTGACGAATTCGCTGGCAGAGCGCAGCGAATTGAAGTGAATCGCATTGGCGATCAATTCTTTACCGGTGCCGGATTCGCCGATGATCAACACATTGGCATCGCTTTTGGCCACGCTGGTAATTGTTTCGTAAATCATCTGCATGGATTTCGACCCGCCGATGATGTTGGAAAACTCCTGCTTCTGAAAATGTTTTCGCAGGCTTTCCGATTCGCTGACCAGGCGTTGGCGTTCAATCGCCTTGTCTACTAGCAACAGAATCTGCTCCGGCTCAAAGGGTTTTTCAACGAAATAAAACGCGCCTGACTTGGTTGCTTCCACAGCTTCCGAGACGGTGGCGTGCCCAGTGATGACAATTACCTCAGTGTCCGGCGACCGTTCCTTGACCAGGCGTAGTAATGACAAACCTCCTTGCCGATCATCAGGCAATTGCAAGTCTGTGATGACCAAATCCGGTGTCAGCCGTTCCAGCATCGAGCGTGCGGTGCCGAAACTTGAAGCAACTTCTACATTGTATCCTTCGGCGCCCAGCAGCAAACGCAGTCCATCCGTTATCGAAGGTTCGTCGTCTACGACTAAAATTTTGTTGTCACTTTTCAAGAGCAGGTGTCTCCAGCAATCTCACCAATTTCAAAATACAAATCTCTAAACTTAAATTTCAAATGTCATCCTGACTTCTGAACCGGTTGGAAATGCAGCCAGAATGGCAACTGTTCCTTCGTGCGCTTCGATTATGCGCCTGGCCAGAGTCAGATTGAGCGAACTTTTGTTCATTCGTTCGGTCGTGAGCAAGGAAAAAAACGATTGCCGTTGTTCTTCGGTTAGTTGTTCGCCTTCGTCAAAAATCGAAAGCGCCACAACGCGCTCCGAACGATGCAGTTTCAGCACCAGCCGAGCATTTTCCGGAGAAACCTCGATCGCCCTGGCAAAAAGCGTGCTGAGCGCCAAAAGCATCTGCTGTGAATCCAGTCGTAACGTTGGCGCGTCGGAAAATTCCATTTCCAGCTTTAACTGACGTTCAACAATTTTTGGTTGAAGCTGGGTGATTGCCAGTTCGACCAGCGAAGCAAGTTGAATCTCGTTCAGTTTCAAGTCAACCGGGCGCGATAACTTGACGACCAGTGACGCATTTTCCGCCATCTCGTTCAAGGTGTGGACGATCTTGTCGGCGATTTCCAATCCTTCGGCGACATCAGGATTTGCGGCGAAGCGCTTTTTCAAATAAGCAGCGTACAGTTTGATCCCCCCCATTTGATTCTTGAAATCGTGAATCAGGCGGATTGTAGTGCGCCCCATTTCTACCATCTCTGTTTGATCAATGGTTTCCGCACTCAGCTCAACAGCGAACAAGGGAACGGATTGAAATCCGTTGAGCCGTCGCAGAGACAATCGTCGCTGGTTGAATCCGCAACTGACTGGCATGTGAGCGGCCGAATGTCCCTTGGCAACAAAGCCTTCAAATAACGCTACCAGTTCTGCGCAATCAACTTTTGCCGCAAACTGTGACAAGAACGCACCTTCCGATACCGTTTCCCCTTCCGGCAGTTTATTGCCATTAAGCAACACAACTGCTTCTCGATCCGCCGTCACAACTTGACCATCTGCTTGGCACAAAAGCATTAACGCTTCAGGAATGTTTGCAGTCATCGCTACACCCAAGGAAACAGGGGAGGAAGTGAAGGGGATAAATTGTTGATTGAATACTGCCGCTACAGCATCAGTATGCTAACAAACCGGCCTGCTAATGAGAAGGGAAGGAATTCTCGCGGCAACTACTGGCATTCCGTAACGCCATCCTTCATAAAACTGCGATGCCAAATGCCAGGGGCATAAGCGTTTTCAGTCAGCACAGGAGTTCTTCCTTCCAAATCAGTGCCTGAAAATGATAGCCGAAAGCGCAGTTTGGCATCGCTGGTCACCTCGCGCTCAAATCGTTCGCGGATGCCTTGTTGACTATATGACCTGGTTGCGAGGCAAAAGCCCTTTTTCTGTTCGTTGTAGTTGGCGTAGCCAGGAATCAGCTCGACGGTGAAGTTATAAGTGACGCCGGCTTTGAAAGTTGGTCGTCCGCCAAAAAACATCTGTTGTGGAGTTTGCAAACCCGTCGGCAAAGGATCAACGTAACTGCGATACAGCTTCAAGCTCAATGCGCCCGTGTAAGTGTTTGTGATGCGTTCCGGATACGCTTGTGGATAAGGCGAATATTGACCATCCACCGGAAACCGGATTGAATATTTCAACCGCACGCCAATCGGATGCCCGTTCTCTGAAAGCATCGGCTCGTCTGACCAGCTTGAAATCTGGGCGCGAACAATTTTGTATTCACCTGCGACTGCATTGTTGTCCCAATCCTGAACGGGTTGAGATGCAATCGCGGCACCCGGAGCATCAGGTTGCGAATTAATAGGTTCAGCCGCCGCTGGGCGCACCAGCCAGTAAAAGACTCGTTGAAATATTTTGCCGCTGGAATCGCGGCCTCGCGCACGAATGCGAAACGGTTGGTCTGGCGTTTCCAGCAACAAGGTAAAATTGTACGGATTGGAAAAATCGCTCTGCCGAATTTTGATAGGCGCGATCAGTTCGCCTTGTTCGCTGATTGATTGAAATTCCATCGCTTCGATGTTGAAGCCGGATGCATAAAACTGTGCTTGTTGGCGCGAACCGCGCACCGGTTGGAATTTATCGAGCTGATGAATCAAGTTTCGCGCGAAAAACTGCATGCAGCAGATGTAAAGATCGCCTTGCGCCCAGGCCGCAACGTTAAAATTGCCGGAGCCGCTCAAACGCATCTTCCACAAACCAGGACGCGGATCCCACATGGCGATAGTTCTTCTGCCATCTGCCTCTGTATCCAGAATGTTGGGCTCGTTGAGTGGAACCACGCGTCCTGTGGGAGAAATCATTTCAAGCTTAAAGCTTTCATTCGATCGCACAGAAAAGAAAACCCGGAGCACCCCGACTTCAACAGGCACTTCTATGTCGCGCGCTTCGCTGGATAGTTTCCCGGATAGCAGTGTGATGTACTGCTGATTCGGGTCTTCCTGAATCGCAACAGATGCCTCGGCCACGAATACCTTCATCCAAAATCCGAGGCAAACGAGTAGGCTGGCAGCGGCAAGCGACATCAAAAATGGTTTGAACTTCATTGTGGAATTCCCTGCGAGCAAGCGGTTTGACATGTTGAGCGTGAAGCTTTCCAGTTTGAGCAAGCTTCGTCAAGTCCTGGCGCGCAAATAGAAACGGCATCTGCTTGGACTGTAACTGCTTGGCCGTGATAGATTGCGCCCGTCTTTTCCACAAACAAAACTCATTTAAGGAGGAAGCCGAATGCTTGATCGTGTTCTGATTGCCGATGATGACCGCGATGCCCGCGTTTTGTGGACGGCAGTCGCCGAAGCTGAGAGTTTAAAAGTTACAGAGGCCGAAGATGGTCGCCAGGCGATCGAGATTTTGGCCCAGGACGCCAATTTCGACCTGGTCATTCTGGACGTGAACATGCCTTTTGTTGAGGGGTACGAAGTCTTACGGCACATGCGGCAGGACGACCGATTGAAAGATATTCCAGTCATTATTTCCACTGCCGATCGAACGACGCGCGGGCTTACCGGAGTGCCTGTAGACGGCAAAACATCCTTCATCAATAAAGCCTCCGGTTTAGACAACATGCGTCGTGGAATTACTGCTGCGCTAGGCAGACAATAATCTCCCCTACTTTTTCGGCAATAGATATGTCTCAGGACCATTGTCCGTTATGCAGCCGCTCCGGGCGTCAAGCTGCGGAAGACGCGGACGAATCTCTCATTTCGCTGATCCAATCCAACCAGCCAGGCTGGCAACCTGCGCAGGGGATTTGTCAGCCGTGCTTTGATTTATTTCGCGGCGCGCGCGATCGGTTCAACGCCAATCCAAAAATCTTCCGCGATGGCGAATATCACATTTTACCAACCCCATTGCGCGTCGGCGCAGATGAACGCTTTGCCGGGCGAGGGGTGACAATCGCTTTTCTGGATTCCGGGTTTTATCCGCATCCTGATTTGTCTGAACCTCGAAATCGAATTCTGCGTTACGTCAACATCGCCAACCCCAATTACGACGAACGAGAATTCAAAGAGCCAAATGATTCCAGTTGGCATGGACTAATGACATCAGTGGTTGCCGCCGGAAACGGTCATCTTTCTGGTGGCGTCTATCGCGGCTTGGCTTGCGAAGCCAATTTGGTTCTGGTCAAAGTCGGTTCGGCAAATCGCATTGTTCACGAAGACATTCAGCGCGGGTTGGAATGGGTAATCGAGCATCGCGCCGAACATGACATTCGAGTCGTCAACGTTTCTTGCGGAGGCGATTACGAAGCATCCTATTTAACCGATCGCTTGTCACAAGCCGCCGAGCAAGCTGTCAAAGAAGGCATTGTCGTTGTCTGCGCTGCGGGGAATTCGGGAGTCGGCGACGACCATGCGGTCCTGCCGCCTGCCTCAGCTCCATCGGTCATTACGGTCGGGGGCTTCAACGACAAAAACACGCTGGAGCTTGCCGACAACGCGGCTTATCACTCTTCCTACGGGCCGACAATTGATGGGTTGCAAAAGCCCGAAATCGTCGCACCAAGCATCTGGCTGGCTGCACCGATTCTTCCCGGAACGCCTACGGCTGCCGAAGCCAGGCTGTACGACATGCTTCAAGATGCTCCTGATAGCGAATTGCGCGACGTGCTGAAAGCCAGTTCAGGAATTGATGCGCAGCTTGACGCCGCCAGCGATTTGCCGATTTATCTGCTTCGCCAACTGGTTTCGATCAAAGTTCACGATGCCAACGTCATCAGCGGTCATTACAAACATGTTGATGGAACCAGTTTTGCCGCGCCCATTGTTGCTTCTGTCGCGGCCCAAATTCTGGAAGCAAATCCTCGTTTGTCACCTCAGCAAGTCAAACGAATCCTGATGGATACAGCCATTCGGCTGGAAAGTGTGCCCGTTGATCGGCAGGGAAGCGGAACGATCATTCCTGCGCGGGCAGTCGAACGAGCGTTACAATTTCAATGAGATGTATTTGATTGATGGCAACAATGTGATTGGTCAGCGCGGCAAAGGCTACGAAACCTGGTTTAGCGATAAACCGGCTGCAAGGCGGCGTCTGCTGGATGATCTGGCTCAATTGGCTCGTGTAAGGAAATTGAAGCTGGCGGTTGTTTTTGATGGCGCGCCGGAAGATGCGATTCCTGACGGTTCCAGCTTTCGAAGCATAAAAGTGTTCTACGCGCGGCAAAACTCTGATGCAGACAGTCGCATTATCGAAATGGTCGAAGCAGAGCGCAACAAAAAGAATCTGATAGTGGTGACTTCAGACAACCGCCTGGCACAGCGCGTCAAAGTTTGCGGAGTTCGAGTGGTGCGCTCCGGAGACTTTCGCCAGATGATGGAAGAGTCTTCTCAGACAGAGGGTTTGCCAGACCAATCCCAGGCAGAAGTAACAAATGTAGAAGCATGGCTTCGCTATTTTGGCGCGGACGACAAGGATGACGAATAAGCGAAAAATGCCATTTCGCCATAAAAAGAATTGTTTTCGTCTTGCCGTCTCACTATACTGCGCTCGCTCGATGGCTCTCAGCTTTTAATGTCTCAGCATCAATCATCACAGCCAGAGTGTTTTCACAGTCAATATTTCAAGCATCGGAAAATTGTTTTTGAAATCTCAGCACGAGGAATGATTTAGCCGATCAGTCCTGATTCAGTATTCGACTCCTCAAAAAAGCGCTGAGCCTTTGCCGGTTTTGACAGCCAAATTCCGCTTATCAATATGCAGAGATTCGACAAGGAGCAAACCTATGTACCTTTTGATTGGCGATGATCGCGACCCTTGTATTGCAGGAGTGAGCGCGCAGTTACGCGCGCGCGGGAAGAGGGTGATTGTCACGAACAAGCCGCTGTCCGACGATTGCCGGTTTGCCTGGCGATTGGACAAACATGTTTCGTCGAGTCTTGCCCATTTCAAGACCGGCGAAGGCGACATTGTGGGCAACGACGATTGGCGTGGTGTGCTGGTTCGCAGTTTCGGAGAGCCAGCGGAATCAGCCAATTGGGGCGCTGATGACCTGGCGTATGTTCAAACAGAAACACAAGCGGCGCTGATTGCCTGGCTGAAAAGCCTTGCCTGTCTAGTAGTGAATCCTCCGTTGGCCGAAAACTGGTTTCGACCGCATCGCACTCTGCCTGAACAACAAGCCATGTTTGCGCGGGCCGGTTTGCCGACGCTGGCATCCATCGTGACTAACGATCCGATTGCCGCCAGAGAATTTGTCCGTCGCTGGAATGGTGACGCGACTTATACCCCGCTGACTTCGCCCTTGCGATACCAAATCAACACCGATTCGCAATGGCAGGAATTGGAAAAAGTGATGACACAAATCCCTGTTTGTCTGGTGGAGCCCTTGCCGGAAAGCACTGTACGCGCCACTTATGTAAATGGAGAAATGGTCTGGGCCGAAAGCATCGAACTGGACGATTCTCAGCGCAGATTTTTGATTGAAGGAATGAGGCGGTTGGCGAGGCTGTCTCAGCTTGAACTTTTCCAAATCGAATTGCTGGTCAAACGCGGCGAAGCGCGCTGTGTCAGCTTTAACGGATTCGTTCAGGTTGCGTTTCACAACGAAGCCGAGCGGGAGCAAATAAGCTGCCGTATGGCGGAAATGTTGATTGCCGGAAAAGGAGGTGCCCAATGATTTTGGTTTGTGGCGGCTTGGCCGACATTGTTACGGAGTTATTTTGCGCGCGGTTGGAAGCTCTGAAGTACGACTACAAGCTGCTGAATCTTGGGCTTTTTCCCGCAGGCTACAACATTTCATGGCATTGGGAGGGCGATAAACCCGGCGGCATGATTTCGACGCCTGACTGGTCGCTCAATCTGGACGAAGTCAGCGGCGTTTTTGTTCGTTATATCGGAAGCGATGGGCATCAACCAATTGCAGGCATTCCGAACGAATTACAGGAATTGGCGATTGCCGAAAGCCAGGCAGGGCTGGCTGCATTGCTTGAAGATTTGCCGTGTCAGGTCGCCAACCGCTCTGCGGGCGCATTGTCGAACAACAGCAAACCGTACCAGGCGTTGCTGGTGCGCGAAACCAATCTTTTGCCACCCCCGACGCTGGTTACCAGCGATCCGCAAGCAGCCCTGGAATTTTACGAAGAATTCCGCGGCGAGGTAATTTTCAAATCACTGAGCGGGGTGCGCTCAATCGTGCGAAAGATGACGCCCGAAGACCTGAAACGTTTGTCTTTTGTCAGCCACAGCGTCACCCAATTTCAAGCTTTTCTGCCGGGCGATAACGTGCGTGTTCATACCGTCGGCAGTGAAATCTTTGCGACGCGTATCCGTTCGGAAGTTGTGGATTACAGATACGCCAAGCGACAGGGAGGTGAAGCGGTGATGGAGGCGGCGGAACTGCCTGCTGAAATTGCCGACGCCTGTTTGCGATTGGCCGGGAAACTTGACCTGCTGATTGCCGGTATTGATCTGAAACAAACTCCGGATGGAGCCTGGTATTGTTTCGAAATCAATCCGTCACCCGGTTTCGCTTACTACGAACAACGCACCGGCCAGCCGATCAGCGCGGCTTTGGCCGGTTTACTGCGCGGGGAATCTCATCCTCGTCGTTTATCACGAGCTGCCAATCACAGCCAATTTACAGCCAACTAACCAACTTGATTCAAGGAGGAATCAGAATATGGCAGAAAAAGAACCATTCATTGGAGCAAGCGATCGCGCAGATGTGGGCTTAAAACCCGAAGCGCCGATTACGCAATTAACCGTCCGCGACCTCAGTTCGCTGCTGACCGAAGTGATCAAGATCAAAAAGCTTGAAATCAAAGATCACAAACATGAGAAGTTTGAGATCAAGGAACTCAAGCACGAGATCAAGGATCACAAATTCGAAAAATTCGAGAAGAATGAAAAGCTCGAAATCGAAATTGATCAGAAGCGTTTTCCCGATAATATTCCTGATCCGCGGGAAATCTTTGAAGACCCGCGCTTCAAGCAGCTTATTGCCAGCGTTTCTCAATTGGCCGACAGCGTAAAGACGTTGAGCGAAAAAGTGACCAAGTTGGAAAGCAAAGGCAAATAATCTGACTTGTCAGGCAACAAGTCGGTTTCGCCGACTGAAACGGCTGCCCCGTATGCGGGCAGCCGTTTCAGTTTCAGGGCTTGCAGCCATATCAACTGGCCAATACAATCCGCCGCGCACTTCCAAACAACTGGGTGTGATCAACTTCTTCACAAAGGAATTCAATGATGAATCAAAATGCCAAGCGATTGTTTTTGGTTTTTGTAGTGTTGCTGGCTGCTGTGGTTTTCGCGGTAAATCGCAGAGAATCAGCCGAAGCAGCAATGGCCACCAACGCGCTGGAAAAAGTCAGTGACGTTTCAACAAAGTCCGCCAAACGCAATCAGGCGACGCCGACCTTTAACAAAGAAGTGGTTCGCATTTTTCAGAAAAATTGCCAGACCTGTCACCATCCCGGCGACATCGGACCTTTTTCGATGATGAGTTATCAGGAAACTCGTCCGTGGGCCAAAGCCATACGTGAAGCTGTCATCGTGCGCAGAATGCCTCCCTGGAAACCTGCGGCCGGTTGCGTGGATGTGAAAGATGCCCGCGGGTTGACGCAAGACGAAATCAACACGATTGTGGCTTGGGCGGATGGCGGAGCGCCGGAAGGCTTGGCGGCAGATTTACCTGCGGCAATTACATTTCCCGATGGCTGGCCGCTGGGCGAACCGGATTTTGTCGCCAATATGGAAACGGACTTCACGCCGCCGCAGGGCAAAGACACTTATCGTTGTTTCAGCGTTCCGGTTTCGGCGCTACGCGGCGACCGCTACATTCAAGGTTTGGATGTGCGTCCCGGCAATCGCAAAATCGTGCATCACGTCATTGCCTATCCCGATCCGGGCGGAAAATCTGTGGCATTGGATGCTGCTGAACCGGGACCTGGATATACATGTTTTGGCGGGCCGGGCTTTGATATTTCGGCCAGCCTCAATGACGTCATCGCTGGAAAATCGTTCATGCTGGGAGGCTGGGCACCTGGTGTTCGCGGATACTTTTCGCCTGAAGGTGCGGGCACGAAAATGCCCGGAGGGCCCAACGACCGCGTCGTGATTCAAATGCACTATCATCCGACTGGCGAAGCGGAAACCGACCGCACTGCCGTGGGTTTTTACTTTGCAAAAAAGCCAGTGCAAAAAAGCCTGCTGTTATTGCCGCTAGTCAACAATACGTTCACGATTCCGGCGGGTGCCAAAGAGCATGTGGTGACGCAGACTTTCGATGTGCCTGCGCTGATGGCTGGCAAGATCGTGGGTGTGACTCCGCACATGCATTTGCTGGGCAAACAGATCAAAGTGGAAATCACGCGACCGGGCGAAGCGACGCAATGTCTGATGAACGTTCCAAGTTGGGACTTTAATTGGCAGGGAGCGTATTTGTATCAGTCGCCAGTCACAGCGCCCGGCGGTTCGCGCGTTAAACTCACCTGCACCTTCGACAATTCTGTGGACAATCCCTTCAACCCAAATAGTCCACCGAAAGCCGTTCGCTGGGGCGAAGCAACCACGGACGAAATGGCGCTGGCCTTCATCGCCTTCACGCTGGACTTGTTTTCGATCACGCCTTCGTCGCCGCAACTGGCTGCTGTCGAAGTAGACGGCAGTGGCAAATTGGTAGTAACCGGCAGCGGATTTCAGACGGCTGCCGACATCGAAATCAATGGTCGCAGCGTTCGCGATTCACGTGATGAATCGGCGACGCTTTCAACAAAGCTGTTTTCGTCTGATCTTTGGAAAGTGCATGCGCCGCCAGGCCAGGAAGTCAATGTGACCGTGGTGAATCCGGATGGCATTCGTTCGGCGGCATTGAAATTTACGCGTCCGGGAATCGCGCGCGCAGTATCGGCAGTTTCAGCAGCAAACTTCTCCGGAGAATCACTTGCGCCGGAAGCGATAGCCGCCGCCTTTGGAACAAATCTGGCGACGACAATTGTCGTGGCAAACTCAACTCCGTTGCCAACCGAACTGGCTGGAACAAAAGTCTGGGTCAACGGCGAACTCGCACCATTATTTTTTGTCGCCCCTTCGCAAGTCAATTTTTTGATTCCGGCTGGCGCGCAAGCAGGCACAGCGGTGATTGAAATTGTCGCCGCTGACGGTTCCTTATCGCGTGGAATTCTGAACTTGGCTTCTGTCTCGCCTAGCCTGTTTACTTCAAACGCTTCCGGCAATGGCGCTCCAGCGGCTGTGGTGACCAAAGACGGCGTAAACTTCAGCGCGGTGGGCAATGCCGACGGTTCGTCGAATCTGTTGGATGTTGGCGATTATCTGGTGTTGTTTGGAACCGGACTTCGGAAAGCTTCGGTGTCTTCTGTCCGAATCACGATCGGAGGGCGCGATGCGTCAGTGCAGTTTGTCGGCGCACAAGGCGGATACGCCGGGCTCGACCAAATCAATACTCAAATTCCAGCGGGCGTCAGCGGCTTGGTGGATGTCACAGTTTCAATCAATGGCAAGCTGGCAAATACCGTTAAGCTGAGGGTCCGATAGTTTGGCTTGGCAGGCAAAAGGCCATTTCAACTTTTCAAGTTCACCGAAGTGATTTGGCGAGTTGAAATGGCCTTTTCGTTTTCCCCGAACCCGCCTACTGCGCCAGTCGCAGACTGCGGAGAATCTGCTGAAACGCAGTTTTGTACGCTTCGGCTTCGTCTTCGGGAGCGATGGTGATGATGTAAAACATCCGCTTGTCAGCCGTCACCGTCGTGTAGGTAATGTCAATTTCAGCAACGCCGTTGATCGCCGATGGACCAGCCACGGCTGCCGCCAAAGCACTCTGCCCAGCCAAAGTCGTTTGCTTAATTTGCCCAACAGGCTGGAAATCGGCGTTGGTTTCAAGCTGACGCTGAATAAATGCTTGCGTTGCCGAAGTCAGGTCGCCTTGTCGAACTGGCATTGCGCCGATAAAGATTCCGTGCGTGACCATCATCGAATCTTCAGCCTGGTTTGGCAGTTTTCCGTAAGCGCCTTTCGGAGCAAAAATGTAATTCGATTGATTGACCCGCAGCAGGTCCCAGTTTCCAGGAATTTGCAACGCGAAGGAATTATCTTCCGATTGAAAGCCTTTGAACGGCGTCGTAGGTCGAGGAGGGCGAGTGCCAAGTTCCAGATTGGCCGGGTCTTTGCCGATGCGGCGAAGCTGGCTGTTGGCGCTCATTTGCGAAGTTTGCCCGGTCAGCCTGGCTTTGACTTGTTCAAACTCCGGCGTTGTGTGAACCGGGTTTGCAGCGACAGGCAGGTTCTTAATTTCGGCCAGAATGTATTCAATGCGATTTCCAGGGTCCGGATGATCGCTGAGCATTTCCGGGATCCGTTGGCCGCCTTGGGACTGAAGTGTTTTGAAGAAATTGGCCATATCTCGTGGGTCATATCCCGCTTCGGCCAAAATCCGCGCGCCTTCAATATCCGCCTGCTTTTCTGCCGTGCGCCCATTTTTCAGAAACATCAGGTTGGCACCGAGCCCACCGATGGCGCTGACGGCTCCGCCAAGATCGCCTTGTTCGCCTCCGGAAGCCAACGTGCCAAGAATTCCCAACCCCAATTGGGCAATACGCTGTTTGGACGCCTGATTGGTTCCATGCCGCAATGCTGCATGCGCAATTTCGTGGGCCATAACGCCTGCCAGTTCGCCTTCGTTCCGAGCGGCTGCGACCGCTCCGGCGTTGACAAACAAAAAGCCGCCCGGCAAGGCGAAAGCATTGATCTCTTTTGTCGCCACAGTGCGAAATTGGTAAGGGAATTTTTCGCCCGCCGCTTTGGCTGCCAATTTTGCGCCAAGCTGGCTGACGTAATTCGCAATTTGCGGATCGTTCAGCATCGGTGTTTCGCGCAAAATTTGCTCCGCCGATTGTTTCCCAATTTCAATATCCTGCTCGGGAGAGAAGAAATTCATGCCGGGTTGAAACTTCGGTTGTGAACGCGATCCCGGCGGCGCCTGCAACGATCCACCACCGCTGCAAGCTTGTCCCACGACCAACGAAATGGCTAAAAACGAAAGTATCAGTTTTTTTCTGAGCATAGTTTTGTTTCCTCGGGCGTGAGATTAAACAGGATTTGCAGGATTAAACAAGATGGCTTTTTCGATCTTGGGGAGAGTCGTCAAATTTGCCCGTTTTTGTCCGTTCGAGTCGAGAAGGGGCGATAAAGCTTTGAGGCCATTTTGGTCACCATCTGGCGCGAGACAAATCGTTCCAAAAATACCATTGCGGAATTGCCGAAGCCCGAAACCACGAAGCTCCGGTTGGCGGCCAAAGCTTTCAGGCTTACTTCAACAACCTCATCCGGCGTTTGCATTTTGACCGGACGACGGACACTTTCTGTTCCCGCAACGGCTTGAAAATGAGTACCGGTTGGTCCGGGGCAGACCGCCAAAACGCGCACGCCAAAGGGCTGGCATTCCGCCCACAAGGCTTCGCTGAACGTGAGGATGAACGATTTTGTCCCGGAATAGGTGGCGAAATAGGGAACTCCCTGGAACGAAGCCGTCGAAGCCAGTTGAATGATGGCTCCGTTTCGCCGCTTGAGCATTGGCGGCAGAAACAAATGTGTCAGTGCTACCAACGCCGAAACGTTGACCTGAATCATTTCCAACTGACGATCCAGCGGCACATCTGCAAAATCACCAACTGCGCCGAATCCAGCATTGTTGATCAACAAGTCAATTTCCGGATTGTTGACCTGGACAGCTTCAAACAGTTTTTGCGGCGCAGACGGGTCAGCCAAGTCACTTTTGATGAGCGTAACAGCGACGCTGAATTGCGAACGAAGGCCTTCGGCCAGCGCCTCCAGGCGATCCGCAGACCGCGCTGTCAAAATCAAATTTGCGCCTTCTGCCGCCAAGCGGCGGGCATAGGCTTCGCCAATGCCATATGAAGCGCCGGTAATCAGTGCCGTTTTGTTTTTCCATTCAGACATTCGTTGTTAACCCTGAACCAATTCAAGCAGCGTAATTTCCGGCGGGCATCCAAATCGGAGCGGCGCGATGACTGTTCCCAAACCACGATTGACATACAATTGAGTGGCCCCAAGTTGCGCATGGCCGCGCGTCAAGCGACGGCTTGGGCGGCGCAGCCAACGATAAGTTTTGGGATCTTTGCGGCCAGTCAGCAATCGCCAATTGATCTGGCCTCCGTGCGTGTGCCCGGAAAGCACCAGGTCAATTCCGGCGCGGGCGGCTTCGCGTATGATGCGCGGGTTATGACAAAGAAGGATGCGGACTTCATCGTTTGCAGTATCAAGCATTGCCGCTGCCAGATCGTCACGCCCAACCATCAAGTCGTCAACGCCCAGCAATCGAATGTTTGAACCGCCAAGTTCTATCCGAAGGTTTTCATTGTTCAGCACGCGAATGCCTTGTGCGACAAACGCAGCTTCCATGGCTGGGCCGTCAGTCCAATGATCGTGATTTCCCAGAATTGCAAAAACTCCGTGGGGAGCAGTCAATCCGCCCAATGCACGTGCGCAGCCTGGAATGTAATCTGTTGAGTGGGAAATATAATCGCCGGTCAGAACCACCAGGTCGGCTTTCAGGTCATTGGCGCGGCGGACGGCTCTGGCGATCTCCTCTTCGTTTAGAAATGGGCTGTGGTGAATGTCAGACAATTGCACAATGCGAAAACCTTGAAATTCGCGCGGCAATTTCGACAGGAAAATACGTTGATGCGTGACTTCAAACTGACGCGGTTCAAGCAGCGCTCTTTGCAGCAGGCTAGAGAACGTTTGCAGCCAACGAGTCCTGGGACCAGATTGCTGATTTAACGCACGCCGTTGTCTGAACCGCGTGATGACATAGTTTTTCATCCAGCTCAGCTCCTAAAATAAAAGCAGGTTGTTAGTTGAGGACTTGAAAGCAAGTTTCGATGACTTCTGATAGTTCCGCTATGCAACGAAACAGATTATATTCGCCGACGATAGCTGGTCGCAATCAACCCATCCAAAAAACGAGAAACTGGTTTGATCCATTTGAAATCCGAAATCCCCAACTCGAACTCCATCAGCATCATTATTCCGGTGTTCCAGGAAGAATCGCAGATTGCTGCTACGCTCGATAGGCTGAATACTCGTCACTCGGGGGAAGACATGGAACTGATCGTCGTTGACGGCGGCAGCTTGGACCGGACGGTGGAACTGGCCCGCAGCGTTGATGGAGTTCGCGTTGTTGTTTGCCAGCAAGCAAATCGCGGCTGGCAAATGAATCAAGGAGCGCAGATTGCCGCTAGTGGAGTGTTGCTGTTTTTGCACGCCGACGTGACATTGCCTGCGGAGGCGTTGCGCGGCATTTGGCAAGTTTTAGACGACGAATCCGTATTGGGTGGATGTTTCCAGATTTGTTTTCCCGCTGACGCAAATCTGTCGCTGCGATGGGTGGCTTGGGGGATCAATCTGCGGACTCGATGGTTCAAAACTGCAACGGGTGATCAGGCGATTTTTGTGCGACGGCAAATCTTTAACGAAATTGGCGGGTACGAAACCTTTCCGTTGATGGAAGACATCGCTTTGTTTACGGAATTGAAGCGCCGAGGGAAAGTCGTTGTCTTGAACCAACAAGTTGAAATCTCGCCTAGGCGATGGTTGCAGTACGGGGTCTGGCGAACGGTGTTGCTGATGTATTTGTTGAGGTTCGGCTACTGGCTTGGTGTTCACCCGGCGACGCTAAAACGCTTCTTTCTGGATGTGCGATAGCCTTGTCTGATCTGCCTGTTCTGCGCAGTTTGAGCTTTTGCAAAATCCATAAGGTCACGGCACCATGCAAAGCACGGTTAGGAATTGAAGCAACTCGTTTAGGACACCGAAGGCAATGGAAGTAATAAGAGCGGTTTACCAGACAGGCGTGTTTATTCCCAAGGGCGTCTGCGTCCTGCCTGAAGGTACGGAAGTTGAGATGGTTATTCGAGTGGTGGGCCTGGAATCTTTACAGGACACGAATCCGGATCAGGACGGGCAATTGCTGCAAGAAACAGAGAACAGAACGTCAGACAATCCGCTTTCGCCAAAGATTCATAACCCGCTCAAGTAAAGTTTTGCCGCCAATTCAAATGAACAAAAAGAACAAAGGAACCCGATTTACTGAATTCTGCAAAGTGTTTTTGCTTACCGTAATGTTTGTCTTTTCGGCTTTTGCGCAGGATTCAAAGAAGCAAGACCCGCGTTTTCACCCTGTGCCCATGAATCCTGGGCCGCTGGGATCGGCTGGCTACATCACGCTGTTGCCGATTGACGACAGGCCAGCAGTTGGCCAGTTTGCGCAAATGATCGGAGCCGTCGCGGATCACAAAGTCACCATGCCTCCGCGCGATATGCTGGGCCAGTTCACCACAGCGGGAAGCACCGCTCGGTTGGAGCAATGGCTGCGATCGCAGGATTATTCCAAAACCGACGCGTTGATTGTTTCGGTGGATATGCTGGCGTACGGAGGGCTGGTCGCCTCACGGACGCACAAAGTTCCGTACGAGGAAGCCAAGAAGCGGCTGGAATTTTTCCGCTGGTTCAAGTCGAAATACCCGCGCGTGCCGATTTACGCTTTCAACGTGATTATGCGTGTGGCTCCAACGACGACGGCTGCGACGCGTGGGATTCACGACAAACTTGCTCGGTGGGCGGAGCTAAAAGATCGCGCACCGAAATCCGATGACAAAAAGCTGGATGCAGAGCTTGAACAACTTGCCAAAGACCTTTCGCCTTCGGTGATTGACGATTACCTGGCGGCGCGCAAACGCGGCTTGCAGATTAATCTGGCAATGCTCGATCTGGTCAAAGCCGGAACGGTCAATGAACTGATTTTGTTGCAAGATGACGCCCGCCAGTTCGGATTGCACCGTCAGGATCAGGCTGTGCTGAAGACCAAACTGAAAGAACTTGGTCTGGAATCGAAAGTGCCAATTTACAATGGCGCAGATGAAGGTTCGCTTTCGCTGGTCAGTCGTGCCGTTTTGGACAAATTTCAGTACAAGCTCAAAGTCGCCGTCATTTATTCATCCGAAAAAAGCCGCGAACTGATTTCTCCATTTGAAGACCATCCGCTGCAATTCACGGTCGAAAGCCAGATTCGCGCTGCGGGTGGGGTTCCGGTCAGCGAATTCGATCAAAGCGATTACCGGCTGTTCATCAACGCGCCGGGAACCAGCGACGAAGAGTTCGACCTGTTTTTGAAAAAGCTGCTGAAGGAATTGAAAGAGAATCGCCACATTGCCTTGGCAGACGTGCTGTTTCCGAAGCCTCATTTCAGCGGAGCCGATGAACGCATCATTGCCGCGTTGAAGCGCGAAAACCTATTTGACCGGTTTGCAGGTTACGCCGCTTGGAATACTGCAGGGAACACACTAGGAACAACGATTCCGCACGCGAATATGCGCGTCTTTTTCCGCTCAAAGCTGAATGACCGCGCTGATCGAGCCGCGCGCACCGAAGCTGCGCATCTGGAGTTTTTGCTCAATCGCTTCGCAGGCGATTATCTGTATCACGACATCGTCCGGCTGGAAGTGAACGCCCGTCTGCGCGGCGAGCCGAACAAACAGGAAGTTACCTACGAATTCACGCCGCAAAAATACGAAGAAGTGAATCGTGAAGTCGGGCAGAAGCTCAGCGCCGAAATCCAAAAATTCTTTGCTGATTATTTCAAAGGCCGCACACACCGGCTGGCGATTTATAAAGGCGTCGAAAAAACGATTACGGTCAATGGCCTGAAGGACCTGAAAGTTTATCTACCGTGGGCGCGCGCGTTTGAATGCGTGATTGAATTCAAACTGGACTACCAATCCAATTGATAATTGATAGCGGTCAGTGCCGACACTGCATCAACTACCAGTACATCAATTATCAACTATCAATTGTCAATTCTGATGACTGCCTTCCTCATCATTCTGGTTTTCGTTATCTTTGCCGCTTTGATGATTTCAAGGCGAATGCCTGCCATTTTGGCGGTTCCGGCAATGGCAGTTTGCATTGCCGCCGTCGCCAGAACGCCGGTCAAAGAAATTCTGGAAAACGTTATAACCAATGGCTCAGCAAGATTGGCCAGCCAATATCTGATGGTTTTTGCCGGAGCGATGCTGGGCCGTGTAGTCATGCAAACCGGCATCGCCGAAAGCATGATCAAGCGCGCAGCGGAATTCGGCGGCGACCGTCCGCTGGTGGTGGCCGTCACGTTGATGGTTGCCATTGCCTGGTTGTTTACGACACTAACTGGGTTAGGTGCAGTGATTATGGTTGGCGGGCTGGCTTTGCCGATCATGATGAGCATCGGCGTTCCGCGAAAGCTGACCGGCATTTTGTTTATTCTGGCCTTTGCGCTGGGACTGATTTTCAACATCGCGCTCTGGGGTTTTTACCAAGGGACACTCGGAATTGACCCGCAATCCGTCAAACACTTCGCCGTGATTCTGGCAGGGATTGATGCGGCGGCAATCATCGTGTTTCTGGTTATTGCTTCGCGGCGGATGAACAGTTATGGCGCTTGGGCTGTTGCGGTTGAAGATGATTCAAAACCGGAAAAGCGCGAAGTGTCGCTGTTTGCCTTGTTGGTTCCGATTGTTCCGCTGGTGCTGCACGGCTGGTTGAAGGTTCCGGTTGTCGCCGCGTTTTTGATTGGCGCAGTTCTGGGCGTGCTGGTGACTCGGCCAAAAGAACTGGTTCGCCAATTGGCCAGCGCTTCCGTCAAAGGTTTTGAAGACGTAGCTCCGGCAGTAATTCTGATGATTGGAATCGGAATGCTGCTGAACGCGACGACGCTTCCGGCAGTAAAGACTTCGCTGACGCCCCTGGTTGGCGCGGTCAACCTGCAATCCCCGCTGGTGTACGTCGCGTTTTTTGGCTTGCTGTCGCCGCTGGCTCTTTACCGTGGCCCGCTGAATCCTTACGGCATCGGCATTGGCGTGTACTTGCTTATTAAAGACTTGAACCTGTTGCCGCCGCTGGCATTGCTGGCCGCGGTGATGAGCGTTGTTCAGGTGCAAAGCGCCTGCGATCCGACCAATACGCACAACGTCTGGGTCGCCAACTATGTCGGTATGCGTGTCGAAGAAATCACTCGTCAAACAATTCTTTTCAAAGTCGCAGTTTGTCTTGTTGGGTTGATCGTCGGAAGCTGGTTGTATCTGAGATGAAAGTTCGCATCGGCATAGACGTGGGCGGAACGTTCACCGACGTGGTCGTGATTGATTCACAAAGTCACGAACTGGTTGGGCAGTTGAAGTTTCCCACCAGCCATTCGGCCAAAGAAGGCGTTGCGCTTGGAATCGTTACTGCGCTGGAACGGGCGATGGCGGAGTTCGGCTTGAAGGCAGAAGACGTGGCATTCATTGCGCATAGCACAACGCAAGCGACCAACGCTCTGCTGGAAGGCGATGTCGCCGAAGTTGGCGTGATTGGTATCGGAAATAGTTCAGCCTTGAACCCGGAAGGTTGGTTTGCCAAACGGGCGACAATGGTTCCGCCCATTTTTTTGACGGCCAGCAAGGATTTGAAAGTTCGGCAAAACTTCGTCAATTCAAAGGGCGGCGGTTTTGTGGCAGCTACCGCTCAGGCGATCCGCGATCTTTCAAACAGCGGTGTTCAGGTCGTGGTCGCCAGCGAAGCTTTCGGGGTTGACGAAACCGGGCGCGAAACTCTGGTTGCCGAACAGGCCAGAGCGCAAGGTTTATTCGCTACCACCGGCCACGAAGTCAGCTCGCTGTACGGATTACGAGTTCGGACTCGAACAGCGGTTATCAATGCGGCAATTTTGCCGAAGATGATCGAAACCGCCGAAATGACGGAACGTTGCGTGAAAGATACCGGCATCGAAGCTCCGCTGATGATTATGCGTTCAGATGGCGGCGTGATGAGCGTTGCCGAAGTTCATCGCCGCCCAATTCTGACCATGCTTTCGGGGCCAGCGGCTGGCATCGCCGGAGCGTTGATGCACGAACGGATTTCCGACGGCATTTTCATCGAAGTTGGGGGAACCAGCGCGGACATTTCCGTGATTCGGGACGGCTCGCCAGCGACTCGGCCAGCGCGGCTGAATGGACATCGAATGTATTTGAATACCTTGGATGTGCGGACGCTCGGCGTTGGCGGTGGCAGCATGATTCGTATGGATGTCGAATCAGAAATCGAATCGGGCATTGACCACATTTTTGAAATCGTAGGCGTTGGGCCTCGCAGCGCACATATTGCCGGGCTTCCTTATGCTTGCTTCACGGAGCCGAATGAGTTGTTGGGCGGCGAGATTGAGATCATTCAGCCAACTGCAGGCGATGGAAAAGATCATGCTGTTATTCGGACAAAGAGCGGTAAACAAGTCGCCATTACTTCAACCTGCGCGGCGAATCTTCTTGCTTACATCGAGCCGAAACATTTCGCCTTTGGAAATAAACGGTCGGCGGAGATTGCATTCAACTTGCTGAGCGAAAGTCTGGGGCGTGAAGGTAAAGGGGCTGAGGCGACGGCGCATATTGTTCTTGATCTGGCTTGCAGCAAGATTGCCGCGACGATTGAAGAATTGATTGCCGAATATCAGCTTTCACGCGATCAAGTTGTGCTGGTTGGTGGCGGTGGTGGTGCGGCTTCGCTGGTTCCGTTTACGGCGAAGATGATGGGCTTGGAACATCGCATCGCTCGCAACGCCGAAGTCATTTCGCCAATCGGTGTGGCGATGGCGATGGTACGCGACACGGTGGAACGCAACATCGTTGCCCCTTCGCCCGAAGACATTCTGAAAATTCGCCGCGAAGCTGCCGAAGCCGCCATTGCTGCCGGGGCCGTTGCCGACAGCATTGAAGTCCAGGTTGAAGTGGACAAACGCCGCAATCTAGTTCGCGCGACGGCGATGGGAACGACAGAGCTTCGGCGGCGAGATGGCGAAGCGGTAGCTTCCACCATTGAGCAGTGCCAGCAAGCTGCCGCGCGTTCGATGCGCTTGCCGGTTGACGAAGTGAAGCTGGTTGCGGAAACTTCCGGGCATTTGGTTTTTACCGGAGAGCAGCGAACAAAGTCTTTTTTCGGTTTGTTCCATTCACGGCAACAATTGTTGCGTGTGCTTGATCGAACCGGCGTGATTCGGTTACAGAGAGGCACAGGGCGGGTCAGCACGACGACGCTTGCCGAAATCGAAGCTGAACTCACCCGCGCGGTTGACGCCTTGACAGATTATGGCGATGCTGGACGCACGATCCCGGACATTTTTATTTTGTATGGAGCGCGCATCGCGAATTTTTCAGGGCTTGCGGAATTGGACCAGGTGATTGCGCTTGCCGAAGTCGAGTTGAAGTCGCTTGATCCTGCGACAAAGCTTGTGGTGATCGCTTGTCCCAAACAGGTTTAGTTGAAAGCGTATGGCAGTAACAAGACTAAACAGAAAGTGGTTACAGTTTTTGGTTGTGGGATTTGTCATGGCTTGCGGCACTGCCGCTGTTTTGACGGCGCCTGCGCCCAATAACATCAATAACGTTGCCCGCGCAAAGGAACTGGTTCGCCAGTCACGCGAAGCCGCAGGCTTTGAAGCGCCCGGCGGTGGCGTGCAAACGATTTCTTTCAAAGCCAAGACTGAGCGCTTCATCAGATACTTCAGCGTGCAATCTCCCACCAAGGTTGTCGAAAATAACAAAACGCTCGGCGGTAAAATCGAAGCCGAGTTTTGGTTTCCGGACAAATTCCGTTTGAAGACCAAAAGCGACACGCTGACGGGATTTGACGTGTCTTATACCGAAATTCTGAATGGCGACCTGGCTTGGCGTGATCCTCCAATGACCGTTCGTTCTTTCGGGCCGGATCGCCGTGTCATTGATGTGGGAGATGTGGAACGAACATTGTTGATGCAAACCCGCACGGCCAAACAGCAAATTGCAATTTATACCCTGGGTTGGTTTCTGCAATCACCGACTTCGGTTCCCGTGGAAATGAGCTATGGCGGAATTGTGGATCTGGAAGGCCAGAAGTGTGACGCCATTATTGTCGAGGGACAGGAAGGCTTCCGAAACGTAATGTTGCTGAATAGCAAAACAAAATTGCTGGTTGGCTTGGGGATGGTCTTTTTCGATTCAATTCGTGAAACCGTGATTGTGGAAGTCGCTGCTCTGGATCGCCGCTTCATTCGGGATACGTACGCGAGAGCAAGGCAAGAGAGAATGGCCAAGACAAAATCTGCCCAGCGTCACGAAGTAATGTGGCATTTTCTGGATCACAGTTCCATCGGCGGGGTTACTTTGCCGCATCGTGTGAAAATCACGCTTGATGGTCGCCCAATCGAAGAACTGACGATCAACGATTACAAAGTCAATCAGCCGCTCAATCCAAAACGTTTTGAAGGCAAGCCCGAAGTCAAATACTGAGGCTGAGTTCCGATGAGATTTACTGCGACTCAGGATTTCACTTCTCTGGCTGACATGCTTCGCTTGTATGGTGACGCTGACGAGATTGTATTCAAAAGTCAGTTCAAGCTTGACGAAGCGGAGATTGCCGAGGCCTGTCATGAAGGGCGTTGGCTGGCGAATCGTTTGCGACTGAGGCACGGGGCAAAATCCGTAGAAGAGATCGCCGCAGGATATGGTTGCAAGATTGTTCGTGAAGCCTGGCAGGTGGCGGAAGGCAAAGTGGTTTTTCTGGGCGAATGCTTGCTGCGTCAAAAAACGAGTGGCGAAAGCCTGGGGCGGACGTTGATTCGCGTTAATACGGACGCCACAACGTCTTTGGCCGAACTGATGTCACAATGGGCTGACGAATCAGAGCGCCAATGGTTCAGCGAAGTGAAAATCAGCGAAGTTGTTGTGGCGCACGAATTGTTTCATTTGTTGAAGCAGGAACCGGCCTCAATGCCGATTGAGCTGGCAGCTCATGCGTTTGCGCGGGCAATGACAGGATTGCCGTTTTCGCCAATTCTGTATAACGAATTGCTGATTCGGCTGGCGATAGGGAAGATCACTTTTAAGCGATGAAATATTTTTTGGGAATTGACGGCGGGCAGAGCCACACAACAGCGCTGGTTGCTGATGGAAATGGACGCATACTTGGACAAGGAAGTGCTGGCGCTTCCAATCACACCCGCGCGCCCGGCGGGCGTGAGCGGTTGATTGCGGCGGTGACTAAATCCGTCTGTGAAGCTCTGCAAAATGCTGAATTGTTGAAGAAACCGCTTAAAGCCGAAGCATCAAAGGCTCTAGCTGGGTTCAAATTTGCCAGCGCGCATCTGGCGATGACCGGCGAGCCTGAAGACAAGGTCGAAATCGTCAACGAACTGCTGCGGGCTGACCAGTTGTTTGTTGGACACGACGCGCCAGCAGCTTTAGCCGGAGCTTTGGCTGGTGGCGAAGGCGTGATTGTTCTGGCTGGAACTGGTTCAGTGGCTTGCGGGGAAACTGCTGACGGGAAATTCGCGCAAATTGGCGGGCACGGTTACATGTTCGGTGACGAAGGCGGTGCATTTTCAATCGCCAAGGATGCTTTATCCGTCGCGCTGATGATGGAAGATTGCGGCAGGCCACAGGCTTTGGCCAAGGAACTTCTTGCCCATTTCAAGCGGCCAACGCTGAAAGCCATTGCCGAAGATTTTTACGCTGGGGAGCTATCCCGTGACCAGCTGGCTTCGTTTGCAGCGCGGGTAGACAAGCTGGCAAAACGCAAAGACTTGGCGGCAATTGAAATTCTGGATGTGGCCGGAGAGGCGCTGTCTGCGATGGCTGTTTCCTGCGTTAACAAGCTTGAATTATTCAAAGGGAAAATTTCATTTGGCGGTGGCGTGTTCAAAAGCCGTCTGGTTATGGACGTCTTTACTGAAATCGTGATGGCTGAACTGCCCGATGCTGGAATCGTCGCGCCGCAATTTGGGCCGGAAATCGGCGCGCTCTTATTGGCTTATCGCCAGGCCGGCAAGAAAATCACACCAACATTGCTTGCCAACATCACGGAAACTCAACAGAAATAATGATCCCTGAAGACATCGAAAAACTGGCTGGTGGGTTGATTGTTTCCTGCCAGGCACCGAAAGGCTCGCCACTTTGCGATCCTCAGATTATTGCAGCGCTGGCTTTGACCGCCGAACAACATGGCGCTGTTGGGGTTCGCATCAATTCGGCTGAACACATTGCCGCAACAAAACTTAAAGTCAGCGTTCCCATCATTGGAATTGAAAAGGTTGTTATGCCGGAATCCGATGTGTACATAACGCCGACTTTTGACGTTGCCAAACGAATTGCTGCCAGTGGAGCAAGCATTCTGGCAGTCGATGCGACGTTCAGACCCCGCCCGAATGGAGAGCAATTTGAAAGTCTGATTCGCCAAATTCAGCAGGAATTGCGGCTCCCACTGATGGCGGATGTCGCAACGTTTGACGAAGGGTTGCGAGCAGCAGATTGCGGCGCTGAAATTGTGGCGACGACGTTGTGTGGCTACACGGCTGATAGTCTAGGTTCTCAACTCCCTGCGTTGGATTTGGTGTCTAAATTGGCAGGGAAGTTGACGTTGCCTGTGATTTGCGAAGGCGGCGTCGGTTCTCCGGAACAGGTTCGGAAGGCGTTTGATTGCGGAGCTTTTGCGGTCGTGGTTGGTACGGCAATCACGGGCATAGGACATTTGGTGGAGCAATTTGTCGCGGCCAG
This sequence comes from uncultured Heliomicrobium sp., assembly GCA_964570175.1. Taxonomy (GTDB): domain Bacteria; phylum Acidobacteriota; class Blastocatellia; order RBC074; family RBC074; genus RBC074. Next base: position 12,325 of record CAZMXG010000005.1, on the reverse strand, counting down.
TTCAGCATCCAAATCGAAGGCAACTTTTTGATTTTGGCGCGATTGCAAGGCATAGATGCTTTGAGTATGATGCGAACAGGTTCGAGGAACCCCACCCAGCCTCTAAGAGTTGATAAAGATTTTGCTTTTGAATAAATGGAGTTTTTTGAGCAAGTTGTCAGGCGAGCAGATCAATCAGCGAACTCGAAATAGCAATCATCACGATAATTACGAAATTGATCAACTGCGCTCGCTGGACGCGAGTCTCTCATCAACAAACCCAGGGAGAGCAAGGCAATGACTAACGCAGGACAAAAACAGGCACACAGTTCTCATTACCTGAACCCTGATCTGAAAAGTCCTTTGGCGCAGGATTTTGAAGATAGACTGACTGAACTGATAGTCGGACAGGACCGAGCAGTGCGCCGCGTCACAGGTTTATATCAGATTTTTTTGGCCGGATTGTCCCATCCAGGCCGTCCAATCGGAACCTTACTTTTTCTAGGGCCAACCGGGTCCGGTAAGACCAGGGTCGTTGAAGCTGCGGCTGAAGTTTTGTTTGGTGACCCGCTATTGGTGACCAAAATAGATTGCGCCGAATTCCAGCATTCGCACGAAATCGCAAAACTGATTGGCTCGCCTCCGGGTTATTTGGGCCACCGCGAAACTTCGCCGCTGCTGACTCAGGAAAATGTAGATCGCTCTCATACCGAAACCTTGAAACTGTCGCTAGTTCTTTTCGACGAAATTGAAAAAGCCAGTGACGCGCTGTGGCAATTGTTGCTGGGGATTTTGGACAAGGCCACTTTGACGCTGGGTGATAACCGCCGCGTGGATTTTTCGCGCTCAATCGTGATTATGACCTCGAATTTGGGTGCGAGAGAAATGAGCGAGATGATTTCCGGGGGAATCGGCTTTGCTCCGAAATCCGGCGTCGTGGATGCGGAAGTTGACCAGAAAATTTACCGCACCGCTTCAGAAGCCGCCAAGCGCAAATTTTCGCCGGAATTCATGAACCGAATTGACAAGGTTGTGGTGTTCCGCAGTCTGCGCGACGAACATTTGCGCCAGATTCTAGAAATAGAGCTAAAAGCCGTTCAGGAACGAATCATGCGCGGCTCCGGCGACAAATTCATTTTCAAATGCACAGACGCCGCTAAGAAATTTTTGCTGGATGAAGGCATTGATTTCAAATATGGAGCGCGGCATCTGAAACGCTCCATCGAACGATTTCTGGTGTATCCGCTGTCAAACTTGATCGCTACCGGTCAGGTAGAAACTGGTGATTTGCTGACGGTAGATTTTTCGCCGGAAATCGGCAAGCTGGTTTTTACAAAAGAAGCTGGAGGCGCTTTGGTAACCAGCGATACGGGGTATCGCGATTATCCAGATCCTGGCCCCTTGAGCGTAGGCAATTCCGTTTCAATTGCAACGCCGGAATATGGACCCGCTCCTGCGCGTGCGCGGGAATAGGGAAAAGTGGAAAGTTGACTGGCAGCCACCGCCTTCGACTTTCCACTTTTTGCTTTTTACCTTCTACTTTTAACTGAGTTCGATTTCCATTCGTAGCAATGCCGAACTCAGCGTCTTACCTTGCGGATCAGTTTTCAGCGAAACCGTCCCACCGCCGCCTAAAGATTCATACAATAGAAAATTCAGCGAATTTAGATTCGGCAATTCAAAGCGTTCGACTTTGCCTTTGCAAATTCCGGCGAAGTGTTGCTTGACGCGTTCGGCGGTGACTTCGCGGACGAGGATCGGATAGAACTCCGGTTTCAAGGCGATCAAGCCAATGTTGGATGTGTCGCCTTTGTCGCCCGAACGAGCGTGGGCAATTGTCAGAAGCTGAACTTTCATACTCATTCACCTCTTCACTATTTTATGGAATAACTTCTGCTGACTTTATTGCGATCATTCGTCACCGTGAAGCTCTTTTTGGAAGCATCCACTGAAACGCGAATCATGTTTGCAGCATCGTTTTGCATTTCCAGATTAGCGATGAAATCCGCCGGAGCGTTCTGTTCGTCGGTGCTGGTGATGTTGCGATGAACCTGCCACAAGTCTTTGATGGTTGGCGTGCTTTTGGCTGTTTTGACCGTGTTGGGATGACCACCTTTGCGTGCGCCGTTGTTCATAATCGCCACGGTTGGTTTGATGGCGTTGACCAGCAGGGGATTGTTGCTGGTTTCGGCTCCATGATGCGCGACCTGGTAAAGATCAATTTCACCGATCAGGTTCGTTGGGCAAATCAATTTGTGTTCGATGTTCCAGGTCAGATCGCCTGAGTCCAGAAAATCGAAATTGCCGTAACGCAGCACAAACACTACGCTACGGGCATTGTCGGACGGGTCAGGAGCCTGCATCGTCGCCGAATCACAAGCGGCTGAAGGCGACGCTTTGACTTTCATTGGCAGAACTTCGCCAGATGCTGCCAATACCTGCAAAGAGATTTTCGGAGTTCCGGCAGCCTGTTTCAGCTCGATGGTGCTGCCCGGAGAAAGTGCGTTTGTTTTGCCGCCCGCTGCCGCCAGATATGCCGCATACTTTTCGGCAAAGCTTTTGTCTTCGTCCAGCGAGGCCATTGGACCGTGATCGTAAAACTTGCCAATCTTGACTCTCTTGGCCAGTTCGGGAACTCCGCCAAAATGGTCTACGTGATAGTGCGTGATGATCAAGTGATCAATTTGCGAAATGTTCGCGGCTTTCATCGCGACTTCGATGCGTTTGGCGTCTCGTCCGTCAAAGCCTGGCCAGCCCGTATCAACCAGAATAGATTCGCCAGCCGGTGTGACAATCAACGTGGCGGCTCCGCCTTCGACGTCCACGTAAAAGATTTCAAGCTGCCGTTTGGGGCTTTGTGATTGAACTGAAACCAGGTTGATCGCAGTGATTACGGAAGCCAGAAAGCTAACCGTCAGGAGTCTTTTCATCTAAGTTTCCTCTTTTATGGTTAGGGATTGCCATTTGAATTTGTAGGCTGCGTAGATTACCAAACCCGCCGCCGCCGCGATAGCCGCATCGCGCGCTTCGCGTGAGGTGCTGTGCGCCAGCAACCAAATCATCAGTGCGATTGCCAGTACAGCGACCCCTACTCCGAGCGGCGCTTTGAATTGAGGCGCTTCCGCGTTTTGATGGCGCATGATGATCAAACCCGCGCAAGTTGTCATATAAGCCAATAGCCGGGCAATGGTGCTGATCGTCACCGCATAAATGAAGGTTCCGGAAAGAGTCAGCGCCAACATTGTCGCCGCAGTGACGTAAATGGCGATATGCGGAGTTCGAAAGCGCGGATGCGTCGAGGCGAAAAGTTGCGGCAATTCGTTGTGGCTGGCCATCGCAAACGGCAGCCGGGAAGCCGCCAGAATCAAAACCGTCAGATTTCCAAGAATCGAAATAATAGCTCCGGCGGTGATGACGCTGCCGCCAACGACTCCTAGAAAATGCGTCCCGGCATCGGCCAGCGGGCGTTTTGACGCTGCCAGCTCAGGCAGCGTTCCAATGCACACAATTTGAATCATGATGTACGTGACTGCCACAACTGCCAACGCCGCCAGGATGGCAAACGGCACATTGCGTTTTGGATCGCGCACTTCGCCAGCCGGGATAATCGCCATTTCGAAACCAGTAAACGCGTAAATCAACAGCAGCACTGACTGCGAAAAATTGCTTAGGCTTGGCTGCTCAGCGGGAACGAAGCTTTGCGGATTCAGAAAGAACAGGCCGACGCCGATAAAAAGCGCTATTGGGATCAACTTTGCAATGGACGAAACGTCGCTGAAAAGCGCGGCATTTCGGACGCCCGCGACATTGATGGATGTCAAAGCAATGACGATTGCTGTAATCGTTGCTACCCGCAACAGGCCCGTGTTTAGACTTGGCCAGAAATAGCTGGAGTATTCCACCAGCAAGTTGCAGTTGGCAGAAAGCGCAGTTAGCCGCGCCAGCCACATCAACCATCCGACTTCAAAGCCAACTGCCGAACCAAATGCAGCACGAGCGTAAAGATAAGGCCCGCCGGTTTCACTGAACCGGCTGCTGACTTCGGCAAAGCAAAGCACAATCAGCAACACCACCAACGCGCAAACGACAAAGGCAATCAGGCTATAAGGGCCGATCAGCGAAAAGACTTTGGACGGTAATCCAAAAATGCCCGCGCCAATGATTCCGTTGATGGCGACGGCCACTAAATCCCATCGCCGTATGCCTCTGACCAAACCTGTCGAACTGGCTGAGGTTGCCAAATCTGGCAAATCTGCTTGCTTCATTTGCTTCGCCTTGTTGCTGTGGATTTGAATGCGGGCGGATGATAGGGGAAAACTCTTCCTTGGTACAGGTTCTGCGCGGCAATGGTAGCTTTCCTGCCATTTGCTATAATCCATTTGCCTTCCTACAGAAACGCGAGGATTCAAATGCAAAGTGACGCAATCGCCAGCCAATCTCAAAATCGCACAGTCCGGCTGAGAGACTATCGCTACTCAGGCGAATTGTTGTCTTTGTTTCTCACCTTCTTGTTTTTGTTTTTGCTATACGCGCTGGCCGCGATCTTCTTTCCTGAAAGCTGGGAAACGACGCTAAAAGCGTTGTTAATTCCAATGGCTGGTCTGGCTGTGTTCGTCATCAGCGTCAAGCTGCAACAGCGCTCGGCTCTGGGAACCTTGGTCAGGGTCAGTGCGCGACAATTCCCGGAGCTTTTCAATCTGGCAAGTGTCGCCGCTGAACGGTTGTCCAGTCCACCGGTTCCGATCTATGTCAAACGTTCGTCAGAGATGAACATTTACACGCTGGGGTTATGGCAGCGTCCAATCATTGTTTTGACATCTTCATTGGTTGACCAGATGCAACCGGACAACTTGCAGTTTTTTATCGGCCGAGAGATTGGGCACATACAAGCCGGTCACACATGGCTCAGAACCCTGCTGAAGCCCCTCGGTGCCGATGTGCCCGTGATCGGCAAATTGCTCAACAGCGTTATCTTTGGGGATTGGATTAACCGAACGGAATTTACGGCAGATCGCGCTGGGTTTATCGCTTGCCGGTCACTGACTTCGGCTGTCAGCACGATGCTCAAGTTTGGCATTGGCATACGGTTGTTTGAAAAACTGGACATTCGCGAGTTTCTGGAACAGGTAAACGAAGTTCGAAACGTTGGCGGCCATTTGACCGAAATTGTCGCTGAAATGCCGTATCTGACGCAACGAATAAGATCGCTGGTACGTTTTGCGCTGTCGGAGCGGTATCAACCGTTTGCTTCTGAAAAACGTGGAAACACTCAAATTCTAAAAGCGATTCCGGAAGCTTTTGTCTCATCAAAGTTAAGTCTGGAAGAATTGGATTTGCCGCTTCAGATTAAACCAGCCCCTGAAAAGAAGAAGCTAGACGTTAATCAAGCGAATCAAGCAGAGGAGCATGTTACTGTCGCTGATTTGACTGTGGACGATCTGGATGATGTAAATGCTTTTGATCCCCGCATGCTTCTCATTTGCGCCAAAGACTCGTCTGAGTTCAATTTGCGCCGGTTGATGACCCGTGTCGGCCGTAATCAGGACAACGACATTGTGCTCAATAATGATCGCGTTAGCCGTTATCACGCTGAAATTGTTCGCGACGGCCAAATCATGAAAGTGGTTGATAATCACAGCCGGAACGGAGTTTGGGTGAATGGAAAGCGGATCAAGACATCGGAAGAAATCAGACCGGGCGATAAATTGCGCATCGGCAAACAGGAATTTACCTTTATCGTAAAAGAATAATTTATGTTTGTACCACTTCCTAGCCCTCAATCAATAATAGGGATGGAAAGCAAAATTCGAGAAATGGCTGACGAAAGCCTGAATGCTAAACGGCGCTTTTTTGACGAATCGTCACCTATGGTTGTTCGGGCGGCTGAAATGATTATTTCCGCCATGCGTGCTGGGGGGAAGCTGCTGGTGTTTGGCAACGGAGGTTCGGCTGCCGACGCTCAGCACATTGCGGCTGAACTGGCATTTAAGATGGGAAGAGAGCGGCAAGCCTTGCCCGCAATCGCTTTGACGACGGACACTTCGTTGCTAACAGCGATCAGCAACGACCGGCACTTTGACTATATCTTTGCGCGACAAATTCAGGCCATCGGTCGCAAAGGCGATGTTGCTCTGGCGATTTCCACCAGCGGCAATTCGCCGAACGTCATTGCCGCCGTCGAGCAAGCCCGCAGTTTGGAAATCAGCACGATCGGCTTGCTTGGCAAGGATGGCGGCAAACTGGCGTCTTTGGTGGATTTGCCGTTGATCGTTTCGCATCGAGAAACACCGCGCATTCAGGAAGTGCATATCACAATCGGCCATATCATTTGTCAGTTGATCGAAGACGAGCTTTGTCCTTTGTAATTCGGAGTTCAACTCATGCAGGTAAAGATGCCTGCCACCCCAGGAGGAATTTTCGATGGCGGAAACCCGCACCCGCGACATGTGGGACAAAATAGATATTGTGGCCAAGATCATGACACCAGTCGTTCTCTTCGCTATGGGAACGCTTTATAACATGCATCAGAACAGAATCGCCGAAGCGCAAAAAGTCGCTGACCGTGTTACTTCACTGGTCAAAAGCTTGAGTAGCGATAAGGTTGAAGAGCAAAAAGCGGCGCTGGCTTTGTTGAAGTATGAAAAATCCAAAAATTCGGCTGCCATGCCGGATGAGTTTTTGAACAATGTGTTGCCCGCGCTGATGCAGATTGCCAAAACTCATAAAAATGCCGAAGTGGCACAAGCGGCGCAGCAATTGGCAAAGGATGTTGTTTCAAACGGCGACCCCGGATTGGTGACTGCTATTCACCAACAAGCGGGCGTGGAGCAGCCCATTGTTTATATTCACATTCGAGATGAGGGGCAGCGAAGCGATGCCAGGCGAATTGGCAGTTGGCTGGAGGATAGAGGGCATATTGTTCCGGATTTCGAAAAGGTCAATCTTGGACCGACCGACGCCACCGAAGTGCGATACTTTCGCAAGGCGGAAGAGCAAGAAGCCATTGAAATCGCGAGCTTGCTGAAAACCTGGAGCGTGCCCGACGCCAGAGCTGTTTATTTTCCCGGCTTCGAAACTTCAAAATTGGCACGAACCAGAACATTCGAAGTTTGGTTCACTCCGAATTCGCTGCGACAGCCTTTGACGAGTACTTCGATGCAACGTACTGGTTCAGAATCTCAATGAACTCCGGAACGATACCGGTGCCTTTCAACGTGGTTCGCAGTTTTCCGTCAACAAAGACCGGAGCACGAGGCTCTTCGCCGGTTCCAGGCAGGCTGATACCGATGTTGGCGTGTTTCGATTCGCCTGGACCGTTGACGACGCATCCCATCACCGCGACTTTCATTTCTTCAACACCTGCAAACTGGTCTCGCCAGACCGGCATCTGCGCGCGAAGGTAGCTGCCGATGTCTTCGGCCATTTCCTGAAACAGAGTGCTGGTCGTTCGTCCGCAGCCTGGGCAGGCGGTCACTTGAGGTGTGAAGCTGCGTATACTCAGGGATTGCAGAATCTGTTGCGCGACAATTACTTCCTCTGTGCGGGAAGCGTTTGGCGCTGGCGTCAGACTGACGCGAATGGTGTCGCCAATGCCTTCCTGCAACAAAATTGCCAAGGCGGCTGCGCTGGCAACAATTCCTTTTGCTCCCATTCCTGCCTCGGTCAAGCCTAGATGCAGCGCATATTCGCCTCTACAAGCCATTTCGCGGTATACGTCCACCAAGTCCTGCAGATCGGAACACTTCGCGCTAAGGATGATTTGTTCACGCGGCATTCCGTAACTTTCAGCCAGTTCTGCGGAATCAATTGCACTGCGAACGATGGCTTCCTTCATCACATCTTTGGCGTCTCGCGGTTCGGCTAGCTTCGCGTTTTCGTCCATCAACCGAGCCAACAAGGCTTGATCCAGCGATCCCCAGTTGACACCGATTCTAACTGGCTTTTCGTTTTCCAGTGCGACATCAATCATCTGTTTGAAATTGTCGTCGTGACGTTTGCCGGCTCCAACATTGCCTGGATTAATGCGGTATTTGGAGAGTGCGCGAGCGCACTCCTTGAACTCCGTCAGCAAAATGTGGCCGTTGTAGTGAAAGTCGCCGATGATTGGGGTGTTGTGTCCGGTGTCACGAACACGCGCAATAATTTCCGGCACGGCGGCGGCGGCCTCTTTGTTATTGACAGTGATGCGGACAAGCTCCGAACCCGCTTGCGCCAGCTCAATGATCTGCTGTGTGGTTGCGGCAATGTCGGCAGTGTCGGTGTTCGTCATTGACTGCACGACAACGGCATTGCATCCACCGACAGGGACGCCACCGACGTTGACGGCGACAGAATTTCTTCGATTGATTTTGGCCATAAAGTTTGCGCTTGAACTGATTGGTGCGAAGGAAACCAGATTTTAGGCGACAGGTCTCGGCTTCGCAAATTCTCCGATCTCCGGTGAAAAAGTTCTCTGCGCCGAGCCAAAAGTTCAGTTGACCCTGAGAAAGCAGGTCGGCTAAACTCCGCCCGTCATAATAAGGGCTGCGCCTCACTTTTAAACACTTGCTAACCCCTCGCAGATGGGATGTAGAAGATAGCAAGGCTGCCCAGTTTCCCCCTCCATCGTGGCTGGATTAATTTGACAACAAAAAGAATTCTGAATTTCGATGCGAGTCCTGTTTTTTATTTATTCACTGTTTATTTTTGACAGCTTGCTGCGGTTCGTATTGCTGTGTTTGCGGGCTGTCATGCCAGCGAACAAAGTGTCAGGCAGTGATTGGGCTGAAGGGTGTGTGGTGCTGATTGCTGCCCACGATGAAGCAGGAACAATTGGCCCAACAATTAAGGACTTGAAAAAGCAATTGATCGAATGGCCTGACAGCAGTTTATGGGTTGTTGCCGACCGTTGCACAGATCTTACAGCTGATGAGGCAGCGATTGCCGGTTCAGATGTAGCTGCACGTTCCAATGGGCCGCTTGGCAAAGGCGCTGCGATCGCTTGGTGGATGGAAAATTATCAAGCGGCTTGGCAAACAAAAAACGCCATTGTCATTCTGGATGCTGATAGCCGCTTAATACCTGGTAGCTTGTCCAGCTTGCGTCGGGTGATGGCTTCTGGTGCAGAAGCCGCCCAAGTGTTCGTGGCTCCGGATGCCAGCACAGCATCCGGACGATTGGCTGGTTGGTCTGAAGTTTTGATGCAACGTATTGATGACGAAGCCAGGCGACGCTGTGGCTGGCCGGTTCCGTTGAGAGGAACCGGAATGGCTTTTCGATGTGAATTGCTGGCCAAATTGGCTCCGCGCTTGCACACGTATGCAGAAGATTTGGAATTGGATGTAATTCTGGCTTCAAAGCGGGTGCGTGTTGAATTTGTGCCTGAAGCAAAGGTTTTTGATCCAAAACCTCAACAAGCTTCTGGGGCTTCCAGGCAGCGGGCGCGTTGGTTGCAGGGGCAATTGCAAGTGTTGCGTGATTATCCACGGGAATTCGTCCAAGCATTGTTGCTCGGCGGACCCGGGGCTTGGTTTTTATTGTGGTTACTGATCTTGCGTCCAAAAATCCTGTTTATCGGAGCGCGACTGTTGTTGCTTCTGGCTGGTTTACTTTACCCGACTTTGATTTGGATTGCCGTTGGGGGGCTGGTTCTGGACGCGGCATATTACCTGGCTGGAGCAGCGCTTGTAGATAATCCAAAACGATATTTGCTTGATCTGATTTCGGTGCCGCGTTATGCAGCAATGTGGTTTTACAGTTTTTGCACTGCTTTGATACGTCGCAAAGTTTGGTTGCGCGCTGGCAGGTGAAAAAGTTGCTATGACAGAAACCAAACAAGGTATTAACCACCTATACACACGAAAGTACCAATGAAGATTCTTTTTCCATATTTGGCGCGATGGCGGTCGGCGAACCGCAGTCGTTATCATCAGCTATTAACTCATTTGTGTGAATTCGGCCATCAAGTATATGTGCTGACGGCACCTCCAATGGCATTGAATGATATTAGCGCAAACGATCTTATCACTGACGGTGATGAGCTACCGCAAGGGCTGACAATCAGTGAACTAGAGGCTCCAAAGGCTTTGCGGTCATTTTGGCGAATGCCTGTTCGCCGTTCCAAATTATTGAAGAAAGGCTTGGTTTCGGTCACGTCGTTAAATCAGATTCGACGTTTTGTGGATAAAGAGAAAATAGATACCTTGTTGTTGTACAACTTGCCGCAAGCGCCGCTGCTTCATCTTGCCGATTGCCACATTCACTTTGACTTGGCCGATGACTTGGTTTCTATGATGGAAGTAGAGCTTGGTGTCATTGCCAAAGCTGGGATGATGTCCGCTGCCAACCTCGTGCAAAATCACATGTTGGTCAAGGCTTCGACGGTTACTGTTGCGTCCAGCGTCCTGGAAGAGCAAATAGAACGGCCTGTTTTGATGCTGCCCAATGGAGCCGATATTGATGAGCTTGATCGAATTGATAACAACCTGTGGCCCTCGCAGAAAAACCGGCCAACGGTCGGTTTCGTTGGTGCGTTTGAATATTGGGTGAATTTTGAATTGGTTTTGCAAACTGCCCAACGGTTGCCGCACGTGACATTTTTGCTGGTGGGTAGTGGCAGACGGCTGGCTGACATTAATCGGATGATTGCCGAATTTGAGCTAGATAATGTCGTATTGACTGGTGCTAAGCCTTATCGTGAGGCAATGAGTTATGTGGCTGGGATGGATGTTTGCTTATTGCCATTTACGAATGACGCTGTGTCAGATGGTTCATGTCCGTTAAAGCTGTTTGAATATGCAGCTTTGCGCAAACCAATTGTCAGCACACCCACACGCGAAGTTGGACGAATTGGACAGGATTGGATTGCTTTTGCCGATGATGCCGCAACTTTTGCTTATGCCATTGAATCTTTCCTGGCTGATCGTCGCACTGCGTCGCGTGCGGGTGAGGCTGGTCGTGCCCTAGTCGAACAGCTTTACAATTGGCCTAATTTGACCCGACAGTTTGAAGAGCTTCTGCTTAAAGGCACAGTTCCAGGTTTTCAACCGGCCAGCACTCGCCGCCTGGTGTTGGAAACACTTCAGCGTATTTAGGGCGTAGATAGAAAACTTTCCTCCGCCGAAAACTCAATAAATCATCTCTTGCTAGCTGTGTTAAATTCTCAATTCACAGTTCGAGTGAGTTCATGCGCTAACAAGGTAAATAATGAAGAACGTCATTGTACTTTGTACTCTGCTAATTAGTTCTGTTGCAATAAGCGTCGCTCAACAGAGCAAAACTCAGGTCATATTGCTTGGTACGGGGACGCCAAATGCTGATCCAGAGCGCTCTGGACCAGCGATAGCTGTGGTTGTTAATGACGTTTCTTACGTGGTTGACAGTGGACCCGGAGTTGTCCGACGCGCTGCTACCGCTGCTAAAAAAGGCATCAAAGGCTTGGCTGTAGAAAACCTGCGGCGACTGTTCCTTACTCATTTGCATTCGGATCATACTGCTGGCCTCCCGGATTTTATCTTTACGCCCGCTGTGTTGGAACGAGATGCGCCATTGGAAATTTTTGGCCCTCCAGGAACCAAGCGTATGACCGATTTCATTCTGAAAGCCTTTTCAGAAGATATCGCTATTCGTCTGAAAGGTTTGGAGCCGGCCAAACCTCGTGGCTATGAAATACTAGCTAAGGACATAAAACCTGGTGTGGTCTTTAAGGATACCAATGTGACAGTTAAAGCTTTCGCTGTTCAGCACGGCTCTTGGAAACATGCATACGGTTACAGGTTTGAAACTTCGGACAGGGTCATCGTTGTTTCTGGTGATTGTGCTCCAAGTGAAAGTGTCATCGAAGCCTGCAACGGATGTGACGTGCTTGTCCACGAGGTTTATTCAACTATTGGCTTCGCTAGCCGTCCCCCAGAGTGGCAGCGCTACCATTCAAGTTTTCACACATCATCGAAAGAATTGGCCGAAATAGCCAGCAAAGCAAAACCCAAGTTACTCATCTTGTACCATCAATTATTCTGGGGCACTACACCTGATGCGTTAGTTGAAGAAGTGCGAAAATACTATCAAGGTACTGTGATCTCAGGGAATGATCTGGATATTTACTAATTCTAAGCAGCTTTTATTTTTGAAATAAGATGAGAAATGTGTTGACTGGCTTTGAACGATTGAAGTATAAGAACGCTTCGTTGACTTCAACTATCTCGCCTTTTGTTGATACAGAAAAGAGATAGAGAATAAGAATTTAACTTTTACGCTTTTCTCAAAAACTATGTTGCTCAAAGGACACAAAAACTTGATAGCCGCTAGTGCGACAACAAAACGTCGCGCCGCCATCTCAGCATGTTGGCAATTTGGCGTCGTCGTGACC
>CAZMXG010000004.1:0-115191 GCA_964570175.1 uncultured Heliomicrobium sp. | reverse complement strand
AACAGTTTACTCAAAACCCGACTGACTCACCCTATTTCAAAACAAGCTCTTAGAAATGATGATGACCCTGATCGGATATGGCCCATGACTGCAACAGTCCGCGCTTTCCTGTTACCTCCCCGCCATCATCATTTCCAAAAACACGGCCTGATTTTTCTTTCTGTCCTTTGCATCATTCGGCAATCCATCATTCAGCGCAGATAGCGCTGGAACCAATCGGCAGCCAGACGTGCGACCGCTTCCAACTTTCCCGGCTCGTCGAACAGGTGCGTTGCGCCAGGCACGATCTTCAATTTTTTCGCGCATTGAAGCTGCGCCAGCGCTTCTTCGTTCAATCGAATGACGAATTCGTCCAGGCCGCCAACAATGAGCAGCGTTGGGGCAATCACCTTCGGCAATGCTGCGCCAGCCAGATCGGGCCGCCCTCCGCGCGAAACGACCGCGCCAATTTCACTGCCCAACTCTGCCGCGGCCAACAGGGCAGCGCCGCCACCTGTGCTTGCGCCGAAATAGCCGACCTTCAGATGGCCGATTCCCGGCTGGCTTTTGATCCAGACGGTCGCCGCCATTAACCGCCGCGCCAGCATCGGAATGTCGAAGCGCAGATGGCGAGTTTGTAGGTCAATCCCCTCTTCTTCTCGCGTCAGCAAGTCAAAGAGCAGAGTGCCTATGCCCCCCTCGCGGATGACTTGTGCTACGCGCTTGTTGCGTGCGCTGTGACGGCTGCTGCCGCTGCCATGAGCAAAAAGAACAATCCCTGTGGCGGGCACAGGGATTTCCAATTCCCCCGCCAGGGCGATTGAGCCTAAGGGGATCATTACTTCTCGTGCTGCTACTGCTTGATGTTTTCCCTGAGTCTTTTCCATAAATTTCTTTTGGGACTGGAATTTATGAGGGCAAGCTTGGTGCCAGATGATAAGTGGCTGCAGAGGCCTGGAATCGGGGGATTAGACCGAAGCGTTGTGGAAAGTTACGCGCCGATTGCGGGGAAAACACCCAGCGGTGTGCGTATGCGTCTGGAAGGTATCAGGAGTCGGTTTTCGAGGGTGATTGCTTGCCCAAGGCCTTTGCGATCATGTTCAACAAGTCTGGAGTGCTGTATGGCTTTTCCAGCAGATCATCCACTTGGAGCATTCTCACTTCATTGGTCTTAGCCGCATCCGCCAGGCCGCTGGAGGCGATGATGCGGATGCCCGGGTTCAATCTGCGCAGGGCGCGGATGGTGGCAATGCCGTCCATTACCGGCATCATCAGGTCGGTAATGACCACGCTGATCTCTTCCTGATGGCCGACGTAAATGCTCAATGCCGTCGCCCCGTTATCGGCTGTCAATGTACGGTACCCGTAGGTTTCAAGCGCTGCGCAAGTTATCTCTCGCACGGCGGCCTCGTCGTCCACTACCAAAATCAATTCTCCTGAACCCAGCGGCATCTCCTGAGTGCTTTCAATGTCCTTCTGCTGGCTGACGGCCTCATTCGAAGGAAGATAGATGCTGAATTTCGTCCCAAGCTCGAGTTTGCTCTCGACGGTAATGAAGCCGCCGTGGCTGGCCACAATGCCCTGAGCGGTAGCCAGCCCGAGCCCGGTTCCTTGTCCCGATTCCTTGGTCGTGAAGAAAGGGTCGAAGATGCGGTCAATGATTTCGGGCGGGATGCCGATGCCGCTGTCAGTGATGGTAATGACCACGAAGTTGCCTGGGGTAGCCCCTTTGAGCAGTTGCGCACACAACGTGTCCAGGGGCTGATTCTCTGCGGCAATTGTCAGCGTGCCGCCCTGTGGCATGGCGTCGCGCGCATTCACGCACAGATTGAGCAGAACTTGATGCAATTGCGTAGCGTCGCCACTGGTCGTCCACAGATCGTCGTGCAACCGTTGCTTGATCCGAATGGATTTGGGGAACGTTTCTTCGGCAAGCTGAATGATCTCGCGGATCAGGTGTTTCGGCTGCAAAACCACGCGCTGGCCGCCGATGCCCTGGGCGAACGAAAGCACCTGTCTGACCATCTCTGCGCCGCGGTTCACATTCGACTGCATGATGGCGAGCAGACGCTGGCTCTGTTGATCTTTCAGCTTCATCTGCAGCATCTGCGTCCCCATCATGACCGGCGAGAGGATGTTGTTCAGGTCGTGCGCGATGCCGCTGGCCAGCGTGCCGATGCTTTCCAGCCGCTGCGCGCGCAGGTACTGCGCTTCAAGCTTTTTCTTCTCAGTGATGTCGGTGTTGATCGCAAGAATACTCCTCGGCTTTCCTGCTGCATCGCGTACCAATGTCCAATGGCCTTCGACAATCACTTCACGGCCCTCTTTGGTCAGGTGATGAAGTTCTCCGTTCCAATTCCCCTTTTCAATAGTCATTCTGGTTGCATCGGCCAGTGGGGACGGATCATTCCTGTAATACAGTTCCTCACTCGATCTGCCAATCGCCTCTTCCGCCGTCCATCCATATAACCTCTCCGCGCCGGCCCCCCAATAGCGGATGCGGCCATCCAAATCGCGCACGACGATGGCTTCGTGCGACTGGTTTAGCAGTGTGGCTTGCTCAATCAAACGCTCGTTGGCGCGCACGCGCTCGGTGACGTCGCGCAGGATAACCGTGTAAAGCTTTTGGCCATGAGTTTCGATCTGGGAGATCGAAGCCTCAATCGGAAACTCGTCGCCGTTGCGGCGCACGCCACTGACAGCATTCAGCGCTCCCATCGCACGCGTGGTTTCGCCCGTTGCGCCAAAACGGCGAATATGATCTGCGTGTGCAGGGCGGAACCGTTCGGGAATCAGGTGCGAAAGTGGTTGCCCGATCATTTCAACTGAAGAGTAACCGAACATCCGTTCAGCCGCCCGGTTTAAGAGGACTATTTTCTGGCAATTATCTATCGAAATGATGGCGTCCATCGCCGAATTGATGATTCCGCCCATACGGGCTTCGCTGCCGCGCAGAGCCGCTTCGGTTCGCTTGCGTTCAGTGATGTCATTAAAGAGGATCGCGACCTTTCTTTCCGCCGGTTCGCTGATTTGCCAAGCGTAAACATCGTAAATTCGATGAAGCTGTTCGGCGGCGCTTTCAAAGCGGGTTGGTTCACCCGTCAAAGCTACCCGGCCATATGTTTCGAACCAGAATTCTTCGTGCAGCGGCGCGATCTCGCGCATCCGGCGACCCAGAGCATTTTCAATTCCTGTCTGTCGTTCAAAGGCCGGGTTGATGACCAGAAACCGGTAATCAATCGGCGCCTCGTTTTCATCAAACAAAACTTCAATGGTGCAAAAACCCTGGTCAATGGATTCAAACAGCGCGCGGTATTTTCCTTCCGACTTGCTCAACGCCATCTCAGCCTGTTTACGCTCGGTGATGTCGGTGTGCGAAACCACTGCTCCGCCTGTTTCTCCACTGAGCGGAGTGGCCGTCATCACAAACCAGCGCTTCTTATCCGGCGAATGGCAGGGGTATTCCAGCATGAAGCTGGCCTGTGTGCCGTCCAGCACGGCTTGAATGCCATTGATCGCTTCCAGCGCCTCGCGCTCTCCTTGCAAGTCAGCCTGGCGGCAAACTTCGAAATAATTCAGGCCCACACAATCGGCGGCGGATTCTCTTCCGTTTTCCAGCGCGAAACGCCTCCACGCCTCATTCACCGCAACGATTGTTCTCGAATTGTCGAGCACGGCAATGTGCGCCGTCAGGGAATTCAGGATAGCAATCTTGAACGCTTCGCTTTTCCGAAGCGCCTCTTCAGCCTGTTTGCGCGCGGTCAAATCGCGATTGGTTTCCAGCACCAGCATCTGCCCATCCGTTTCGCGCACCAGCACGTGGCGGCTATCCACAATAAGTTTCCGGCCATCGCTCGTCTGGTGAATCAGTTCGCCATACCAATGACCTTCGCTCAACAGCGCCGCTTGAACCTGCGCCCAACCCTCGGGATGAATTGTCTGCAAAAGTGCCTGGCTTGATTGCCCCAAAGCTTCTTCGCGCGTCCAACCGTAAAGCTTTGTGGCGGCAGAATTCCAATACCGTATGACGCCATTCAGTTCCCAGGCAAAGATGGCATCGTAGGATAAATCCAGCAGGCTGGTTTGCTGTTCTAGCGTATGTGACGACATTGCGATCTCATTTCGCAACGATTGAAAGGCTTCGATCAATTCAGCCTTCGTCATCCTTTTCAGGCTACTTGGGGAATTCATCTCTACATTGCTCCTTCAAGCTGGCAGCGGGGGAAAGCGTCGCTCCCGGCTTGGGACCGCTAAGTTTGCTCTGGCTTGCTGTTATTTATTTCAGAGCAACAAGTTGCAGATTTCAAAAGCAACTTTGCCTGCTTTCCTGACTCGATGTCTCAGAGGGATGGTGCGGACACTACCGTTCGAAAAATTTCTATGGGCAAGCAGGAATTCGCCTTGTGATCTCAGCTCAGCCATCCTGTTTAAGGCTTCATTGAACTGTTTTGGGAATTCAGCGCGACTGTTAAAGAAATTGTTTGCTGACGGAGAAATAATAGTCCTGTGCAATGCGACAAACAATGTAGGGCTGCAATTTGCGTCAAGATTGACCTGGATTTTACATCGCGGTTTTCACATCGAATCAATGCGTTTTGAGCAGAAATGACCTCAGCATCAAAGATGGGGGAACAATACCGCACGAGTGTGCGATCTTACCCAGAAAATTGGGCGAAAACACTCGGTTTTGCGCGCCTTGGCCATAAAACACAGAAGTTACGCAACTGTCAGTTCGTTTTCCGAATCGGCACAACGCTTGCACTTCGAACAAGCGAAACAAGGTTATGTCGCAGATTGAAGTTGAGCATTGGATGGAAATTAGAGTTGTTTCCGCCGAAGCTCCTGCAACTGCGAACAATGTCAAACTCATTTCAAATTGGAGGTAAGTATCATGGCAAACAAAACTGGCACAGCATTGGCTCCTGTTAGCAGCCACGAATTTTTGGGTTTTGACCCTTTCCGTAACTTCGAAAATCGGATTAAGCGTTTCTTTGGCGAGGGCTTCGACCCATTGAAAAAGTTGTCCGAAGAGAATTGGTCGCTCGCGACCTGGGCGCCGACTTGTGACATTTACGAAACCGACAATGAAGTGGTAGTCAAAGTGGAATTGCCCGAAGTGAAGAAAGAGGACGTCAACGTTTCAATTGACAACAACATTCTGACCATTCGCGGCGAGCGCAAGCTATCTGAAGAAACCAAGAAAGAAAATTACCATCGGTTGGAACGCAGTTACGGCGAATTCAGCCGCAGCTTTACCCTGCCGAACTTTGTTGATGCAAGCAAGGTCAACGCCGAGTTCAAGGACGGTATGCTGCGCGTGACGCTGCCAAAGCGTGAAGAAGCCAAGCCGAAACTGGTAGAAGTGAAGGTCAAGTAAAGATTTATCTTCGCATAAGGTTGAGGGAAGCTGCGATGGGCAGCATCTCTTGATCCCATCCAGCCGCAGGAAGCTAAAAGGGGAAGCGACCTGCGGCTGGAAATTATGCCGATTAGCAGCAAACGCGATTCTACAGATTCTACAAAAGAAGGGAGAAAACTTATGAAGGACAAAATGAAAATCCTGATTGCATACGATGAATCAGAATGCGCTGACGCCGCATTGGCAGACCTGGAACAAGCGGGACTTCCCCGAAAGGCTGAAGCTCACGTGTTGTCGGTGTATGCGGAATGGATGCCCGCCCCCGCCAGCTTTGGAATGGTTGAAACTCAATTTACCTCGTACCTGGAGCAAGGAGGAAAAGACACTTTGGCGATGGCACGGCACGCACGCGCAGCGCTGAAACAGTCCTTTCCTGACTGGGAAATTCACGCAGAAGCGCTGGCAGGATCGCCTGCCAGTCTGATCGTTGACAGGGCAAAAGCGCTTGATGCGGATTTGATTGTTGTTGGTTCTCACGGGCGTTCCGGATTGGGGCGATTGCTGCTGGGCAGCGTCTCGCAGAAAGTCTTGCACGCCGCGCACGGCAACGTGCGAATTGCGCGTGGAGGAGAAAGAGAGCCTGGGAAACCAATCCGGTTGATCGTGGGAATAGACGGTTCTCGTGGAGCCGAAGCAGCAGTCAATGCTGTTGCGGCGCGTCACTGGCCGAAGGGAAGCGAGGCGCGAATCGTCAATGGCTTTCCAGTCATTCCCGCAATCGGGTCTGAGTTCGCGGCCGCTACGCTCGCCCAATGGATTGATGACGAAAAAGCCAGGGTGGGCGAAGTGATCGAAAAATCTATCGGGAAGTTAAAAGGCGCTGGATTGACGGTTTCCACAGCGATGAAACACGAAGACGCGCGCCAGTCGCTGCTTGGCGAGGCGAAGGATTGGGACGTCGATTGTATTTTTGTCGGCGCGAAGGGAATGGGAGCTATCGAACGATTCCTGATCGGCAGTGTTTCATCTTACGTGGCAACGCACGCACCTTGTTCGGTCGAGGTGGTTAGAGAAGAGGAGTGATTATGCAAACCGCAAAACGATACACAAACCAGACGTTCACCAAGCATGTGGATGATGAAAAAGGTCGCCATCGCACCTTGCGCAGTATGCCTGAACCGGCGTTCTGCGAAGTTTGCGGCGACGTTTACGCCGATCGGCGCTGGTCAAAGCCGGACGCGGAAAGGCAGAGTGCGAAGCACAAACATTTTCGCCCTGTCCATCAACTCGTCTGCCCGGCCTGCGAGCGGCAGCGCAGCGGCGTGCCCAGCGGTTACGTTTACGCCCAAGGCAAGTTCTTTGCGTCGCACCAGGATGAGGTCAAACGGTTGTTGGAAAACGAAGCGGAGCGAGCCGCTGAAGACAACCCCTTGGCGCGGATTATGGGATGGCAAACCGATTCGGACGGAGTGCTTACGGTCACAACAACCACTGAGCATCTGGCGCAACGGCTAGGTCGCGCGCTTCATAAAGCATTTCATGGCAAGGTGCGCTACGGCTTTTCGCATCGAAACAAGCTGGCGCGCGTTTGGTGGCAGCGGGATTAAATCGAAACCAGGCGAAGCTAGCCGGTCGTCCAACAGTTTTGGGGAACCGGCTAGCCTTACGGAGTTTCTTGCGAGGGAGGAATCTCCTCGATTTTCTTCAGGCGATAGCGGAGTTGATCGCGGGAAATTTGCAATAGTTCCGCAGCTTTTGTTTGATTGCCATGTGTCATCTGAATCGCCTGTAATAGCAATGACCGTTCAACTGCCTCAAGACTGACTCCGGCCGCAGGCAGCGTAAATACTCTGTCCAAATCAGCTTTTGTGGAAACGGTGTCAGTAGGAAAGGGGGCAGTCTCTGCCCGTTCACTTTGATCCGCAATTTCGCCTATGGGTGCCGTTTTATAGTCAGCCAAACTGCGTGGCAGCCAGGCAGTTGTGATAGTGCTGTTGTCTTCTAAAATCATCACGCGTTCGACTATGTTTCGTAACTCGCGCACATTGCCGGGCCAGGGATAACGCTGGAAGATTTCAGCGACTTCCGGTGTCAGGCCTGAGATATTCTTTTTTAGATGCTGATTGAAATGCCGGATAAAATGGGCGGCAAGCACCAGCGCATCATCGCCGCGATCCCGCAGCGGTGGCAGTTCAATCTGGATGACTGATAAGCGGTAAAAGAGATCGGCTCGGAAGCGCCCGGTTTCACTATCGGCTTTCAGGTCGCGATTGGACGCGGCAATAATGCGCGCGTCATATGCTACATCCTTCAATCCGCCGACGCGGCGGAAACGCCCGTCTTCCAGCACGCGCAGCAGCTTGGCTTGCAGGCCGAGGTCCAATTCTCCAATTTCATCCAGGAACAGCGTCCCGCCTTCAGCTTGTTCAAACAGACCTTCCTTGCGCGCCTTTGCATCTGTAAAAGAACCTTTTTCGTGGCCGAACAACTCACTTTCCAACAAAGCCTCCGGAATGGCCGCGCAGTTGATGGGCACAAACGTTCCTTCGGCCCGGGGTGAGCCGTAATGGATCGCCCGCGCAACCAGTTCTTTCCCCGTGCCGCTTTCGCCTTGCAGCAGGACTGCTGAGGCTTCGCTCAGCGCGACCTTGCGCGCCAACGCAATCATCTCCTTCATCGCTGGGGAATCTCCAACTAATTGATCGAAGTTAAACTGGTGCGATTGCTGGCGGTGTAACACGCTGATCTTTTTCCGCAGCCGACGCGTTTCCAAACCATTGCGCAGGGTGACTTGCAGTTCTGGCAGATTAATCGGCTTACTGATGAAATCGAACGCGCCGCCGCGCAATGCCTCAATCGCTTTGTCGAAAAAAGCGTTAGCAGTGACCATAATCACGATTGCTTCGGGGTGTCGGCTTTTGATAGCACGCAGGGCGTCCAACCCCGACCCGTCGGGCAAGTCAATGTCCAGCAAGACCGCCGCAGGGGATTCCGTTTCATGAGCAAAGAGAGCCGCCTGATACGTGGCAGCTTCCACTGTTTGATAGCCCCATTCTTTCAGGGCTTCGACCAGCATCCATCTGATTGAGCGGTCATCATCAACAACCAATATTTTGTCTTTCATCATAATCGCCCCTGTGGGCTATTTGGCGGTCCTGTTTGGACCCAGCCAAGTTAACGGGCTGACCGGACTGTTGAAATGTGATTGCGCAAAAATGAAACGCTCATCTCAGGTTGGCAATCAATATGCCAGTCCCCAAATCGTGAAAACGGGAGGATAAAAAGCCGAATTTATCGAAGATACTGCGAATTTTCCCGCTTATGGCTGAGTCTTTTCACGCTTTTCCGGCTGTAATTTCTTCAAAAGGAGCAACCTATGGGCCTTCTTCCTATTACCCCTGTAGCTCGGTTCACCATGGAGCGCAAAATGAGTGGTTGGCGCAAAAGTCCGCTGGGTGTGCATTCTTATCCGAACTACATCAATCAAGGTGTGGCAATTCATGGTGGCCCACGGCTGTGTCGCCCGTTCCCGCCTGGCACGGCTGCATTTGAATTTTGATAGAGGACAACTTTCCCCAACCAGCAGGGTATGAAGAAAAATTTTTCGAAAGTCTCACACCTAGAAATTGAAAAATGTATTAAGATGAAATTGTCGGTAGTACTTTCAGGTTCGCACCCCACAACTTTCAGAATGCGACTGAGAGTACCCAATTCCTTAATGGAGAAGTACGGTCGTTTCCACTCTTCAGGGAAATTTTTGACGCAGCAAGCCAAAGCCGCTACATATTTTGTCTGAGGACTTCAGGCATTGTCCTTGTAAAGGTGAGCAGAGCTCGTCCAATTCCAAATCTCATCACTATAAAAATTTGTGCTAATGATTGAGACGGAACCATTTCGGTTCCAGTTTCTCAGTCGTAAGTTTGCCTATCCGCCAGGCAGAGTGACTTTTTCGCGCAGACAATGGGGCAACCAGGGTTTGCATGGAAAGGACCCGCCTGACTAATGCAAATCCATTGCCGGAATCTCACGGAGGTGAGCATGCTTCCCATTTCGCGCGCTACCAGGGGTTTGACGAAGTCAAATTACAAACACATACACAATCGCTTATTGAAGGTGCCAATGCTTATCTTGCTTTTTTGGAGCATTGGCCTGAATGATCTGACCAGCATTTCTGCCAATTCTCAAGACCCGCCGCAACCTTCCCAGAATCTCGTTTTTGGTGAAGAGATCGAACGTCAAATTGCCGGCGGCGAGCTTCATTCCTATTCAATCACGCTTGAGCGAGGGCAGTATCTGCGTGTCGCGGTCGAGCAACGGATGGTGGAAGTTGTCACATCGCTTATGAATGCGGAAGGCGAATTGCTGATAGAAGTGGATAGCGCGGGCAAAGAGTCCGCTTCTGTCATCGCGTCACAAAAGACGGCCATTCGCATTGCTGTTCGTGCCCGGCAGCGGGAAGGTCTGGGAGGAACGTACCTGATACGAATTGAAGAGTGTCGCCCCGGCGTTCCCGAAGACCAAACACGAATCAATGCCGAAAGGTTGACTGCCGAAGGCTCAACATTAAGTGCCGAAGCTACCAAAGGAAGCCTGCGAAGCGCGAGCGAGAAGTATCAAACAGCATTGAAACTTTGGGTAGAATTGCAGGACAAACGAGAAGAAGCCCGCACACTTTATCTTCTGGGATTGGTTCAACAGACTGGTGGAGAGTTGCAGGCGGCGATGGAAAGTTATCAGCAATCGCTTTCTTTAAGCCATCGCGAAGGCGACCGTGTGCGGGAGAATCTGGCGCTCAATGCGCTCGGCACTCTCTATTTCCGGCTTGGCGACAAGGCCAAAGCGATTAATTGTTATAAACAGGCGCTCGCATTTAGCCAGGCGCTGGGCGAACGCGCGCTGGAAACATCGCTGTTGGTCAACCTGGGAGCCGTTTATAAAGCGCTCGGCGAGAATAGTCAGGCAATTGATCTGTATCGGAAAGCTTTGGAAATGGCGCGCTCGCTTGGCGATCGAACTTCTGAGGCTGCTGCCCTGACCAATATAGCTCGTTTGTATGATTTGATAGGGGATAAACAGAACGCATTTGCCACCAACCAGCAGGTACTGTCGGTTTGGCGCGCGCTGGGGAATTTGGAAGGGGAAGCCGTCACGCTGAAAAATCTTGGTGTGTTAGCCGAAGCGGAAGGCCGGTTGGTGGAATCTGTGGAATACCTGACGCGGGCGCTTGCGCTGAACCAGACGTTGGGTAATTCCATGCGTGAAGCTTATATTCGCGGTGATTTGGCGCGAATCGAGCGGGCTGCCGGGAATTTCGATCAATCACGCGAGCAGATCGAACAGGCATTGAAAATTTTCGAATCGCTGCGAATCCAATTACTCAATCCGGATTTTCGAGCAACTTTTACCGCAGCCAACAGGCGCTATTATGAATTCTACATTGACCTGTTGATGCAGCAACAATTGCGTTCGTCGAATCAAAAAGCTGACAAGCAATCACAGCATTATGCTGCCGAGGCTTTGCGTGTCAGCGAGAGTGCACGCGCCAGAGCCTTGGCCGACCTGATCGCCGAAGCGCGTGTGGATATACGCCAAGGCGTGGACATCAACCTGTTAGAGCAGGAAAGGGAGTTTGCTCAATCATTGATGACCAAAAAAGCCGAGCGTGCCGCTTTGCTCAAATTGCCAAAGAAAAAACGAGAAGATATTGACCATTTGGACAGGGAAATTCTGGCGCTCACCGTATTTCAGGAACAGGCAAAAGCAGCCATCAAACGTGCCAGTCCGCAATACGCAGCCCTGGTATATCCCAGCTCAATTGGCCTGACGGAAATTCAGCACATGCTTGATTCCAATACTTTGCTGTTGGAATACGCGCTTGGCGAAGAGCGAAGCTATTTGTGGGTGGTCAGCCAAAACGAATTGCGTAGTTTTCCATTGCCGTGCCGGGCTGTGATCGAAGAACAGGCGCGCAGTTTTTATAATCTGTTGGCGGCTCCGGGCGAAACGATCAAATATGAAAAGCCAGAGCAAAAACGGAATCGCATTGTTCGCGCCCAAACGGAACTGCCTGACGTGGCCGCAGCACTCAGCCAGACATTGCTGGCTCCTGTGGCAAAGCTGCTGGGGCAAAAACGATTGCTGATTTCCGGCGATGGGATTCTCAATTACATTCCCTTTGCCGCATTACCGGAACCTTACGCTGACAAAAATTCGCTGACAGCATCGAACCTGCAGGCGAATCCATTGCTGGTAAAACACGAGATTATCAGTCTTCCTTCGGCATCGGTTTTGGCAGAATTGCAGCGAAACCTCCCAGATCGCCCGCAACCAACAGGAGATTTGGCAATTATTGCCGATCCGGTTTTTACGCAGAAGGATAAGAGACTTTTGCTTAGCCAGAATGGCTTCTCTTCCCAACATTCAGCCATTCCTAAACAAAAGTCGAAGCTTTTTCAGACGCCCGGGGAGGCTGTGGAGTTGATGAATGCAGCCTCGGCTGAAAACAGCGAGCGCGATACTCAAGACCTGACCCGCCTGATGGCTTCGCGGCAAGAAGCGGAGCGCATCGCCAGATTTGTTCCTGAAAATCGTAGGTTGACAGCGCTGGACTTCGAAGCCAATCGTGACTTGGTGACCAGCGGAAGCCTTAATCAATACCGAATGCTGCATTTTGCAACGCACGGTCTGCTTAACAGTCAGACGCCGGAACTTTCCGGGCTGGTTTTTTCCCTTGTGGATGAGAATGGGCAATCTCGATTGGGTGTATTACGTTTGAACGATGTTTTTAACCTCCGATTGACTGCCGATCTGGTGGTGCTCAGTGCTTGTCGCACAGGGTTGGGCAAAGAAATCAGGGGAGAAGGCGCAATCAGTTTGGCGCGCGGGTTTATGTACGCTGGCGTTCCCCGTGTTATTTCCAGCCTTTGGGCCGTGAATGATCTGGCAGCGGCTGAATTAATGGACCGTCTGTACCAGCAAATGCTGATTGTTGGAAAGACTCCGGCCGCAGCGCTGCGCGCGGCCCAACTCGCCTTGTGGAAAGAAAAACGGTGGGCCTCGCCGTACTATTGGGCAGGCTTTATTCTTCAGGGAGACCCGAAATGATCCGGCGGCAGCAAAAAGGGTTTGGAAAACGTGCTGGGGGAAGGTCGCTTTAACCCTTACTGGGCTGCCTTTAGCAAATCATTCACCAATTGTTTCACAACCTGTTCTACACCCCCTGAATAAGTTTTCCATTTTCCTTTGAGTGGCCAGATGATAGCGCCTTTGGCATTCACCATCTGAAAATGGAAGGTGTGACCGTCAGGTTTGATCATTACATTCAATGCGGCATCCGTATCCTCTTTCAGGGCAGGCTCCCAGCGCCCACTCGTCTTGAATTGCACCGCCAATTGATCGTAAAGAGCTTTTGCGGATTCCTGAGAGCCGGTTATTTCGATGAAGATTTGGCTGGCTTCAGCCAAAGTTTTGATTGCAGTGATACTGTGCACATCAGGGTCTCGTATGACATCAGGATTGATGGCCCTGGATGGATTGCCGGTTGATTGAGCTGGTTTTCCAGGAACTGAATTGACGCCTGGCGAAGCCAAATGGTCTGGCGTATGAACGGCAACTGCCCCGCTGTGTGTGGTTTCGCCACCAGACGGTTGATTGATGGCAATTGCGTGTTCGGGCGAATCGAATCTGGTCGTTCGCCAAAGCGCCAAACCGGCGAGAAGGCTGGCCAGAATCAATGCCGCTGCCAGAGCGTAAGGGAAGGAGGGAATGAATGTTGCGAAAAGAGAGGAGATCTGTTCTTTCCAGGATTGCCAAAGAGGGGCTTGATAATTCACATTGACCGTTGCGCAAACCAATTCGTCGTTTTCATTGCGCTGCGGTGTAATGAGAAACGCAAGTTTGCGCCCATCTGCCAGCGCCAGGGTAAATTGATCTACTCCCCTGGTGTTTTTCAGCCGTGTGAAATCAAGGGGATACAGCGCCAGGCTGAATCCGCCTTCTTCGACAGACGCGCGCAATTCTATGTAATCATCATCTTCACTCAGTCTAAAGCTTGTTTGGCTATTGGCGCGCAAGTTCATTATTCCGCATTGCCTGCGACCAGCCAGCAGTTGCAATTGCTGAGGCTTGCTGTGTTGAAGCAGTCTTTCATGCTCCATCAGTTTCGCTTGTATGGTGTTCAAGTCAGGTGAAGTCATCGTTTTATTCTTGGTTTCCTTACCTTGTATGGGATCGCCATAATCATGATTGGTAGAGTAAAAAAACTGCGGTACTTCGAGCCTGGAATCCGCTGGATCGAGATTTAATCCGGCAATCAATCGAGCAAAACAGTCAGAGTGCAGGATCGCGTGCATACGGGATATTTCAATCTGATGCTCTGCGTCCGGGTCATCGCCATTGAATTCAAGCGATGGAATTGGACCGGAAACAGCCGCTGTGCCAGCCGGTAAGGGGCAATTCGTGCCCCATGGCATAAGTGTTTTCAGGCATTCTTTAACGTACGGAGCAAAACGGGAAGAATCGTCCTGGGCGACAAACCTTTCTTCGTTATGCGCGCGCCGTGTGACAGCGATCAGATCACCAAAGCGATCCTTTACTTCTTTCATCAACTGGCCTTTGCGGGAGCGCCAGTAGTCATACTCTTTGATTCGGCTCGGGTTTTGCAGAATCAGTGCGTGCAGATCCATTGCTTCCAGGTTGGTGTAGCGATAAAGCAGGCGACTCACGCCCAGGGTTACGTAAAAAGAGTTCCTCTTAACTGTGATCCAAACCAGGTGTTTGATGAAATGCGTTAACAGGCGCTCTTCATCAAACAAGCCGTTACGTTCTTGATCACGCTCATAAGGTTCTGTCTCATCGTAAACCAGGCGTTGTAGCAAGTGCGAATCGCCCAAAGTTACTTTTGTACGTACACCATAGGCTTTTGCAGTAACACCGGGAACATAATAGTAACGTCGGCTCTGCGCCGTGGCGACGACATTCAACCTGGAAATAGCCGCAGCAGTGCTCAATTCGGCAGCTTCCTTATCTCTGAGGATGAAGTACGCCAGTTGAGAAGCTGCCTTAAGCAAATTATTGTCAGAGGTCATTTGGTCCACAGTATCTGGGGGGTAGGGAACCAACCGCTAAAACGTTTGCGCCAATCAGCGCGGGCAAAACCATACTGCATGGGCATGGAATAAACAAGAGTTTGTTGCGCGAAATTTCGAAAGTATCACGAGCGTTCCTCAGCAGCATTGTTATATTGCAAATCAGTTCAGTGGCCCTTCCCACAACGGCCATTTTTCTTCAGTTGGCGTGTGCGTAGCTGTCACATCAATCCGGTGTGCCTGACTATAAAACAAACTACCTTTAACGGAAGAAAACTTCTTCGCACAAAACGCGAAGATAAAGGGGAAGCATGAAGCGTTTGATTCAAATCAACCTTCTTATAAGGCGATTTATCCATGCAGTTGTAATATCCATTTTCTTTTTCAGCGCCAGCCTGGTTATTTCGCACGCGCAAATTTCCAATCTGCTTTCTTCGGGCAATCGGCCTGTTGCCGTTCTGACGACCGAAGGAGACGAGAAAGCTCCGCCGGCTGATCCGGACCTGGCGGATGCTCTTAACGATTCAGACTCGACTGTCAGCGACCCGCTAGCCACTACTGATCAGAATAACTCCACTGGCGACGAAATTCTCTTGCGGCCTCCCAGGTAATAATCTGCTTCATCGTTTTGTGTCTTTTCGGTCCTGTCTGAGTCTGCATCTGCATTTAGGCGGATTAGCTTGGCTTGTTGCCGCGCTATGACTGGTGTCAGATTACGGAATTTCTTGTTATGGTCAGTTGCTTGTACCGGGTTATTCATTTTCGAAAGTCTCACGATGGTTTCAGAGTAAGACTGGTAAAGTAAGTTTGGATTCGAGAAGTAGATTGGCAATATGGCCGTTGGTTTTAGTAACAATCTATTCCTCACTGGGTTTAGCATCGGCCATTCAGTAAATTTGCCGTTGTTAGAAAAGAATATGCGGGGCTACGGCCAGGCTTGTCTTAGCAATGGATACATTTTCCTTGCTGTTTGTCTGGTGAACGAAGCTTCGCGCTAGCAACCTGCGTTCACGAATTCATTTCTATCCACAAAACATCGGAATTTTGTATCAGTGTGTGTGCGCCATTGTTGAAGTAGTGTCGTTTTAACAGTGGCTTTGGAACAGGGATCGTAACTCTGTATCTGGTTCTCGGTCCCTGCGTTTTTTATGCTGGGAAGTTTATGCCCACGCGTCTGATGCAAACTACATTTTACCCAAAATTTTAAGAATGACACTTACTCGATAGGTGCCTGCGTGGTAACAACCCAAGTAACTTGGGCGTGAGCAAACTGGCATCAATTTGTCGCGCGTTATAACAAGCCAAAGGTTTTGAAGGAGTTGTTGCCGCCACTGAAAGATTTTCGCGGAGCTATTGATGGCTCCGGCTCGGATAAGTGTTGCCTTCCTCGACCCCAGGCGGATGAAGAGGGTGTTTAGAATTACGCCGTTGATCTTGGCGCTCACAAAAAAAGGAATCGAACATGCAATCTACACACAAACCCATCGAAGCTCTGAAGATCGTTACTTCCACGATATTAATAGCCATCATTCGGCGATGGCCGCGCAAGAAACAAACGGCAGACGAACATGCGCAACACCTGGCCCCAATAAAGCCGTTTTCGTTGCCCGGAGCCAAAGATTGGATGACTTCGCGTCGTTTTGCCGTCATGGGAGTAGTGTGTCTGGTAGTGCTGGCCGTAGGAGTCTGGTTCGCAGGTGTGAAAGCTGCTGGCAGCGGGCAGGCTGCGGGGCAATTCGAAAAGCCAAATGCCGTGCATAGATTCCTTAATAGTCTGGCGCCGGGCTGGTTCCCGATCACCACGCCGATGATGATGCCGACCGGGCCGGGCGGCGTGGCCCCGAATCTTGCGCTCTGGCTGCGTGCGGACGCGGGCGTCACTGGCGCTAGCAGCGTTTCGCAATGGACGGATCAAAGTCCGAACGGCAACAACGCCGTGCAAAGCATCGCCGCCAATCAAGCCACGCTGCAAAGCAATGGCGTCAATTTCAATCCGGCGCTGAGTTTTGACGGCTCGAACGATTATTACAGCCTCAACATCGGTTCGACGCTGCTGCCGGTGGGCACGACGCCGCGCACGGTGATAGCCGTCGCGCAATCGCAGAACACCTCCGGGTTCCGCTACTTCATCGGCTATGGGAACAATGCGGGGAACCAGACGACCCAACTTGGGCAGGTGGGGGCGGACTTGAGGTGGGATGGATGGGCGTCGGCAATCAACAGTACCAACTATTGGGGGCAGGGGCAGGGGGCACGCCTGGCGCTGGGCACATTTAACGGCACCCAGGCACAACTGTTTGGCGAGGGGATGACGCTCGCGGGGCCGACCAACCTGGCCTGGAATACGGCGAGCTATCGCGCCTTCATCGGCGGGAATTCGGGGTCACCTTCATATGAGTTCTGGCAAGGACCGGTCTCCGAAATCATCGTTTACAGCAATGTGTTGTCGGCCTCAGCGCGAAATCAAGCGGAATCCTATCTGGCCTTGAAATACGGCATCACGCTCAATCAAACCGCGCCGACCAACTACACGGCTAGCGACGGGACTGTAATTTGGAGCGGCGCCGGCAATTCCAGTTACAAGACGGACATTGCCGGCATCGGGCGCGACGACGCTTCGGGGCTCAATCAAAAACAATCGGGCAGCGTCAATGTCGGGAACCTCGTGACCATCGGCAACGGCGCGATTGCCGCCACCAATGCGGCCAATGCAAACAACTTTTCCGCCGACAAAAGCTTTTTGATTTGGGGGCACGACAACGCCAGCGTGGTTCAAACGGTTGCCGTCAGCGGCACTTCGCCGTCGCTGACGCGGATGTCGCGCATTTGGAAGGTGCAGGAAACCGGCACAGTCGGCAATGTCGTCGTGCGCATTCCGGCGATCAACCTGACCGACAGCGCGCCGACATTGATACGCAGCACCGATACGACCTTCAACGGCAGTGATACGCTGGCGCCGATGACGCTCAACGGCACGGACTACGAAGCGACGATCAATTTCAGCAATGGAGACTTCTTTACGTTTGCTTCCACAATCGGCGTGCCGGGTGGCGTGGCGACTAATTTGCAGGCCTGGTTCAAGGCGGATGCGGGCGTCGGCGTGCTCGATGGGCAAGCCGTCAGCCAGTGGATAAACCAAGTCAATTCAGGCTACAACTTGACGCAAGCAACCGTCGGTCAACAGCCGCTCTATTATTCGACCACTCCGTACAATCTAGTAAATTTCAACCCCGCGCTGTATTTCGACGGCGCGAATGATTTTCTGACGAATTCAACACGTCTTTTTCCCAACACGTCAGCCTTCACCGGGATCGTGGTCTCGGTGGATCGGGAGAACAATACGGCGAGGATACGCGCTCCGTTTGGAGTAGGAACAGGGGGGGACAACCCTAATTTCGAGTTGCAGACTGACGGCAATAGCCCGCATGGCTGGAATCCGTATATGGCTGGCGGTGGCAATGCTTGGGACGGCGCGCACACGGCCAACCGGATGTTCAACGGGAACACAGGCGGCCTGAATCAGCAGCCGCAGGTACTCGAACTGGATTTCGCCAACACGAACGACAACATCATTAGCCGCGTGGATGGGTTTCAGGAGACGACGACGCTGACGGCCAACAGCCAAGCCGCCATCGGCGACCGGCTCTGGGCGGGGAACAGCGCCGGCGGAGAATGGTGGCAAGGGCAGGTCGCCGAAGCCATTATTTATAATCGCAAGCTAGGTGCCGCGGAACTCCAACAAGTATTTTCGTACGTCGCCATCAAATACGGCGTCACGTTGGATGTTGATTATGCCAGCGCGACCAACAACTACGATTACGTTGATTCAGGGGGCGGCTCAATCTGGGCTGGTACAACCAGCGCAGCTTACCAACCCTATCACCACGGCGTCGCAGGCATTGGACGCGACGACACGTCGGGCTTGAACCAGAAACAGTCGGCCAGCAATACGCTGGGCAACTTCGTGACCATCGGCAACGGCGCTATCGCCGCGACGAACGAGTTCAACACGAACAGTTTTTCCGCAGACAAGAGCTTTCTGGTTTGGGGCCATGACAATGCCGGAACTATATTGAGCACAGCCGTAACCGGGACGAGCCTGATTCGCATTCCGCGCATCTGGAAAGTGCAGGAGACCGGCACGGTTGGCAATGTGCGCGTCCGCATCCCGATGGGTTTTTTGGGCACGTCGCCCACGCTGTTGCGCAGCACCGATACGACCTTCGACAACACCGACACGCAAATTGCGATGACTCTGGTTGCAGGAAGTTATCTGGAAGCGACGATCAATTTCTCCAGCGGCGATTTCTTCACCTTTGCCAGCCAGACCGTTCCCACGCCGCGCGCGGGCGCGACCGGCTACGACACCGACGGCATCACCGCCGGAGCGAATCCGGCGGCCAATACGCCGAACTGCAACCCGAAACAGTTCTGGGAACATAACGTGCTGGTCGAACCCGGCGCTTTCAGCGGTTTGGGCAACGTCATTCAAGGCGGGCAGAGCGGCAACGAAAGCACGCATCTGGCCGACATTAACGGCGACGGCAAGCTGGACGTAATCTGGATTTACGACGCGGGCGGCGTCAACGTCAACAACGGCACATATACCTGGCTAGGCAAGGGCGACGGCACATTTCAAAAAGCCGCCATCCGCGACACGGGCAATTTCGACGGCGGCTCGCTTTTCGTGGGCTGGTCGCCGGCGGGCGGCATCACCGGAAATGAGACAACCTTTGTCGCGGACGCGAACAACGACGGCAAGGCAGATATTATCTGGGTTTATGACGCCGGGGCGACGGCCAACGCCGGCACCTGGGTTTGGCTGGGCAACGGCGACGGCACGTTCCAGCACAAGGCCATTGAAAAGCACGGGTACGCTGCCGGTCCCGGCTGGGCGCAGCCGGCGTTTGGCGGCGTGACGGCCAATGAATCCACGCATTTGGTGGATACGAACAACGACGGCAAGCTAGACATCGTATGGATGTGGGATGCCGGTGTGGCAGCCAATTCCGGATCGCGCGTGTGGCTGGGCAACGGCGACGGAACCTGGCAAAACACGCCGATTTCAGACATCGGCTGGACGGGCGGCGTCGGCTTCGCATTCAGCGCGGCGGGCGGCGAAACTGCCAACGAATCCACCTTCATTGTGGACACGGACAACGACGGTAATCTGGACGTGGTTTGGGTCTACGATTTCGGGCGCGGGCCCAACGCGGGCTCCTATGTTTGGAAAGGCCTCGGCGACGGCACATTCCAGAACACCCCCACTGAATCCCACGGATTCACCGATCCTTTCAATACCTGGGGTGCGGCAGGCGGTCAGACCGGCAACGAAACGACGCGCATGCTGGACGTTAACCGCGATGGCAAGATGGACATTCTCTGGTTATGGGATCAGGGCGGCGCAAGCCAGCAATCGGGCAGCTACGTGTGGCTGGGCAACGGCAACGGAACGTTCAACCCGGCGCCGGTTGTGGACACGGGCAGTTTTATTAGCGGATATTCCGGCGGATTCCTGCAAGCCGGCATCACCGGTGGCGAAAGCACGCTGGTCGGCGATTTGAACGGCGACACCATGCCGGATTTGTTGTGGGTGTGGGAAGGCGGCGGTGCGCAATCCGGCGCGTATGTCTGGCTCGGCAAAGACTCGGACAGCGACGGTCTGGCCGATGTCGTGGACACCGATGACGACAACGACAGTATCCCGGATGCTTCGGACACGTGTATGGCGCCAGGCGCGGTGCTCAGTGGGCTGCAACTGTGGCTTAAGGCGGATTCAGGCGCGCCGGTGGACGCTTCGAACAATCTGACGCTTTGGCAGGATCAATCCAATAACGGGCGCGACGCCAATCTGGTGTTCAGCGATCCGCAGCGGATTGACGGAGCCATCAATTTCAATCCGCTGGTGCGCTTTGACGGCGACGATTATTTCCGCTTTGGCGTCAGCCCGTTTGTCAACAGCTTCACGTCGGGCGAGGTCTTCGCGGTACAAAGGACCAGTATCTACAACTTGTGCAATTGCGGCGACGCCTGGGATCTTGGCAACGGCAACCGCGGCCAGCATTACACCTGGGGTGACGGCAATCTTTACAACGGTTTCGGTACGAACGATCGTCTGGGATGGAACCCGGTTACAAAAGTGATCAATGATCCGAAACCGGGCGTCGGGTCAATCACCGGGCCGGGCGTTGATCCGCGCGTTTACAACATCTTCAGCGTTCATTCGGCGGCCAACGACTGGGGCGTGTCCTTCAACGGCATCGCCCACGCCAGCACCACGACAAACGCGGTGAGCTTCGCGCTCGGAGGCGGCAACGAGCACATAGGCGCATCCAGCGGCTTCTCTGCTTTCAATGGCGACCTGTCGGAGGTGATCCTCTACAACCGCACCTTGTCGGCGACCGAACGATTACAAGTCGAATCCTACCTGGGCACCAAATACGGCATCACTGTCGGTCACGATTACCTCGCTTCGGACGGTTCGACCAAGTATTGGGACATGACGGCCAATTCGGCTTTTCACAATGACGTGGCGGGCATCGGGCGCGACGACGGCGCGATGCTCAATCAGAAACAATCGGCCAGTATCAACGCGGGCAACTTCCTGGAAATTGGCCTGGGCACAATCGCGGTCACGAATCAGGACAACCCGAACAGCTTCGCTGCCGACAAGCGGTTCATGATGTGGGGCAATGACGCCGGGTCGCCGGCGTTGCTGACGCCTTATGCGCCGCTGGGCGCGAACTTCAACCGCATGGCGCGCGCCTGG
The DNA here is from genome assembly GCA_964570175.1 of uncultured Heliomicrobium sp. GTDB lineage: Bacteria > Acidobacteriota > Blastocatellia > RBC074 > RBC074 > RBC074. The sequence goes on along the minus strand of CAZMXG010000004.1, from coordinate 93,998 downwards.
AAGATGCAAGAAACCGGCACGGTAGGACAGGTGTTGGTGCGCGTGCCGACCTGGACCAGCGTGACGCATATGCTGGTTGCCGGCAGCCCCAGCTTCAGCAGCGGCGTGACCGAAATTCCCATGACATCTGATGGCAATGGCAACATGACCGCGCTGTTCGATTTCAGCAATGGCCAGTTCTTCACCTTCGGCGGCGTGCGTATGGTGACGCCGATGCCCAGTGCTTCGGACGGTGAGGTCACGGAAGGCACCGGATCAGGCCCGAACGGGTACGCCTGTCCTGCCACGCAATTTTGGGCGCATGCGCCCATTGTTGAGAAGGGCGTGTTCACGGGCACGGCTCCGATCGGCAATTATATTCAGGCGGGCATCACCGGCAACGAAATCACTCTGTCGGGTGATGTGAATGGCGACGGCAAGGTGGACATCGTCTGGGTCTACGACGCGGGTGGTGCGACGGCCAATTCCGGCACCTGGGTCTGGCTGGGTAATGGCAACGGCACCTTCGCGCACGCGCCGATTGTTGACAAGGGAGCATTCACAAGCGGGTTCAACGGCAATAACTATATTGAAAGCGGTCTTGATGCGGCCAGAAGCACATATCTGGCAGACGTGAACGGTGATGGAAAGCTGGACATCATCTGGGTTTACGACGGCGGAGGCGCCCCCGCCAATACGGCCACGGCAGTGTGGTTCGGTAATGGCAACGGCACTTGGCAACATGTTCCGGTTATTGACCGAGGCGCCTTCGTTGGTACGCTCCCGAGCGGCGGGACCAATTACATCCAAGGTGGCTTAACTGGCAACGAGAGTTCGTTCCTGATTGACACGAATGGGGACGGGAAGCTCGACATCGTATGGGTTTACGACGGCGGCGGCGCGGCCGCGAATTCGGGCACGGCAGTCTGGCTGGGATTGGGCAATGGTACCTGGCAGCACGCACCGATTGTTGACCGAGGCAATTTCCTAGGCCAGGTCGCGGGCAACAACAACATCATCCAGGCCGGCGTTACGGGTGCCGAAAGCACTCACATGCTGGACGTGAATACCGACGGTATTCCCGACATCATCTGGATATGGGACGCGGGTGGCAATACCGCCACGAATGGTACCTGGGTATGGATTGGCAACGGCGATGGCACCTGGCAGCACACGCCGATATTCGACCAGGGACTGTTTACGGGGACGACTGCCGCTGGCAATAACAATATCATTCAGGCTGGATTCTCCGCCAACCAGAGCACCCGCATTGCCGACGTGAATGCCGACGGCAAACCAGACATCGTTTGGGCCAACGACGGTGGTGGGGCTGCGGCCAACTCCGGCACATCCATTTGGCTGGGCAATGGCAATGGCACTTGGCAGCATGCTGTCAAAACAGATCGCGGTATGTTCACAGGCATACTTCCGGCAGGCAACACTAACATCGTTCAAGCCGGCGTCAGTGGAGCCGAAAGTTTCTTCCTGTTTGACGCCAACGGCGACAACGCGCTGGACATCGTTTGGGTGTACGACGCTGGCGGCGCTACCGCGCAATCCGGCACGGCGGTCTGGCTGGCTGGCTGTGCGACGGTCGCGGGCAATGTGTTTGAAGACAAGACCGGCAACGTGCTGGCCGACGGCGATGCGGTGATTGACGACGCAACCGGCGACCAACAGGGCCGCAACGGCGCAAATGTCTGCATTTTCCAGGATGACGGGGATGGTATGCCTGATAGCGGCGATTCGCTGCTGGGTTGTCAGCTCACCACCACGATGGGGGGCAGTATCGGCGCTTACGAATTCAGCGGAGTTGCAACCGGACAAACGTATTGGGTGGCGGTGCAAGCCAGTAGTCTCACGCCAAGCGGGGGTGGGACAGGTCTGTCTGAACAAACCTTTAGTGCAGCAAATGGCAATTGCGGCGGCAGTCTGCTTGGCGCAGCCGGGCCGTGTTACGGCGGCAAAGGCGGCGCGGCGGCGGATGCTTTTGTTGGAACGGCGGCAACGCTGGCCAGCGCTGAACACGTCATCAAGGTCGGGCCGATTGCGGGCAATTCGGTCGGCAACAACTTCGGCTTCAGTTTTAATGTCGTAACCAACACGAACAACAGCGGCCAAGGTTCGCTGGCGCAATTCATCGGCAACGCCAACACCGGGACAGGAGCGAACGCGATGCGATTCGTCCCAACGGTGGCGACCAATCAGACGGTGGGCTTGAACAGTTGGTGGCGTGTGTCACCGGCGGCGTTGCTGCCGCAGATCACCGACGCGCTGACAACGATTGACGGCACGGCGTATGACAAAGTTGATGGCACGACAGTTCTTAACCCGAACAATGCTACGCTCGGCACAGGCGGCACGGTTGGACGCAACGCGACAGCGCTGGGACAACTGAACGGACCGGAACTGGAAATCAAAGGTCCGGGCAACAGCTCTCTGGCAATCGGTCTGGATGTGCAAGCCAGCACCACTGCCATCCGCAAGCTGGCAATTTATGGCTTCGGAGGAAATACAGGAACCTCCGCCGACATTCGCGTTGGTGCAACCACTGCCAGCGCATTCACCGCCGATTTGATTGAACTGAACGTGATCGGCGCGGCGGCAAATGGCTTCACCGATCCGGGCGCGGGTTCCCGCAGCACAGGGAACGCGATCTTTATTACCGGAGCCGACAGCGGCATCGTCCAAAACAACTTAATCGGCTTCCATACCTTTGCCGGCTTGGTGATTGGACTTGGCGGAGACAATGCCAACGGCTGGCAAGTTTTGGGCAATGAGATTCGTGACAATGCGATTTCTCAAAGCGCTTATAACGGTGTTAGCAGTTCGAATAACACAGGCGCGGCAACTGTCGTGGGCAACCTGATTTCGGGACACGGCGGCGGCGGAATCGATCAGGGCCTAAATGGCTCCGGGTGGACGATCACCGATAACACAATCAACGGCAACGGCCTGCTGGGCGTGGAAACTTTCGGCATCCGTTATGCCAATCAAACCAGCAACACGGCGACGCTGATCCAGGACAACATCATTACGAACAATCCTGGCGCGGGCGTTGTGCTGCTGAACGGCGCCAATACCGACAGCGTCAAAATCAGCCAGAACCATTTCGGCACGAACGGCAAGAACGCAATTGATTTAGGCGACAACGGCGTCAGCCTGAACACCAGCGCTTGCGCAGCCACGGGAACGGGCGGCGCGAATGGCGATCTGGCGCGGCCTGTGCTGAGCGCTTCTTCATTGGTTGGCTCAACGCTGACCGTCAGCGGCACGTACTGCGCGACCGGCACGTATGACATAGAGTTTTACAAAGCTTCGGCCAACGGCACGACCGACCGCGGCACTGATAGTCTGGACGCGGGCGAAGGCATTTACTATCTGGGCAAACTGACCGGGCAAACTGGCGGCACCTTTACCGGTCAGCCAATCGCAGTGCCGGGTGGAGCGGGACTGGCTGCCGGAGATTCCGTCGCAGCGATTGTCATCCGTACCGACGGCGCTGCGGGAACGATCAACAACACCTCCGAATTCAGCGTCAATCGTACGGTTGTTTCCGGCGCAACGCTGACCAAAGCCTTCTCGCCGACCAGCATTGGGCTTGGCGCAAGCAGCACCCTGACCTTTACGCTGACCAATAGCGCAGGAAATCCGCAGCAGGATGGCATCGCGCTGACCGATACCTTCCCGGCAGGAGTGATTGTCGCCACCCCGTTGACGGTCACGAATACGTGTGGCGGCACGTTGCAAGACAGCGGCGGGGGCGCGTTGGGTACAGGCGATGTCGGTATCAAATTGGTCAACGGCACCATTGCTTCCGGCACAGGTTCCTGCACGGTCACTGTCAACGTGACGGCTCCGGTGGGCACGTACACCAATGACGTGCCGAATATTTCCGGTCTGGCGAACCTGAACAATGGCGTTCTGCCTTCGATGTTGACGGTGCTGAATTCCGCCGATGTGGCGGTAACCAAGACCGACGGCGTCAGCAGTGTGACAGCGGGCGGAACGACAACCTACACCGTTGTTTTCTCGAACGCGGGACCAGCGCCAGCCAATAGCACAACGATCAGCGATGCCGTGCCAGCGGGGGTGACGGCATTCAACTGGACTTGCACTGCGGGAGGCGGCGCGACATGTCCTGCCGGATCCGGCAGCGGCGCGATTAGCGCGACCGTCAACCTTCCCTCGGGCGGGTCGTTGACATACAGCGTTGTGGCAAACATCTCGCCAGCGGCCAGCGGAACCATCGTCAACACGGCAACCATCAGCAATTCGCTCGATTCAACACCAGCGAACAACACCGCGACAGACACCGACACGGTCGGAGCCAATTTCGATCTGGCGATCACCAAGACGGCTTCGGCGACCTTTACGGCGGGTGGCACGGGGCAATACACGATCACGGTTTCAAATAGCGGACCATCGAACACAACTGGCACGACCACCGTTGCCGACACACTGCCAGCGGCGATCACTGGCTACAGCGTGAACGGAGCGACCAGCGCGGGCTGGACTTGCACGGGCAGCGTGCCCAATGTGACGTGCACCAACACGACTTCGATAGCGCCGAGCGGCTCGACGATTATTGTGCTGGATGTCCAGCTTTCCCCTTCAGCGCCAAATCCGCTGCCCGCCAATAGCGCATCGGTCAGCAATCCGGGCGACACCACGCCGGGCAACAATTCCGCCTCCAGCGGCCCAACTCCAGTCACGCAGAACTTCAATCTGCAAACTGCCAAAACCACCGTTGGCCAGTTCGTGGCTGGCGGTTCGGGACAATACAAGATCACAGTCAGCAACGCAGGCCCATCGGATTCGACAGGCACCACGACCGTGGGAGAAGTGTTTCCGAGCGGCGTGACTGCTTACACGGTCAACGCCGGTTCGACGGCTACATGGACTTGTTCGGGCACAATGCCGAACATCACCTGTACCAATCCGAACGTGATTGCGGCGGGCGGAACGAGCATGCTGATCTTTGATGTAACGATCAGCCCGACTGCGCCGAATCCATTGCCGGGCAACTCTGTGACGGTCAGCAATCCGAATGAATGCCCGACATGCACTTCGGACAACGGTCCGATCACCACACCTGTCACGCCGCTCAGTTCGGTTTTCGACCTGACGATTACCAAAACGCCCGTTGGAACATTTACCAAAGGCGGCAGCGGCCAATACAACATCACCATCAGCAATGCGGGCCCATCCAATTCAACCGGCACCAATACAGTGACCGACACATTGCCCGCGAATGTGACGGCATACGCCGTCAACGCGGGTTCAAGCGGCGGCTGGTCCTGTTCCGGCACGGTACCGAACGTCTCTTGCACCAACCCGAACTCGATTCCTTCGGGTGGCAGCATCACGCTGTTGCTGGACGTGACGATCTCTGCGAACGCGACCAGTCCGCTGGCGGCCAACACTGCCAGCGTCAGCAACCCAAGCGAGAATGCTGGCAACACCGGCAACAACGGTCCGGCCAGTTCAGGCACGGTGCCGCTGGCAACCAGTTTCGATTTGGCGATTGCCAAGAGCGCATCGGCAACTTTCATCGCGGGCAGCAGCGGCCAATACACCGTCACCATTCACAACAATGGCCCGTCGAATTCCACCGGAACGACGGCGGTTGCGGAAACCTTGCCTGCGGGCGTGACGGCCTATGCGGTCAACGCCGGTTCGACGGCGGGGTGGACTTGCACGGGCACAGTTCCAAATGTTTCTTGCACCAATGCGAATTCGATTCCGTCTGGCGGCGACAGCCTTCTCTTGCTGGATATCACAATTTCGGCAGGCGCAAGCAATCCATTGCCTGCGAACACCGTAGCCCTGAGCAATCCGGGCGACACGAACGCTGCCAACAACGGTCCGATTACAACGCCAACAACCACACTGGCGTCCGTATTCGACCTGATGGTGACGAAGCTGGCGGTCGGCACATTTACGGCGGGAGCGGGCGGTCAATACAAGATCACTGTCACCAACAATGGCCCGTCGAATTCAACCGGCACGACAACCGTGGATGAAAACTTCCCGGCAGGAGTCACCGGTTACAGCATCAACGGGTCCTCAACGGCGGGCTGGACGTGTTCCGGTACTGTCCCAAGCGTGACTTGCACCAACCCGAATCCGATCGTTTCGGGCGGCAATAGCATGTTGGTGCTGGACGTCCAGATTTCACCCAACGCACCCAATCCGCTTGGCGCAAATATTGTCAACGTCAGCAACCCGGCGGAGTGCATGACAGGTTCCTGCCTGGCCAACAATGGGCCGGTTTCGACACCGACCACGCCGCTGGCGATGAGCTTCGATTTGACGATGACCAAAGTCGCGCAAGGCGTGTTCACGGCAGGCGGCAGCGGCCAATATAAATTCACCGTTTCAAACGCCGGGCCGTCGCATTCCAGCGGCACGACAACCATCACGGACACGTTGCCCGCGAACGTAACCGGCTACAGCGTCAGTCCAATTTCCAGCCCTGGCTGGACTTGCACAGGCACAGTTCCAAACATCACCTGTACGAACAACAATTCGATTTTGGCCAGCGGCAATAGCATGTTGCTGCTCGACATCGCGATTTCGCCAGGCGCGACCGATCCGTTAGCGGCAAACACCGCCACGGTCAGCAATCCGTCTGACGGCAATCCCGGCAACAACGGTCCTGTCAGCAGCGGGCCAACGCCGCTCAATATCAACTTCGATCTTTCGATCGCGAAAGTGGCGCAAGGCACGTTCACTGCCGGAGGCACTGGGCAATACAAGATCACGGTTTCTAACGCGGGGCCATCCAATTCCACAGGAACAACCACCGTTAACGAAACCTTCCCGACGGGTATTACGGGATACAGCATCAACGCCGCTTCGACGCCGGGTTGGACTTGCACGGGCGCAGCGCCCAATGCGGTTTGTACCAATTCGAATTCCATCGCGTCTGGCGCGAGCAGCATGCTGATTTTGGATGTGAACATTTCCTCTTCGGCGTCCACGCCGTTGAGCGGCAACGTCGTTTCGGTTTCAAACCCGAACGAATGTCCAAGCTGCACGGGCGGCAACGGGCCAATCACCACGCCGCCGACGCCGCTCAGCACCAGCTTTGATCTGAGCATCGCGAAAGTTGCGCAGGGTACGTTCATTGCGGGGGGCAGCGGCCAATACAAGATTACCGTATCGAACGCCGGACCATCCGATTCGTCAGGAACCACAACTGTCGCCGACACGCTGCCTGCGGGCGTGACGGGATACACCGTCAATGCCGGTTCGACCAGCGGTTGGACCTGCACGGGCGCAGTTCCGAATGTCAGTTGCACCAACAGCAGTATGATTGTCGCTGGCGGCAATAGCATGCTGATTCTGGATGTGACGCTTGCTGCGAATGCTTCGAATCCGTTGGCCGCCAACACGGCCACGGTCAGCAATCCGGGCGATTCCAATGCGGGCAACAACGGCCCCGCATCCAGCGGCCCAACGCCTGTGGTCAACAATTTCGATCTTTCGATTGCGAAAGTCGCCCAAGGCACATTCACAGCAGGCGGCAGCGGCCAATACAAGATCACGGTTTCGAATGCTGGCCCGTCGAATTCCACGGGCACGACAACGGTGAATGAAACGCTGCCCGCAGGTGTCACCGGCTACAGTGTGAATGCCGGTTCCTCCTCCGGTTGGACGTGTATCGGCGTTGTCCCGAATGTCACGTGTATGAACGGCAATGCGATTCCAGCCAGCGGCAATTCCATGTTGTTGTTGGATGTGTCGCTGTCATCGAACGTCAGCAGCCCGCTGGCGGCCAACACGGCCACAGTCAGCAATCCTGGCGATACGAACATGACCAATGATGGCCCCGCGACGACGGGCACAACGCCTGTGACCTATAGCTTCGATCTTTCCATTGCGAAAGTGTCGCAGGGAACGTTCATCGCAGGCGGCGGCGGTCAATACAAGATCACGATTTCAAACTCCGGGCCTTCCATTTCGACTGGCACAACAACAGTCGCGGACACGCTGCCTGCAGGCGTAACCGGGTATTCGGTCAACGCTGCTTCCAGCGCTGGCTGGTCCTGCGCGGGCACAGTCCCGAACGTGTCTTGCACAAATACGACGGCAATCCCGTCAGGCAGCAATTTGATGTTGTTGCTGGATGTTCAAATCAGCGCTGGTGCGCCGAATCCGTTGCCGGCCAATACGGCTTCGGTCAGTAATCCGGGCGACATTAATGCGGCGAACAATGGCCCCGTCACCAGTGGCGCGGCCACACCGCTTGCTGCTAATTTCGATCTATCCATTACCAAGGCGGCACTAGGAACCTTTACCGCTGGCGGCACTGGAATCTATCAAATTACCGTCTCGAACGCCGGGCCTTCCAATTCCACCGGCACGACGACGGTCACAGAAACGCTGCCCGCGGGCATCACCGGCTATCTTGTGGGAGGTGGTTCAACGCCTGGCTGGGTATGCACGGGCAGCGTCCCGAATGTTACCTGCACCAATCCAAACTCCATCCCGGCGGGCGGGCCGAGTGTGCTGTTCCTGAATGTCACGGTGGCTTCCAGCGCCACGGGCAGTCTGGCCGCCAACCTGGTCACCGTCAGCAATCCGGGCGACGCCAACAACACCAATAACGGTCCTGCGTCCAGTGGCCCGACACCGATTGCGACTTCGTTCAACCTGCAAGCGGCCAAGACCACCGTTGGCCAGTTCACGGCGGGCGGTAATGGACGGTATAAGATGACCGTTACCAATTTGGGCCCGTCTGATTCCACAGGCACAACCACGCTTAATGATCTGTTGCCTGTCGGGATTACCAGCTACTCCATCAATGCTTCTTCCAGTCCGGGCTGGGCCTGTTTTGGATCCGTACCGGGTGTCACTTGTACCAACTCCAATTCAATCGCGTCCGGCGGGAACAGCATGCTGATCCTGGATGTGACGATTTCGGCAAGCGCGTCCAATCCCCTGGGCAGCAATGTGGTAACGGTCAGCAATCCGGATGAATGTCCGACCTGCACGACCGACAACGGCCCGATTGGCGTTCCGCCAACGCCGCTGGATGCGGTTTTTGATCTGACCATCGCCAAGGTGCCGGTCGGCACTTTTACCAAAGGCGGCAGCGGCCAATACAAGATCACCGTCACCAATGCGGGACCGTCGAATTCTTCGGGAACGACGACTGTGGCAGATACTTTGCCCGCAGGTGTCACCGCCTACAGCGTCAACGCCAGTTCCACTGCTGGATGGACTTGCACAGGCACAGTGCCGAACGTTACCTGCAACAATCCGAATTCCATCGCGTCGGGCGGCAACAGCATGTTGGTTCTGGATGTGACGATTTCTCCGAATGCGACCAGTCCTTTGGCCGCCAATTCGGCAACCGTCAGCAACCCCAGCGAGAACGCTGGCAATACAGGAAACAACGGTCCTGCGACAACGGGCACAGTTCCTCTGGCGACAAGCTTTGACCTGAGCGTGGCCAAGAGCGCTTCCGCGATTTTCATTGCGGGAAGCACAGGCCAATACCTGATCACTGTTCACAACAACGGCCCGTCGAATTCGACCGGCACTACAACCGTAACGGAAACGCTGCCTGCGGGTGTGACGAGTTACTCGGTGAACGCCGGTTCCACGGCTGGTTGGTCGTGTTCCGGTTCTGTGCCGAACGTCATTTGCACCAACGCGAATCCGATTCCGTCGGGCATAGACAGTTTGCTTAGGCTGGACATCAACATTTCGGCGGGCGCATCGAATCCGCTGCCGCCGAATACCGTCAGCATCAGCAATCCCGGCGATACCAATGCGGCCAATAACGGCCCGGTTTCGACGCCCGCGACAACTCTGAATTCCGTTTTTGATCTGGCAGTGACGAAGGTGGCAAATACTGCCTTCACCGCCGGAGGCACGGGCCAATACAAGATCACTGTCACAAACAACGGTCCATCGAATTCAACCGGCACGACGACAGTGGCGGAAACGCTGCCAGCAGGCGTGACGGGATATTCGGTCAACGCTGGTTCCACCCCGGGCTGGACGTGTACCGGGACGGTTCCCAGCGTTACTTGCTCTAATCCGAATGTCATCAACGCAACGGCGACCAGCATGTTGCTGCTGGATGTGAACATCGCGGCCAACGCTGCAAATCCGTTGCCCGCAAACATCTATTCCGTTTCCAATCCTGCGGAATGCCCGTCCTGTCTGGCAGACAATGGGCCATTTACATCGCCGCCGGTTCCGCTGACGACAACCTTTGATTTGACCGTGGCCAAAGTGGCGCAAGGCAGTTTTGTGCCGGGCGGTTCCGGCCAGTACAAGATTACGGTTTCGAATGCCGGGCCATCCCATTCCACCGGCACTACAACCGTCATGGAAACACTGCCTGCGGGCGTGACGGGTTATAACGTCAACTCGATTTCCAATCCGGGCTGGACGTGCACGGGCAGTGTGCCGAATGTCACCTGTACCAATTCCAATTCGATTGCGTCCGGCGGCAGCAGTGTGCTGGTGCTTGACGTAAGCATTGCGGCTAACGCATCCAATCCATTGGCGGCCAATCTGGTCACAGTGTCGAACCCGAATGAATGTCCGAGCTGTAACGCGAACAATGGCCCTGCTTCCAGCGGCCCAACACCGCTGACACCAAACTTTGACCTGGCAATCGTGAAAGTTGCGCAGGGGACGTTTACTGCCGGAGGAACCGGCCAATACAAGATCACCGTTACCAACAACGGCCCGTCCAACACGACCGGCACGACAACCGTGACGGACACCTTGCCTGCGGGCGTGACAGGATATGCAGTCAACCCCAGTTCGACAGCGACCTGGGTGTGCGGCGGCGCGGTTCCAAACGTAACATGCACTTTCGCCAATTCGATTGCTTCGGGCACAAACAGCATTCTGGTGCTGGACGTGATGATTGCTCCGGGCGTTTCGGGTGCGCTGGCCGCTAACAACGCCACAGTGTCGAACCCGAACGAATGTCCAACTTGCGGCGCTGACAATGGACCCGTTTCCACAGGCGCAACGCCAGTGAGCACCAATTTTGACCTGAGCGTTACGAAAGTTGCGCAAGGCACATTCCGCGCGGGCGGCACAGGTCAGTATGTCATCACAGTCTCAAACGCCGGTCCTTCTACCTCGACGGGCACGACGACGGTGATGGAAACTTTCCCGGCGGGCATTTCTGGTTACGCCGTGAATTTCACTTCGACTCCGGGCTGGACCTGCACGGGTTCGGTTCCAAATGTTACCTGCACCAATTCAAATTCGATTGTGGTCGGCGGCAGCAGCACCCTGGTGCTGGATGTATCCATCGCCTCTACCGCGCTGAATCCCATCAACGGCAATACAGTCACAATCAGCAATCCAAGCGAATGCGTTGGGTGTTCAAACGGCAACGGTCCTGTGACTACACCGCCGACGCCCGTGCTGAAAGACCTGAGCCAGATTCTGAGCTTCCAGTTGACCGACCCGCTGGCTTGCACATCGCCGGGCAACACGGTTAATGGTTTTGCCACTCTGACCAATCCGAATGCTGCACCGGCGACCGCCGTACTGACGTTTGCGCTGCCCGCGAACTTGTCCGGATTGCCGGGAACATGCACCGTTACCCCAAACACCGGCACTTGCACCGTCACGCCTTCGACCGTTACCTGGACGGGCACGCTGTCTGGCGGAGGATCGGTGCAGGTTAATTACCAGGCGCAAATCGCGACAAACGTGGCACCGGGAACAACCATTTGCGTTGCCAGTTCCGCCTCCTTTGATGGCGGGGCTCCGATGACTGTGCAAGCTTGCACGGTTGTCAACTGTCCGGTGGCTGACGTCGCAATTACCAAGACCGATGGCGTGACGAGCGTCGCACCAGGTGGCACGACGACTTACACCATTGTTGTCACCAACAACGGCACCGGATCGGTCAACGCCGCCAAAGTCATTGACACCATGCCAGCCGCACTGACCAACGTCAGTTGGACGTGCGTGGCTTCGGCCGGGTCAACGTGTAACGCGCAAAGCGGAACTGGAAACATCAACACAACGGCCAACCTGAGTCCAGGCGGCACGGCGACGTACACCGTAACCGGCACCGTTTCCGGCACGGCCACCGGCTCGCTGGTCAACACGGCGACGGTCAGCGTTCCGAACACAATCATTGATACAAACACTGCCAACAACACCGCAACGGACACCAACACCCTGACGCCGCAGGCTGATCTTTCGATCACCAAGGCGGATTCGGCTGATCCGATTGCGGCAGGAACCAACGTCACCTACACGTTGACGGTCAATAACGCTGGGCCTTCTACAGCGCAGAACGTCGTGGTCAGCGATCCGCTGCCCGCGGGTCTGACCTTCGTCGGCGTCAGCACCAATAATGCTGCTTTCACCTGCTCCAATTCGGCAGGCACTGTGACTTGCAATGCGGCCAGCCTGGCATCCGGCGCTTCGGCGACGATCAGCATTGTCGCGCAAGTCAATTCCAACGTGGCTGGCGGAACAACGTTGTCCAACACGGCGACCGTTTCCAGCCAGACCGCCGATTCAAGTTCGGCCAACAACAGCGACACGGAAACCACGGCCATCACCAGCCAGGGCGTTGTCGCGCTTCGCAAACAAATAACGGGAATTCTGCCCGGTCAGACGCCGGTCTTTTCGGCGGGCGATCTGGTCAGTTACACCATCTCGGTTGAAAACACTGGCACAAGCGATGGAATGCTCAACGCTGCTGGCATCAGCGACACGCTGCCGACGGGAACGACGTTCCATTCGTTTGCCGGAACAGGCATCCTGGGCGGATCGGCTTGCAGCATGAACGCGGGCTTGACCACGTTGACTTGTCTGCCCAGCGGCAAGATTCCGGCGGGAACGACCTTCGCATCGAACGCTGTCACGCTTGTCGTGAAGATCAACGCGAACTTCACGCCGGGCAGCTTGACGAATACGGCAACAGCTAACGTAACGAACAACCCGGCGGGCAATCAGAACCTGTCGTCAGCGGCGACGGTGACGGTGGTCAGAGAGCCTGATCTGGTTGTGGACAAGACCGGGCCTGCATACGTGAAAGCGGGTCAGGAATTCATCTACACGGTGAAATTGACCAACAAGGGACCGAGCGTAGCCAGCGCCGGAGCAACGATAAAAGATACGTTGCCGACGGGATTGACGTACATCGGCACGACGGTCAGCGGCGCGGGCGGCTTCACCTGCACGTTTGCATCGCCCGACGTGACTTGCACTTCGAGTGCGGCGCTGACGGTGAACAGCACGACAACCTTCTCGGTTCGTGTGCGCGCAAACGCCAACCTGGCAAGCCAGACCAATCTGAACAACGTGGCGTTGGCAACGGCAGCGTCACCCGATGTTGAAACCAATACGTCGAACAACACTGATAGCTTCACGTCGGTGGTGACAACGGGCGCGGATTTGATTTTGACCAAATCCGCCGACCGCACAACGGTCACTTCCGGCACGTCGAACAACTCGATCACCTACACGATCAACATCAGCAACAACGGGCCTTCGGACGCCAACCTGACACGCATCGAAGATCAGTTGCCCGCCAACGTCACGCTCGACACCAGTTTCGGCACGGGCGGATTCGTGGTGACGCCACAAGCGTCGTTCTCGCCGGGAGGCGTGGTCCCAGCGCCAGCGCAACCCACAGGAGCGGTTTGCGGAATTACGCCAGCCGGTTCCGGTCGCATCGTCTGCACGGTGGACAACAGCGGCAACGGAGCAGGAAACACCATGCTGGCTGGCCAGTCGTTGCAGGTTCAATATCGTGTGCTGGTTCCGGCGGGAGTTCCGCTGGGAACAGCAATCATCAATGGTGCGCGCGTGGCTTCGTTTGATCCAAACGCCACGCCTGATCCGAACAGTTCAAACAACGCCTTTGCTGCGCAAGTGACCGTGGCGCAAGGCGCTGACCTGAGCGTTGTCAAAGCCGTAGACACAGACCTGGACGGCAATTTTGCCGACAACGGCCAGCCAGTGCTCGCAGGGCAGTTGGTGGATTACCGGTTGACGATCAACAACCAGGGGCCGAGCGACGCCGCGAACGTGGTGCTGACCGATGCCTTGCCAACGAATGCACGATTCATTTCGGTGAACACGGGAAGTTCAGGCTTCACCTGCACGCCGCCGTCCGCAGGCACAATGGGCGGAACGCTCAACTGCACGCGCAGCATTTTGCCGCCATCGGCAACCAACCAGAATCCGCCACCAGCGGGTCTGCCTCCTGTGACGATCATCGTCCGGGTGCAGGTTGATCCGTCGGCGATCAGCGGCAACGTCGTCAATGGTGCCAGCATTTCGACCAGCACGGTTGACCCGACCAGCGGTAACAACAGCAGTTCGGTCAGCAACCCGATCAACACCGCTTCGACGGTGGACAAGATCAAGTCTGCACAACCGGACCCTGTGGTTGCGGGCGAAAACCTGACGTACACCTTGACCGTGGTCAATCGCGGCCAAAGCGACGCGGCAGGCGTGGTGCTGACCGATGTCTTGCCCGCTTCGACAAGCTTCGTTTCCTACAGCGGTACGGGAGCGTTTGCTTCGCCGGCAACATGCACCTTCAACAGCGGCACCTCAACGCTGACCTGCAATCCGCACGGAGGATCGAACGCGGCTCCGCCCGACAAGATTCTGCGCGCGGGAGCGACCGGCACGGTGACACTGGTTGTGAAAGTAGCGGCAGATGCACCTGCTACGGTTGGGCCAAACAGCTTCGCCATCGCTTCGACGACTTCCGGCGTCGCTGGGAATTCCAACGCGGTGACGGTGGGCGTCATCCAGAAAGCTGATCTGGCGATTACCAAGACCAACAACGTTGCCAGTCTGCAACCGGGCGCACAGACGATTTACAGCATTGTCGTCAGCAACAACGGCCCCAGCGCGGTCAACAACGCCGTTGTGACCGATACCTTGCCTGCGGCATTGACCAGCGCGATGTGGACGTGCGTGGCTTCCAGCGGCTCTGCCTGCAACGCGGCCAGCGGTTCCGGCAGCATTGCAACGTCTGTGGATTTGTTACCCGGCGGCACGGCAACGTACACGCTGACGGCAACCGTCGCACCGGGCACGTTCGGAACATTGTCGAACACGGCAACGGTGGCGGCTGGCGCGGGCGTGATTGATCCGGCGTCGGGCAACAACTCAGCAACTGACGTTGATACAGTTGCGGCGACAGCCGATCTGGCCATTACCAAAACCAACGGTGCTGCGAGCCTGGTGCCGGGGATGCCGACGACCTACACCATCGTTGTCAGCAACAACGGCCCTGCTCCGGTTAGCAACGCGGCGGTGACAGACTTCCTGCCGTCGAACCTGATCAATGCTTCGTGGACCTGCGCGGCTTCGGCTGGGTCAAGCTGCGGTTCGGGTGCGGGCACGGGCAGCATCAACGCCATTGTCAATTTGGCGAATGGCGGAACGGCGACCTTTATGCTGACGGCGACCGTTGCTCCTGGAGCAACCGGTACAGTGTCAAACAGCGCGCGCGTAACACCGCCCGCGGGTGTGAACGACGCGAACGCCGCCAACAACCTGGCGACCGACGGACCCGACACGCTCGTGCCAACGGCCAACTTCATGATCACCAAGACGGACGGCGTCAGCAGCCTGGTTCCGGGCACGCAGACGACCTATGCCATCACGGTGACCAACACTGGCCCAAGCGCGGTTTCAAACGCTTTGGTGACTGACACGTTGCCAGCAAGTTTGACCAACGCCACGTGGACGTGTGTGGCGACGGCGGGATCGAACTGCGACGCAGCAGTTGGCATCGGCCACATCAACGCGACTGTTGACCTGATGCCAGGCGGCGTGGCGACCTTTAGCTTGACGGCGAAGGTGGCTCCGAACGCAACCGGCACAGTCGTGAACACCGCGACGGTGGCTGCGCCAGCAGGCGTGACTGATCCGAACGGTCCCGATTCGGCGACCGATACGGACACGCTGTCACCAACGGCTGATCTGTCCATTACGAAGACCAACAACGTGAACAGTCTGGTGCCCGGTGCGCAGACCAGTTACACCATCATCGTTGCCAACGCAGGCCCAAGCAGCGTCACAGGCGCGGCGGTCGCGGACACGCTACCTGCTACGCTGACAAACGCTTCGTGGATTTGTGTGGCCTCGGCTGGTTCAAGCTGCGGCCAGGCAAGCGGTACGGGCAACATCGCCACAACCGCCAACCTTGCGCCAAACGGCACGGCGACCTACACGCTGACGGCAACAGTCACGGCGAATGCGACTGGCACCGTGGCCAATACGGCAACGGTGACGGCGCCCGGAGGTGTGACGGATGCCGCAGGCAACAATTCGGCGACCGATACCGATAACCTGACGCCAATCGCTGATCTGGCCGTCACCAACACAGATGGCGTAACCACGGTGACGCCCGGAGCGACGACGACTTATACCGTCGTGGCTTCGAACAGCGGCCTGAGCAACGTAACAGGCGCCAGCTTGAGCTTCCCGCTGCCAACGGGCATCAGCAGCGCGACGTGGACTTGCACTGGCGCTGGTGGTGCGACTTGCCCGGCGGCTTCAGGCAGCGGCGCAGTCAACGCAACGGTGAATTTGCCGTCTGGCGGTTCGCTGACGTACACCATCGTCGCCAATATTTCCGCCAGTCAATCCGGCCCATTGAGTACAACGGCGACGATTTCTGCGCCGGTTAGCGTGACGGATCCCAACCTGGGGAACAACACCGCGATTGATACCGACAACGCTACGGTCGTGGCTGATCTTTCAATCACCAAGACCAACGGCGCAACTTCGGTGGTTCCTGGCACAAACACCACCTACACCATCGTTGTCACGAACAACGGCCCAAGCAATGTCACGGGCGCTTCGGTGATTGACACCTTGCCGGTGGGAATCACAGCGGCAACCTGGACGTGTACGGCATCAGGCGGTTCAAGCTGCGGCGCGCCCAATGGCGCGGGCAGCATCGCGACGACGGTCAATCTGGCCAGCGGCGGCACGGCGACCTTCTCGGTTGTGGCCACCGTCTCGCCCAGCGCGACCGGAACGCTGGTCAACAAAGCCACGGTGGCGGCTCCCGCCGGAGCAGTTGATCCTGCGTCGGGCAACAACTCCGCGACCGATACGGATACGTTGACGCCGACGGTGGATTTGGCCATCACCAAGACCGATGGCGTGACCAGTGTGGTGCCAGGCAACAACCTGACATACACCATCGTCGTGACCAACAACGGGCCGAGCGCGGTCAACGGGGCTTCGATCACTGATGCTTTTCCGGCCTCGTTCGTGAATGCAAGCTGGACGTGTGTGGCTTCAGGCGGTTCAAGCTGCGGCGCAGCAACGGGCGCCGGAAACATCGCAACGACGGCCAACCTGCTGCCAACTGGCACGGCGACGTACACCGTCACCGGAACGGTTTCGGCCAGCGCGACCGGCACCTTGATCAACACGGCTGCGGTCGTGGCGCCAGCAGGCGTAACCGAATCAAATGCTGCGAACAATTCGGCGACCGATACTGACAACCTGACGCCGCAAGCCGATCTTGCCATCACCAAGAATGACAATTCGGCCACAGCGGTTCCTGGCAAGACGACAACGTACACAATCGTTGTCACCAACAACGGACCCAGCGCAGTCAACAACGCGGTGGTAACCGATACCCTGCCAGCGGCGATCACATCGGCAAGCTGGACGTGCGTGCCTTCGCAAGGTTCCAACTGTGACGCGGTCAACGGCACGGGCAGCATTGCGACAACGGTTGACCTGGCTTCGGGCGGAACGGCGATCTTCACCGTGACGGCGACGATTGCCTCGAACGCAACGGGAACGCTGGCCAATACGGCGACGGTCGCAGCGCCAGCAGGCGTGACCGATGGAACGTCGGGCAACAACTCGGCGACCGATACCGACAACCTGACGCCGCAAGCGGATTTGGCAATCACCAATTCTGACGGCCTAACGGCAGTGACGCCCGGCGGCTCGACGACGTACTCAGTCGTTGCTTCAAACAACGGCCCAAGCGACGTCACCGGCGCAACGCTGACCTATCCGCTGCCAGCGGGCATCAGCAACGCGACGTGGACTTGCACGGGTGCGGGCGGCGCAACCTGCCCGGCAGCATCGGGCAGTGGCGCGATCAGTGCATCCGTGAACCTGCCTTCCGGCGGTTCGCTGACGTACACCATCGTCGCCAGCATCTCCGCGAGCCAATCCGGCCCGCTCAGCACGACGGCCACGATCACGGTTCCCGGTGGCGTGACGGAAATCAATCTTGGCAACAACGCCGCGATTGATACCGACAACGCGACGGTAACGGCTGATCTTTCGATCACCAAGACCAACGGCGCAACGTCTGTGGTCCCTGGCACAAACACCACCTACACCATCGTCGTCAGTAACGGCGGCCCAAGCAATGTGACGGGCGCTTCGGTGATTGACACCTTGCCGGTGGGCATTACCAGTGCGACGTGGACGTGCGTGGCTTCGGGCGGTTCAAGCTGTGGCGCGGCCAACGGCACGGGCAGCATCAACACCACGGTCAACCTGGCCAGCGGCGGCACGGCAACCTACACGGTTGTGGCAGCCATCGCGTCCAGTGCAACCGGAACGCTGGTGAACACGGCGACGGCAGCAGTTCCAGCAGGAGCGGTTGACCCGAATCCCGGCAACAACTCTTCGACCGATACGGATACTTTGATTCCGACAGTGGACTTGGTGATTACCAACACTGATGGCGTAACGACAGCGGTGCCCGGCAACAACCTGACGTACACGGTTGTCGCCACCAACAATGGGCCTGGCGCAGCCAACGGAGCAATGATCAGTTACCCGTTGCCGTCCAGCCTGAAGAATCCGACTTGGACCTGCGTCGGCGCTGGCGGCGCAATCTGTCCGGCCGCAAACGGAACTGGCAGCATCACCCATACGGCCAATCTGCCGTCCGGCGGATCGCTGACCTACACGGTACTGGCATCGGTTTCACCGACCGCGACCGGAACTTTGACGACGACGGCGGCAATTACTGCTCCGACCGGAGTCGTTGAAAACAGCACGACCAACAACTCTGCGACTGATACCGATAACCTGACGCCGCAAGCGGATTTGGCCATCACCAAAACCAACAGCGCAGCGTCAACAATTCCAGGCCAGACGACGAATTACACCATCGTTGTCACGAACAACGGGCCCAGCGCAGTCAACAATGCTCTGGTGACCGACACGCTGCCGGCTTCGATCAGTTCGGCTACGTGGACGTGCGTGGCTACGTCCGGATCGAATTGCGACGCGGCCAACGGCGCAGGCAGCATCAATGCGACGGTGGATCTGGCTCCGGGCGGCAAGGCAACCTTCACACTGACGGCGGCAGTATCCGCCAGTGCGACCGGCACCTTGGCAAACACTGCCAGCGTCGCAGCGCCTACCGGAGTTACCGATTCGGTGGCGGGCAACAATTCGGCAACCGACACGGATAACCTGACGCCGCAAGCCAATCTGGCGGTTACCAAAACCAACGGAGTGACTTCTGTGACGGCGGGCGGTTCGACAACCTATACCATCGTCGTCACCAACAACGGCCCCAGTGCGGTTTCGGGCGCAACGGTCAGTGACACGCTGCCCGCGATCATCACCAGTGCTTCGTGGTCTTGTCTGGCGTCTGCTGGCTCAAGCTGCGCATCCCCAACTGGAACGGGCAATATCGGAACGACGATCAGCCTGGCTCCGAATGGTACGGCTACGTTCACGTTGGTAGCGCAAATTGCCAGCAATGCCACCGGAACTCTGTCGAATACCGTAACGGTGACGGCACCGTCAGGAATCCCTGATCCAAACGGCGCCAATAATTCGGCAACCGATGGACCGGACATCATCAATGCGATGGCTGATCTGGCAATCACCAAAACTGGACCCAGCAATGTATCGCCAGGTGGCCAGATCAATTACGTCATCACTGTGATTAACAACGGTCCTGGCGCGGTAACGGGCGCGACGATTGCCGACACCTTCTCCAGTTCGTTGACCAACGTCAGTTGGACGTGCACGGCTTCCGGAGGCTCTAGCTGCGGACAGGCCAATGGAACCGGCAACATTGCCACGACGGCCAATCTGGCGAATGGCGGCACGGCGACTTACGTTGTGACGGCGACTGTCGCGGCTAACGCATCCGGCACCATTACTAACGTGGCGACGGTGGCGTCTCCTGCTGGAGTCACGGATTCGAATACGTCCAACAACACCAATCCGCCTGTGGTGACCTTGATTGGTCAAGGTGCTGACCTGGCAATCAGCAAATCTCACGAAGGCAACTTCTTCGTTGAACAGATGGGCGTGTACAAAATCACGGTTGAAAACATCAGTCAGGTTTCCACCTCTGGTGTGATCACGGTTACGGACACATTGCCCGCTGGTTTGCAGTATCGGTCGGCAACGGGCCAGGGATGGACGTGTAACGCGGCGGGTCAGATTGTTACCTGCACACGAAATGCTCCGCTGATTTCCGGCGCGATCAGTGAAATCACGTTGACCGTATTTGTCGGCGCAGCGGCTTATCCCACGGTCATAAACACGGCGGCGGTTTCGGTTGCCGGAGATTCGAATGCGGCGAATAACACCGCTTCCGATCCGGCGACGGTTGATAATGTCGCGGGCCAGGGCAGGCCGTTCCCCTCAACGTCGCCCATCAGCGATCAGAAATCCGGTTCGGTTCTGATCTTCCCCATCTACACATCAGACGCTACGGGTGGAGCCGCGCAAAACACCCGTATCTCAATGACGAACATTGACCCAACCAGAGGCGTTTCCCTCCATCTGTTCTTTGTGGATGGAACAAGCTGCTCGGTGTCCGATTCATACATTTGCCTGACGGCGCAGCAAACAACCAGCTTCCTGGCTTCGGATATTGATCCTGGTGTAACGGGATATATGATTGCGGTGGCTGTCAACAATCAGGGCTGTCCGATTTTGTTCAACAACCTGATTGGAGATGAATACGTCAAGTTTGCTTCCGGTCACCAGGCGAATCTGAGCGCGGAATCCGTTTCCGCTCTGCCCAGTCTGTTAAACCTGAACTGCAACCTGACTTCGGGATCGGTCACACTGAACTTTGACGGGTTGATGTACAACCAATTGCCGAGATCGCTGGCCTTGTCGAATATCGGCAGCCGCGCAGATGGCAATGACACTCTGCTGATCGTCAACCGGATCGGCGGTAACCTGGGCACGGGAGCCAACACGCTGGGCACGTTGTTCGGTATTCTGTACGACGATGCAGAACTTGGCATTAGCTTCCAGATCAATGGGCCGTGTCAGTACCGTAGCTCGATCAACAATAACTCTCCACGAACAACGCCTCGCTTTGAGAATTTCATTCCTGCTGGTCGCACCGGCTGGATGAGACTGTATTCGCAAAATGCAGGGGTTGGCATCACTGGTGCAGCAATTAACCGCAACACCAACGCCGCCGTATCGGCGGGAGCCTTTAACCAAGGACATAACCTCCACGCGCTGACACTGGAAAACAGCGCAAGCGTGGTCATTCCGATCTTCCCCCCTAGCTGTCAGTAGGGGATGCTTGGCAGCTAAGGGAAGCGGGGAGCCGCAGCGCCAGAACATTGTTTCAATGGGTTGGCGCTGCGGCTTCCCTCATGTTTACTGAAAGACAAAACCGCCGGCTTCAGATTTTATCTGCACTTGCACTCAGTCCCTTTCTCCTCTTCGTCCATTCAATAACCTCACTGCCAAATCCGCTCCACCCAACAAACAGAAACCTTAAAACGTTTTCGGATTGTGGGCTCATCGCAAATCCATTGCTTGGCAGGGGGCTGAACCGCATCCGCGGAACCTTACCAACGCAATGGCTCGACGTTTGCAGAAGAAGCTTGCCGGATTTGGTCAAACCGCTTCTTGGTAGGCGAAATAGCGGCTTTTGATCAAATTTATCAGGAAGGTTGGCCAGGTAGAGATGGATAAACGGCTGTTCCCGAAAGATACGTTCGAAGCGGTATGGCTTTGTACAATTCGAACACCATGTACCATTGCACAACAACTGCTCTGGCACTGCGACGATTCCGTAACAGGTAGCCGGTTGTCCATCGCTTTACCTTGGCCTCTGCAGCAAACCCGGAAAGCGGGCACTTTGTCGAACATTCAGTGAGGAACCATGGCAAAAAATATGAAGAATAAGCAGACGAATCATGACGCGAAGGCAAACGACTTGGCGCGTTTTACTGAAGATGGAACAGATCAATTTCTAACCACCAATCAGGGGCTTCGCATCAATGACAATCAAAACTCGCTCAAAGCAGGCGAGCGCGGCCCCTCACTGCTGGAAGATTTCATTCTGCGCGAGAAAATCACGCACTTCGACCATGAACGTATTCCCGAACGCGTTGTTCACGCGCGCGGCTCGGCAGCACACGGGCACTTTCAGGTTTATGAATCGCTGGCCCCGCTGACGAAGGCAAAATTTCTGCAAGACCCATCTGTGAAAACGCCTGTTTTCGTGCGGTTTTCAACGGTCGCTGGCTCGCGCGGTTCAACCGATCTGGCGCGTGACGTGCGCGGTTTTTCCGTCAAGTTTTATACCGAGGAAGGGAATTATGATTTGGTCGGCAACAACATACCGGTTTTCTTCATTCAGGATGCCGTCAAGTTTCCCGATCTAGTTCACGCCGTGAAGCCGGAACCGCATCATGAAATGCCACAAGCTGCTTCAGCGCACGACACCTTCTGGGATTTCATCTCGCTGATGCCCGAATCCATGCACATGATCATGTGGGCGATGTCGGATCGCGCCATCCCGCGTAGTTTTCGTATGATGCAAGGGTTTGGCGTCCATACCTTTCGCCTGGTCAACGAACGAGGCAAATCGCGCTTCGTCAAATTTCACTGGAACCCCGTGCTCGGCACGCATTCGGTTGTATGGGACGAAGCGCAGAAGATTTCCGGTAAAGACCCCGATTTTCACCGCCGCGATTTGTGGGAAGCCATCGAAAATGGCGCATATCCAGAATATGAATTGGGCGTGCAGATTGTCGAAGAAGCCGACGAGCACAAATTCGATTTCGACTTGCTTGATCCGACCAAACTCATTCCTGAAGAACTGGTTCCTGTTCGTCCAATTGGCAAGATGGTGCTTGACCGCAATCCGGATAACTTTTTTGCCGAAACGGAACAAGTTGCATTTCATCCCGGACACATCGTGCCTGGCATTGATTTCTCGAACGATCCGTTGCTGCAGGGACGGCTGTTTTCATATACCGACACGCAATTGACTCGATTGGGCAGCCCGAACTTTCACGAGATTCCGATCAACCGCCCGATTGCGCCGATTCATAACAATCAGCGCGATGGCCACATGCGCCAGACGATCAATCGCGGCCAAACCAGTTACGAACCCAATCGAATCAGCGGCGGCTGTCCTTTCCAGGCGAGCATGGCCGAGGGCGGGTTCGCAAGCTACCCTGAGCGTATAGACGCTCACAAAATCCGCGGGCGCAGCGAAAGCTTTTTCGATCATTTCAGCCAGGCCGCGATGTTCTTTAACAGCCAGTCAGAGCCGGAAAAACTCCATATCATCAAGGCGCTGCGATTTGAATTAGGCAAGGTTGAAACCCTGGCAATTCGAGAGCGGATGGTTGGAATGCTGTCTTATGTGGATCGCTCACTCGCAGAAGCGGTCGCGCAAGGATTGGGTCTTGCAGTTCCCAAAAAACTTGCCGAGCCCCCAAACCAAAGCATTCCGGCAGATGGCGACCCCAGGAAATTTCAGCCGAAAGCGATCAGCAAGGAAATTGTCATTTCTCCAGCGCTGAGCCAGATGAGCCGGCCAGGGAATGGCATTCAAACACGCAAGATCGCGTTTCTTGTCGCTGACGGATTTGATGATGCTGCCGTTTCAGCCATGAAGAAAGCTTTGGTAGCAGCCGGAGCGATGGTGAAGATCGTTGCGCCAAGACTGGGGAATTTGACGGGTGCAAAAGGCGCCGATGTTCAAATTGATTTCAGCCTGTTCACCACTTCTTCGGTGCTGTTTGACGCCGTTTATGTTCCGGGCGGCGAACAAAGTGTAAAGGCTTTGCTGGCCGAAGCGGACGCTCTTCACTTTGTTAACGAAGCATACAAGCACTGCAAAACGATTGCCGCAAGCGGGGAAGGGAGTGAATTGTTGCGCGCTTCTTACATCGGCAAGGCGCAGGCTGACGCCGGTAATGGTGAGGCGAAGAATCAACCGGTTTCAGAACCAGGCGTCATTAGTGGCAATGGCCAGGTTGGCAAAATTGCATCCGCTTTTATTGAAGCAATCGCGAAGCATCGCCACTGGGATCGTGAAATGAAAGGTGATGTCCCCGCCTAAGTGGAGGCTGACCTCGAAATTTGGGAAGAAATTTCCGAAAGAAGGGACGTAACAAAAAACACAAATTGGAAGGAGTAAAGATGGTTGAAATCGGCTACAAACTTTGCAGCGAGGAACAATCGCCTGAAGACCTGATTCATTGCGCGCATCTGGCGGAAGAGGCGGGCTTCGATTTCGCAATGATTTCGGATCATTACCATCCGTGGGTGGACAAACAAGGGCAAAGCTCTTTTGTGTGGGCGGTGCTGGGTGGCATCGCGCAAGTAACGGAACGGCTGAAAATTGGAACGGCCGTTACTTGCCCGACAGTTCGCATTCATCCGGCCATCATTGCGCAAGCTGCGGCGACCGTTGCGACGATGTTGCCTGGCCGATTTATGTTAGGTGTCGGTTCGGGCGAAAACCTGAATGAGCATATCTTTGGCGATCACTGGCCTGAAGCCGATGTGCGGCTGGAAATGCTGGAAGAAGCGGTTTCCGTCATTCGTTTGCTGTGGCAGGGTGGCCAGCAAAGCCATCGCGGAACTTACTACACGGTGGAAAACGCGCGCGTTTACACGCTGCCGGACGAACCGCCGCCGATTCTGGTTGCCGCCAGCGGGCCAAAGGCTGCGGAACTGGCTGGACGGATCGGCAATGGTCTTTGCGCGACTTCGCCTGATAAAGAGCTGAAACAGCAATTTGAAAAGGCTGGTGGCAAAGGGAAGCCCTGCTATGCCGAAATGACCGTTTGTTGGGCGGAAGACGAAGCCGAAGCCCGACGCACGGCGTTTGAATGTTGGCCAACCGCGGGCATGACAGGGGAATTGTCCCAGGTATTACCTGTGCCGGCTCATTTTGAACAGGCAGCCAAAATGTTGAAGGAAGAAGACGTCGCCAAGGAGATTCTTTGTGGCGCTGATGCTGAAAAGCATCTTGAAAAGATCAATCAGTATGTTGAAGCTGGTTACACCCACGTTTGGATTCATCAGGTAGGCGAAGATCAGGAAGGATTCTTCCAGTTTTACGAACAGGAAGTTATGCCGAAGCTGGCGCAGCAGTCGTCTTCGACAAAGAAGTCCCAAGCCAAAGCGGCTCGCTCATCTTCGTCAAAAGGCTGATGGGAGAAATGTGTTCAGGCGACCGCCTGTTGTATCTCAGGATGGCGAAACCGGTTTTTGGCAAACTGCTTCACGAAGTCTGGCAAACAACTGCGCTAAATCGTCAGGCCGATAGTTGGCGTTCAGGCCGCTTGTGCTGGGCAAAGTCCAAACCATTGCGCCCTGCAACTGATGCAGCTGTTGCCCGACAACGGCATTCGGGAAATTGAACGCTGCCCGATATGCACCAAGGCCGACGAAAGCGACACAGTGAGGCCGGTATTGCAGGAGCTTGTCATTTAGAATTTCTGCGCCGCGAACATACTCTTCCCTGGCCAGTTCCGCTGCTGAATTCGTCGCGCGTGCAACCAGATTGGTAAGCCCATAGCCGAGGTTTAGCAGTTCCTGCTCTTCGTGCGGAGAAAACAAACGGTCTGTAAACCCGGCTTTGTATAATGTCGGCCAGAACCGATTTCCTGGTCGGGCAAAATGATGGCCCACTGCAGCCGTATAAAGCCCCGGATTGATTCCACAGAAAAGCACGCGCAATCCGCTGGCAATTACATCGGGCAAGGTTTTCCCTTCGGCAGCCAGTAACTCTTGTTGAGTTGGTTTGCGGGTAAGCATTGATGAACCTTTCTCAGCGCAAGATTTATCATTTGTGTCTTAACATTATTTCTGAATCACCGCCATAGACTTTGAATTACCTGAAGCTTTACGCCAAGTGCGGGTAGAGCGAGCAATTGCTTTATGACCGCCTCTTACTAAAACTTCAATTCGGCGGTTGTCAGGGGGGACATCCACATCATCCGAAAGTTGATAGGTCAGCAGATACTGTGACCGAAGTTCGTCGGCCAGTTCCGACAGCATCCAATCCAGGCTGTTCAGTTGTAGCGGGAAGTAAATGCCGCCGCCGCTCTGTTCCGCCAGCCATGTCAGGTTTCGTTCTGCTTGTTCCAGTTTCGGCAGCGCTGCCAGAATTTCGGCATTCGACGATTTGTCGCGAATGGCGCTGGCAATGGCCTCGGTTTCGCTGAAAACATACAACGCCGCATCTACGGTTTGAATTGCCGACAACGCTTCGCTCCATCGAACTCGCCCGGCGGAATTCAGGCCGCTGGTGAGCAGCAAAATGGCGCGACGGCCTTCGGTTTCGCTTAGTTTTTCAGCGGCTAAAAGCAGCGCGTCGCAAATTGCGGCTTTGCCATTGCGATGTTCATTTCGTTTCAGCGCTTCCCGAAACGACGTTTCTTCATTCGCCCAATCCTGCTGCAACCAAACTTCGTCGGAAAAATGCATGACGGCAATGTGATCCGCTGGCTGCAATTTGTGGTGAAATGCGATCAGCGTTTTATTGGCCGCGGCTTCATCGGCAAAGAAGCTGCCGGAAGCATCCAGCAGCAACAGCAAATTCACCGGGATTTGACGATGTTCGAAATGGATTGGCTGATAGCGTCTGCCGTTGTCGTAAATGAAAAAATCCTCCGCCCGCAAACCGTTGACCACTCTTCCCAACGAATCACGCACCGTCACGGACAGGCTGATTTCTACCGTCCCTATCTTCAGCACGTCGCTGCTGATTTGATCGGAAACCGGTTTCGAGATTCTCCGTCCGCTTTGTGCTGGCGCGGGATTGGCACAAAGCGCAAGTGCCAGAAGCAACAATCCAAGCCGAAATGCGTGTGTGTTTGTGTTGTAGCGCATAGGAAACCCGAAAGGGCAGATGTTTCAAAACGTTCGCCCAATGCTGAACCGCATTACTGTGCGTTTTTCCAACGACAGAACTTTGGGATTGGTAATGTCCGGATTCGCGTTCGGGTTGTAGGCGAAAATCAGCCGGAACGGCACATTGATCACCGGAACCTGCACGCGAAACTCCATTCCGACTGAAGCCCGCAAACTATCCAGCAGGCGCGTCGTGCCTTCGGAAATTCGTAATTTGTTGTACGAGCGCGAATCGCCAGTCAGGTAGATGCGCCGGAAGCCCGGGGGCAATCCGTCGCTGGTAAGGGTATTGAAGGAAGCCATCGCGCTGTCTATCTCGTCCCGGGTCGCCACGGTTCCCGAAGCATTCAAGACCACACCAGTAGGGGTAATCGTCTGTTCGACGTAATTCGAGGTAACAGTCTGATCGCCGTATTTGCGCAGATTGAATACCGTGCCCAGGTCCGTGAAAGCCGCCAGCGCAACGGGGCCGGCAATCGGAATGCGGTATTCAAAGTTGAACAGCAGCCGCGTGTCGCCGCCCACCGCCGTGTAAAAAGGAATTTCCTTGCCGTCGGCGTCTTTGCGCACAATACGGGAAACATTGCAGCCCGGACTTTTCGTTTCACCGCAGCCATTTTCCGGCGCTTCATAGGTGAACGCGCGCAAGACGCTGGAATGAACAGAACCGTCCGCCACGTCTTCCAGTTCGCCCCCGCTGTTCAGGGTTTTCGCCACGACGTTGCGCGTGGATTGGAAATAGTCATACCGGGCGACCGGCGAAATGGAATACACGTTGTATCCGCGCACGTCGTTTTCGCCACCCAAAAAGTAACGCTCGGTGATCGGAATGCCGCCGATGAAACCCAACGATTGTGTGTTGACCAGCGCATCGGACAACCGCCCAAACGTCCGCACGTGCCCGGCATTAAACCGCAGTCCGATGACATGCTGCCGGTCAGAGTTTTTGTTGAACACCGGCCGAAAGAATTTGTATTCAATGCTGGGCGTCAGCGTTTTCACGTCGCCGCCCAGTGCTCCGCCAGACATGGCCAACCCCAAATACAGACTTTGGCCGCGCGTCGGATCAATCGCAGCATTCAAACTGTTGTAGAAAATGTTCGGTGTAATCCGGCTGGTCACGATGCGGGGCTGACTGTATGTGACGGGAATGTCATTTGTGGTATCGGTGTCGGTATTTACCTTTGGGTCTTTGATCCGCGAAGTCGTCAGCGAGTACGAGATGCCGACACGCGTAAAGTTGGCATATTCCCGAAACCGCCGAGTGAAAACCGATAGCGGCGCAGAAGTGCTGATCGTTCCGCCCGCGATTTCCTGCGTGAACAGAGAATCAAGCTCGACTTGCGATAGGTTGCCGGTGGAAAAGTAATTGCTGAAGGTGTTGTAACTGTTGCCGAAATACTGCTGCCGCTGCGCGAAAAGCTGCACGCCCAGGCTGATGGGCTTTCCAAGCAGATAAGGCACGTTATAGCCGACCGAAGCCGCAAGCTGGCGATTGCCGCCAGAAACATCGAAACTCAAGGTTTGCCCATAACCGAGCAAGTTATTTGTCGAATAGCCGATGCCGAAATAACTTCCTGAAAATCCGGAAACGCCGCCGTTGATCGTGATCTGCTGCCGCCCGCGCTCTTTTACCTGCAAATCAATGTCCAGCGTCTGGTCGCGGTCATTGGTGCGCGTGATGGCGTCTTTCTCTTTGATCTCTTCAAACAGTCCCAGTTGATTCAACCGCAAAATGGACAAATCCCAATAACGTTTGTTGTATGGGTCGCCTTCGTTCAGAACGACTTCGCGGCGTAACACATGATCACGTGTTCCTGTATTGCCAATGAATTCCAGACGACGCAGTGAAAACTGGCGGCCTTCGTCCACTTCCAGCGTCACTTCGACCTCTCCTTCTGTGTCGCTGGTATCTGTGAATTTCGGAATGAAATCCACTGACGCCTGAATGTAGCCTTGCGTGCCGTACAGGTCTTTGACGCCTTTGAAGACATTTTCCTGAATCAGCTTGGCGCTGACGTAATCGCCGGGCTTCAGTCGCGACACCGCAGTGACGATGCCTTGCTGAAAAATGGTGACGCCTTTCTCTTCAACTTTCGTGATCTTGTAGCGGCGGCCCACTTCGATGGGAATGCTGATTTTCAATCCCGGCCCGCTTTTTCGCAGCCCCGGAATCGGCAGCGGAAAGCCGTTCGACGCGACACCGTCGGGCACGACTTCCGGCTCGCCGATCCTGGCTTGCAGATAACCTTGCGAGCCTAGAAAAAAACGCACACGCTCCAGATCGTCTTGCAGCTTGTCTTTGAAATAGATGTCTTTGGATGAAAAGGTTGTGAACAGGCTGGCTTCTTTGACCAATTGCATTGCGCCTTTTAATCGGCGCTGCGAAAACCCGTCGCGCTCGCCGGTGAATTCAATGTCTTTGACACGAACGCGCGGGCCTTCTTTGACCTGAAAAACCATCGCAACTGTCGTGACCGAAATCTCTTCGACTTCGATTTCCACTTGCGCATCGGGGTAGCCTTTTTCGGCGAGTAATTCGCGCAACACTTTTCGCGCGCTGTAGGCTTTGACCGGGTCGAAAGGCGATTCCTTGCTGATGCCAACACGCCGTTCTTTCATCCGTGTCAGCACTTCGCTTTCGGTAGCGGATTTCATGTTGCGGTATTGAAGATCGCGAATCAGCGGATATTCGCGGACTTCAAAAATGATGATCTTTCCGCCGCGCGGACCGTCTTCGACCGACAACCGCGCTTTCATCGGATCAAACACGCCAATGCCGATGATGGCATTAAAATCACGCCTCACTGCCGCTTCGTTGTACTCATCACCGGGTTTGCTTTGAATGCTGTAAAGAATTGTGTCGCGCGGGATACGCCGATTACCGCGAATTTCAACCTCTTCGATCAACGGCTGACTTTGCGCTTGCGCGGGCAAAGTTGAAACCAGGGCGATGAATATTGCTATCGCCACAAAAACAAAATGCTTGAACATACACTTCTCCTGGGAGCGCGGACGTCCCGTCCGCAACTCTTTCAATTGACTGCGATGGTCGTTGTTCTGCTGTTCTTCTCTCCGAACGAAATCACCAGCGGCACGGTGTTCCCGACGGGCGCATTGGCTGGAATCTGCACGTTCAGTTGCCACAGGCCGACAAAGCCCGGTACCAATCCGCTAAATGTTACTGGAGCGGTCACGCCGCCAATGGTCACGGCAGGCATACCCGATGTGACATACAACGGACTGGGCGGAGCCGCCGCGCCCGAAGGCAAGGTAATCAATTGCCGTGAGGCCGAATCGAGTAACTGACCGCCCTGGCCGTTGGCGAAAATGACAAGGTATTTTCCACGCGCTTCCGGCCTGGTTGTGCCGTTGAAGCTGAAGTCTTGATTGAGTGCGGTGGCTTGTCCCTGACCGGAAGTGTCTTTGGTAAACACGCCGGGTGCAGTAGCGCTGACGTTCAGGTATTCGCTTGCCGCCAGCTTGCCGTCATACAACACTTCCACCGTCGCCGTTCCTGTCGAGATTTCAAAGGGTAGCTGGTAGTTAATCTGGAATAGGCCGTCGCCAAACGCTCCGCCTGCGCCTGCATAAAATAGCGGTGCGTTGATACCGTTCACGCGAACGACCACGCTGGAAAGTGTAGTTGGTAAAGGCAGTGTAGAAGCGGCTTCGTTGATCACCGATCCATTCGGGAAACCCGAACCGAAAGCGGCGACAATTTCTCCGGGCGCAACGGCGCGTTCGTAGCTGGCGGCGTTGACCGTGGCGACTGTGCCCGCAGAGGGTGAGGCGTACAGAGCCGTGTCTGCCACGCGCAGCCGAACGACGAGGTTGTCAACCAAGACGCCTTCGCCTGTTTGCGGAAAGCCGTTGCGCCGGAACTGAAGCTCGATGCGGAAGAAAACATCCGAATCGTCCTTGGTTTCGTCGTCTTCTTCGTAACTGAACACGCCGTCACCCGCCGCGAAGTTGCTGCCGGAATAATGAATGAAGCCATTGTCTGTCACATTGCCGGCATCCAGGTACAACAGGTTGGTAAAGCTGTTGCCATTGAATCCGCTGTCGTCCGTGGCGCGAATCGAAACCTTGTTCGTGTACGGACGAACGCGTAGCACGAAAAAGTCGCCGGAACTGCTGCTCTGCACAACATCGCCGTTGAAATCAGCTTTGACATCCACCTCGAACGAATCAATCTCGGCTTTGACGAACTGCGCATTCTCGGGATTGGAAACCAGCCCGGTGGATGAGGTGACGAACAAGCCGGGCAAAACCAGCTTCGGCGTCCACCAGCGCGTGTCATCGTATACCTGCCCATCAGAGCGGCTGGTGCTGCCAACGCCGTAGCCTGTACCTGCTCCGCTAGGATCGCTCAGACTGGCCGTAGAATTATCGCGCGCGGCTTTCTGCGCGGAGGTTAATGCCCAGTTGCCATCAAACGGGTCGGTTTCCTTCGCACGATTTTCATCGTCTTTTCGTTTCGTCCAAGCGGATTCGGGAATCACAATCACGCCTGCGCTGCCTGTGTCTGCCGTTGGCTCGAATCGCGTTCGGTACGTCACCAGTTTCAGTTGCGCCAGAATCGAAAACTGTGTGGTGAAGGCAACGCCGTTTGCAGGCGTCATCGTGACGGTGAAGTGGATTTCCTGTCCGACGCGGTCTTGCCCATCGTCAAGCAACGTGATTTGAAAGGCAGCGTTTTTGCTGGCGCTTGCGCCCACATCGCCGAGGCTGACAGAAGCCGGTTGTCCAGCCTGCTGGCCGTTAATTTGGATCAAACCAGCAGGAACCTGACTTGTGTCAGCAACGGCAATGCGCACGCTAACGGCTTGAGCCGTTAGCGCACTCGGATTCGTGAGCGAGAGCGTCGCACTCACGGTTTCGTTTTTGCTGATGAAGGGATCGGCGGTCACGCCGCCACTGACTGTAGACGTGGCCAAATTCAGCACAGGCTGCGCTCCGGCGGTGAAATTGCCCGTGGCAATCAGTGCGTATCCTTGCCGGTTGGAATCAATCCGCTGATCTCCAGGCTGCGCGACGATTTGTGTGCGCCCGTTGCCCGGCACGTTTTCACCAATGATCCGCACGGTATAGGTGCCCGCAATCGGGTACTGAATGTAGACGGCTTCGACGGTGTTGCGATTGTCGAAACTTCCGCCATTAGACGCCAGCGACCAGCCGTTTTGAAAATTCACGTTGCCGCGAAACACGTTCCCCTGCGGATCAACCACTTCCAGATTCAGGTTGTTGACCAGCGCCACCACCGACCCAATCGCCGCGCGCGGGTCAGACCAGGTCAGAGTAATGCGCAGCGGTTCGACATTGCTGACGTTGGTGATTTGATAGGTCTGCGTTTGTCCTGTGGTGATGGCCGAATTGGGCGCGGGGCGAGCCGTTTCCGACGCTGTCGCCCCGTTGTAAATGTCCGCCAGAATTTTCAGTTCGCGCCGGTCGCCCGCGAAATACAGCGCGTCATCCAACGCAATGCGTCCCCAGCCCTGGCCGGAATTTGGAATCGCTTCGCTACGGCTGATAGGGAAATTGCTGCTGGTGAAGCGCCCTGTCAGATTGCGGCCAGAATTCAGCAAGATCGCTTTGATCAGTGCGTTTGAGGGTGTAAACGCGTTGGCTGTGTTTTTGGCGCCCGTCGGGTAAAAACCATCGGTGAAATATTGCCGCGCCAGCAGCGCGCTGCCTGCCGCCGCCGCTGAAGCGAAACTGGTTCCAGTGCAGGCTTCTTCCAGCAACGTGCTGTTGTTGTTGGGGTCATCCGGGTTGACGGCGGCGTCTTTCGCCGTCGCCGAAGTCGAATTGGTGTAACTCGACGTGTTGTCTTCATCGGTGTTTTCCGTAGCGCCAATGACTGCGCCCGGCGCGACAATGTCGGGTTTGATGCGCCCGTCAAAAGTCGGTCCGTGATTGCTGTACCGCGCCAGATTTTCGAGCTTACCTTTTCGGCTGGGGCTGTCTGTCGCACCGACAACAATGTTGTTTTTGGCGGCGTTCGTCACTTGAAAATCGCCCAAACTGTCGTTTCCGGCTGAAAAGAAAATCGAGTAATCGCGCAACCGCCACATGATGTCGTCCACATCTGCGGCATCTTGATCGTAGGTGGCGGGCGGTTCCGGGCCATAGCTGTTGTTATGAACGCGTACGCCGCTGCTGTAGGCCTGGTGATGAATCAGCGCCTGGCTGACGAAGTCCACGCCCGGCAATTGGCCGTTGGGATGGCCAACATCTTGAAACACGATACGCGCGTCTGGCGCGATGCCGTCGCCGGTAGAGCGTGTGGCAATGCCAGGAACAGAGCCACTGGCGTTTGCGCCGTAATTGCGCCCGACGGCGACGCTGGTCGTCAGCGTGCCGTGATAGTTTGCGCCTGTGTCGTCATACGCCGCGGCGTTCAGAAAGCGCGAGCCGGATTGTTTAGAGGCGTCAAGGGTCTGCCCGCCATTTGGATTGTCTTTTAGTTCCTTGAAGCTGCTGCTGCCGAGCAGGTAATACGTCAGCACTTTGTTGTTCTGATTGGTGATGCGGAACGGCAGCAAGCCGTTGGTCAGCGTCGCGGTCGAAGTCGCATAAGAAAGCGTTTGCGCGCTGGCATCGCCGCTTAACCGGAATTGCGAATGATCGGCATCAAGACCGGAATCCGCCGTGCCATACACCTGCCCCGCGCCGGTCAGCCCTTGCCGGTACAGCGGCGTGTCACCAATGAAGCCTGTCTGAACTGCGCGCACCGCGTTGTCGTTTTGCCATCGGTGCGGACGGCGTTCTTCGATCCATTCGACAGCTTCGATTTCGGCCAGCCCAGCGACGGTTTGCGCTAGTTCTTCGCGGCGAACCGCCAGCACGCCCCAAACACGCTCGTCGTTGCGCGCTTCGATCACGACTTCATTGGCCAAGCCAAATCCATTGACCGTTTCACGAATGGTATCTGCCTGCTCGCCCTTGAAAGTCAGAAAGGAAATATGAACAACGTTTGTGCTTCCATCCCCGAACGAACTTTCACTTGTCAGCTCAGCCAACTCAGGGGCGACTTTCAATCCCGCGCCGTACTCGCCCATCCAACGCACCTGGCTTTGCCGGCTTGCCGCTTGCGAAAGTTTTGCTGCATGCGCTTTAACGATGTAAGCGTTGTTAGCTAGATAACCCGCGATTTCCACGCCACTGTCGCGCAGTTCGTCCGCCCAGACGGATTGAATCGCGCCGCGATATTGGACGATGTAATACCGGCTTTGGCTTTCGTCCTGCGCGACTGTTTTGCCTGCCGTCAACGCCGTGGTCGCCGTCAATTGTTTTTGACCGATAAGAACTGGGGCAGGCGTCTGTCCTAACGGGTCGAACACCGCCGCCCGCATCAGCAAAAATCGTGAATCCCGAATATGCTGGTCAATCTCTCGCTTTCTGGTTTCAAACGCCTCGCTTCGCTTTCCTACCGTCAATTGCCGCGCTGGTTGCTGCCGGAGTAGCCGGTTGGCTTTTCCGGTGCGCGTAGTCAAAAAAAGAAACGAGCAAATAATGGCGCAAATCAGAACCGCGAATACTGCTTGAGAAGATAATGACCGCTTCAATTGCTTACTCCTTTTGGAGTGCGACGACTTCGGCGTCGCTTTGGTAGTCGCCCGGATTACTCAGGAATGTTTGGAACAGGCCGCCCTGCCAGACAGACCTCTGCTTTGTCGTCTTAACGAACAGAAAAGCGCGCCTATCGAACGACTACCAAAGCGACGTCAGAACCGTCGCACTCCAAATGTGTTCAGAAGATAATTCTCAGCGCAAACTGAACGTTGCGCCGTCCATCACGCCGTGCAGGCGCGTAGGCGAATCGGCTGATGTCTGTTTCGCTGCCCACCACGAACAGATTCGGGTGGTTGAAGACGTTGTACACCTCGCCGCGCAGTTGAATGGTCGCCCACTCTTTGACGCGGAAGGTTTTGTACAGCGCCATATCCAGATTCCAGTTTCCCGGGCCGCGAAAACTGTTACGCTCTGTCATTCCCGAAGGAAACGGCCCGAAGATCGAAGTTCCCGTGATGGGATTGACGTAGCTTCCAGGTGTCAGCCCGGTCAGGGTAATGTAGGAAAACCGGTTCGCCGCCGCCAGCGCCGCGGGGCTGTCGGAGCCGGTGGTATCGGCGCTGCCGATGGCGCGGATGCAGGTGTTGCTGGCAGACTTCGTACAATCGTAGACGCTAAACGGCGTGCCGGTCTGCGCGCTGAAAATGCCGGACAAGCTGACGCCGCTGAACAGGTGTTTGTACATCAAGCCCGTGATCGTCGAAGGCTGAAAATTCGGCGTATAGGGAATGTCCCAGACTCCGCTGATCACTACGCGGTGGCGAATGTCGTAATCGGCGTAG
This sequence comes from uncultured Heliomicrobium sp., assembly GCA_964570175.1. GTDB lineage: Bacteria > Acidobacteriota > Blastocatellia > RBC074 > RBC074 > RBC074. Next base: position 58,527 of record CAZMXG010000004.1, on the reverse strand, counting down.
CCCTTGTCCAGATCAGGATTGAACGGGTCCAGGAAACCGAAGTTGAAATTGTTCGCGCCTTCGCTCAGAGCGGAACTGATGTTGTCTTTTGCTGTCGCCCAGGTGTAACGGGCATTGAACATTAGGCCGCGCGTCAGGAAGTTGCGACTGTCAATGCCAACTGTCACGCCATGGTAAGTTGAATACCCATCGTTGGTCAGAAGATTGATGTCGGCGTATTGCTTGTTCAACCGCGCCGTGCAATTGCCCGTCGTGCAGGCATCGCCCAGGTAGACATTGCCCGAACCGATGCGGTTGATGTTGGACATCGCGTACAGATCATTGCCTTCGGAGCCGGAATAATCCACAGAAACAATCAGGTTGCGGGCCAGTTCGCGTTGAAGCGAAACGTTCCAGAATCGCGCGTACGCCGTTTTCAGGTTCTGGCTGATCGCCGTTATTCTGGTTTGCGGCAGCGTCAGCTTGCCGCTTTCGTCAAACGGGCCGGTGTTGCTATCGGTGATATCAATGCCACTGACGTTCGTTCCCGCCACCAAAGAGACTTCGGCATAATTTGGCGGATTTTGCAGAATCGCGGCGGTGACGTTGTCGAACACGCGATCAAAGGCCACACCATACGCGCCGCGCAAACTCGTCCGGCCATCGCCAAACACATCCCACGCAAATCCTACGCGCGGTGCGTAATTGTTGGTGTCAGATTTATAAAAACCGTTGGCGGTGCCGTTAGAAGCCAATTCGACTTTGCCGTTGCGAATTTGCTGGAACAGGTTCGTGCCCGTGCCAAAGGTGAAGTTGCTGTCCAGATTCCGGTCTTTGTTGTGCGGTGTGCTGAAAAACTCATACCGCACACCCAGGTTCAGCGTCACATTGCGGCGCACGCGCCATGCGTCGTTGACGTACGCCGCACCTTCCCAGTAGCGGTTGCTACGCGTGAAATTCGGCGCTTCGGCGGGTAGCGTAATGACTTCGCCGGGGAATTTGCCGTTCGGATCAATCGAGCCAGTGAAGCTGTAGAGTTTACCTTTCACCAGATTGTCCAGCGCCTGCCCAAAGTTGTTGGTGTTACCCAAAATCTGTGTCGAGTTTTGCAGCGCGCCGTAAGTGCGATTGTCCTGCGTGTAGCTGTACAAACCGCCAAAACGGATTTCGTGTTTGCCGCGCAGGTAAGTTCCGTCCTGATAGGCTTGAAACTGATTTTGCGGCCCGCCAAAAGGAATCGCTGCGCTACGATTGGCCGAATAGCCCGGCAGTGCGATGGAATATCCATCAATCGTCGGCGTTGAGTTGGCGAAAAAATACAAGCCGGGAACTGAACCTGCGCTGCCCAGCGGTTGGTTGTATTCCAACCGATTTACAGCCAGGCGCGTCTGCGTAATCAGTCGCGAAGAATGCGCCTGCGTCAGCGACAGCGACAGGTTGTCGTTTTGCAATTGCGTGCCGGTGTTGAATCCGCCGTAGGGGCTGGAGCTGTTGGTTCCGTCAAACAGCGTTTGCCGGTCAGTGCCGTACCGCAGCGTAAGCGTTTCCTTGTTGCTGTAGTTGTAATCCAGCCGCGTTACGGACTGGAAGGCATTTTGCGGGTCACCGCCGCCGGCATCTGCTGCGATGCGGTTTTCTACCTGCCCGAAAACGACTGTGTCGGATTTGATCTTGTCGAACGCGCCGCCCCGAATGATCGGGAAGAGATTGGCGATTTCCGCTTTTGTGTACAGCTTGCTGGCATTGTCGTCGTTTTCGGCAGGCAAACTATTACTCAAACCAAACTGGCCGAAGTAATTCCGCGTCGCTTCGGACGACGCCGAAATCAGGGCTGATGACGGAACAATGTTGATGACTGGCTTTGAACTACGAACTTTCGTCCATTCGCTGCTGTTGAAAAACAGCAGTTTGTCTTTGATTGCCGGGCCGCCAATGGAATAACCATACTGATTGCGCGTGAAAACGCCCTTGTCCAATCCATTCGCGTTGTTGTCAAAAGTGTTTGATGAAAGCGTCGAAACGCGATTGAAGCCAAAACCCGTGCCGTGAAATTGATTCGTGCCCGATTTGGTCACGACGTTGACCACGCCGCCCGAAGCGCGTCCGTATTCCGAAGACAGCCCGCCGGAAATGACGCGAAATTCCTGCACGGATTCCAGCGGCGCGCGCTGCCCGATCTGGCTGGAAAATTGATTGTTATTGACCGCGCCGTCCTGCAAAAAGTTGATGCTGGCGGCACGCTGCCCGTTGATCGCCAAACCCGCTCCTCGCCCGGTTGGGTCGCCAGGAGAAACATTCCCTGACAGCGCCACGAAGTCATACGGATTGCGCGTCAGCGAAGGCAAATCCCGAATTTGTTTTTGCGTGATAACAGTGGAAAGCGTCTGTGAAGTTGTGTCCACAGACAGATCGGCGGCTTCAAGGATCTTTTTTGGATCAGGTTGCGTATTGGCCGCCGCGACTTCCAACCCAACGTTCAGCGTGTTTCGCGAACCAACCGTCACCGTCAGCTTCTGTCCGCTGACGGCAAAACCCTTGGCCGTGATGGTGATTTCATATGCGCCAGGTTGCAGATTCGGCAGCACGTAAATGCCAGCACTGTTAGAAGTGGAGTTGCGTTCGCTGGCGCGTTCCACCGATTTGATGTTGATCGTCGCGCCTGCGATGGCGTTTCCGGATGGATCCGTCACTTTGCCTGTAACTTGTCCGGTTTCGGTTTGCGCCACTGCGGCGACAGAAAACAAGCTGGTCAGAAGCAGTATGACGAACACTGCAATCAAACGGCGAAGGCCGCCCGGCGGATTCGTCTGCTGAAAAAGATACATGACTCTTTCCTCTCTTATTCAACGCACTTGGGGTTGAGTTGGTAGCCCACGCTTAGAGCAGGGCTTGAATACATCGAAACTTGGTTCTGGTGAGAAAGGCGACTGAAAGGCGGCAGAGGTTTGTTAAGAATTGTAAGCAATTCCTGACAAATCATTACCAACCGAAATGGAAGTTGCGACGCTTATCAGGAATATAGAAGCAGAGGCTTGATCGGCACGGTTTGTGAGCTTTGTGGTTTCCGGCCCGTGCCGTTTTTTCCCGCGCAATTCTGAAATAAAAGGAAGTGTTACCGAATGAACCGAGCGGTGAAATGGTTTCTTGCCTTATTCACGATGATACCCAGTTTGGCGCTGGCGCAGCAGACTTCGATTATTCCGATCACCAATACGGCGAACTCAAATGGCGCATTCGTGCGTGGAGCCAGCAACGACGGCAAGCGCATTGTTTTTGAATCATCGAACGATTACACGGGTGAAAACAAAGACGGCAACAACGAAATCTTTGTGTATGACACGGACCTGCGAAAGATCATTCAAATTACGAAAACAGGTTCGCAGTCTACGTCAGGTGGTAGCAGCGGCCATACACTGAGCGGCAGAAACTGCCCGGGCGGATGTCCTCCCGGCCAAGCAACGGCGCTGAACGCCGTTCCTGCCATCAGCGGCGACGGCACCCGCATTGTGTTTGCCTCAACCAGCGGCCAGCTCACTGATGTTTCCAATGCTGACGGAAACGCTGAAATTTATCTGGCGACGCTGCCGCGTAGCGCAACTGCCGCCACCATTCAGCGCATTACCGAAACCGACGGCCTGAAAGACAGCTTTGACAACAACACGCCGACCATCAATTTTGACGGTTCGGTTATTGCCTTTATCTCAACGCGGAGCCTGTTCAAGCTACGTGGCGTGCTGCAATTTTCGGCACAAAACGAAGACAAGAACGCGCAGATTTATCTATATGAGGTGAATGCAAGGAAATACACCCAAGTCACTTGCAAACGCATTGACGAAGGCATCAAGGATTTTGAAGCGAAGGGCTTCATCAGTAATCCGTTTTTGAGCGGGGACGGCAAAACGCTGGCGTTTCTATCCGGCTACAATTTCACCGGTAGCGCCGCCATCAATAATGCCGATTTGAACGGCGAAATTTACCTCTACAAAGTCGGTGATCCGATCAATCAGGTCACACAGGTCACCAATACCACAGAGCAGGCCAAAGTCCCGGAAGACGGTGCGGTCAATGTGCTCAGCCGGTTTTCCAAACATTTAAGCGACGACGGTTCGCTGCTGGTGTTTGAATCGGCGGGCGGAATGGCTCCAACCAAAACCGGCGAACGCATTCGCGACGTGTTTCTGTATAACGCCAACACCAAAAGCTTCACGCAAGTCACTGCACAGGATGTGGGAAAGCGCGACCTCAGCGACTACAACTATTTCCCCAGCGTCAATGGTGAAGGGACGCTGATCGCCTTTAGTTCTAAGCTGAACTTGCCCGTCGTCAACGATACGGCTGGGAACTTCAACAACAGTCGCGAAATCCTTCGCTACGACATTGCGACTTCAACACCGAACGATCCGAAATTCCTTCTTGTCACGCAAACTGAAGTTTCCGCCGTCACGGCGGATCAGCGGCTAATTCTGTTTGCCCCCTTCATTAGCGATGGTGGCCAAAGCATCGCGTTTTCAAACAACGGAAATCTTCTAGCCGCCCAATTCAATTCCACGGCGGAAGTGTTCCAGGCGGTGTTGCGCCCCGCGATCCGGGAAAATTCAGCCGCACCAGCACTCGTCAATGCTGCCAGCTTTGACCGAACAGCCGTGGCGCGGGGTTCGATTGTCACGGCATTTGGTGCGGAATTGGCAAACACGCCCGGCGAATCACAGGACTTCGACAACTATCCTTATGAGCTGAATGGCGTCAGCGTCACAGTGGGTGATTCGCTATCAGGAATTGCCGGCAGAATGATTTCCGTGTCGCCCGGTCAAGTAAACTTTGTGTTGCCGACGGGGCTGGCGGCGGATGACGACGTGCTGGTCATCGTTAATAACAACGGAGTCATTTCCCGGACAACGGTGGACATACGCGACGCCGCGCCTGGCGTTTACGCAGTTCGCAGCGACGGCAAAGGACAAGCCAACGCCAAATGCATGCGAACATCCGACAGCGGCAAGGAAACCGAATATGCCGCGCTTCCGTGTCCAATCGGCTACCAGGGTGGAACGAATGCGCTTGTATTGTATGGAACGGGCTGGCGATATGGCGCGGACATTCGGGTTCGCTTTCGGTTTAAGATCAACGATACGGAAGAAGATGAGGTGGAGGTCACGCCTGGTTCTTCTGGACCCTATGTGGACGAAGATGGCAGGGAACACCTGGGACTAGACCAAATCATTCTTTCGCTTGACGAAAACCTGGCAAACCGCGTCAACGTCGAAACGATGGTTTTGCTGACCAGCAATTCCGAATCTGTCACCAGCCAGGAAGACGTCACTACAGATTTCGCTGGCTTCCAGCAGGATTTATCCATTATCAATGGCGCCAGTCAGGAAAGCGGCCCCGTCGCGCGCGGTTCGATTGCTTACGCGCTGGTGCAAAACGATGACGATGAAAGCGATGTATTCAGCGAACAAACCATTGAGGCTTCGCGCACCGATCCGCCGTTTGAACTGGGTGGAGTGAAGATTAAGGTTGCTGGAATTGATGCACGCATCTTGCGCGTTGCGCCAGAGGAAATCCGTTTCATTGTGCCCACAAACATTGAAGCCAATGACGTTGTGTTGGTGCAGGTATTTGCTGGCGGAAAAACATTCAATACGCGCCAACCCGTGAAGGATGCTGCGCCAGGACTATTCACTGTCACGGAAGATGGCGACGGCAGCGTGACGGCTCGCTGTGGAATGATTTTGGCAAGCGGTGCAATCGAGTATTCTGCGCCGCCCTGCGCGGTCAGCAAGGAAGGCGAAAAACGAATTCTGGTGTTGACGGGAACCGGTTGGCGATTTGCCTCCGGCGTGAAAGCGACATTCGATGGCACCGATTTGATTCCCAGTTATGCAGGCCCGGAACCGGGCCTGCCAGGCGTAGATCGGATTGAAATTCCTTTGACCGCAGATTTAGCGGAAAACATTGCTGGAAAAAAGAAGGACGTTATTATTCAAGCAACTGTCAATAGTGAACCCTTCAGCAGCCAGACTGGCGCAACAATTGAGTTTCAGGAAAGTGTGATCGAAGAAGAATTGTCTGGGGATCGAGCGCGAAGGTTAAAGCCGTTGCGAGAAAGAACCGCAGGGTGGGGTTCGACGCCAAACAGGAATTTGCGCTGACGTTCGGTGCGCATCGCTTCCAGCGTGCGGGCGTGCTCAGGAGCGCTTGGTGGATTCCACCGGGTCTTTCGCCATGCCCGCACGCCGGAGGCGATGCGTACCCGGGGTTAAGTCAGCCGTTTTACCTTGCGTTGCAAGATAGATTTGGCGCGGTGAATCCGCATTTTCACCTTGGTTTCGGACCAGCCGATCACACGAGCGATTTCGGCAATGGAAAAGTCTTCGGCTTTCAGCATGAGAAATGCCAGCCGGTCGTCTGGCTCCAACAGCATCATCAATTTGCCGGCAAGGTTGCGATTGATGGCGCTATGTTCAATGCGGTCGCTTACAAAGTGCGCCGTTAATCCTTCAAAAGAAGATTCTCCGTCCTTTTCGCCTAACTGGCTGATGACATCTTCGCGTCGTCTGCGTCTTCGCCGCAATTCATCGAAACAGGATGTGACGGCGATTCTGGCCAGCCAGGACGCAAAAGAATGCGGGCCGCGTCCACGATAAGAATTGATTGCAACCCAGGCTTCGATAAACGTGATTTGCGCCAGGTCCTCGATTTCGTCCGGGCGATCGAAGTAACGACGGATAACCTGGATCACCATACGTCTGTGGCGCGTCAGTAATTCTGTAAACGATGTCTCACAGCCGGCCGAAGCGGAAACAGCGAGATCATCGTCGTAATGTGGCGTTGTATAGCCACGCGTGGGGCCAATAAAAAAAGAGGATTCCGATTGCTTTAGGGAAAATTGTTCCATAGGGAGTACTGCTTTCAATTAGGAAATCGTGAATGAATAGCCGACGCCGCGAATTGCTTTGATGCGCCCAGCGCCAAGTTTTTTCCGCAGATTGCTGACGTGTACATCAATGCTGCGGTCGTTCAAATTCAGTTGCCGCCCGAAAATCGTTTGCGCAACCTCTTCGCGAGAAACGGGCTGTCCAGCCCGTTTCATCAACAATTCCAGCAGATCGAATTCGGAATTGGTCAGCGTGATTTCTTCGCCGTCCTGCCGAATTATTCGTTTCAGTTTGTCCAATTCCAGGTTATTGACCTTCAGCAAATGGCCAAAGGTGCTGATGCCAGTGCTGCTGCGCCGCAAAATGGCGCGGAGCCGGGCAGTCAGTTCTTCGAATAAACAGGGCTGTTCCAAATAATCATCCGCGCCGAGTTCCAAGGCCAGAACTCGTTCCGCACCGCTACTGCTGCCATTGGCTAATAAAACAATCGGCTGCAACGAACGCTGGCGAATTTGCCGCAACACTTCCAGGCCGCTCCTGACAGGCGAAGCAATGGCGATGATGGTCAAGGCTTGTTCGCCCGCCAGTGCGCGCATCAAGCCCTGCTCTGCGTCAACACAAAGCTCCACCCTGAATCCGGCGTACTGAAGTTGTTCGGCAAGCGGAGAAGAGGCTTCAAGATTCCCGTAAGCATCGTGAATCAACAGAACGTCGCTCATTGTCAAGCCACCTTGCGATTCAACGCCTATTCGTTCGGCTTGTCTTCTCCCGCGATGGCCTTTTGAGAGGCGGGAGAATTGCTAACCGTCGGATTTCCTTTTTCTTGTGCGTAAACAAAATAAAGGCTGGCGAGGAAAAACATTATCGCCCACACCAGAATTACGAAAGTCAGCGGGTTAGAAATGAGTGCTTTGATGTTTCGTCGAAATGATCGGGGAATCTGACGGGATGGTAATCCGAACAAATCTTGCTCATGTTTTTGAAGTATTCCAGAAATGCTGAATTGCATCGAACTCTCCTTCCGAACTTGATAATTGAGGGTCAATTTTCATCGCCAAGCCTTGTTTCCAAACCAGCATGTCAATCTATGATTTTATGAATCGTTTGTTGTTGTAATGATTGTTGAACGGCGTTGGTGAAGGTTCGTGCGCGGGATTTTGCAGGCAAACGTAAAGCTTACGAAAAGAGTTTGTAAGGGATGTAAAATTAAACGAATAGATCATCCAATAAACTTGTAGCCAAGTCCGTGAACCGTCAGAAAAAATTCCGGATGGCGAGGATTCATTTCAAGTTTCTGGCGAAGCAAGCCAACATGAACATCAACAGTGCGTGTGATGGGAAGGGAATCGTAGCCCCAAACACCATTCAGCAATTCATCCCGTGAAAGCACCGTTTCGCGGTTGGCAATGAAATGACGAAGTAATTGATATTCGCGCGCGGCAAGCTCAATCGGTTGCCCGGCGCGTGTCACTTCAGCGCGGCGAAAATCCACGCGCACATCACCAAAAACATACACATCCGGCGAAGAGGCCTGTTCCCTGGTCGGGACGCGCCGCAAGATCGCTTCTATGCGAGCCAGCAATTCACCCATATCAAATGGTTTGGTCAGGTAATCATCTGCGCCCAGCTTCAAGCCGAGAATCCTGTCCACCACCTGGCCGCGCGCAGTCAGCATAATGGCAGGCGTGAGGATGTTTTGCTGGCGCAGGTCGCGCAATAGATCAAAGCCGTTTTTGCGCGGCAACATCACATCCAGAATCAACAAGTCAAAAGTGTCTTCAGACGCAAGTTGCAAACCGGTTTCGCCATTGGTGGCAGATTCAATCACGTAATTCTCGCTACGCAAATAATCGCTCAGGGTCAAAACTAACCCCGGCTCGTCTTCGACCAACAAAATGCGTTTGTTCATAACGGATCAATTTCAGGAGGATTAGCTTTGCGCGTTCGGCAAACCGGTTTGCAGTTCAATTTCTGCGGTTGCTTTCAGATCGCCAAGCCGATTTAGAACAGGCAGCCGGAACACGAACGAACTGCCTGTGCCGAGCTTGGTTTTCGCGTGGAGGTGACCGCCGTGGGCTTCAATAATGTTTTTGACCAGGCTTAACCCCAAACCGTTTCCTCGAATCTGCGCCGAGCGCGCTTCACTGCCGCGATAGAATGGCTCAAACACATGAGGCAACTCTTCATCGGGAATGCCCAGGCCATGATCTTTAACGGTAATTTGCAGGAACTGGCTGCTGCCGGATGAAATAGTTTCCGCCGCCAAGCCGATCCACCGGGATTCACCGCTGTATTTCATCGCATTATTCAACAGGTTTTGAATTGCGCGCGCAATCGCTGGCGCATCCGCCATTACCACAGGAAGGTCTGGCGCAATATTTGTTTCGACCTGGAAGTCGCCTTCGGACAGCAGCGGATGCGAAGCCGCCAGCACTTCTTCGATCACACCGTTCAAGCTAACCGGCAGCAAATCATATCGCTGCCGTCCGGATTGCACTCCGGCAAATTCCAGCACCTGTTCTATCATCTCAGTCAATCGGCCAGTTTCTTTGCGAATCAGCGTGCCGTAATTTTTGATCTGCGTCGGATCTTTGACGACGCCTTTGTCCAAGTTGAAAGCAGCCGATTCAATGACCGCCAGTGGCGTGCGAAGTTCGTGCGAAATGCCAGCGACAAAATCCATCTGCTGTTGGGCCAGCCGATGCGCGCGCCGGGAAGAAATCATCGTCAGCGCAACGCTGGCTGCCAGCAGCGCCAGAATGCCAAAACTGATTAGCAGATTGCGGCGGCGCACACTGGCCACGGCAACTTCCAATGATCCGGCGCGGTGCCGAATGTACATTTGCCACAGGCCGGATTGCTCTCGCCCCATCCATTCGCGGGCGCCAAAAACCATTGGCGCGGCGGAGCCTGAACGAAAACCAGGATTTATCCTGGCACGCATTTCTCCGCGCCGAAAATTGTTTCTCACCAAATCGCGAAACTCATCCGGTCGCAAGGTGAAAAGCGATGCGTCAGCATCGGCGTTGGAAACAGCGGCTAGTGATGATGAAACGTGGCCGAATTGCGCGCCTGAGTTATAGATGATTCGCTGATTGCCGTGACTGACAACAGCCAGATCGTAACTGCTGTCATCTTCAGCAACAAAATGCCGTTTGGCCAGCGCTGGCAGAATTTCCTGTTGAATATATGGTATGTCGAGTTCGATGATGGCAATGCCCGCAATATGAGGCGGCGTAAAGCTCCCATCGCTTCGAACGCGCCCAGGCTCCAGTATGGGCAACACCATTGCCAAAGGCTCTTCTGCAAACGGGGACGGAAACCGCCTAAAATTGTCGGGTCTGTCTGGTGACGGCGAAGCCGTGGGTAGAAGTGGCTCTGGCCTGCGCGCTTCTCGCCGAGCCAGGTCTTGTAATTGATCCCGTAGCGCCGTCATCTGCGGCGGCCAGTCGCAGGCTTCAAACAATCGGCTTTCGTGATTGAGCACATGTGGTTGCAACTGCTGGTGTTCATCAGTGAGAGCGACGAATACATTCTTGATCAGGCCTGGGTAAGCAGCCGATTTGTTCCAACGGACATAGTTTAGCGAATACGTATTCAGCCAGTCGCTTCCTTCCGCTTCGCCAAAGGGCAGAAACGATGCATACGTTCGCGTAATTTCCCGATCGAAATCCTGACCAAAGCTTGTTGCCAATGTTCGCAGATGCGCTCTTCGCTGTTCGCGCTCATTGACGCTTAATTGACCCAACCATCTGTATTGTAGTGCGGCAAGTAACGGCAGCAACAACAGCATCGCCGCCGCCACGATGAACTGGCTGCTGGATAACAGCTTCAGGATGGATTTATGGAGCTTCATTGCGCGGATTATAGCGGGAATGTTTGCAGCAATTCATTTCGTTTTCGCAGAATTTACATTCTTTACAGTCGCGCTTCGCCGCGGCATTCGGTTACTTGCGGATTACCGGCAACTTAGTCTTCGGCTCATCTCGACGCGAATTTACATTGCTTACAAAGTCTTTTTGTTGCTTTGAGCATCTTCGTCAACGGATTCATGCATTCTCAAGTAGTCAGGTTGTAAGCGTGCAAATCCGGAACCCGCTTCGCAAAAAACAGGCTCTGAAAGAGCGGAACTAAATTCCAGGTAGAGCGTGTTGGCGATGAATTCGTAAGCTGTTCATCACCCGTCGAATGGTCTTTTACGTATTTGGCTGCCGAATGACCTGCGCCAATCAGGAAGCTCGGACTGCGACTCAACCCTCGCCACCCTTCGGCGAACACAATCACCCCGCAATCACATTTGCGCCAAACGGCTCGAATTACAGGGCAGGGCGGAGCTTTACCCTTCGCTTGGCATGGATTTTTACCAGAGGTGGCCATGAAAAAATATTCTTCTACGCGCGCGATCTTTGCGCTCTTTCTTTCGACCTGTCTGAGCATGCCCAGCACAGCATATGCGATTGGCAAAGCAGGCAAGAAGCATTTCAAGGAAGGCAACAAGTACGAAAGCGCCGAACAGTGGGATTTGGCGGCAGAGCGATACGCGCTAGCCGTGGTTGATGAATCGGACAACGCGGAATATAAGTTGCGATTGCTGCGTTCGATGCAAATGGCGTCATTGATGTTTGCTGCGCGCGGGGATGCGCTGGCAGTCAAAATGGATTATGCAGGCGCTTACAGCGCATATGCGCGTGCCGCCAATTTCGATCCAACCAATGAGTCCATGCGCGTGAAAATGGTTCGCATGCTGGAACAACAGAAAGCGCAGGTAAGCGGAACAGAGGCCACAAGCTACAATCCCCGCACTGGAAATCTGATACCGACCAGCAACGAGATTCGCACGCCCACGCGGCCCAATCGAAGCGAAGTAATGCAGAAGATCGAATACAAGGAAGGGACAAGCCTGAAGCTGGTCCTGGACAGCATGGCGCGTTTGCTGAATCTGAATCTTGTTTTTGATGAATCGGTCAAAGATACCAACAAATTTTCAATCTCGCTGAATGAGATTACCCTGGCCAAGGCGCTGGACATCCTGATGCTGCAAAACAAACTGATCTTTGAGCAGGCAGATCGGCGCACGTTGATTGTTTACGCCGACAACGCGCCGAATCGCCAACGATTGGAGCGGCTGCTGGTCAAGACCTTTTATCTGAGCAATGCAGACCTGAACGAGATGCGCACCATTGTGCAGGCGAACCTGGGCGCGCAGCGGCAGGTGCAAGTGAGCAAACAACTCAATGCGCTGGTCATTCGCGCCACACCTTCCGAACTTGCTGTTGCCCAATCACTGATTGACAGCCTGGACAAAAATCGCGCGGAAGTTGTGATTGACGTGGGCATTTATGAGGTTTCGAACTCCACATCGCTGGAACTTGGCAATCAGTTGGCGACCAGTGGCCAAACAACAACCAAAACGACCTACGATTCCAGCGGCAACCCGGTGACCGTCGTTACTGGCACGTCTGGTTCGCTAAGTGATTTAGGAGGCCTGGGACGCGCGGGCATTTCGGCAATTGCCGGAAATTTGTTCGGCATCGGTGGTGGAGTCGGCACGATCATCGGGTTGCCGCCGTCGAGCCTGAGCCTGTTGCAAACCAAAGGCAATTCCAAGTTACTGGCCAACACGCAAATTCACGCTTTGGACGGTGAACAGAATCAGACTGTGGTTGGACGTAGTGTTCCGGTTCGATTGGGCACCAGTTATCTGGCCGGTTACACGGCCAACGGCACGACAACGCAAGCAAACACCACCGGCACAGTGGACAACATTCAATATAAGGACGTCGGTTTGGTGATTGACATCACGCCGACCATCACCAACGAAGGCTACGTTCAGGTGAAGATGAAGCTGGAATCCAGCAACGTGGAAGCAACCGGTACAGATTCTTCGTTGACTCCTACATTTACCAAACGATCGCTGACCACCATTTCGCGTGTGCAGGATGGCGTGACGGCGGTGGTGGCAGGCGTGAAACAGGACAACAAAGGCGACAGCCGCGCAACCATTCCTGTCATCGGGATGGTGCCGATTCTTGGACGGTTATTTACCACGCCCAAACAAACCAGCAGCCAAAGCGACATTGTCATCACTGTTACGCCGCACATCATTCGCTCCGCTGAGCTCAAGCCTGAAGATTATCTGGCGCGGTTGTCCGGAACACAGCAGGCAGGGATGACGCAAAGCGTCGAAGACGTCGTGTTTCGCGCGCAAGCGGAAGAGGAACAAGAGCGACGTACTATCGCGCAACAGTCTGTGCTGTCGCCAGGGATGATCTCAGGGCGGAATGAAGCTCGGTTGACTCGGTTGACGGCCAACACGGAAGCGCAGCCGCCTGCAGCAGCACTGCTGCCGGTCAGCAATTCACCAAATCCGGCTGTTTCCTCCTCAGCGGCAACCGCGGATCCCGTAGCAAAAGTGCTTCAAATTTTGAATGCGTCTTTTTCCGCGCCCATAGCACAGCCTGAGCGCGCAACAGTAGAAAAGGCAGAGGCTTCCAATCGAACTTCTGTGGCGAAAGAGGGAAAACCTTGAGACACAAGCGGCAACCGCATCAGCCCTTCAAGTAAGCGTAAAAAATAGCTGACGATGCGCTCATTTCAGTTTGCCGCTGTGGGCGTGCTGCCTTTGGGCAATTCGTACCCGCCGCGTGTTTGATCCTTATTCCCGCGATAAGAATATGCGCTATAGAACCTTGCCCTCGCAGGAAAGATTTATTCAGAACTTCGTCAGCTTTCACCTTAAAAATAAAATCTGGCCGCGAATTGAATCTGCCGCGGGTCTTCCGTGCTGTTGATGATACCGAAATTTGCTGCGCCAAAGGCCGTGCCCGGCGTTTGAAAATTCGCGCGGTTGAAGATGTTGAAAGCTTCGGCGCGGATTTGCAGTTTGGCGGTTTCCGAAAACCGGAAATCACGTTGCAGGGACAGGTTCGTGGTGAAGTATCCCGGCCCGCGCAAGTTCGGCAGCGTGCGCGGCGCGTTACCGAAGCTGTAGGGCGTCGGCTGCGCGAAGGCCAGTGTGTTGAAGTACTGCCGCAGGCGGTCTACTTTTGTACTCGCCGAACTATTCACATCGCCAATAATGTTCGGACGCAAGCTGTTGAACGCCAGCCCCTGCAACGAAGCATTGGTCGTGGCGATGGAAATCGGGAATCCGCTTTGCGCCTGAGCAATGGCATTGGCCGAAAAGCCGCCGATGATTTTGGAAAGCACGCCTTCACGGACAAACCGGCGATTGCTGCCGAACGGCAGCTCCCAGGTGACATCGCCGATAAAGCGATGCGTGACATCGAAATTCGACAGCGATTTGTCAGCGCGCCGGTTGTGGTAATCCTGATAATACTGAATCTGAATCGTTTGATTGTTCAGCGACATCGAAGTCAGATCGTCAATGGACTTCGCAAATGAATACGCCGCGCTGAAGGTCAGCCCATTCCCCGCGCGGCGCGACGCCGTCAATTGCAGCGAATGGTAGCTGGAATGCGATTCGTTCTGACTGTAGGAAACCACGTTGCCGAATTGCGGGTAAGGCCGCAGCAATTGCGCCACCGTCACTGTCGAGCGCCCCAGAATCGAACTCGCCGCCGGACGTTGGTCGGCAGGCAAATTCAAGAACGGATTCGGCACAGCCAGATTTCCCAGCGGCGCGCCGTTGACGATGCGGTTAGCGATGGCAATCGCTTCGGGCGAAAGCTGGTTGATGTCGGTTGCGCCGCTGAGCAAGCCAATGCCGGTCGCACCCGCGTAGGCCGCTTCAAACGTGATGCCGCCCGGCAATTCGCGCTGCACGTTCAGATTCCACTGCCCCAACTTCGGCTGGCGAATGCTGCGCAAGCGGACGGGCACGGATTGCTGTCCGAAGCCAGTTAGCGGGCCTTGGTAAGCGTCAACCGGCTGCACGATCCCAGCCGGAAATGGATTGCCGAGGCTGCTGCCCGGCGTCGGGCTGATGCCGTTGTTGAGCGAAGCGATGAACGGCGTTTCCGCCAATCCGTCCATCGCCGCCGTCACAATGTTGAACCCGCCTCCACCCAACGGCGCATAAAAGATTGCGCCGCCCGCGCGAATCACAGTCTTTTCGTTCAGTTTGTACGCCAGCCCGATACGCGGACCGAAGTTGTTGAAGTCGTGATCGTAATTTTCGCGCTCCTCGACGCCGCCGCGTCCAACCGGCTTCACCACGCCGCGCAGCGAAATGTTTTGTGTTCCCAGGCCGGTGGAGTCTGGAAACGCTACGTTGATTTGACTAATGGGAAATTGCGCCTGCGGATCGAAGTTCAGCAGGCGGTCAAAACGATCTGTGTTGCCGGTCTCAAATTCCCAGCGCAGCCCTAGGTTCAAGGTCAGGCGCTGGTTGACCTTCCAATCGTCCTGCACAAACGCCGCGTAATACTTGCTTTGCAGCGCAGGCTGCGGCGCGATGGCCAGCCGTCCTGAAGCCGGATTGCCCAAGAGCAGCGCAGCAATGGCATCCCCTGTTTGCGGTGTCGCTTCGGTTGGAACGCGCTGCGTGAAGTTGCGCGCGAAGCTGAAATTGCCCGCCGGATCGTCCGGGCGATAGTTGTACATTCGATAGACACGCTCGTTCGCGCCAAACTTAAATGAATGACTGCCGCGCAACAAGCTCACATCCTGATTCAAACTGAAGACGTCCTGATTGTTGTGGTAAAAGCCGAAATTGCGCGGCGGCCCCAGCGAGGTGTAGCCATTCGGATTGAAAGTCGGAAAGACTTTCGTATCGTCCGAGGCGCTCGCGACATAGGCGGGCAAGCCGAGGGAAGTCACATCAAAGCCGCGCGAAAAATGCGTTGCGTCGTTATTGAATCGCGTAAACCCGGCGTTTAGGTGCAGCACCAAACGCGGCGACAGCGTGTGGACGTAATTGGCCACCCACGTTCCCGGCACTGAAGTCTGCTTCGGATTCTGAATCGGCGAAGCAATGCTGGTCGGAAATGGGCCGGAGTTGTAGAGCGTGTTGTGGTCTTTGATGACGCGCCCGAAAAACTGCTGCGTCGCCGACAAATGGTAATCAATGCGCGCCGTGAACTGGTGGTTGTCAGTCGTCGCCAAGGTGTTTGCGACGTAATTGTTGCTGAAGCCTAGGCTATTGGCGTTACGGATTCCGGCGGCATTTGGCAATGGGTAATATCCCACCGCCGCTTTACCAACGGCGTTGATTTGCGCGGTGGGAATGATGTTGTCGGCAAACGCCACGCGCGAACCCGCGCCCGGCTGCCCGGCGGCGATGACGGTTCCCGGCACGTAAATTTGCCCGATGCGCGCCGGAATCAAATTGCCCCGCGTATCCACGACGGTGACGCCGGGAATCTGCGCGCCCAGTAATTCCGAAAAATCTCCGTTGCGCATTTTTTCCGTCGGCACCGTCGAAGCCTGCTGGCGCGTTTGCGAAATGCGCAACCCTTCGTAGTTAAAAAAGAAAAACAGCTTGCTCTGCTTGCTGAACCATTTGCCATCTTTACTAAAGCTTGGGCCAAAACTGGGCAGGAACACCGGCCCGCCAAGATTGCCGCCAAACTGATTGAACCGAAGTTTTTCTTTGACGCCGTTCGGATTGGCATTGACGAAAAAGCTGCGCGCATCCAGCGCGTCGTTGCGCAGGTATTCAAACAGCGTCCCGCGCAATTCCGTTCCGCCAGAGCGCGTCGAAAAATTCAGCGCGCCGCCGCCCGTGCGGCCATATTCCGCCGGGAAGGAATTGGTCACGATCTGAAATTCCTGCACGGCGTCCGGCGAAGGCCGCAGCGAGATGCGGTTGTCACCTTTGTTCGCCAATGGGATACCATCCACCAATGCCTCAGTGTTCAGCGTGCGTCCGCCGTTGATCGAAACTTCGCCTGAAGCCGTCAGGTCTGGATTCGCGCCGCGTGAACCCGGCGCACTGGTCACGCCGATTTCCAGTTGTGCCAGTTGAAAGACGTTGCGACCATTCAGCGGCAACACATCCACGCGTGCGCGTCCGACCACGCCGCCCAGCGTGCTGGTGGCGGTTTCCAGGCCGGTGGGTTCGGTCGCCACAATGTTGACGGTTACCTGCACGTCGCCCGGCGAAAGCGTGATGTTGAGCTCTGCAGACTGGCCGACTTCCAGTTGCAGGCGCGGCTGGCGGTAACCTTTGAATCCGGTGGCTTGTGCTTCGACGGCGTAAAACCCCGGTTCGATGAAGGTGAACGTGAACTGGCCGCCTGCATCTGTTGTGAACGTCTTCTTCAATCCGTTGGCTGTGTTGGTTAATGTCACAACCGTGCCTGACAGAGCGCTGCCGCCAGCATCCGTCACGCTGCCTTTGAGCGTGGCGGTTGCAGTTTGCGCGTTGGCAATGACCGACAGCATCAGCGCGAGCGCGCCGGAAGCAATCCAATGAAAATTTTTTTTCTGCATGTTGGGTCTCCCAAAGGGTTGTTGATATAACTGTGAATCTGGCCTGCCTCGTTCGTGCAGGCTCTGTGATTGTCAAAGGCGACGGCTGGATTCGAACCAGCGTGGAAAGGTTTTGCAGACCTTTGCTTAGCCGCTCAGCTACGCCGCCAGATTCGCAACTGATGCGCGAAGAACATCAAAAAATGCGGTGAGTCTTTCAGCCTGTTTTGGCAAGCGGCGGACTCACCGCTTCCAGTCAGTCCATCAACTAAACATCAGCTACGAGGTAAATCGGTGCGGTACAGGGAGCAGTAGCGACCTGGCAACTTCAACGGATCCCCGTCACGAGATGACTAGATTGCTACCGCTCTCTGTACTGCTTGTTTGGAGGCGGCGACGGGAATCGAACCCGCGTATAAAGGTCTTGCAAACCTCTGCCTTCCCATTTGGCGACGCCGCCTTTGTGACTGTAAAAACGACAAAACCCGCTGTTGGCGTGGAGCCTGACAGCGGGTTTCGTGTGAAAAGCCTGCAAATCGGCCCTCATTCCCTCAGATCAGTCTCCGGGTCACCCGGATGGCAACAGACTAGGCACATACGGCAACAACATTGGTATCCGACAGTGAGCCGCCCGGATTGCGCGTTCCCGTAAAAATTGCCGTGCGTTGTTTTTATCGTCATTGAGTTTCCCGTGATCCTTTTTTGAAATGCTCCATTCCCAACAACACGCTAAAAGAAATTGTGGCCAATAACAGCGCCATCGCATACGCGCCAACTTCGTTGCGGTCGTCCAGCGAACGGTAAATGAACAGCGTCGAAGTTTCCGTCAGCTTCGTCACGCCGCCGCCAACCACCAGCACTGCGCCGAATTCGCCCAATGCGCGGGCAAAAGTCAGTGATACACCGTAAAGCAATGCCCAGCGCAGGTTGGGCAGCGTGATCTGCCAGAACGTTCGCCACGGACCTGCGCCCATCGTATACGCAGCGTTTTCCTGTTCCGTGCCCAGATGCCGCAGCACCGGAACGGCTTCGCGAACAACGAACGGCAGCGAAACAAAAATCGTCGCCACCAACATTCCCGGCAATGCAAACACCACACGAATGTTCAGCGCATCAATGACACTGGTGAACCAGCCGTTGCGTCCAAAGAGTAATATCAGCATAAAACCGGCAATCACGGGCGAAACGGCAAACGGCAGATCAATCAGCCCATTCAGAATGCGCCGTCCTTTGAAATCATCCCGCGCCAGCACCAGCGAAATGCACACGCCGAAGATCGTATTCACAACTGTCGCCGTCACCGCCAGCAGCAGCGTCAGGTAAAGCGCGTTCAAGGCTTCGCGGGAACTGAGCGCCTGAATCATGGCGCCGACGCCTGAAGAAATAGCGCCCCAGGCAATCGCCAGCAGCGGTCCGCCCAGCAACAGCGCCGCATAGCCAACCACAATCGCGACCAGCAACCATTCAGCGCCTTTCGGTCGTTTTACCAGGGAGCGCGAATGGGCAGCGGCTTGCCTTTTGTCGCCAGCGTCAAGCTGCGCCATGGCTTTCTCCTTGTCGTTCCTGCATCCAGTCCACAAACATCATCAACGTGAAGGAAAGCGCCAGCAGCAACAGCGACATTGCGCTGGCCCCGCGCTGATTCTGCGATTCAATCTGCCCGAAAATGTACACCGGCGCGGTCAGCGTGCTGCGCGGGATGTTGCCCGCAACAATCACGATGGAACCGAATTCGCCCAGCGCCCGCGCGAAACTGAGCAGCGCTCCGGTCAGCACCGCAGGCCGAATCGCCGGCAGGATGATTTCGCGAAATGTGCGCCAAGGCGAAGCGCCCAGCGTCCAGGCGGCTTCTTCCTGCGCCTGGTCAATTTCCATCAGCACAGGCTGCACCGTGCGAATGACGAAAGGATACGTGACAAATAGCAGCGCCAGCACAATGCCCGGCTGCGCAAAAATGACCTGAATGCCGTGCGCTTCCAGCCACGCGCCCATCACCTGCTGAGGGCCATACAGCACAACCAGCATCACGCCTGTTACAAGCGTCGGAATGGCGAAGGGCAAATCAATCAGGCTGTTTAACAGCGAATTGCCAAAGAACCGGTACCGCACCAACACGTAAGCCGTCAGCGTTCCCATCACGGCGTTGATCACCGTCATCACCATCGCCGTCAGCAGCGTCAGCCGCAGCGCCGCAAAGGCAATCGGGCTGGCCAAGTCGCGCCACAGCACTCTCACCCCATCGCGTAATCCGTGCTCAAGCAGCGCCGTAAGCGGCAACACAATCATCACGCCCAGGTAAACCGCCGCCATCGCGCGCAAACCCCATTTGCCCCACGGACGAGGAGCGGCAAAGGAAATCGCCTGCGCTTGCTGCGGAAATTGTGCCGGAGTCGTGTTCATGGCGTTGCGTGCAATTCCTCGAAACTGCGTGTGTAAGCGCCAGACGGGCCAAACAGCTTCGCCATTACTTGTTGCCAACCGCCAAGATAATCAATTTTCCAAAGGTCCGTGACCGCTGGATATTGTGGGGCAACTTCTATCGCAGCTTCCGGCTCCACCGGGCGCAGTCCGTATTTGGCGAACACGCGCTGCGCTTCTTTTGTCCACAAGAAATTGACAAAGGCTTCAGCCACCGGGCGCACACCGTGTTTGTCCACGTAGGTGTCCACCAAGGCCACAGGGTTTTCGATCAAAATAGTCGAGCGTGGAATGATGTAATCGTATTCGCGACCGGCTTGCCGTCCGACCAGCACCTCGTTTTCGTAGGTGATGGCCGCATCGCCTACGCCTTTTTCAAAATTGGTGATGGATTCGCGTGCGCCCTTATCCATGATCGAAACATTGGCAAGCACGCGCTGGAGAAACTCTTTCGCCGCCTCCGGGCCGTCTTTCGATGCACTTGCCTGCCCGCGCAACGCAGCGCCGTAAATCGCAGCAATGTTCCATTGCGCGCCTCCAGAAGTTTTCGGATCGGGTGTTAGAAGCTTGAGTCCGGGTTTGGTCAAATCCGCCCAGTCACGAATCCCTGCCGGATTGCCCGGCCTGACGGCGATGACCACAACCGAAGTCGAAACGATTCCGCCAAACTGTTTGGCTTTCCAATCGTGCCGGATCAAACCCGCCTGCGCGATGCGTGCGATGTCGCCTTCCAACGAAAGCGCGGCCACATCGGCTTCAAAGCCGCTGATGATGGCGCGCGATTGCGCGCCGCTGCCTTGGTACGATTCCTGGAATTCGACTTGCTGCCCGGTCTTTTGCCGCCAGTATTTCTGAAACTCGGGCAAAATCGCCTTGCTATAAGCTTCGCGCGGCGTTGTGTAAGCGCCCAATATTAGCGTCACGCGCTTGCCGTCCGCGCCAGCGCTGCTGCATCCCGCCAGCAGCAAACTCATGCAAACGATCAGCCCGCCTGCTGAAAGATACCTGCGATTCCAGTTGTGCAACTTCTTATCCATCAACTCCAGTTTTTGCCTGAACTCCTACTGATTGAATAGGACTTAGACTTGGACGTAGGGGTGCCGTAACGGGTCAAATACGAATTTTCTGGGGAATTTATCGTTTGGAGGAAGATTTCAGGCTAACCACGTTGGATTCCAGTTGGTGGTTAGCCGGGGTACACAAGTCTGCAATGGTGGTTTGATCGAGAACGCCGACCAGTGCGGCGCGCGCCCTGGCCCATAGGGTTTTCAACCCGCAACCGGTTTCGAATTCACAGGGCTCGTAATCATAAGGGCTGACGCAACCCATCGGCGAAAGCCGCCCGTCCAGTGTGCGAATGACTTCGCCAGCGGTGATCAACGTTGCCGGACGAGTCAGGCGATAGCCTCCGTTCAGTCCCATTTGACTGACGACCAGTCCGGATTCTTTTAGAGTTTTGAGAATTTGTTCCAGGTATTTGACGGGAACGTTCCACTTCTCGGCGATTTCCCGCGCCGGGACAGCTCCGCGCTCGCTGTGGCTGGCCAAATAAATTAGCGCCCGCAAGCCGTATTCGCTTTTGGTGGAAACATTCATTGCCTAACTCCTAGTGAATGACTGGGAGTTTATACTCCGCGAAACGGCAGACCGTCAACCGCATTTCTTAACTTTTTTAGGTTTTGCCGTGTGGTCAGAGGTTTTGCCGTGTGGTCAGAAAAGATGGCAGCAAGAAATCATTTGGCGAACACTTTGGCTCCCGATTCACTGAGCAAAGGGTAGTGGGGCAACAAGCGATACCCTTTCAATCCCACCACAACGGCATCTCCGTTGGATAGTTCCATTTCAGTGGCGTCCCACTTATTGCGAGTGATGACCAGTGGAAACCCTTCGCCGTAAGAATCATCCACCAGCGCCAGTTGAGAGGAACTGGTCCCGAATTCACCAAGTTGTGGAGCCCAGAGCATCAAGCGCACGACCAGGCGTTCGCTGTGACCGATGTAAGAAACGTCTTCGACAACTGCGCGTCCTAAAACGTAAGGCGTGTCCAGCAGTTGAGGTTGAAAGTTAATCACGACGTCTTCCGGTCGAAAGATCACTTTCACCAGTTGCCGTTCAAACAGCGGCGGAGCGTCGGGTGTCGCTCGCAGTTTGATACGGCCCAATGCCACTTTGCCTTCCATCCATCGCCCCAGCAGCACGTTGGCCGCTCCTAAAAAGGTCGCGACAAATTCGTTTTGCGGATGATTGTACAGATCGAAAGGCGTGCCAATCTGTTCGATTCGCCCGCGATTGAGCACGATGATTCGATCAGCCAGTTCCAGCGCTTCTTCCTGATCGTGCGTAATGAACATGGCTGGAATGTTGCTGTTGCGCAGCAATGCGCGGACTTCACGCCGCAGCTCCAACCGCGTGACAGCATCAAGCGCGCTAAAAGGTTCGTCAAACAACATGCCTTCAGGCTTGAAAGCCAGCGCGCGTGCCAACGCCACACGTTGTCGTTGCCCCCCGGAAAGCTGCGCAGGGTATTTGTTTCTATGGTCACGCAAGCCAATCAAACCCAGCATTTCCTCCACAGTTTCCAGCGCGTCCGGTTTTCGAACCTTGCGCGTTTCCAATCCGAAAGAAATGTTTTGTTCAACTGTTTTGCGCTGAAACAAGGCATGTTCCTGAAACACAACGCCCAGTTCGCGCATTTGTGGCGGCAGGAAATGCGCCGCTTGCCCATTCAAATGCACCGCGCCGCTATCCGGCGTTTCAAGCCCGGCAATAATTCGCAGCAGCGTTGTTTTGCCGCTTCCTGAAGGCCCCAGCACCACCAAAACTTCTCCTGCGGCAATTTCAAAGCTAACGTCGTCCAGAATCTGCTGGTCGCCAAATCGCTTTGATAAATTGACGATTTGAATTGCAGCCTGTTTTTCTGTTTGCATCTTTCTTTCCTCATCCCAGCACGATTTTGAAAGATTATGAACATCATTCAAGAGCCGGACAAGCAGGATATTTACCGGCAAAATTCTGGCGAACCTATGAAAGGGCATGATCCCAAGTGCGTCTCAGCGCGGCGTTCGGGCGTGTCGTTGACAGAGGGAGCGGAAAATTCTTATGCTCTGAATTGGAAATAGAAGGTGTAAACCTACCATTTAGCAGACTGCGACCTTCGTTTGATTTCGTCTGCGCTCACATCTTTCCAACCCGGAAAGGATTGCAGGCTTTCTTTCATAACCAACTCGATAATTCCCCCTTCGACCAAGACGTTTTTTGTCCTATGACCAAGTCATTTCATCATCTACGTGAAAATATAGAATTCTTGTCTCCAAGTTCGTGCGCGAGAAAATTATGGTTTGGGGTAGTGATCCTCATCAGTGCTTTGGGATGCGGTTGCACGCCTGGGGAAGATGCGTTGCGGGAACAGCATGCCAGCGTGGTAAGCAAAGCCGAGGGGCTGCAGCTTCCTGTCAATATGAGTTCGGAAGAACTGGCATCGCTGGAGCGGATTGGCCCGCTGCTGGATTCCGTCAGCGCGGAAATGGGCGGGAACGGCCAACTGACAGGGAAGACGCAGGTCATTCTGAAAGGCCTGGAGCTTTTACAAACCGACACGCTTCATACGCGGCCCGGCCTGGAAGATTTCAAAGGCACCTGGGACGCCATCACAACTTCTTGGGGAGGGGCCGCGCGAATGCTGCCGACGGATGCAGCCGTGGCCCTGGCTGCGGTCGAAACTTCGTTCCGAACCGCCAGAAGCACGCTGAGTTCGGCCACCGGACTATGGCAACTGGTCAACCCGAAAGCGCCCGCCGGAGCGCAGGAACGCTTTGAACGCCCAACCAACTATTGGCAGCAAATGTACAACGATTGTTTTGACAAGCTGGATGGGATTCAGAACCTGGAATTAAGAAAGCAGACTGCCGGAATGCTGGCCCATTGGCTGAATAACGCGCATAACGTTGATCGCATGCCCGGATCGCAAGAGCTGCAAGACATCAAAGTTCCGCTAATCATTGCCCAATATTTGAACGGCCCTTCGGTGCTGAATAACGCAACCGAGCCATCCATCCGCATCGTCACCAGAGTTGGGTCTGTTGGCAAAAATCCGCCGCCGCGGATTTACGTTGCCCGATTTGCTGTGTATCTGGCGATTGTCCGCGCTTATTACGATTATGCGCAGATGCAGGGGCTGGGCGAAACCGATTCATACCGAACGCTGGAAATACAGCCTTTCCTTCAAGAGTCCGTGAGAAGGCATCTGTGGACAATTTTAACCACGCCGAATTTTGGGATTGAACTTCATCACCCTTCCGAACCGACGATGCTGGAGCAGGTAAAGGGATATATCACCGGATCGTAACTTCAATTCGCGCTCATCCCTAATCAGGTTCAATCCACCCTTCTTTCCTTCAAGACCATATGGCCATTGACGCTTTACTAAAGAAATACTGAAGAGTAATTCTTTGGTCGCTTGCGGCACCCTGAAACCAGAAACGCTGAATCCTTTGCGCGGATAGTGTTCTTCCGGTTGAGATTCGCGCACTGGTGCAGGCAACAATCACCCAAACTTTCCACAGGATCAACAATGAGTCAGGCGAAAATGGTAGTGGCAAAATGCTTATTGGCAGCAATGGTTGTCGGCGCTTGTTTCAGTCCGTTGCCTTCGATTCGAGCAACGGCGGCAGGTGGCGACGTTCCGGCGCTTGCCGATCTGGATCAGGGCAGAAGCGAAATGCGCCCGGTGATTGAACGTTATGTAGCCGATCGCGGCAGTTTGTCGCGTTCGTATCCGGTGGAATCTTCGCCTGTGCGAATGGCGCGCTTCAAACAGTTTTATGGCGACTGGCTGGCGTTACTCGCCAAAATGAACTTCGACGCGATGAGCCACGAAGGCAAGGTGGATTACGTCTTGCTCAAAACCAAGCTCGAAAGCGAGCAGCAGGATCTGGAAACGCAAACCAAAACGATTGCCGAAATCGCTCCGCTGCTGCCTTTTGCGCAAACGATCACCGATTTGGCCGAAGCCCGCCGCCAGATGCAAACGATTGACAGCCAGAAAGCCGCCACGCAGCTCAACGATCTGGCTAAACAGATTGATGCGGCGCGCCGTTCGCTGGACGCCAGCTTGCGCACCGAACCGGGCAAGATCAAAAAATCCGCGGGCAATCGCGCCGTCGCGGCGGTGGGCAGCCTGCGCGGCGTTTTGCGGCAATGGTATGGCTACTACAACGGCTACGATCCGCTGTTCACCTGGTGGGTGGAAGAACCGTATAAAGCGCTGGATCAGGCGCTGGGAACTTACGGCAATTATTTGACAGAACGTGTGGTCGGTTTGCGCGTCAATGCTGCTGAACCAGCAATAGCCCAAACTGGTCCGCCTGCCGGTGGCGCAGGTCGAGGTGTAGCAGGTGGCCCAGGCGGCGGCGGTCAAAGAGGCGGCGGCGCTTTTGCGGGAGGTGGTGCGGCTCGACCCTCCAACGCGCGAACTGGAGATTACAGCGATATTGTAGGCGACCCGATTGGCCGCGAAGCCTTGATGGCTGACTTGAAGTCGGAAATGATTCCCTACACGCCGGAAGAGTTAATCGCCATTGCAAACAAGGAACTGGACTGGTGCGAAAGCGAGATGAAGAAGGCTTCGCGCGAAATGGGCTTCGGCGACGACTGGCATAAGGCGCTGGAAGCCGTCAAAAACAGATACGTCGAACCCGGCAAGCAAACCGAAGTCATCAAGGACCTGGCCATCGAAGCCATCGAATACATGGAAAAGAATGATCTGGTGACCATTCCGCCACTGGCGCGCGAAAGCTGGCGGATGGAAATGATGTCGCCCGAACGCCAATTGGTGAACCCGTTTTTCACGGGCGGCGAAGTCATCAGCGTTTCGTACCCTACCAACACCATGTCGCACGAAGCCAAGCTGATGAGCATGCGCGGCAACAACCCGCATTTTTCGCGCGCGACGGTGCAGCACGAATTGATTCCCGGGCACCATCTGCAAGGCTATATGACGCAGCGGTACAAACCCTATCGCGGATTGTTCAGCACGCCGTTCTGGGGCGAAGGCTGGGCCTTGTACTGGGAACTGCTGCTGTGGGATCGCGGTTTCGCCAAAACGCCGGAAGATAAGATCGGCATGCTGTTCTGGCGCTCGCACCGCTGCGCGCGAATCATCTTCTCGCTCAGCTTTCACATGGGGACGATGACCCCGCAGCAGTGCATTGACCTGCTGATCAAACGCGTGGGCCATGAACCGGAAAACGCCGCTGGGGAAGTGCGCCGTTCGTTTGCCGGAAGTTATTCGCCGCTGTATCAGGCAGCTTATTTGCTGGGCGGAATGCAGATTCACGCGCTGCACAAGGAACTGGTGGACACAAAGAAAATGACCGACCGCGCGTTCCACGATCAGATTCTGAAAGAAAACCGGATCCCCATAGAAATGGTGCGCGCGATTCTGACCAAACAACCTTTGACGCGCGATTTCAAATCAAGCTGGAAGTTTTACGGGCCTGTGACCGCGCAGTAATTCAACGGGAAGGAGCCGAACGTGAAAAGACTGACGACCTTCACCCTCTGTTTTCTGATCGCAGCGCAAGTGTTGGCGTTTGCCGGTCTGCGCACGCAGAAGGAAAAAGTCGCCAGTAAAGTCCCGTTCAAAGCCCAAAGCTTCGACCTGGGCGACGTGAAGTTGCTGGACGGACCGTTTCGCGCGGCAATGCTGCGCAATCAGCAATACCTGCTCAGCCTGGACAACGACCGGATGCTGCACAACTTCCGCGTCAACGCCGGATTGCCTTCGTCCGCCAAACCGCTGGGCGGATGGGAAGCGCCGGATGTTGAATTGCGCGGCCATGCAACAGGTCATCTGCTAACGGCCCTGGCGTTGATGTGCGCCAGCACGGGCGATGCGCGGTTCAAAACGAAAGGCGATGTGCTGGTTGCGGAGCTTGCCAAAGTGCAACAGGCGCTGCCTTCACGCGGGTTCAATCCGGGCTATTTGTCGGCTTTTCCCGAAGAGTTGTTTGACCGCGTGGAAAAGCGGCAAAAGGCCTGGGCGCCTTATTACACGCTGCACAAAATTCTGGCCGGTTTGCTGGATATGTACCAGCTTGCCGGAAATCAACAAGCGCTGGATGTCCTGGTGAAAATGGCCGACTGGGTCAAGTTCCGCGTGGATCGGCTGACCGACGAACAGCAGCAGGCCGTGCTGCAAACCGAATTTGGCGGCATGAACGACGTGCTGGCGAATCTGTATGCTGTGACCGGCAATTCTGAGCATTTGCGGATTGCGCGCAAATTCGATCATCAGCGGGTTTTCGATCCGCTGGCGCGCGGCGAAGACGCGCTCAACGGATTGCACGCCAACACGCAAATCCCGAAAGCCATTGGCGCTGCACGCGAATATGAATTGACCGGAGAAAAGCGCTACCACGACATTGCCAGCTTTTTCTGGGAGCGCGTCGCCGAGCATCGTTCGTATGTCATCGGCGGCCACAGCGACGACGAAGGCTTTTTCCCCATCGAACAGTTCTCGAAACATCTGGGCGCGACCAGCACCGAAACCTGCAACACCTACAACATGCTGAAACTGTCGCGCCATCTGTTCGCCTGGGAGCCGTCGGCGCGAACGATGGATTTTTACGAACGCGGTCTGTTCAATCACATCCTGGCTTCGCAGGACCCGGCGACAGCGATGATGACGTATTACGTGCCGCTGCGACCGGGCGCGTTCCGCACCTATTCGACGCCGAACGATTCCTTCTGGTGCTGCGTCGGCACGGGAATGGAAAACCACGCTAAATACGGCGAAACGATTTACTTCCGCACCGATCAGGCGCTTTACGTCAATCTGTTCATCGCCTCGGAACTGAACTGGAAAGAGAAAGGTTTGATCGTTCGCCAGGAAACAAGGTTTCCCGAAACGGATTCGATCCGGCTGACGGTTGCTGCTGCCAAGCCAATCAAGCTGGCCTTTAAGATTCGCTATCCGGCGTGGGCTCAATCGGGCATGACGCTGATGGTCAACGGCAGGAAAGATGCTATCACGGCGAAACCTGGTTCTTATGTCACCGTTGAGCGCACTTGGAAAACCGGCGATGCAATCGAAGTCAAATTGCCGATGACCCTGCGGCTGGAAGCGATGCCGGACGATCCGAACATGATTGCTTTGCTGTACGGCCCAATCGTGCTGGGCGGCGATCTGGGCACGGAAGATTTGACCGAAGCGCGGCGTTTTGGTCCCAGCGCTCCGCAGGTCAGCCGCGTCAAGCCGATCCAGGTGCCAGCCTTTGTTGGTGAGGTGAAGGAAGTGCTGGCAAAGGTCAAACCCGTGCCCGGCAAACCGCTGCACTTTGTAACGCAAGGGCTGGCGCAGCCAAGCGAAGTTTCGCTCGTGCCGTTTTATTCGCTCTATGACCGGCGCTACAACGTGTACTGGAAAGTTTATCCGGCAGCCGAATGGGACAAGATCAAAAACGAATTCGCGACCGTCGAAGCCCGGCGCAAGGTGATCGAACGCCAGACGATTGACGCCGTCATCACCGAAAACAAACAAAGCGAGCAGGAACACAACCTAAAAGGCGAAGGCTTGCTGGAAGGCGAATTTGAAGACAAACGCTGGCGCTCCGCGCGCGGCTGGCTCAGTTACGAATTGAAAGTGACGCCGGACAAGCCGCTGACGTTGGTTTGCACCTTTCGCGGCAGCGAAGGCCGGTTGCGCTCTTTCGACATTTTGGTGGATGGCGAACGCGTCGCGACGCAGACGCTGGAAATTCATCCGGCTGATTTGTTCGATTATGAATACCAGTTGCCCGAAGCGCTGATGCGCGGCAAACAGCGCGTCACCGTCACATTTCAACCGCGGCAAAACGCATTGATGGGCAGCTTGTTTGATGTGCGCGTGGTACAGCTTAAGAAGTAAACGGATGAACAGAGCGTGGAACAACTTATGTGTGGCAATAGCGATGATGGCCTGTCTGCTCTGCCTGTTTGTGGAGGCGCAAACCCGGCAACCGCTGCTTGATCCGGACAGTCCGCAGATGAATCAACGCGCGCCAAAGCTGTTCAACGTGCGAATGGAAACCATCAAAGGCGTGATCGTGATCGAAGTTCATCGCGACTGGGCGCCGAAGGGAACGGATCGTTTCTATAACCTGGTGCGCGCGGGCTATTACGACCAAGTCCGATTTCATCGCATTCGTAAAGACACCTGGGCGCAATTCGGTGTCAACGGTGATCCGAAGGTTTCCAGCGTCTGGCGCACGAGGACGATTGCGGACGATCCGCCGCGCGAATCGAACCAGCGCGGAACTGTCGCTTTTGCTTTCGCCGTTCCGAATGGACGCACTACACAGGTATTCATCAATTTGAAAGACAATTCCGCGACGCACGACAAAGAGCTTTTTGTACCTTTCGGCAAGGTCATTGAAGGCATGGAAGTCGCTGACAAGCTCAATGCTGAATATGGCGAAGCTGCAGGCGGCGGCATTCGCGCAGGAAAACAGGCGCCGCTGTTTGAAGGCGGCAACGCCTGGCTGAAGGAAAACTTTCCGCGGCTGGATTTCATTGTCAGCGCAAAGATAGAGAAACGGTAAATCGCAAAACTTATGAAACGACTGATCCTCTGGGTGGTAATTGTTCTGGTGACGTTTTCGTTGCAGGCAAGTTCGCAGCAACCGGCGAACGACCTGCTGCGCGATGGGTTTCAATATCGCAACCTTGGCCCATTTCGAGTTGGCGGCTGGGTTTCAGAAATTGCGGTGCCGGAAACGCCAGCGAAAGCGCATCTGTACACGTTTTATGTCGGTGTGCGGCACGGTGGAGTTTGGAAGACGATCAACAACGGAACCACATTTGAACCAGTCTTCGACAGCCAGAACATGCCAGCGGTTGGCTCGTTGGCCGTTGCGCCATCCAATGCCGATCAGGTTTGGGTTGGAACCGGCGATGCCTCGTGCGCGCGCAGCGCTTACTGGGGCGACGGCATATACAAATCCACGGACGCCGGAAAAACCTGGCAAAACGTTGGCTTGAAAGAAAGCCACCATGTCGCGCGCATCATCGTTCATCCAACGAATCCTGACGTGGTGTACGTCGCGGCGATGGGCCATTTGTTTTCGACGAACGAAGAGCGAGGCGTTTTCAAAACCTCGGACGGCGGCAAAACCTGGAAGAAAGTTCTTTACGTTAACGACCGCACTGGCGCGATTGATCTGGTTATCAACCGCGACGATCCAAATACGATTTATGCCGCGATGTACGAATGCATGCGTGATCCGTGGCGCATTGTGGACGGCGGGCAGGGAAGCGCCGTTTACAAAACTTCGGACGGCGGCACGAACTGGAAGAAATTGGAAAACGGTTTGCCCGGCGGCACGATTGGCCGCATCGGCCTGGATTTGTACCAGAAAAATCCGAACACGCTTTACGCCGTTGTGGACAACCGCAACGCCAAGCCAGGAACGGAAACTCGTCCGGCGTTGATTGGCGGCGAAGTCTACCGGACGGACGATGGCGGCGCTTTGTGGCGGAAGGTCAGCGCCGACAAGGATGATGTTAGCCGCAAATCCGGCTATGCGTTCAACCAGATTCGCGTGGCGGTGGACAATCCAGACCGAGCATTCATCACCGGATCGAACCTGATCGAAACTACGGACGGCGGCAAAACCTGGGCGGGGCTTGCAGCTGGAGGCTTCCAAAGCTATCGCCCGTTCCGGCGCGCGTTCGGCGATTTCCGAACCATGTGGATTGATCCGCAGAATCCGGAACGGATGATCGCGGGCTCGGATGGCGGCGTTTACATTTCTTATGACGGCGGCAAAACCTGCGACCATTTGAACAACTTGCCGCTCGGCGAAGTCTACGCGCTGACCGTGGATATGGAAGAGCCGTACAATATTTACGCCGGATTGCAGGATCACGAATCGTGGCGCGGCCCCAGCAATGGCTGGTCGGGGAGTATCGGCATTGAAGACTGGACGACAGTCGGCATCGGCGACGGGATGTACAACCAAGTAGACCCAACCGACAGCCGTTGGCTATTCAACACGCAGGAATTCGGACGTCACGCGCGGCTGGATCAAAAGACCAAAGAACGGAAAGTCATTGCGCCGACAAGGCCGCAGGGGCAGCCCCAAAAACAAGAAATGCTCCGGTTCAACTGGGTTGCGCCGCTGCGCATATCGCCGCACGATCCCAAAACGATTTACGCCGGAGCGCAGGTGCTGTTTCGTTCGCGCGACCGTGGCGACACCTGGGAAGAAATCAGCCCGGATTTGACCAGCAACGACCCGGCAAAAATCAGCCCGCCGGGAGCAGCCATTCAGTTCTGCACCATCACGACTATCGCCGAATCTCCCACGCAAGCCGGCGTGATTTGGGTTGGCGCGGACGATGGCAAAGTGCAGGTAACCAAAGACGCAGGCAAGACCTGGAACGATGTGACCAAAGCCATCGCGCAGGCAGGCGGCCCCGAAGACGCCTGGGCAAGCCGCGTGTTTGCTTCGCAGCATCAGGCAGGAACAGCTTACGTTGCCAAATCGCGCCATCGGCAGGACGACTTCCGCCCGTTTCTGTTCAAGACCACGGATTTCGGCGCGACGTGGACGCAGATTACAACCGGCTTGCCAATGCGAACGATCAATGTCGTATTTGAAGACCAGAAAAATCCGGATTTGCTGTTTGTCGGCAATGACGCAGGCGTTTTTGTTTCCCTGAACGGCGGAAAGCAGTGGGCCTCGCTGAAAGGCAACATGCCGGTTGTTCCGGTTCATGATCTTGTCGTGCATCTGCGTGAAGGTGATTTGGTGGTGGGAACTTATGGGCGCGGCATCTGGATCACGGACATCACGCCGCTGCGCGAATTGAATCAGGCGCTGGCGATGGATGCGCACCTGTTTTCGATTGAACCGAAAGCCCGCCGTCGCGAAGGCGCGCTTGGCAATTATCGCTTGTACGGCGACCGGCTAATGACTACACAGAACGAACCGAACGGCATAACCTTCACCTTTTATCTGAAAGAAGCGCCGAAAGAGAAAATCAGCCTGGCGGTGACGGACGTAACCGGAAAGGTCGTTCGCACGTTAGAGCCAGCAGCGAAAGCCGGACTCAACCGCGTTTTCTGGGACTTGAGCGAAGGCTGGCGCGGCGCGGCTTCGGGCGGGGAGTTCAGGCCCGGCGCAAGTTTACGAAGCGTGCCAGCCGGTGAATACTCTGTGACGCTGCAAGTCGGAGAAAAGAAGTTGATGCAGCCAGCGCGCGTGCTGGCGATCAAATCCGGCGAATAATTCAACACACGAATTTGTTTAGGAGGCTCCATTGACACGAACACTTGCCAAAATTGCGCTCGGTTGCGCGCTGCTGCTGACTTTGTTTATCGCCAGCGATGTCGCTGTGCGTGCCGGGAAGTCCGTTGACAGCCCGAAAGGCTACAAGGTTCTGGGCGCGGACAAAAAGCGCGTCGCCATTATCAATGAAAAAGGCGAAATCGAATGGGAAGTGCCCAACCCAACTGCCCGCGAAATTCATGACATCCAAATGCTCGACAACGGCAACGTGCTATTTCAAACCAGCTACACCACCGTCGTTGAAGTCGGCAAAGACAAACAGGTCGTCTGGACACACGAATCCAAGCCGAAAGAAGGTTATACCGGTCGCGTCGAAATTCATTCCTATCAGCGGCTGAAAGACGGCAACACGCTGATTGCCGAAAGCGGCAACACGCGCCTGATTGAAGTGGACAAGCAGGACAAGATCGTCAAAGTGGTTCCGCTGACCGTTACCAAACCGAACGCCCATCGCGACACGCGCATGGTGCGCAAACTGGACAACGGCAATTATTTGGTTTGCCAGGAAGGCGAAGGCAAAGTCCGGGAATACGACAGCACGGGCAAAATCGTTTGGGAGTATGCAGTGGAACTCGGCGACCGCCCGCGCTCTGACGGCCACGGCCCCGAAGGCCACGGCGTGGAGGTTTTCGGCGCGGTTCGCTTGAAAAACGGCAACACCCTGATTGCGGGCGGCAACAATAACCGCATTCTGGAAGTCAACAAAGCCGGCAAAATCGTCTGGAGCATTGACCACAAAGAACTGCCCGGCATTACCTTCGCATGGATGACGACGCTGCAAGTGCTGCCGAACGGCAACATCATCATTGGCAACACGCATGCCGGACCGGAAAACCCACAACTGATCGAAGTTACCCGCGCCAAGAAAGTCGTCTGGACCTTCAAGGACTTTACCAATTTCGGGAATAACCTGGTGGCGGCGCAGGTTGTGGGACTCAAGGGAAAAGTCATTCGGTAACTCGATTCCGAAACTACGACGGCTTCATTTTCCATTTCCCATTTTTGATTTTTCATCTGTCATTGACCGGAAGTACCGCAAGCAAATGACAAATGAAAAATGACAATTGGGAAATGGAAAATGAAAAGACTCAGGCAGGAGAAGCAGGGATGAGCATTGGCAGGTACATAAAACTGATTTGTCTGGCAGGCGCGGGAACGCTGCTGGCGTTTTCCGCCTGGCTGCCGCAGCCAGCGTCAGGGAATCAAGCGCAGAACGTTTCGCAACAGGCTTATGCCATTTTGAAAAAGAACTGCATGGGTTGTCACGGCGCGGCCAAAACCTCCGGACTGGATTTGCGAACGGCGGAAAGCACGCTGGCCGGTGGCGAAAACGGACCGGTTTTAGTGCCAGGCGATGACGATGCCAGCAAGCTGCTCAAACTTGTCACGCACGAACTGAAGCCGGAAATGCCGCCGGGCAAAAAGTTGGCCGAAGCGGATATTGAAATTCTGCGCCGTTGGATTGAAGAGGGCGCTTCGTTTGATGGGTTTGAAAAAGCTGCGGCTTCGCCGGACAAAGCGAAAGCGGAACTCGCCAAGCTGGAAGATCGCCCTATCACGGCGGAAGAGCGCGCGTATTGGGCGTTTCAACCGCCGAAGCGCATAACGCCGCCTCGCGCTGCACAGCCTGCCTGGAACAAAAATCCGATTGACGCATTTCTGTTCGCCGCGATGAAAGCCAAAGGCGCGAAACCTTCGCCGCGCGCGGATCGGCGGACGCTGATTCGCCGAGCGTATCTGGATTTGACCGGCTTGCCGCCAAGCCCTGAAGAGGTTGAAGCGTTTGAAAAGGATAAAACGCCCGATGCCTGGGAACAATTGGTGGACAAACTGCTGGCCAGCCCGCATTACGGCGAACGCTGGGCGCGGCATTGGCTGGACTTGGTGCGCTTTGCAGATTCCGGCGGCTTTGAATTCGATGTGGATCAGCCCGATGCTTGGCGATACCGCGATTACGTGGTCAAATCCTTCAATAACGACAAGCCTTACGACCAATTCGTCAAGGAACAGCTTGCCGGTGACGAATATCTTACGGAGAACCAGAATGCCCAGAACGCCACGAACACCGCGAACGCCAAGAACTCCCCGAACGCCCAGGACACCGCGAACGCCCAGGATGCCCAAGACAGAATGATTGCGACGGGCTTCCTGCGCCTTGGCCCGGAAGGCGGTGGCGGCGGCGAACGCGGGCGGCAGGATTCGCTGGATGATGTGATCACCACCAGCACGCTAACGTTTATGGGCTTGACGGTTGGCTGCGCGCGCTGCCACGACCACAAGTTCGATCCCATTCCGCAAAAAGATTATTACCGCATTCAGGCGGTCTTTTATTCCACCAAGCCGGTCGCTTACCCGCTGGTTGCGCCGGATGTCGTCGCAGCGAATAGAGCCGAAACGCAGCGAATTGATACCTTGCAACGACCGATCCGCCGGGCGAAGTCGGATCTGGAAGCGCCGTACCTGAAAATTCTGGTGGACGAAGCCGTCAGCCGTTTACCGGAATACATGCAAATCGCCTGGAACACGCCCGCCGACAAACGCACTGCGGGACAAAAGCTGAATGTCCAGCAAATCAAAAAGACGCTGGAAGACGATTCGCTTTCGCAGAAGCTGACTGAAAAAGACATCGTCGCGCGAATGTCTGCCGAAGATAAAGCCAAGCACGACGATTTGAAGGCGAAGCTTCGCGAACTGGACAAACAGAAACCAAAACCCTTTCCAACGGCGCGCGCTATTGGCGAAGCGGGCGCAAGCGCGCAGCCCTCCTACTTTCTGCATCGCGGCAGCATTGATACCAAAGGCTCCGTGATGACACCGGGCGTGCTGTCTGTCGCCTGCGACAGCGAATATCAGTTTCCAACGCCGCCCGCGAACGCGAAATCCAGTTACCGTCGGCGCGGTTTTGCCGAATGGCTGGTTGCGCCGAATAACCCGCTGACCAGCCGCGTCATGGTCAATCGCTTGTGGCAGCATCATTTCGGCGAAGGCATCGTTCGCACGCCCAGCAATTTCGGCAAAATGGGCGAAGCGCCTTCGCATCCGGAACTGCTGGACTGGCTGGCGACGGAATTCGTCGCGCGCGGCTGGAGCATGAAACAGATGCACCGGCTGATGATGACTTCGCTGGCGTATCAAATGGCGAGCGATGACATTGCCGCGAACATTGCGATTGATCCGGAAAACCGTTTGTTCTGGCGAATGCCGCGCGTGCGGTTGGAAGCGGAAATCATCCGCGATGCGATTCTGGTTGTCGCGGGCAATCTGGATCGAACCTTGGGTGGACCCGCAATTTATCCCTACATTGATCCGAAGCTGTTTCAATCCAGCACCAAGCGCACCTGGCCGGGCAAACCGGATGACGATCCCGCAACGTGGCGGCGCAGCCTGTACGTCTATTCCAAACGCAGCATTCGCTATCCCCTGTTTGAAACTTTCGACCAGCCGAACCTGATCAATTCATGCGAACGCCGCAACCGTTCGACCATTGCGCCACAAGCTTTGCTGTTGATGAACAACAACTTTGTCATTACCGAAGCAAAGTTTTTCGCCGATCGCTTGCGCAAAGACGCAGGCGAAGACGCGCGAGCGCAGATCGAACGCGCCTTCCGGCTGGCGCTGGGCCGTATGCCGACGCAGTTTGAACTGCCAAAAGCCATTGAGTTTGTTCGGGGGAATCCGAGCGGATTGGCTGAGTTTTGTCAGGCGATGTTTAACCTGAACGAGTTTGTGTACCGGCAGTAAGCCAACACAAACCCTAAAGCGAGAGTACAGAACAAACGGAAATAACAAAACAAACGGAAAAATTTCTTTCTCCGGAAATTCCGTCCATTCCGTTATTTCCGTCTGTTCCGTAGTTTTTTGGAATCATCAAAATGAATCCCAATTTTTTGTCACGTAGAGAATTGTTGTCACAACTAGGCGGCGGCATTGCAGGCGTCGCGTTGGCCGATTTGATGAACCAGCAAGGCCTGCTGGCGCAAACAAAATCTCCGCTTGCGCCAAAGCTGCAGCATTTCGCGGCCAAAGCCAAAGCCGTCATTTCGATTTTCTGTTACGGCGGCGTCAGTCAGGTGGATACGTTCGATCCGAAACCGGCGTTGCTGAAATATCAGGGTGAAACGATGACGGGCGTCGGCGAAGTGCGCGCGACGATGGGAACGCCAGGCGGGTTGATGCCTTCGCCGTGGCAGTTCAAAAAGCACGGCCAGTGCGGGATGGAAATTTCAGAACTGTTTCCGCACGTCGCGCAGCACGCGGATGATCTGGCGTTGATTCGTTCAATGACGGCGCTTAGTCCGGCGCACGGCCCGGCAATTTTTCAGATGAGCACGGGCAGCATTCTGGCTGGACATCCCAGCGTAGGCAGTTGGGTGACGTATGGCCTGGGCAGCGAAAACGAAAACCTGCCGGGATTTATTGTCTTCACGGATTATCGCGGCGGCCCGATCAACGGCGCGCCGAACTGGGGCAACGGCTACATGCCTGCGGCGTTTCAGGGAACTCCGTTTCGCGACAGCGGCGATCCAATTGTGGATTTACACCCGCCGAAAGGCCGCACGCCGGAACAGCAACAGAAATGGCTGCGGCTGTTGCGCGAACTGAACGAAAAGCATCTGGATCACAATCCTGAAGACAGCGAATTGTCGGCGCGAATTTATTCCTACGAATTGGCATACAAGATGCAAACGCATGCCACCGATGCGATTGACATCAGCAAGGAATCCGCCGCCACGCAAAAACTGTATGGCGTGGGCGAACAGCCGACGGATTACTTTGCCCGGCAAGCCTTGATGGCCCGGCGGTTGGTTGAACGCGGTGTACGGTTTGTTCAAATCTTTTCCGGCGGCGGCAACTTTGAACCGAGCTGGGATGCGCACTGGGATTTGAAAACCAATCACGGGCAGCATTGCGCCGAAACCGACAAACCGATTGCTGGATTGATCAAAGACCTGAAAAGCCGTGGGCTGTTCGATTCAACGCTCATCATCTGGCACGGTGAATTCGGACGCTTGCCGATTTCCGAACGCATGGACGGACGGGATCACAATGCCAACGGCTTCAGCGTCTGGCTAGCTGGCGGCGGCGTCAAAGGCGGCACGGTTGTCGGTGCAACGGATCAATACGGGTATCGCGCCGTTGAAAACAAGAAGACGATTTATGAGCTTCACGCCACGATTCTCCATTTACTTGGATTGGACTATGAAAAGTTGACGTATCGCTTCAGCGGGCGCGATATGCGTTTGACGGACGTCCACGGACGCGTCATCAAAGAGGTTCTTGCCTGATCACAATATCTGGAAGAGTGATTTCCCATTTGCCATTTTTGGTTTGTTATATGTCATTGTTGGAAGCGCGGGCTTCCAACAATGACCGATGAAAAATGATAACTGGCAAATGAAAACCCTTAAACAGTTTTGTCTTTAAGCTCTACGGACTCCGAAGTTCAAGCGTCAGTCCTTTCTAGGTGTTCAGCCCGGTCGCGGAAACTACTAGGCCCTCTGCTGACTTCTCTCAACTCATCACGCCGTCTCTCGATGACGCTAGCACTGTGGCAGCCTGGAAGATCTCCCCTGGTATTGCGCATCCACTTTCCCGTTTATGCCCGCCGCATTTATGCCGTAATTTTCCGTGCAGGTATCGGACGTTAAAGAATCTTGCCTTCGCATTCAGTTGCGTCGCCTCGTATGCCGTTTCTGTTCGTCAGACCAACGGTTTGCTTACAGTTTCCTTCAGATTCCACCCCGCGATTGACACTCTTGCTGTTCGGCTAACGATTCCCCCCCCCCCGGGTTCGCAAGGGACTTTCACCCTCAAGTGAATGCGCCCTGCTGAGCGCACGAAAACAAAGTCCACAGGGAATATTCCCTGTGGACTTTGTTTTCGTAAAGTTCGTTGAAAGTAGCAGGTTATCTTGACTTGCTAGTCACATATTCTGCATCGAGCCGCTGAAATTTTCTTCCAAATTGGCTACCAGGGCTCAGCTGACCTGGGGGGCATTCTCCGCCGCAAAAGGCAACGGAGGGTTTAACTTCTTGATATTCTTTTGGCACCCTGAAAAGTGACGAGTCGGGCTCACCCTTTGTCAGCAATATCAAGTTCATCTCACTCTTGCCCTCACTCCCAAAATCCATAATGTATCGAACCGGAGCGCAGCCAAAATCAAGTGCCTGCCACGTAATGGTCCCATTTACATCAAGTTTTACCGTACGGTACCCCGCAACAGATTCCTCTCCAAGGATCTTGATTGAATCTGAAACCGGGCGGCCAGACAAGTCCTGAGTGCACTGAGTCCGAGGGTCCGGTTGATGACTGCTTACATCTCCCTTGATAGTCACTGTTGACTTCATCCCATATCGTGGCTTTGTAACGACTCTCATGCCCTGCGCAAGATAAATCTCTCGCCCTCCCGTGTTGGCATTTCCCAGCCGTCGCATAGAGGAGCCATCCTGGCGAACTGCTTGAGTAAGCTGCGTCCCGGTGTGAGACACACCATTTGCATCCGTGACCGTTTCTAAGAGAACTACCGTATAAGGAGTCACTTGATTTGAATACAGCGACTGCCCTTGAGTATTGGTAGCAACCAAGCGTGACAAGTTAACTGCGAGCAATACAACCAATATCACTGAGCTAAGTATCAATAATCTTCGATACATAACATATATCCTCCATAAATAACCCGAAATTTTGTACTTAAGAAAACCCAAGAACGACCAATTGTGTTAAGAAGGCGCTTGATTACTTGTGAGTCCAGTTAAATAGCTGGCTCCGCCTCACAATTACCAATTCAACCTAATCAATATCTACTTAGGTTGGCTTCTTATTGCGCGTGATCTTGAACCAATTGAATCCTTCTCAAAGTCATTAAGAAAAGTCGCCTTGTTTAGTAACAATTGTGAAGCATTGGATCATTGCAGGTTCCTCCAGGGTTTCCTGCGCATACGTCATTGTGATTGTCCT
Source organism: uncultured Heliomicrobium sp. (assembly GCA_964570175.1). GTDB lineage: Bacteria > Acidobacteriota > Blastocatellia > RBC074 > RBC074 > RBC074. The sequence goes on along the minus strand of CAZMXG010000004.1, from coordinate 19,595 downwards.
CATAGCCGCAATCCACGATGTGAATGCCGCAATCTGTTACATGGCAACTGTCTTCCCCTGCACCGGAACAAGTTCTATGACCAACAGTCCCGCCGCCAAAAAGTGACGTTCCACAATGCTTATTACAGTCCCCTTGCGCAAAAGTCTTAGCACTGCCCAGGAAGGCAGAATGGAACAATAGTGCATTCGCCACAACTAAAGCGAAGACTAGTACCGTTTTAGCAATTCGCATCTTTATCTGCTTGGCATTTTGCATCTTATCTCCTTGAAGTGTTTCTACAAAAGCACACGCGTTGCCACGCTCGCGCTGACGCAGCGATGGCTCGATCTTCAGGTCGGCGCACTTCCCACACCAGGAATGCCGATTCCTGAGCTTAGTTTTACGCCCACGAATAGTTAATAGTTGGCTCTCTGCCTGTTACTTGGGACTAGTTGCGGCAGGTAGCTTATAAGTAAAAGGGGTTGATAAGAGCAATTGCGCAGAGGGAGAGCGCAAAAAGAACATGGCGGCTAAGCACGTGAAAGATGCCCTGACCAGAGGCATGCTGTGAACAAGTAGAATGAACTAAAGTAGCAAGTGAGATATTTAGTGTTTACTGCTGATTGATAAGGCGAAATTTTTATAACTCAGCAAGAAGTTAGAGTCAATACACAAAATAACATTTTTGTGTATTTAACTTCATTGTAATCCTCTGCTGTGGCGGATGTAGGCATTTAATCTAAGCTCGACTTTATCCAGTAGGATCTTTGATTTGAGCTGTCATTTGTCACCGCAATATCCTCTGCAGGTTTTCGGAAATGACAAATAACACCGGGAATGGGAAGTGGAAAAAAGAACCCTGAAAAGTTGTCCCTATGCTGCTTGATTCGATTGACCGGACAAGCCTCAGCTAGCGCCATCACTAACCCGATTCAAGCCTTCCTAACCAGATACAAGACCAGTTGCCGGGAGGAGTGTTTTATTCCCGCCGCTGCTCATTTATTGATCAAACGAAAACGAAAGCTGGCGAAGACACAGACTTTCGAGCTTGCCAGGATAGAGACCTATACTAAGCGGTTTTGCTGGGACACATACTCAACAGGCTGAGACGACTCAGTCTCAAAGCGCAACTTACCTAACCGGGGTATTCCGCCCCAATTTCGGACGGAGGTTTGGTTATGAAACCGCAGGCGAAAACGCCAAATACATATTCAGGACTATTCAAAATCGTCGGACTAATGGCTGTGGTGCTTTGGGCTTCCCTTAGTGCCCACGCGCAGTTACGAATCGTCGGTTCAATTTCCGGAACCGTGCAGGATCAAACGGGCGCTGTTATTTCAAACGCGAACGTTACGCTGAAGGATGAAAAAACTGGAATCGCCAAGCAGGCGACCACAACAGAAAAGGGAACGTTTCTGTTTCCGGATTTGGCCAGCGGAACTTATGAAGTCACCGTTGCCGCGCCGAATTTTCAGAATGCGCGCGTCACCGGCATTGCGGTTTCAACCAGTCAGACCACAGACGTGCGCGTGACGATGGAAGTCGGCGCAACCAGCGAAACCATCACGGTTAGCGGCGGCGACGCGCAAACGCTGGAAACTTCTTCGCAGTTGGTGGCAAGCATTCTGGGAAATAAAACCGTGACGCAATTGCCGGTTGCCAACCGCTCGAACGTGTTGGCGTTGGCGCGGCTTGCGCCCGGCGCTTCGCCACCAACACCAGCGGGTGGCAACAGCACACGGATTAATGGTTTGGCGGGGGGCGCGGTCAATGTTACGGTGGACGGCATCAACGATGCTTCCAATGGATTCAAGAGCGGCGGAACCGTCTTCTTTGCGACAGTTCCCGTGCGCCTTGGTGCGGTCGAAGAAGTTTCGGTGGAAACCGGCGGCTTAGGCGCAGATTCCGGTGCGCAGAGCGGCGCGAATATCAAATTCACCACGCGGCGCGGCGGCAACCAATACCACGGCAGCATTTTTTACGAACCGCGCAGCGAACAGTTCAATGCCAACACCTGGACGCGCAACGCGCAAGGATTGCCGCGTTTGTACAACCGAAACCATGAATACGGCGGAAACATTGGCGGGCCGCTGATTCCGTTTGGCCGTTGGAAAGAAAAGTTGTTCTTTTTTGTGAACTACGAACGCGTGTACAACCCGCAGTTCGTTGCCACAACTGTTTCATTGCCGACAGCCGATGCGCAACGCGGCCTTTACACGTACGTTGTCAGCGGCACGACCAATCAGTTGCGTACTGTAAACGTATTGGATCTGGCTGCGGCGCGCGGATTGCGAACGACGCTTGATCCGGTGTCGCAATCCATTCTGGCCATCAACAACAAAATTCCGCAAAACGCACGGCAGGTTCCTGATAGCGATTTCAATCGGGACAGCTTCACCTTCAATTCCGACAACAACCTGAATGCGTATTTTCCGACCACGCGCTTGGATTATTTCATCACGCCGAAACAGCAATTTACCTTTAGCTGGAATTACCGGCACAGTTGGCAGCCGGGAGCAAAACGCCTGCCGCTGGAAGAAGTCGAACGGACGAACCCATTCCGGCTGGGTTACTTTGTCTACGCCGGAGCCTTGCAGTCCACCTTTACTCCCAACATTTTTAACGAATTCCGCTACGGTGTGCAGCACAGCGGCGACACCAACACGCGTGATGAATATGGGCCGTATTACACCTACAACGGCAAACCGCTGCGCATTGGCGCGACCTTGCCTTTCAGCGGCAACCCCGCTGGTCCGCTGGTTCCGTTCATTGATCAGCAAAACGTAACAGGTCGCCATTACATCACCACGATGTACGACACCTTCACGATGAATCGTGGCCAGCACACATACACGCTGGGCGGCAGTTTCCGCCGCACGGTGTGGAACGATGTGGCGGTGGTTTATCAGATCCCGACTTATGGGACCGGCACGCCGTCGGGCGATCCATTACAAGCGGCGCAAGCTTACACAACGGCAACCATGCCCGGCATCGTCAACACGGAAATTGCGAATCCGCTGGCGCTCTACAATTTGCTGACCGGGCGCGTTGCTTCGTCGAATTTCACCCGCGTCGTCAATCCCGAAACGCTGCAATACGACGGCAAGCAGGAACAGAATTACACCTGGACGAATTCCAACATGGGCGGTTTGTACGCGCAGGATCGCTGGCGCATCAAACCCAGCTTGACGTTGAATTACGGCTTGCGTTGGGAAGTCCAGGGGCCGATGAAAGACGGCAAGAGCATTACAGCAGCGCCGGATTTGGCCAGCTTGTTCGGACCTTCGACGCGGCTGTTTACGCCGGGGGCTTTGAGCGGCAACTTGAATCCGACGCTGGAAGTGGGCCGCGTTCCGTACAACACCGACTGGCTAAATTTTGCGCCGAACTTCGGGTTTGCCTGGAACCCCAACTTCACCGAAGGCTTCCTGGGCAAATTGCTGGGCGGGCAGAAAACGGTGTTTCGTGGTTCGTATTCGACGATTGTTTATGACGAAGGCACGCAGTTTTTCGCGGCCAACCTGGGGCCGAACGCAGGCAAAACCATTGGCGCAACGCCGCTGATTCCGGGCACGCCGGGCGCGACGAATCTGCCAGCGTTTTACACGTTGTCGGACATCGCGGCCAATCCGCTAACCGTATCCAATTTCGCCTTCACCACCACCGAATACAAGAAAATCATCAATCAGGCAGATCAGACTTTTGCGCGTACGATTAACGGATTCGATCCAAATCTGCGCGCGCCCTACACACAGAATTACAGTTTTGGCATTCAACGCGAACTGTGGAAAAACACTGCGCTGGAAGTTCGCTACGTCGGCAACCAATCCCGGTTGGCCTGGCGCACCAGCAATCTGAACGAAGTGAACATCTTCGAAAATGGATTCCTGAACGAGTTCAAGGCGGCCCAGCAAAATCTGGCGATCAATCTGGCGGCAGGCGTCAACAGCTTCCAGAACACTGGACGCGCAGGACAGGTGGCGACGCCCATTTTCGACGCGGCGTTTGGCGCGCGCGGCGGGTTGGCGGCGATTGCTGCCGGAAACGGCTATCAATCGGCAGCCTTCATTGCCAATTTGCAAAACGGGGAAGCAGGCGTCTTAGCGGCCACATTGGCTAGCAACCAGAATTACGTGTGCCGTATGTTCGGCAGTTCCTTCAGTCCTTGCGCTCGTGTGTTGCCGACGGCCAATGCGCCTGGCGCTTACCCGATCAATTTTTTCCTGCTGAATCCGTTTGTCGCCGGACGCATGAACTTCATTGATAACGGCGGTTGGCACAATTACAACGGCTTGCAGGTGGAATTCAAACAACGTTTGTCGAAAGGCCTGAACTGGTCAACGAACTACACGTTCAGCAAGAGCTTGACCAATCTGGCCGCAGACAACCAGAACCAGAGTTTGGATTACGTAACCTTGCGCGATCCGGGCCGCAATATTCGCCCGTCGCTGTTTGATATTCGCCACGTTGTTCAATCTTTTGGCACTTATGAACTGCCCATCGGACGCGGAAAATTGCTGGCGCTCAATAACAGGGCGCTGGATACGGCGTTTGGCGGGTGGACGATTGGTTCGGTGTTTGTTTTCAACACCGGGCAGCCCATTCAAATCACTGGCGGATTCCAAACCGTCAACAGCAGCAACAATCCGGCAGTCAATGGAGTTCGCTTGGCTCCGGGCGTAACGCTGGAGCAGCTTCAAAAACTGTTTGACGCCGAACGCACGCGGCTGAACCGGCCCGGCATCACCGATCTGCAACGCCTGTCGGTGGATGCCAGCCTGATTGGTCCGGATGGCCGCGCCAATCCGTCGTTCCTGCGGCCCAACACCACGCCGGGAGAGTTCGGCGATTTATTGTTCCTGCGCGACAAGAACACGTTCCAGTGGGATGCTTCGATCACAAAGAGTTTCCGGATCGTGGAAAAAGTCCGCTTTGAATTTTTCGTCGGCATGAACAACGTTCTGAACACGCCGCGCTGGGGCTTCCCGGACGCAAACGTGTTCAGCACGACATTCGGTGTGGTCGGTGCACCCGCCAATAACCGTACAATCAATTTGCGCGGAACCTTGAGTTTCTAAATTGATTGGGCAAAGAAGCGTGGCGCAGAATTTCCCGCGCCACGACTCAAAATCATAATTCCAATGTGGAGCGATTTCCGTGGTCGCTCCACTTCGTTTATTCCAGTCGGAGTTCTTCATGTCATTGATTCAAGTCAAAAGATTGGGCCTTCAGTTTGGCATTCTCTCGCTTCTGGTTTTGGCCAATGCCAACGCGCAGCAAATCAAAAACGCCGTTCCGGATGTCGCGCGTCCGCTGCCGCTGTCCGCAGTCCGGCTGACGGGCGGTCCGCTAAAAGTTGCGCAGGATTTGGACGCGGATTATCTGCTGAAGCTGGAACCGGACCGGATGATGGCGTTTTACCGGCAGCGCGCCGGGTTGCAGCCTAAAGCGCAGGGTTACACCGGCTGGGACGGCGACGGACGAAACCTGACGGGTCACATCGCCGGACACCATCTTTCCGCCGTGGCCATGATGTACGCCGCGACAGGGGATGCGCGCTTCAAGGAACGCGTGGATTATCTGGTCCGTGAAATGAAAGAAGTGCAGGACAAGCACGGCGACGGTTACCTGGGCGCGTTGGCCAACGGCAAGGAACAGTTCATCGAAGTTTCCAAAGGCAACATTCGCTCGGCGGGGTTTGACCTGAACGGATTGTGGGCACCCTGGTACGTGCTGCACAAAACCTACGCCGGATTGCGCGACGCGTATCGCTTTACCGGCAACAAAACGGCGCTGGAGATCGAAATCAAGTTCGCTGCCTGGGCGGAAAGCATCATGTCGAGACTGGACGACGCTCAAACCCAGAAGATGCTGAACACTGAATTCGGCGGCATGCCTGAAGTGCTGGCCGATCTATACGCCGACACCGGCGACAAACGCTGGCTGGCGCTGTCTCACCGGTTCGATCATCACGCGGTGCTTGATCCGCTCGCCGCCGGGAAGAACATCCTGAACGGGCTGCACGGCAACACGCAGGTGCCGAAGATTCAAGGTTCGCTGATGCGTTACGCCTACACCGGCGACAAAACGGATGGCGATGCGGCCAAGTTCTTTTGGGAAACGGTCGTCAACCATCACAGCTTCGCCACCGGCGGCCACGGCAAAGACGAATACTTTGGCCCGCCGGACGTGCTGAGCGACCGCATTGACGGACGCACGGCGGAAACCTGCAACGTTTACAACATGATCAAAATGACGCGGAAGCTGTTCGCGTTGCAGCCGGACAACAAATACGCAGAATTCCACGAACGCGCGCTGTTCAATCACATTCTGGGTTCAATTGATAACCAGGATGGGCGGACGTGTTACATGGTTCCGGTCGGGCGCGGCGTCCAGCACGAATACGCGGACATGTTCCGCAGCTTCACCTGCTGTGTCGGTTCCGGCATGGAAAGCCACGCGTTGCACGGCGACGGGCTGTATTACGAATCGGGTGACAAGCTGTGGGTCAATATCTACGCGCCTTCGACGGCTAAGTGGGAAGCTGCGGGCGTTGATCTGGCGATGGACACCACCTTTCCCGAAGGCGAATCAGCCAATCTGAAGCTGACGCTGAAAGCCGCCAAACAATTTACGCTGGCGCTGCGCCGTCCAAGCTGGGCGGGCGAAGGCTTCACCGTCAAAATCAACGGCCAGCCGGTCAAGCAACTGGCGCAGCCCGGCGCTTACGTCGAACTGAAACGCAAATGGAAAACAGGCGACACCGTGTCGCTGACCTTGCCGAAAAAGCTTCGCCTGGAACCGTTGCCGGACAATCCACGCGTAACGGCAATCATGCTGGGGCCGATTGTGCTGGCTGGTGACCTGGGGCCGGAACGCGGTCGTGGCCGTGGTCAAGGCGGCGCGGCTCCGCAACCGATCAGCATTCCTTCGCTGGTGACAACGGATCGGCCCTTGTCCGAATGGATCAAGGCCGTGACAGACAAGCCGGGCAATTTCAAAACCTCCGGCGTCGGGCGCGAACAGGACGTGGAACTGGTGCCGTTTTACCGCCTGCATCGGCGGACGTATTCGGTCTATTTCGATTTGTTCACGCCAGCGGATTGGGACAAGAAAGCTGCTGAATTGCTGGCTGCCCGCGAACGCCAGCAGAAGTTGGAAGCGGCAACCGTCGCTTATGTGCAGCCGGGCGAAATGCAGCCCGAACGCGATTTCAACCAGCAGGGCGAAGAAACTCAGCCCACGCGCGCTGGCGGGCGTGCTGGCCGCAGCGCCAAAAAATGGTTTTCATTCGATTTGCCGGTTGACGCGGCACATCCGCTGAAGCTGATCGCGACTTACCACGGCGAAGAACGTGCCAACCGCAGCCTCGAGATTCTGGTGGACGGCGTGCGCGTCGGCGAACAAAAGATCGAACGTCATCGCCCCGGCAGTCCGACCAAGACTTTCTTCGATGTCGAATATGCTGTCCCGGCTGAACTGGTGAAAGGGAAGCAAAAGGTTACGGTGCGCTTCCAGGCTACTGGCGGGAATGAAACCGCAGGAGTATTCGGCGTCCGCATGGTTCGCGCGGATCAGTAAACTTGCCATTGCACCGATTCGGTTTTAGGCTGCGCCCGTTTTTCAATCTGATTGAAAAGGGAAACCCAATTCACAATGTCTGAAGTCATCGTGGATCGCCGGGCGCAGTCAGCCCAAACCATTTCAAGTTCTTCTTTGGCCGAAAACAGGGAACCACGGCTGCTGTATCTGGACGCGCTGCGCGGGCTGATCATGATCCTGATGGCCGTGGATCACGCCAGTTTTTTCATTGCGCATAAACATCCGGCGGAATTCTGGGGTCAGCCTTTGCCGGAATACGCTGGCGCGTTGCCGTTTCTGACGCGTTTTGTGACGCACTTTTGTGCGCCGGGGTTCTTTTTCCTGATGGGCATCGGGATGATGCTGTTTGCCGCGTCGCGCAGGCAATTGGGCTGGACGGACAGCGCCATCCGCAAACACTTCCTGACGCGCGGCGCATTGCTCGTCGTCCTGCAACTATTCATCGAAAACCCTGCCTGGGTGCTGGGGCCAGCCGCCGAACTCGGTTCGCAGCCACCCGGAGGCGGCAGCAGCGTGATGCTGCACTTCGGCGTGTTGTACGGCCTGGGCGCGTCCATGATCGTTTGCGCCTTTCTGCTGCGACTGAACGCAATCGTTTTGGACTGCATCAGTTTGCTGGCAGTGTTGCTGACGCAAGTTTTGATTCCTGGGCCGGAAAACGTCGCCCAGCTTTATTCTCCGCTCGCCCGTCTGCTGTTGATTCCCGGCCATACGAACATCGTGCAGGTGTTTTATCCGCTGCTTCCCTGGCTTGGCCTGGCCGTCTTCGGCCTGATTTTCGCCCGCTGGATTTTGGCGAATCCCGCCGCCATTCCCCGCAAAGCGGCGCTGATCGGCGCGGGCTTCCTGCTGTTGTTTTTGCTGGTGCGGTTGGCTGGCGGCTTTGGCAACATACATCCGGTCAACAACGCAACCTGGATCACCTTCCTGAACGTCACGAAATACCCGCCGAGCCTTGCTTATGTCCTGCTGACGCTGGGCGTGGATTTGCTGCTGCTTGCCTTGTTTGCTCGCGTCGTGACGACGCTGCGGCGCTGGGTGAAACCGCTGTTTGTCTTTGGACAAACAGCGCTGTTCTTTTACCTCGCCCATTTGTACCTGTACGCCGTGATGGGATTGACGATCACACCTTCGGGCGGAACCTCGCTGGGATGGATGTACGCCTACTGGGCAGGTGGACTTGGGCTGCTGTATTTGCTCTGTGTTCGATACAGGACATTCAAACAAAGCACGGCTCCAAATTCGGTCTGGCGTTTCTTCTGAAATTTTGAAAGCTTGGTGAGCCTGATGCGAGGAAGCCTCAAGAAGAAGCTCATCTTGCGGGTCATTGGTCCCTGGCAAAGTAGGTTATATTTCTCAGCTCTATCCAACGCCTACCGCTTACAAGACAGGAACGTTTTACGGCAAAACAAGCAGCGAGACAAAATCGTCTGTGGCAAATAGTTTGATGGCCTCAAAATTTTGCCGCGGCAAATTTTCTACTTGCCTGGTTGAACAATTCCCCAGTCGCACCCAAATGACCTTCGGCGGATTGCCAAGCACAAGGCTCAGGTCGTGCATATCTGCATCTTTCGAGACAATCATAAAGTCATTATTTTTAGCATAATCCCAAACGACCGGATCATCGGTCGCTTTCATTCCGATATCTCGAACGTGAACGGAGTTGGCAAACAGGTCTGCCAGGCGGCGGGTAAGGGCGGGCGATACGTTTTCGTCAAACAGTAATTTCACGCAGCAACGGGAATGGTCATCAAGCGGCGTTCACGGTCGGCAGCATAGGCAATACAGGCTTTCAAGTCTTCCCGTGTTAAATCCGGGAAGTCCTCAAGAATTTCTTCTTCGGTCATTTCGGAAGCCAGATACTCAAGAACTTCATACACCGTAATGCGAAGCCCGCGCACACAAGGCTTGCCGCCGCGTTTGTTGGGTTCGATGGTAATGTAATTCCGGTAATCCATAACCGAATCATCAATCACAACAAATTCAAAGGCAAGCAATGAAGCTGAAGCTCGGAATTTAGACGAGGCAGAGTAATACCTACCTCGCTGCTGCTTTCATATTTTAAGTTTGATCAGGATTTTCGTGAGTGGCTTTGGAAGAGGAAAATTCGCATTTACAGGATCAACCTTCTCTCACAGCCTCATACTAGCAAACCCCTGCCAAAATTGCATCTTTTCAGCCCTCAAAAAACACCCTCAAAAACTTGCCTGGCTTTTCCAAATGTAGATGATGTCGCGGCTCTGCAATCAAAGCCAAAGAAGGCGCACTCTCCACAGTAGAGGGTTCTCTATGAAAGAAGGTTTGATGAGCCGTGCTGCCTCTGGGCAAGGCTCATCTCAACATAAAGGAGAAGCACGCATGAACAGCTTTGCAAACGCCTTGCAACCACTTACGCCACGTTCCGACAGCGACAAGCCAGTGCAACGTGAGGCAACGGACGGGCGTGGTCTGCTTGATCGTATTCTGAACACGCCAAATCTGGAGCAGGTCGTCCCTCGACTACAGCCCGATTTGCTGAACGGGGTCATTCAGAAAATTGGGCTTGAAGATTGCGGCGAACTCTTGGCTCTAGCGACGCCAGAGCAACTGGCGCGCGTGTTTGATCTGGATTTGTGGCGCGCCACCATGGCAGGGCAGGACGAACAGTTCGATGCCGACCGGTTCGGCGTGTGGATCGAGGTTCTGTTGGAAGCGGGCGCGGAGGTCGCTGCACAAAAACTCGCAGGGATAGACGCTGATTTGGTGGCGACTGGGGTCGCGCAGCATGCGTTCGTTTATGACCGCGCGGCGGTTACGCCGTACGAGACGCTGGACGGAAAGCAGGAAACCTTCTATGCGGACGCAATTAGCGTCCATGATATTGGGCTGACATTCGACCTGGGCAGCTATTTGCTCCTGGCGAAGCGCGCCGACTCCTGGGAGGCAATCACTGAGGTTTTGATGGCTCTTGGTACGGAGCACTCCGACTATTTTCATCAAGTGATGCGAAGGTGCGTCGTGCTTTCAAACGAAGGCTTCGAGGTGGACGGGCTGGACGACCTGTTTTCCAAGAAGGATCAAGCCATGTTCGAGCTAGAAGCCGGTCGTGAAGGACGGCGCGAGAAACAGGGATATGTGCCACCCGCGCAGGCTCGCGCCTTCCTACAGATGGCACGGGAACTTCGACTTGAGAGTGACGCCAAGCCGCCTGCCAACCCGCTTGTGCGCGCGTATTTTCAGGCCATTCAGGAAACAACAACGGCGGACACCCACAGCACAACATCCACACCAGCCGCAGCAGAGTTTTTGTCGGCAGGGGAAGGCTCTCCACCTGCTCAGGAAGATTCCACAGAGGCAGTCGCCGCAGTCTTCGAAGTATTGCGCGATGCCGGAATCATTGCGCAGCCGCCCAGAGCCTTGCTTAGTGGAGCGGATGCGCCGCCGCAGCGCCTCGGCCAAATCCAAACGCGTCTGGAATTCGCGCTTTACCAGAACCCTCAGGCTTACCAAGCGAGGAACGAGGAACTCGCTTATCTGGCGAACACGCTGATGGCCGGGTGCTCCATCCAGGCGCGGCCCTTTACGGCACAGGAAGCGTCAGAGGCGGCAGTCGCCATTTGCAACTTGGGCCTGGAAAACTGGCCGCCTCATTGGCTCCCAGCGAACACGACGGAAGCGCCTATTTCTTTCCTTGTTGATCAGGACCTTGTCAGCGTGTTCCAGGTCGGATGGCGGGTTTTATACGGCGAAGTTGGCATGTACGCGGCGAAACAATTGATCGAAGTCCTGAGCAATATGCAGTGCGAAGACCGCGAGCTTCAAAGGGACCTTGATGCGCTTCGCATCGTATTGGCAAAACATTGGCGGGCGGGAACTCCGTGGCACGCACGGGACGCGCTGGATGTGATCGCGCCCATGGATCTGCTGGCGTGGACCGTCCTGCTCGCGCTGATTGACGAATGCCCAGCGCTGCACGCTGGCGTAGGCGCGTTACAAAACTCTGGAACGCTCGCGGTCAACGCCGCTGACTTCGAGTTCATATCGGAGAACAGCCAGATCGCATCCGTCCGCGAATTTATGCGGTCATTGCCAGAAACCCTGAGCCGCTGACTGAGTGGCGTTCCTGAGCAGGATGCCAGCCAGTTGATATGTCTTCGTCCTAAAAGGACAGCGGAAATTGGCCAGCGGTTAGTTTGCAGGCGAGAATTGATAAATTGCTCGCAAAATCTTGCCTTCTCCGAATCTCAGCCATACACTGCGAGCGCCTTTCAGCAGATTTAAAAGCACGCTTGCCCCGTCGCTTGAATTGAGTATCGTCAGCTTTTGTTGAGTGACTAATACCCACAAACTGATGCCGTGCCAGAACGAATTAACAATCTCGACCAAGAATATGGAGTGACAAACTTCCAGGAGGCTTATTTGGTATGCGAGTCACAAGCCTTTACATCGAAGGGTTCAAACGATTCTCTAAATTCGACCTTACGTTGAATCCAGACTTTAACGTTATCGTTGGTGACAACGAGACAGGCAAGAGTTCCATTCTAGAGGCTTTCGGGCTCGTTCTAACCGGCCAGTACGATGGCCGTCTTGTCCAGTACGCCATTGATCCGTACTTCTTCAATGCCAAGATCGTGGCAGACTTCTTTCAAAAACGCCGGAATAACCAGCATGCCCAACCACCGCGAATATTAATCGAAGCATACCTGAAACCGGATGGAAGCGATCCTGACTTGGCGGCTCTCAAAGGGACACATAATACTAAAGGCGAAGACTGCCCCGGACTAAAGCTGATAATTGATAACGATCCCGATCACCTTGAATTACTGAAGGAATACGCTGCCGACGACTCTAATCCAATCGTATTACCTGTCGAGTTCTATAAAGTCACGTGGAGGTCGTTTGCGGATAATGGCGTGACTATTAGGAACCTGCCTTTCAGGGTAGCTACTATAGATACTAGCCTTGCGCGCGTGTATCGAGGTCCAAACAAGTACGTATCACAGATAGTGAATGACGTTCTCAGTGAGGACCAGCGGCGACACCTTTCACTTGCGTATAAGAAGTTGCGTCATGAGTTCACACAGCAATCAGGCGTCTCCGCCATCAATCAGCATCTTGAACAGCAGGGCAATCCTGCAACCAGAAAGAAGCTGACGGTACAGATGGATATGTCTACGCGGTCATCGTGGGACAGTGCCATCACACCACACATCGATGATTTACCGTTTGATTGTTCTGGAAAGGGCGAGCAGTGTCGTGTCCAGATGAGGTTAGCGATTGCTGGGGCGAAGCGGTCTCAAGTACTTCTCGTTGAGGAGCCAGAGAACCATCTATCGCATTCAAACCTCAACTTGCTTATGGAGGACATTCAAAAAGATCGTGCTGGTCGGCAAGTAATTGTCACAACCCACAGTGCATTCGTTCTGAATAAACTAGGAATCGACAACCTCCGCCTAATTTCACATAACGGCTCGACGGCCGCACTCAACGGACTGACTGCTGACACCAAAGACTACTTTATGAAGCTGCCGGGGTACGACACGCTTCGGTTGGTACTCTCGAAGCAAAGCATTCTTGTTGAAGGGCCGTCAGCTGAATTGATCGTGCAGCGTGTGTACAAAGACAAGCACGGAAAACTGCCGCTTGAAGATGGCGTAGATGTGATTTCGGTCGGTTCGCTCGCGTTTAAGCGTTTTCTGGAAATCGCTGCAATTCTGAACTTGGATGTGCGCGTTGTAACAGACAATGATGGAGATGTCTTGGCTTTGAAGACTAAGTATGCGGGCTATTTGGATGGAACAAGCCCGAATGTTCGAATCTGCTATGACGCGGATGAGCACTTCCCAACACTTGAACCACAACTTCTGAAGGCAAACTCTCTGAGCATTCTGAATGCAATACTTGGTAAGGGATTCGCTGACGATGCGGCCTTACTGGTCTACATGGGGAAGAACAAGACCGATTGCGCTCTTAAAATGTTCGAGACTGGGGAGACATGGCATGCGCCGGAATACATCGCGAACGCTATCGAGTGAGAATAAGGTCATTATCGCTTGTGCGGGATCAGGTAAGACGACGCGGCTTGTTAAAGAAGCGCTAGCTAATCGTGATCGCCGCATCGCAATTATTACGTACACGAACAACAACTTGCGAGAGATCAGCAATCGATTCGGCGAAATGAACTCTGGTGTGCCCAGACACGTGGATGTGATGACTTGGTTTGGGTTTCTGTTGCGAGAATGCGCGCGTCCTTACCAGAGGGCCAAATATAATAAGAAACGAATTGAGTCATTATTTTTTGTGAACCAGCAGTCAGCAAGAGGTATCGCAGAAACTGACACAGCAAAACATTACTTCGCAAATGACGAGTTGATCTACTCCGACAAGATTGCGAAGTTCATCGTAGAGTGCGAAAAGAATTCGTCGAATGCGGTTACCAGAAGGCTTCGGGAGATGTACACGGATATTTTCATTGACGAGTTTCAGGATTTTGCTGGCTGGGATTTCAATGTAATTGAGATGTTTTTGCGATCAGGCATTCGCATAACACTTTTTGGAGACCCAAGGCAAAATGTCTACAGGACTAATCCTGGGAGTAAGAACATGCCTAAGTCTAAGGCTTCAGATTTTGGCATCAATGTTGTGGATATAATGAGTAAGTGGTGTAGAAACGGATTATGTGAACTTGAATCCATGAGCGCATCGTATCGGTGTAACCAAGCAATATGCGACTTTTCAAACTTACTTTGGCCAGGACTGGAAGCAATGACGTCATTAAATAATAAGGAAACTGGCCATGACGGAGTGTTTCTGGTTAATACAAATATCGTGACAGAGTACATCAGACATTTTCAACCTCAGATATTACGGTATGACAAGCGGGCAAATACGTATGGATTTGAAGCGATGAACTTTGGATTGGCGAAGGGCCTTCAGTTTGAACGAGTCCTAATTGTGCCCACTGAGCCGATCAAGAAATATTTGAAGAGTGGTGAGATCAGTCATGTGGAGAAATCAAGAGATAAGTTACACGTCGCGATCACCCGAGCACGGCATAGTGTGGCGTTTGTCTTTGATGGTCACTCACCTTGTCTACTCAGCCGTTGGCTGCCATGAGAAAGATGACCACATAAACTGTAATGCGAAGCCTGCGGACGGAGGGTTAGCCGCGCTTATTTTCGAGGTGGCGCCTGAACTGCTCGATACTTTTTTACGTCAGTGCCCGGTTCCGTAAATTTTAAGTTGAGGCCGCCGTCCTTGCGCGGCTCGATTTCAAGCACGGCGGCGCGGACGCCATCAAAGTAATGAAGCATGAAGGTCAATCCGTCAGAGCGTCCAGCCAGCGGTCCCAGCTCGCCGCTCGGACGCGAAACGGTAGCAAAGGTGTCCTCGCCTTTTCGCCGGATTGTCAGGCGCAAGTTCGAGTCCGGCACTTCCCAGGTCCCGGAAATATCCGGTCCCGCTTCGCCTTCAGGAGCGCACGAACAGAACTGTGACGCGGTAAAGGGGCGCATCTGTTCACCAGTCCCAAATGTGCCTTTCAATTCTCCGTTCGCCAGTTTCGCTTCCAGCCGTGTGCCAGACGCGCCGAACGTGAGGCGCAAGGTTCCCGCTTCATAGCTGCCTTCTGTGGAAGAGACGCGGGTTTCGCCATTCACCAGAGAGGCTTTGAGCGTTTTGCCGCTCAGTTCAAAATGGAGAGTGAAGGGAACCTCCAGAGTGCCGTAAACGACCTTTCCGTCCCATCGTCCGTCCAGTTCTTGCGCCCATCCGCAAACCACGGCCAGACAAACCATTGTCAGCATACTTAGAATCCTGATGCTTATCTTCACTGTAAATCCTCACATCTTTTATTGGTGCGTCACGGAGTCGCAATTTCTACTGTGACCGAAGCTTCCGCGACAATATAACTTCAGTACTGAAAGACTGGTAGCCGAATTGTTAGAAGTAAAGCTACAGAAAGCCTCTACGAAGCGAAACGACCTAATGTGACGGCATTTCCTTGGACCCAATGATCTCCACGCAGCCTGGAAAAAGTAGGCAGTAAACCGGCCGGGTTCTAATAATGTAGCCTCGCAAATTGGTACGTTTGCACGTTTCAAATAAGAACATTTCTTGCCGGAACTTCGGGGCTTGTCGGCTCATCATTCACTTTTGGACGAATGAATGCCGTTAATTCGCCAAAATCGCTGTTTTTAGCGCCGGAACAACTATTGCCATAAGAATCCTGGCAACCTCGACCATGAGGTTGCTTAAATTAGTCAGGTCCAGATCACAGGAAAAGTTCTGCTGCTTTCAATCGGCGGAGCAATCCCTATATCCAAGAAGGAGTAAATCATGGCAAACGCAACGAAGAAAGCTACGGGCACCAGCAGCAATTGGGTTACCGGTACCTTTAGAGACCGCGAAAACGCCGAGCGCGCTTACAATTCGCTTGGTAGTCGCGGCTATTCAAAAGATGACGTGAATCTGCTGATGTCGGACGATACGCGTAAAAAGTATTTTTCCGATGACGCCGACACCAAGCTTGGCAGCAAAGCATTGGAAGGTGCGGGCGCAGGTGGAGCTGTTGGCGGCACAGTCGGCGCAATTTTGGCGGCGTTGGCAGCCGTTGGAACCAGCATTGCGATCCCCGGACTAGGTATCGTTATTGCCGGCCCGATCGCGGCGGCGCTTGCGGGTGCGGGTGCTGGTGCTGCAACGGGTGGATTGATTGGTGCGCTTGTTGGGGCAGGCATGCCTGAAGACCGGGCAAAACTTTACGAGAAAGACATCAAGGACGGCGGAATCGTAATGGGCGTCAACCCGCGCACACCGGAAGACGCTGAGTATTTCGAGCGCGAATGGAAAAACTATCGCGGCGAAAACATTTATCGCTAAAAAATCATAGAGCGCTCTGTTAAAAAAAGGGGGAACTGATTGATCAGTTCCCCCAGCTTTTATTTTCACCTCAAAACCTTCAGCGGCCATTGCTCAATTCAACCCACGTCGTGCCAGCTTTCAGTGGAATCGTGAATGCTTCACGTTCCTGCTTGAAAGACTGACTGGGCTGATAGCTGCCGACGCCAGCGATTTTGGCGGGCTGTTCGATGCGCAGGCGGGCTTGCGGCATTTCGGGCGTTGCGCTTGCCAGGCCGAGGCGGACGGCGCCTGTCTTGGTGTTTAGCTCGACGGTTTCAAACCGTCCGGCGTCAAGCGTCAGCCACAGTCCACGCGGAGCCAGATAAGCGCGCATGCGCAGCGAATCCAGCGGCGTGACGTTGATCCAGTCGCCTTTGGTTTTGACGTTGCCGCCGAAGGCTTGCCAGCCGAAGTCGGGATGGTTGATAAGGTAGGTTGCCGTGTTCAGCGCGTGGCCGAAGAAGTTCGGGCCGTAATCGCCAGAATAGGGATCCCATTTCAACGTGGAAGGAAATGAGTGAAACGCCGCTGAAGCGAAGCCTGCGTGGTCAATGTTCGTCAGTGCGCCCATCGTTCCGCCGTAGCCGATGCGTAGCAGGTAATCGTCTTCGGGATGTTTGCGAAAATGCGACAGCGCAGGAATGGCGTTCATGCCCGAGCCGTAATGATGAATTTGCCGTTCGATGCGGCGAATTTTGCCGCCGTAGAGGAAGTCCCAATAGCGGCGGGCGTTTCCGTTGTAGCCCCAATGCGGCACGGTCGGCATGTAGCCGATGATGGAGTTCAGCGACACCAACGCCTTGTCGTCGTAGCCGAAATAATCGCACCAGGCGTAAACCTCTTCCTGTCCGGTCGAATCCCAGGCCATTTCGCTGCCGAACGGATAGGCTTCTTTGCGCCAACGCTCGGTGCGTTCTTTCATCAAGGCTCCGACATCGGCGGCTTTTTCCGTCCAGCCCTCGCGTTTCAGGTCTTGCAGCACCATCAGGAAGATGTCGCCTTCCATCAAGCCCAGTTCGACATAACCCACGCGGCGGCGATTGCGGTTGTCAGCGTTGCGGCTGAAGGTGAATTTCGTCGTCTGATACGCCTGTTCCAAATACCAATCCCAAGCGTGATTCTTGACCAGGCCTTCGGTATTGCGCGCAATCCGGTACATTGACCAATACGCCGCGACGACGTGCGGGTAGTTGTAACCGCGTCCGATGGATTCGGCATCGGCCTTTTTCCAACTCGTCCAAGTTGTCCAGTTTTGCGCCGGGTCGTATTGAAAGCCGGGAACGTCGGCGGGCGAATAGAACAGCATGCTTTTGCGCACACCGTATTTGTTCGGGCCTTCTTTGTATTGCAAGCCGCCCCACAGCACGCCATCAATGAATTGTTCGTACTTGGCGATCTCTTCGCGTTTGGGTTGGCCGAACTGTTTCATCGCGGCGGCCAGCCACGAACCGGAACCGCCTTCGTCGCCCAGGCCAGCGATCCAGACGCGGCTGTCCTGCGAAACGATCTTGTCGGCTTCGCGGTCATAACTCATTACCGAGGGACTGCGGCGAAACGGATCGTTGGGATCAACAAACCACTGCTTCGTAAACAGGAAGTTGCCCATATCGGCGACGGCCTGCGCGGAAGGTTTGATGACGTAATAGCTGATGGATTGATTGCTGCCGTCGGCGTATTTCACCAGCAATCGCGCGCGCCCCCAGGTTTTGCCACTCAGCGTGTAGGCTTGCCAGCCTTTGCTGGTGGGTTTGTCTTTGCGAACTGCGATCGCTCCCGCCGGTTCCGCCGCGATGCTGGCGACTTTGCTTTTGGAGTTTAGAAACAGTTTGGCTTCGATGTCTTGCGGCAAGACGTAGCCGGGAATGCCTACGGCCACGGGGCGATTGTTGGCGGCGAGCGTTTTTTCGATGTTGCGGATTTCGTCGGAAAGGAGAAAGCGAACGCCGTACGTCCGGCTGGCGTTCGGCGCAAGCGTGGCGCTGGTTGGCGAATTCCATTGCTCCACGCCTTTCCATTCGTTTTCGGCGTAAGCCTGACTGTGCGCCATCCAGGCGAATGTGCCTTCAAAGGTTTGCGCTGGGCGCATCGGTTCGTTCAGCAGTTGGTAGGCTTCAAACGGCGTTTTGCCTTCCGGCACAACGACCAGCGCGGGGCCTTTGCCGGTCAGGCGCGTGACCTGCAAATAACCCGCGTCCTGGCCAATGTACGGATCGGAGAAGGAACAGATTTCGTGCGACTGTTGCAGATTGCGCCCGGTGATGTGGTTGTTGAAGCTCATCGGAATCCCCAGCGCACCGATTTGCAGCGGCTGTGAAGTCTTATTCTTCAATTCGTAGCGCAGGGCGAGACGGCCACCTTCCACAGCCCAACTGCGTGTAATTTGCACCGGGCAGTCTTCCGGCAAGGTCGGCGACAAATCAGCAGCGGCGAGTGTTTGCCCTGAAGCTGGCAATACTGTGACAGGTTTGCGCACGGCGGCGGTGGAATATTCTTTCCATTCGCCCGTGTTGCCCGCGCGCACTCGAATCGTCAAATCTCCCACATGCTGATAACCATTGCTGGCGCGCTGGACCAAGCGGTCGGCGGGCGTGAAATCGAATCCGTTGCCGCCTTTGGGTTGGAGCGCCGCGATGGTCTGGGAAGCTTTCACCAGCTTCAGCGTGAAATCAGGCGTGTCGAATTCCAGAACCCCTTGTTCCAAGCCAAGCGTCGGAGTTGGCGTTGGCGTTGGTGCAGGCCTGCCTTGTTGGTTCTGCGCTTGTTGGGCAGGCGGATTCAGTGCGAGTGCCATCAGAATAAAGAACGCGAAACTCGCGCCAGTGATTTTCAGCCTGAAATTGCTCACAGTGATGATTCTCCTTGTTCGATAGGCGGTGCGGCCCAGGGAGCGGTAGCGACTTGGTTTCTCCGCTGTCGTAACACACCGAAAACCAGGTCGCTACCGCTCCCTGTACCGTATCTAGGCTTTACTTCAGCTTTAGCTTCAAAATCGTCAGCGAATGCGCCGGGAAGGTGTAATTGAAGCCGTTGTTTTCGACCTGGGCCGTGAAGCTTCGTGTCACAGGCCGGACTTTCTTGTCGTCGCCGAACGTGTGTGTTGCTTTCAGGTCGGGATGATTCATTTCCCAGACGC
>CAZMXG010000003.1:0-115952 GCA_964570175.1 uncultured Heliomicrobium sp. | reverse complement strand
TGGCCAGGTGCGCTTTGTGATGTTCGACGCGATTGACTTCGGCGGTCAGCGTTTCAGGATCAACGTCCAGTGCTTTGGCCACATCTTCTTTGATTCCGGCAAACTTTCCTTGCGGGGCCAATCGCCGCAGAGCCATTTGCGGAATTTTCAGCGCATAGAGCAGCTTTTTGTCCAGATTCGCCCGCGTATCGCGAGCAACGGCGATGTGCGTCAACTCTTCGGGTTTGATGCCCGCAGTTTCCAGACAGTATTTGACCGCCTGATAAGGAAACCCCGCGCAATGTTTGATGCGATTGAAACGTTCTTCTTCAGCGGCTGCGATGAGTTTGCCATCGCAAACAATCGCTGCAGAAGCGTCAGCGTGATAAGCGTTGATACCCAGAATATACATACTTCGATTGTTTTATTGCGGTGATCGAAACGGGGAGGAAGATCCAAATTGCGGGGCTTGCGCATCTGTTAAGGTGTCTAACAATTGATGGACGCGATCTTGAAAATGATTCAATGAAAAGTATTCTAACCCTCTCGGAACAATACCACAGGATTGCGAAAGTGCGGACAAAATTCCTTGCTCTAGTTCTTTGGAATTGGTCGGATCAACCAGAACACCCAGCAATCCTTCGCGAACGGCTTCGCGTCCGCCGTCCAATTTGCTGGCAACCACGGGAATTCCCGAAGCCATTGCTTCCAAAAAGACGATGCCAAAGCCTTCGCCCTGGCTGGGCATGACATAGGCGTCAGCCAGACGGTAATGCGCCTGCTTCTCTTCGTTTGGGACATAACCAGCAAACCTTACGCGGTCGGCAAGTCCAAGTTGCGCAGCTTTTTCTTCCAGGCGCTGCCGGTCATTGCCATCTCCGACAATCAGGTAAACCAGTTCAGGAACTTTCTGGAGCAAGCCTGGCAACGATTCCAACACTTCGTCAACACCTTTGTACCGTTCGTGCGCCGCCAGTCGTCCCATCGTCAGTAAAACTTTGTTTCCAGCCAGATCATACCGATCCAGCAAAGCTTGCGGCTTTGCACCGGGCGTGTAGCGCGTCAAATCAATTGTGTTCGGAATAATGATGGTTGAAACGCTTTGCCGTTCCCGCGTGGGAATTGCCCAGTTCAAAAATCTATCCAGCGAAAGCGCACTAACGGAAATCACAACGTTGATTTGTTTCACCAAAGCATTAATCAGCGCGCTTCGATGGGGTTGCCAGGCATCAATTCCGTGAATCACCAGCACCAGTTTCGCGCCGTGTCTGCGGCTGGCCAACCAGGCAAAGGGCAATAAATTGATGTGCCCGCACATGACCAGATCGAATTTCCGGCCAAAGACCGATTCCCGAAATGCTGCTCTGGCGTAATTAAACTTGCCGTTCAAACTGCTGGTCACAAACCGAAGCTTTGCCGGTAGTGCGCCCGGGTCGTCCGGCGCGTGGCGCGGAACAACGACGACTTCACTGCATCTTGGATCATTGCAAAGCGCAGTCAGAAAATTGCGATTGTATTCAGCAATTCCCCATTTCGCCCCAAACGCATCTGTCGTAAACACTAGAATTCTCATTGCTTAATTCAGGTGTGCTTTCACCCAATGCCCCAACACCACAAACGACCATAACCGCGCCCAAGCCAATTGTCTTCTGCGAAACCGTTCGGCAAACTGATTCAATTCCAGGTCAGGAAAAATGCCTGCTCGGTTCAGGTGTGACATTCCATCCGCGACGAATTGTTGCAATGGGCCGCGCATCCAGCGATCCATGGGAAACACAAATCCCTGTTTTGGCCGGTTGGCGATTCCATCGGGCAACAGCTCTCCGGCGGCTTTCAGCAACAATGATTTTTGCCCGCTGCCCGCAACCTGCGCGGCCAGACAGCACTCCACCAGTTCGTGATCCAACAGCGGGACGCGCAATTCCAGCGAATGGGCCATGCTCATGGCATCGCTGTCACGGAGCAGCGTGCTGCGCATATAACCTTGCAGTTCCAGCAAACTGACCTGCGTCGCACCGGTCAATCGCGGCGACGGTTCCGGGATCGAATACACCGCCGGAATGAAACCCATCTGCTGCAATTCACTGTCAGCCCACATCGCGCGAATGAAGTTATAGCGGTCAAACAGGCTCAACCCCGCGCCAGTCATTTCGGCCGCGCGTTCGCCGTTACTGCCGCCGCCCGCCACCATTCTTCGTATGCTTTTTGGCAATACGTTCGCCACCGAAGCCCACCGTTCCATCTGTGGCAACAATTTGAAGCTGCGATACCCGCCAAACAATTCATCGCCGCCCAGGCCGGACAAAACCACTTTGATGCCATGTCGCGCCACCGCCGCCGAAACGACGTATGTGTTGACGCCGTCGGCGCTGGGTTGATCCATGGCGGCCACGGCTTCTGAAACCATTTCGACAGCTTCTTCATCCGTCAACAACACGCGTTGATGGTCTGTGCGATACCGCGTCGCCACCGCCTGGGCATATTCCGATTCATCCAATTCGGCATCACGAAATCCAACTGTGAACGTTTGGATCGGCGATGACGAAGCTTGCGCCGCCAGAGCCGTGACAATCGAAGAGTCAATGCCGCCGCTCAAGAAACTGGCGACCGGAACATCCGACAACAAATGCTCTTCCACGGCGCGTTCCAACTGCTGGCGTATGGATTTGGCGGTTTCCGCGGCGGATAGATTGAAAGTTTCCGCTGGATGCGGCGACCAATACCGACGTTCTTCTATAACGGAACCGTTGCGAACTCGCAGCCAATGTCCGGCTGGCAACGATTGCACGCCATCAATCAACGTCCACGGTTCAGGCAACGAACCGAACCGGACGAACCCGGCCAAGCCCCGTTCATCCAGTTGCCAGCGCGTGACAAATCCCGAATCCAGCACTGCGCGCACTTCCGAAGCAAATACAAACAATCCTTCGTCGGCATAACAATAAAATGGTTTGATGCCCAGCCGGTCACGCGCACACCACAATTCCCCGGCGGCTTGATCCCAAATCGCCAGCCCGAACATTCCGCGCAATCGCCGCAAACAGTCGCGCCCCCACACGGCATAGGCTTGCAAAACGGTTTCGGTATCGCCGCTGGACCGCCAGCCGGTTTCCGGCGCAGGCAGCGCACGGCGGACTTCGCGGTGGTTGTAAATTTCGCCGTTCATCGCAATCCAGTTTCCTGTCAACGGATCGTGCATTGGCTGATGCCCTGCCGCGCTTAAATCCTGGATCGCAAGCCGCGTGTTTCCCAGCCACACTTCGCCGGAATTGCTCGACACCATTTCGCAGCCGTGGTCATCCGGACCGCGGTGACGAATCGCGCCGAGCATGCGCTTCATGGCAGCTTCAGGCTTGGTGCCGTCAGGACAATTTGTAGCGATTCCCGCGATTCCACACATAATTTAATTACCCGCTTGCTACCGCGCGGGGTACTGATCCAACACTTGTTTGTAACAATCCACCATTTGAACGGCGACGGTATCCCAGCCGAATTTCGTTCTCACCCATCGAGCGCCGCGCTCGCCCATCGCCACTGCTTGTTCGGGAGACTCAAGCAAGCGGCTGACAGCTTCGGCCATTGCCTGAGCACTCTGTTCCACCCAAAATCCACAGCCGATAGTTTCCACTTCCGCCCACGGACAAGTCCGCGTCACCACCACGGGCGTTCCGGCAGCCAACGCTTCCGGCACGCTCAAGCCAAAGTTTTCAGAATCGGAACACGACACCAGCACTGAAGCCTCACGCAGCAACGCCGCTTTGGCCTCTTGCCCAAGCTCGCCAGCCCAAACAACCGATTCGGCAACCGGCGCAAACAACGGCTCAATCGTTTTTCGATGACCGCCTTCATCCGGTCCGGCAATCACCAACTGCGCCGCTGGACAGGCTCGCTTTATCTGAATAAAACTTTCGGCCAGTAAGTCCAGCCGTTTGATTGGGTGAATCCGCCCCAGAAACACGACCAAC
The DNA here is from genome assembly GCA_964570175.1 of uncultured Heliomicrobium sp. Taxonomy (GTDB): domain Bacteria; phylum Acidobacteriota; class Blastocatellia; order RBC074; family RBC074; genus RBC074. The sequence goes on along the minus strand of CAZMXG010000003.1, from coordinate 112,008 downwards.
TTACCCTCTTTTCCCACGAAGTCACACGAAGATTCACAAAGAAAGGCAAATTGATTCGTGTTTTCTTCGTGTGACTTCGTGGAAGAAAGCTTGAGCTCTTCTGTCTCGAACTCGATTCCGTTGGGAATGATCGTGATTGGTTTGTTTAGTTCGTAACTGGTGATCGCTTCGGCTTCGCTGGCCGAAGTCGCGTGGAGCAACTGGGCGGCGAGCAGATTTTTCCGCTCGGCCAAATGGTAGGCGATCAGTTTGCGCCCGGCTTCGTGCGCCATTGCGCCGCGATCCAGCATTCCCCTGGGAGAAATCAGGTAAGGTAACCCTATCCGTCTAGCTTCGCGCGCCGCTGCCCAAACCGTGAAATTCCAAAGACCATGAAGATGTAGCAAATCATAATTGCTGGCAGTCGCCGCTAAAGCCTCTGCCAGACCGTTGACGCTGAAAAACCGCTTGGGCCAGCGCCGCTGAAAATACCTGACGGGCACGTCTTCGTAGCTTTCTTGAGCATTTGCGGAAGCCGGAAAGTCGTCGGTGCCATTTGCGGTCGTTGTGAACACGGAAGCGTCAACGCCCTGTCGCCGCAACGCCTTGCACAATCCCAAAATGCTGCGCGGCGGCCCACCGTACACAAACGCCGGAGCAAAATATGCGGCAACGTGAAGAACTCTCACAGAAAATATCTTTGATCCGAAGAACTGAAACCAAAACACAAAACTTTTAGACAGGATTTACGGGATTCAACAAGATGAAAACTTTAAGAAAACCGATTCGCAGCGAATCCTGCTCTGTCATGCCAATCCTGCCTCTATTGCCCTTGTGCATACGTGCTTCGACTTAGCTCGGTGCCAATTCCCGTTCGCCGGAATAAGCGCGACCCGGTTTTTGCGTCAGCAATAATCGGTCTATCACAATCGCGATCGCCGTCAGGTAAACCAGCATGGTTGCTGTTTGCCCCAGCGTTTTGATCCACGATCGTTCAAACAGATACAGGCTCAGCCAGAAAATTACCGTTCCGATGGCAATCGCCAATTCCCGATGTGAAATCAGCTTGAAGAAAAGCCTGTAAATCATTCCCATCACCAATCCCCAAATCAGAATGGGAACGAACATCCACGGTACCCCGAAATCCAAATACGATTCCGCAGCATAACCGAACGCGATGCTAGTGTAATTTTCTTCGCCGCTTTCATCCTCGCCGCCTGCCACCCAGATGCCGGAATACTTTCTAACCATTTCGCTGTCCGAAGCCAGTGTTTCTTTTTCAGGAAACAAAAAACGCGGCGTCACGATATGCCACAATGCATTTTGCAAAATTTCTCCGCCGGTATGCGGCAATTCGGACGGAACGCGAGCGACAGCCAAGGCAGGGTAGTAGATCACCCACATTCGATCCACCAACGCATCTATTTGTTCGGCAACTTCACCGCCTTCGCCGGAAACAAATTTATTTAGCGCGGCCGTAATGTAACCCAATCTGGTTTCTGTCGAATTGGCAAAGGTCTGATCGGACATATACTTTGCCCGGTAATCCACTTTGACCGCCGTCCACACAATGGCCAAAGCCACCGTGGCCGCCGCCAGCCCTCCAGCCACAAACCAATGCCGAAGGTTTTTAGTGTCAAAGCGTTCCAACAACACGACTGCCGCAATAACCAATGGCTCTCGGAATCCGGCAAAAAACCCTGTAATTCCGATGGTAATTTCGGCCAATAGAACGACTGCAATCCAGGTTGTCTGCAAATTGGGCCATGTCAATTTTCGCAGCAGTAAAAACAGCAACGCCAAACGAAGAAACGTCAGGGATAAAATCGCCTGGGTCAATCCGGGAATTTCCCAGGCTCCGGCTGTCACAGCCCCAATAACAAAAAACGAACCGATATACCCAATCACCAACATTCGCAGGGAAAGAATGTCGGGCGATTGACCGCCTTCGGTTTTAACCCAGCGGCCAATTAGTTTCGCACCGGCAACCAGTCCCAGCAGCAAGGCCAGCAAACAGCCCATGCCAATCATCACCATGGGGCGATAATCGCTGAGTTCCATGGCTTCCAGCTTTCGTTCTGTCAGACCGTGATAATAAATGCCCAGAAAAACCTGCACCCATTGATGTGTGAACGCCAACTGTAAAACCGGAGGCCCGCCGATATTCGGCAAAAATCGCCAGCCTGCCCACAACACAGCAATTCCAGCCGCCCCCAGCCAATCTCTGGTAATAAAGTAGGCGGCAATTGCCCCAACCAAACAAATTACGATCGTATTGGCGGATTGTCGTATCTCTCGCTGAATTACGTCTGCGCGAAGTTTCATAAACCCTTGTTGTCAGTGGATGCTGCCTGCGCCGCTAGATTGAAGGAAGTTGCGGCTGCTGTTTTCAAAACTGCCGGAAGCGCGCGATGGTACATTTCGTAAACATACATTGCGCCGATGACTTGGGTTGGGGCAGCCGCCTGATCGAACCAGCGCTGAACAAGAGCGGTCACTTTATCTCTGCCCAGCACGCGGCAACTGATGGAATCGGGGTCAAGGATCGCGCCTTCGATGCGCTGTCTGGCCTTTGGGGTTCGCCAGTAAATTTCATCAGCCGTATAGTTTCTGACGCGTGGCCGAACAGGCAAACTTAATTGAGCAAGCGTTGGTTGCACCTTTTTCCAGGCAAATCGGCGCGCACGTTCCGCTTGCAGCAGCCAGTTAGGCGTCAAAATGGGCATTCCGGTTTTTTGATTGGGGATCGAAGAAAAACAGGTCGGATATTTGGATCGCAACCAGCGTTCGTGCAGATTTAACTCCCCACGGACCACAGTTGGCAAGCCCTGGCAAAAATCGAAGAACGCATAATCCGTAAACGGCCGCCGCACGCGCAACCACGGACGCCACGCTGCGCACCATCGGTTGGTTGCCTGGGGCAATTTATGATCGAACAAAGCAAACCGGGCCGGCGCTCCCGACAAGTGTTCGACCATCGTTTCCGCCAGTGCAACCGCTTCCGAATAATCCAGACCGAGTTCAGTTCCGTAATACGGCAATTTTCTCAGCACGTCTTCCGGCGTTGTGACTTCGTTGAATGTCGGGCCGCTGACTGCATCGCCGATGTATCCGGATAAATGCGTGTCTATCGTTTTTGCTTGTAGCGGCAACGTCTCCAAATGCATGGAGTCCGTCAAGTCCATCAGCCCGTCTGCTTGCTGGATGTAGCGCGTTCGTTGTTCGAGCCAACCCGCAGAGTCCAAATCGCCCTGGCCGTAAAGCTCCTGAAACATCCAGCTTGCGCCGACGGCTTCCGCTGCTCGACGCGCATAACGTTCGTCGTCGCACCCTGCAACACCATAGGTGATGGCCGTCCAGGAATCCGTTTGCGGAGCCGCTTCGGCCAGAATCGCCCGGCTATCCAGCCCGCCGCTCAGCGTTTGTCCAGGCCGTTTGGCTCCGGCCAGCCGACGCTTTATCGCCAATTGCCAATGGCCATGAAGCTCTTCGATCAATTCCGGTATAGGTCGCTGATTAACTGGCGGAATGTCCCGCCAATGCCAGTACCGACGAAAGCTCGGCAAACCATTTCGCACCGAAACCACGGACGCTCCCGCGACCATTTTTACGGCAGCGACATTGGTGCGATCGCCCAGCCTGTATCCGCCAAAACTGACCGCTTCCCGAATGGCTTCGGTGTCCGGCGCGGCGGAAACACCCGGAGCCATCAGCACTCCGCGAACGCCGCCGGCAAACGCAAAGCCCGAAGAAGTGTTGGCCCAATAGAGCGGCAAACTGCCGAACCGGTCATTCAGGATGGTCAATTCACGCTCCCGGCTGTCCCACAACGCAATCTGGTATTCGCCATCCAGCTTGGAGATGGCGTCTACGCCACTTGCCAGCAATTTTTCCAGCAGGCGTTGCCGGAAGGACAAGGTGCGTGTTTCGGTTGCGTCGGCAAATTTAATCCAGCCGCCCCCGTCAAATGCTTCGCCCGCCATCCACAACCAAAACCGCCTGTCAGCGCTAACCGCCGGAGCGTACACGCTTTCCACCGGTTCGGCTTCGGGCAATTCCAGTAAGCCGACAGTCAGATTCGCCGATTGCCAGATGGCTTCCGCTTGGCCGGGATGAACCCGCAAAGCGCGTTGCATTGCGCCGACTACCTGTTTGCCCGAATTGTTTTCATCGGCCGCTAACCAGCCGCAGAAAAGAGACATGTTTTGTTAGAGATCTTGTTCAACCCTTTCAGGGTTGGAAATGAATTATTCGCCTTTTTCCGAGGACGATGTCCCCGGCTATTGAATTGCGTCCTTTCAGGACTTCCAATCATTCAAAACGCAATCTCTGATGATCGGCCTGCCCTGAAAGGGCAAAATTCAATAGCCGGTGGCACCATCGGACTTCCATCATTCAAAACGCAATCCCTGATGATCGGCCTGCCCTGAAATGTCAAAAATTCAACAGCCGCTGGCACCATCGGACTTCTGATCATTCAAAACGCAATCCCTGATGATCGGCCTGCCCTGAAAGGGCAAAATTCAATAGCCGTGGGCATGGCCCACGGAATAGCCATCACCAGATTCCGACCCTGAAAGGGTCGCACCCAACCTCGTCAATTCAATCCCATAAATACCGCTCGTCATATTCGACTTCGTAACTCTTCGACACTTCTCGCAATTCATCCTCAAAAGATTGCTTCTGATGATGAACTTTCTGCCTGGCCAAATAATTCCGTAACGCTTCCACCTGGGATTTACCAATCGTGAATGCTCCGTAGCCATCCTGCCAATGAAAATTGGCGAACTCCTGTCCCTGCGTCTTGATCCATTTTGACGAACTTTGTTTTATCTCCTTCACCAGGTCGCTCAGAGCCACATTTTTGGACTGCGAAACCAGCAAATGAATGTGATTCATCGTGCCACCTGACGCCAACAATACGGACTTCTCGTTATTCAAAATTCCGCCTATGTAGGCGAAAAGTTTTGGTTCAACTTCTGGCGTAATCAGATCGGCACGATGTTTGGTGGAAAACACAATGTGAACCAATAGGCTGGTCAATGTTTGAGCCATCACACCTCCTCACCAATCATTGTGCGACCCCTTCGGAGTATTTCATGATTTTCTGGTTCCGAGGGCGTTGCCCTCGGCTATTACCCCACGCCTTTTCAGGGCTTTTGATCTACCTTACTCGCTTCGAGGGCGTTGCCCTCGGCTATTAACCTTCGCCCTTTCAGGGCGGGGAACTCATTCATGGTTTCAAGATCAGAACTTGTCTGATGTTCCTCAGCAATCCAATCCTTCTTCTGATTTTCGCTACCCACAAAAATTCCCCACCACGCATCCGTAAACTGTTTCAGGCTGAATCGCTCAACCGAACGAAATGCAGCTTGCGCGGCTTGTTCGCGGCGCCTGGAATCCGACAGGAAATACTCGATCCCTTCCGCCAAAGCTTCGGCAGAAACTTCGTGACAAACCCAGCCGTCTATTTGATGAGCAATCAGTTCCGGCAGCGCTCCGGTGGGAAAGACAACCGATGGAATGCCCGCTTGTTTGGCTTCAATGTTCACCAACCCAAATCCTTCCCTTAACTCAGGCAACGAAGGGCAACAATGAATCGCTGCCGCAGATACCAATGCGGGAATGTCTTCGCGCCAGCCCAGAAACTGGACCCGGCCAGCCAAATCCGGTTTTGCAGCGCGATCAAGCAGGCTCTGGCGATAGCCCGCGTATGCCGGTGATTCCCAGCCATCAATGTTCCCTACGACATCCATGCGAACGTCATACCCACGCAACACCAACATTCCAATCGCTTCGATCAGCAGATCAAGCCCCTTTGACGGAATAATCTGCCCGACATAAATCACCTTGTTGTTGTCGCGAACAGGACTGGCTCCGCTGGTTTCCCGTGGCGGGCGGGATGGAACCGTGTTGTAAATGTAGCTGACTTTTTCTAGCGGAATTCCGTGCGCCAACAGCTCTTGCATCGTGAATTGAGAATTGCAGACAAAACAATCCACCACGAAATTAACCGCCCAGCGCCAGACGAATTGATAAAAACGACCGGTGTCCGGCGCATTGCCCAGCCGCAAAATGACTTTGACGCCAGTCAGCCGCAACCAAATCAACGCCGGCCAATTCCGCAACGCGGAAACAAATTCCGGCAACAGCACATGCGTAGGCCGAAAGCGCCGCGCATCACCGAGCAGCCCCAAGCTGGTCATCAACACATCCCACAAAAATTGCGCCAGGCGGAACGGATTGAACAGATGCCGTCCGAATCTGTACCAGTAATAGCCCGTTGACCAACTGGCGCCAATGTTTTCGGCCAAGGCCACAATGCGATGATTTTCCCAAGTATTGACGATGCAATGAACTTCGGCTCCGCGTTCGCGCAACGCGCGTAGAACCTCAAACGTCATCCGTTCCAACCCTGCGACAATGACCATTCCGCCGCAACAAGCAATCACACGTGGCGTTGATTCTTTTTTCATTTCACCGTTACGCAATTCGTCAAGGACACCATCGGCCATATCATTTATGCCGATTTTCTAACTGGAAGTCCGTTTGCCCTGAAAGGGCAGAATTTAATAGCCGTGGGCAACGCCCACGGGACTTCGCCAGTGTGTTTCCGACCCTGAAAGGGTCGAACTGCATTGCAAGTGCGACCCTTTCAGGGTCGGAAACGTATTCTTCTGGCTCTCCGGGGACGTTGTCCCCGACTATTGAATTAAGCCCTTTCAGGGCTTTTATCGAGCCAGCAGAGTTGTGTAAGTATCAATCAGGGCCTTTTCTTGATTGATTACTTCTACTGACGCTTTCAAACAATCACCGCACGACAAGCTGCGAACAAACCCGCCGTCGCCGCAACAAACGAATACTCGTCCGCTTTCGCCCGGCAGGCAGCTTCGTACGACTGCCCGGAACGAATTCGTTTCCGCACACGTTCCAACGCAGCCTGCAATTCGCCGACATCGCCCATCTGGAAAACTTCGCCGGTTTCGCCCGGCACAATCAAATCCGGCGCGCAGCCTACACGGTCGCTGACCACGCACGGCAATCCGGTCGCCAAGGCTTCGTTGACCGCCAAGCCCCAGGTTTCGCTTTCGCTGGGCAAGACCAGACAATCGGCGGCAGCAAAAGCTTTGCCCATTTCCGACTGATTCAAAAACCCCGGCCAGATGGCGCGCACGCCCAGACGTTCGGCTTCGGCGCGGCATTCGGTTTCCAACGGCCCTGCTCCGGCCACCAGCAGCCGATTCAGTACCGCGACCGGTAGGGAGCGGGTGGCATCGGATTCCCGCTTGCTACCGCGCGCGGTACTGACCCGATCCCCAAGCTCGGCCAATGCTCGAATCAAATCCAACGGGCGTTTTTTCCATTCCAGCTTTCCGGCAAACAGCACGACAAAATCATCCGCGCCAAGTCCAAACGCTGCTCGCGCTGCCATTCGGCCAGCCGGAGTTTGATATTCCGCCGCCGCTTCTGCAAAAAAGCGATTATCCACCGCGTGCGGCGAAGCGAAGATTCGATCCGCTGCCGCGCCGAAATGCCGCAAATACGCCTGCGCACGTTTGCCGACGGCCAGATACCCGGTGAACTGGCCGAGCAAAAAACCGGTCTTGATTTCCCAGACCGGTTTGCGCCATCCCGACGGAGCGTTATTCAAATTTGTATCGCCGCGATAAAGCACCGGAATTCCCAACCGCCGACATCCCCATAGAGCGCGCATCTGTGTGATCGAATGCCACCCATTGAGGAGCACGACATCCGGTTTGGAATCGGCAATTGCTTCGACCATTTCCGGCACGTTGACGCCCCAAAAACTGTCGCTATGAATGTTGTCGCCCTCACGCGCAGAACGAACTACACGACAACGATAACCTTCAGTCAGCGGCACATCCCAGGCAAAGGCTTTCCCAAATCCCACGCCTTGTTGCTCAGGTGTTGGCTCAGTCGCGTACAACACAGTCAGATCAAGTTCGGGACAATTGGCAGCGATGAAGCGAAACCACGGCGAGAAGTATTGTGCCGGATGCGTCATTACAATGGTTAATTTGATTGGCAGCTTCATGTTCGTAGTTCCGCCTTTAGGCGGTTGATTCAACGATCGGATACTTCCGCCTAAAGGCGGAACTACGAACGTTTTCAAAAACTTCCGCCAGCTTGCCAGCCAACGATCCAGCCGAAAATTCTTTGACTTCACCCATAGCCACATCCGCAGAGTCGTAAACCGGTTCCGCCACCAGCGCGGCCAATTCGCCGTAAATCGTTTCGATGCGATCTTCCGCTTTTTCCGAATCTCCGTAAGTCACAACCCGCACCGAAGGAGGTTTCGCCGCTCGACGCAGAATTTCAACGACACTGCTGGCTTCGTGGTACAGCGCCAGAATCGGTCGCGCGGCCAGCAAGCCCGGATACAGTTTGCTGGCCGTGTAATGCCGCTCGCTGCTGCCCAGCATCAGAATCGCGCTGGCCTGTGTCTGCACCGTCAACGAATCCAGATAATCAATGCGCGGAGCAAGTTCCATCACACAATCGGCCACGCCCAATGTTTCGGCTTCTGGCAACACGCGCGGCGCGGCATCGCTGGCGGTTTGGTTGCTGGTGCCGAAAAAATGCAGTCGCAATTTGCTGTAAAGCTCCGGTTGATGAACCCGCAACAAAGCCACCGCCTTCAGTAACGCCCGCAACGTTTCAAACCCCAGCGGCAACAGCGTTCCGACATAACACACATGACAAAGCCCATCGCCGGGATCGAAGTACGGATTCGGTCGCGGGCACTGAAGCAAGCGGGCGAAATCGTTTGGTTCTCCGCCAAGCGGAATGGCCGCATAGAGTTTGTCATCGAACCCTCGGTATCGTTCCCGAATCGCTTCATACGTTCCGGCGGAAACTGCCGTGATGGCGTCGGCTGCGCGGGCGGCAATTGGTTCCAGCCGCGTTGCAATGGTGCGGCTTAACCGGCTTTTGAAATCTGCCTGGCCATTGGGGCCGCCGCCAACCGTCAAACCCCACGAACCAACCCACGGGTCCTGATAATCCAGCACAAAGGGAATGCCAAAGCGACGTTTCAACATTGGTCCCAGCAACGCCGTATAACTGGGATAAATTGTGATGAAAAGAACGTCAAATTGTTCGCGTTCCAGCAATTCAGAACAGGTGCGATAAAGCCCGTGCATCGCCCGCAATCCTAGATCGCCAATTCCCAATCGCCGCGTCAGCCCAACTGGCCAGGCCCGGCTGCGAACAACCCGCAATTCAGGCGGGACCAAATCAGCCAACCCCTGATCCAACCGGCTCTCATAATCTGCGGGATCCACGGCAATGACGGTTGGTTCCCATGCAAACTTTGACAAATGCGGAGCCAGCAACCGGACGCGATGCGTTCCCGCACTGGTGTCAGGCGGAAAATGCGGACTGACCATCAAAACTCGGCGCACATCAATATCAGTCTTCATTGACCAAGCAATCTGGAATAAAGCTTTTCATACTCCTCCACAATCGCCTGATCGCTGAAGCGGCGTTCGGCTTCGCGGCGGCATTCGCGGCGATCCAGTTCCGGTAAACGTTCGATTTGCGCGGCCATTTCCGCCGGAGTTGTGCTGATGAAACCGGTGACGCCTTCGCTGACGACTTCGGGGACACTGCCCCGACGAAATCCCAGCACGGGAGTTCCGCACGCCAGGGCTTCGGCCATGACAATGCCAAACGGTTCTTCCCATTCGATAGGCATCAAAAAGGCTGCGGCATTGCCCAGCAATTCGTTTTTCTGCGCGTCGTTGACCGGGCCGATGTATGTGATTTGTTTTCCGTCCAGATGCGGCTGAATTTGCGATTCAAAATATCCGGCGGCGCTTCCAGTTTCGACGCGGTTGCCAGCGATGATCAATCGGCGCTTGGCGGCACGGGCTACGGCAATGGCGTGGTGAACTCCTTTGATCGGTTCCAGGCGGCCCAGAAACGCCAGCGGCGCGGTGGCGGGATCAACTTGTTCATTGAAGCGGTAAGCGCTGATCGGGACGCAGTTGTAAATCACGCTCCAATCGCCTCCGCCGGGTGCGCCTGTGTCGCGCGTGGATTTGCTGACGGCTGTGAAATGCATTCGCCGCGCGCCCAGGCGATCAACAAATCGCATATTTGCCGGATTCACCGGACGCATATAGGTTTGCACTTTCGGCACGTCCCGGCGCAGCACGCTGGTCAGATACGCCAGCCGCCCGAAGTTGTGGATGACATCAAACTTGCCACGGTCGCGCCAAAACCGCGCCGTCACCAACGCCGTGTTGCGGATGTTGCTCCACCGCGTCCATTCGCCTTCGCGTCCAAAGGTTTCCAGACGCCCCGAAGTGCGCGATCCCGGCGCAGCCCACATCGTCACCTGATGCCCGCGCGCGTGCAGCCCTTCGGCCAGATCGGCGATGACGCGTTCAATGCCGCCGTAATGTTCCGGCGGAACTTTGATGTATGGGTCCATCAACAGAAGGATTCGCAAGTTTTTTTCTGAGCAGGTTTTAGAAGTCCCTGAAAGGGACATATTTAATAGCCGTGGGCAATCGCCCACGGTAAAGAATCAAAATTATTTCAACCCTGAAGGGGTTGGATTACGTTGTAAATGCGACCCTTTCAGGGTCGGAACTGTTTTATTCGGCAACCGGTGGCGATGCCACCGGCTATCGAATTTCGCCCTTTCAGGGCTTAAGCCATCACTTAAAAACAGTCTCTCAGCCTTTTTTGTCCTTCACATAACTGAACGAATCCTTTACCGCATTCAACAATGCGCCCCGTTCCTCAATGTGTTGCCAATGCCAGCGGCGTTTTGCCGCCGTCCATGCCGCCAGTTTTGCCGCGTGCAGCAATTCTTTCTTTTCTGCCCATCGCTTTAATCCGGCGCCCAGGCAGGCCACGTCTCCGGGTTGATACAGCAATGCGGCTTCACCCAAATCCAGCGCCAGCGGACGCTGCCCCGGCGTATCGGTAAAAATCACCGCCAACCCCGCAAGCATGTACGTAAACGCTTTGTTGGTCAGGCAGATCGCTCGGTTGAACACATGCGCTTGTTCCAGCGCCAAGCCCACATCGTATCCGCGACAGCTTTCGATCATCGCGTCCGGGTTGATCGGTTCGTGATGAATCAGTTGCAATCGCGGCGCAACGTCCGCCGCCAGTCGCTGCAAACTTTCCAAATATCCAGCCACCGGATTTCCGCGCAGATGCAATTCGGCGGCAATGCCCGCCAAACCGACAGCGCGAACAATGTCTTCGAGTCCGCGTTGTGGGCCGATGGTTTGGCTGAACCAGTACAGCCGCAACGCTTCGCCAGTGGTGCGGGAAAATTCCGGTTCAGCGGTTGGCAAGGGAAAGGTGTTGTTGATGGTGATTGGATTGACGCCGTATTTGTCGCGATATGCCACGGCCATTGCCGAACTGCCAGCCGTCAGAAAGGCGGCTCCGGAAAAAATGTCGCGTTCAATGCGTTCGGCCAGCCGGTGCGACAAATCTGCTTCGGGGTTGCTGTCCTGTTCGGCGCTGTGAAAATCTTCCAGATCAATCGCATACGGAACGCCCATTTTTCGTCCAGCCATTGCCACAACAGCCAGCGCCCCGGTTGTGCCGCCGTAAAACAAATCCGCCGGTTCGGCCAACGCGGCATTCAGCAATTCGCTGTGAACGCGGCCAAATCCGCTGGCGGCTACACCCAACGGCAATTGCGCCGGATTGATCACCTGCGCCAGTTTGCGCGCTGCCTTGTATCGCATTCCGCTCAAGAAATACGTTGCGCGAGCGCTCTGGCGGTCGTAATCCACAACCGTCCAGCGCCATTGGCGCAACTGTCTGACTTCTTTATCGGTTTGGGTCGCCCACGAAACGTGGCGGGTGCTGATCATTCGAACTTCGTATCCGGCTTCGGCAAACGCGTCAGCCGCTTTCAGCATACGGGGGCAGGTGGAAAGATGACCGGCAGTAACAACACAGATTCGAGCCATGAAGAAATGGTTTCAACGCAAAGACGCGAAGCTGCAAAGGGTGAAATTGCCGCCGAAATTATCAGTTTGTAGAAGCTCGTAACTGCCGTTCATAAAAATCTTTTCGCCTTTGCGTTAATTCCAGAATCTATTGCTCAGGATTTCCGCCAGCTATAACAAATCCGGTGCGCCAGTTCCGCTGCCGAAATCCCGGCCAGCATCAGAAAGCGCGGCACTTCAAACGGGTTTCCATTCACCTTCGCAAAGCCATATTCGGTGGTGAAGGCCAGATCGAATCCATTTTCTTTCAGCAAGTTCACTGTTTCCCCGTTGTAATCTTTTCCGGGCTGACCGTTGGGATAAGCAAAAGTCGTCATGGATTTCCCAATCCAACGTTCCAGCATCTGTTTGTTTCGCAGAATTTCGTCGCGCTGTTCTTCCACAGTGGCGCACGCCAGGATCGAATGCGTGGCGGAGTGGCCTCCGATTTCGATGCCCTGCGTTGCGGCCAATGCCTTTAACTCATCAATGCTCAATGGAGCGTTCGGACTGTCTTCTTCGGCGGCACGCGGCAAAGTTTGACAAAACTCCTGCAACTGATGGTACGGAAGATATTTTTTCTGTTCGACTTCCAATTCGTTGGCCATTTTTCCGTATGCGTCAAACCAGAAATACCATCGCCGATCAATTGGATCGCTGTGCGCAAACAGGACTGCCGGAAGCAGATATTTCAACAGGATTTGCCGGGCAATGGAGTAAACCGTTCGATACCCATCGTCAAACGTCAGCAGGACGGGCCGATCCGGCAAGGGTTGTTTGCCCGCCATTGCCTGTCGCCAAGTGTCCAAACTGATTGGGTGGCAAGTTTCTTTCAGCAACCGGCAATGCGCATCAAATTCACTGGCGCGCACATGCAAATCTTCAAACGGCATGCTGCCGGCAGGCAAATTGTCCGGCCTGATTCCGTGATAACAAAGCACCAGAACACCGGGAAACTTATCGCGTGCCAATCGGCGCTGGTAATGCCCTATCGAATGTAATGAAGATTTGATCGTCTCTTTAATTGGCAAAGGTTCAATCCGAGGTTTTGGGCAACATCATGAATATGGCTTTGCTGCCATGAAGTGAACGTGCTTTTGCCGCCGGGTTATTTTGCCCGGGTGCCGTTCGCCCGTATCGCCGCGAACATCCAGCATTTCAAAACCGGCCGCTTTTAATTGGTTGACTGTGCGTGACGGAGGCGCGCTGTACAAATACTGCGCTCCGCCTCCGTCTTCATACTTCAAATACCATTCAATTGCCAGCCGATTCCCGATCTGTTGGGTCAAATGCCGAGCAGCATTTCGATACCCCTTCAGATAAAAATATCCGCCGCTGAAAATTGAGCCAATCAAATTGTGACTGCTCATTAAAAAAACACCGCCCGGCTTCAGTACCCGAAAAACTTCGCTAAGGCATTGTCGGCGAGCTGCCAGCGGATAAATGCAGTCAATGCCATTGTAACTAAACAAAGCGGCACCAAAACTCTCAGCTTCAAAATCCAACTTCGTCGCATTCATCAACCTGAAGTCCAGATTGGGATAACGCTGCCGGGCTTGGCCCAGCAATGTTCCAGACAAATCAATTGCCGTAACTTGATACCCCAATTGCGCGAGTCCGGCGGTAGTCCGTCCCGCTCCACAACCCAGATCAAGGACTCGCGACGGAGAAGGCGGAAAAAATTCTGTGAGCAATTCTTCTTCAATTGAAGACAACCCTTCTTCGCGCGTGTATTCGGTTACGCTCCAATCGGAATCATAATTGGCGATATTTGCTTCGAAGATGTCTTGTCCGTTGCTCATGCGTTAGCCCTCGGCTTTCTGGTCGCTAATACACCATCGTAAAACGACAAAATTTTTCCTTTCAATGTTGGAGATTGCCAGCGAATGGTGCGAAGTCTGGCGTCCTCATTCGCCCAGGCGAGTTTGTAATGATGACCACCAGTTTGAAAGTGAAGGCGTGTCCAGCCTTCCGTGATTCCCTGTTGGATTAGTTTGGCCAGTAGAACTTTGCCAGGGGAAAAATCATTCCAACGTGATGCGTGTGTCGGAATCCACCAGTAAAGCTGCGCTTGATCAATCAACCCAAGGTGCCACGCCACAGGCTCACCCGCAACTTTCAGCACAGAATAATGTGCCCAACCATTTGCCAAACCTTCTGTCAGTACACGCGTGGCGAAATCCATGACCCCAGTTTGGTGAAACATATTTCCCGTTGGACGTGTCCCCCAGATTTCATCGTAGGCAGGTAAAAAGCGTTCAACAAAATCTGATCGCGCAGCTTCCACCTCTGTCTTGGCAGGAATCCACAGACTGACTTCGCCACATTCAGCCATTCGTCTCATTCTGCGTCGTATATCGCCTCGATGATTTGTCGAACAACGTTCCAGCAAAGTTGCAAAATCATTTACGCCATCAAAATTGAGCATCGGGTTTTGATCCGTGCAGCTTTCGCTCATTACGCCTTGAGCCTGTTTTTCATCGAGAAACCGGAAAAGTGCTTGATCACAAACATCCCGCAATTCGTGCCGAACAGCTAACCAGAAAGCCGTCCAGTCCAACTTTTCCTGTTGCTGCATCACAACCAGCGGTGAGTGGTAACCGAAAAAGCTTTGTCCGGCGGGCTCTAATACCCGTCGCTGCCCCAAACGCCCAGCATAAGTCACAATAATCCACGGCATTAACAAGCAATGACCTTTGGAATGCCGCGCGACGCCAAAACAGGGCTGCGCATCAATCTCTTCGCCGCAGGTTTCAACCCAACTGCGAACCACTTCAGGCCGATGATAGACATTCGTCTGCGGAGCGCCTGTCAGTAATGCTCGCCAATTTTGCTGAAAGTCCTCGGCCCAAACTTTGGACCAACTTCGTTGCCATTCAAACTGCCAAGCCATTAACAATCTCGCTTGCGATAGAGGGCCAGATAATCTTCCGCAATTTCGTCCATCGTTCGCGCTTCGGGCAATGCCCTTCGCCAGTGCCCAATCGTGTTTTGCGGATCGCTGACGATTTCGCGCAAGACATCGGCCAATGCGCGCCAGTCGCCGGGTTTGACCAGTCGCCCGTTGACGCCATCCGTGACCAATTCCGCCAATCCGCCGATTGCCGAACCGATGACCGGAACACCTGCCGCATGGGCTTCGATGGCGACGGTCGGGCCGCCTTCCAGGCACAGCGACGGGCAACACAGGACATCATAGCCAGAAAGCACGGCTGGAACTTGCTCCACAGAAACCGCCGGAGCAAAGGAAACCGATTGCCGATCGCCGACCACTTGTTTCATTTGATTGACCAGCGATTGTTCGGCATTACTTTTTACAGGCCCGCGAAATTCCACACTCAGCGGAAAGTCCGCGGGCAAGCTGGCGACGGCATGCGCCAAATCCATCACGCCTTTGATCGCTTCGAAACGGCCAAGATAACCGACCTTAATCGGAGAGTTTCTTTCCACGAAGTCACACGAAGAAGACACGAAGGAGGGATAGTGGGATGGAGGGATAGCGGGAATAGATGGCTTTTCCCTCTGTCCCTCTTTCTCTCTCTCTCTCCATCTTCGTGAGCCTTCGTGTGGCTTCGTGGGCGAAAGAAAACTCTTCTGGCTCAACCCCAACCGGTTCAGCGCCAGCTTTTCGCGCGGCGCGCCATTGGCGGCAACCGCGTTCAGCGCCCATTCGGTCAGCAACACAAACTTGTCAGCCGTGGCCAGCAACTCGCGCTGCGTCTTTTGATTAGCGGTGATCTGATTGCTCATCCCCAAGGCTGTGCCAAGTTTCCCCGGCAGTAAGTTTCCAATGCGGCCAATTCCCGGCGGAATGCCGCCAATGATTGCAGCCGCGTTTTTTGGCAAACCACGATGTTGCAATTCGCAGGCGGCGCATTTGGCGGGCTGACAAACGCCGTCGCAAAGAGTTTCGCCCCATTGCATCATTGAACCTCGTTGGCAAACGTAGCCGAGTCCGCTGGTGTGGCAGGTAACAATCACGCGCGCATTTGTTGCTTTGGCGGCTTTCAATTCGGCAAGACCCATCCCTGTGACAAACGAATGAAAATGGACGACATCCGGGCGCTGGTCGCGAAGCCAGTGATGAAACCGTTCTGCGCCTCGAACGACCTGCCGGCTTTGCGCTTCCGCACGCGTCGGCGCGGCTGGAATTGGATATCGAAAAACCGGCAAGGTGTCGTGTTCATAAAACCTGTCCGCCGCAGTTTCCGGATCATCGGCGGTGAATGGCGCGGCAATCAAAACTTCGTGACCGGCAAGCTTTAACCGCTGGCTCAAACCGGCAACGTAAATTTCCGATCCGCCGATGCTTTCTGGAAAATACCAGCCGACTGCTTGAATAATTTTCATTGGGACTTCAATCAAAGTCCCGAAGGAACGGCGGATATTAACTGGTGATGAAGCCTCACCAGTTATCTACTAAAGCCTTGCCATATTTATTTGCCGCTCAGTTGCCCCAACGGGGCAAGATTTAATAGCCGTGGGCATCGCCCACGGAAATATCGCCAATGATTTTCCGACCCTGAAAGGGTCGTACTTGGCGGCAAGTGCGACCCTTTCAGGGTCGGAAACCAATTCTTTGCCAACCGGGGACGTTGTCCCCGGCTATTGAACTAAGCCCTTTCAGGGCTTTTATTAAATCCTTGGATAACCTAAAGATCATTGGCTTTATCAGCAGTTAATATCCGTCGCTTAATTCGGGCATTTTTGTTCAACCTATCTATGCTGATTTCCTCAATATAGAATCAGGGATTTGGTAATCGGACCAATCAGGAATCAAATACTCTCCATCAGCATCCAGCGGCGTTCCCGCCATTCGATTTCGACGCGGGCGGCGCAAATACCGAAGCCATTCGCTGAGTGATAATCCCATGTGCTGAATCCGCAGCCGCGCCAATTGCCAGCGCCCGGCTTTCAAATCCACATAAACCGCTTTCGCCAGCAAAAAGACTCGATTGCGTTTGGCTTGTTCAAGCTCTTCGCCTTCAAGCGGGCATTCCGGAGAAAGCAGCGCGCGCCAGACTTCGCCCGGAACCATCGCGTAATCCCGCAAGGATTTTTCGCTTTGAAATTCCTGCCCCGGATGCAGCCGGTACCAGAACAAATCGGCGGGCAACAACATCACGTTGTAACGAGCGCAAGCTTTCAACCAGAAAATGTTGTCTGACCCGACGCCCAAATTTTCAAACCCGCCAAGTTCGCGCATCACTTCAGTCCGAAAGAGCGCAGAAGCCGGGCCCGCGTTGAACATTCCAAATCCCAAAAACTCCCGTTGGTAGCACATCTTCGGACTTAGCAACATCGGGCAAGGGCCGCCTTGCCAATTCCACCCTGTGCTCAATCCGAAACCTGCTGTCGGTTCGGCTTCCATCGGCGCAATCATTGTCGCCAGACAATGCGGATACATCAGATCGTCCGAATCGTGATATTTGATGTATTTGCCGCGCGCCAATGTGATTGCGTGATTGCGATTGGCAAACTGACCCAAATTCTTTTCGTTGACGATGACGCGGATGCGTGTGTCGCGGCTGGCATATCGGTTGGCAATTTCGACACTGCCATCGGTGGAACGGTCGTCCACGATAACGAGTTCGAAATCTTCGAAGGTCTGCCACAGCACGCTTTCAATTGCGGCGGCCAGAAACTGTTCCCTGTTGTAACAGGTCATTAACACACTGACCAAAGGAGTATTCATTTATTCATCGCCATCGAGTGCAATCTGCGCTTTGGAAAGAAGAGCCTTATTTGGAGTGCGGTGCGTTCGCACCGCTTTGGTATTCCTTCAATCGTGCGCGATTCAATGGACTACCAAAGCCGCGCCGAGCCGCAGCACTCCAAAGGCTTTGCCGATACGAAATTTTCATTTACCTGACTCTCTTCCCTTTCATCAACCGAATGCCGAATCGAATCGGATATACAACTGCGTTGGGGATCAATGGGTTGTCCAACCGGCTGCCATAATGCAGTTTGATCTTTTCAGGGCGAGGCCGCCGCAATTCCTTGTAGCGCGCAAACAGCGATTGGTAATCGGCAACGCGCTCGCGGATGTCGAATTGGTCAACGACGACTTGCCGGACGGCGCGGCTCATGGCTTCCAGCCGGTCGCGGTTTGCAGCCAGTTCTGCAATCGCATCGGCAAACCCGGCGATGTCTGCGACTTCGGGCGTAAAGCCTGTGACGCCGGGCGTAACGACTTCGGGGACGCCGGTTTCGATGTTGCTGACCACGGGAACCAGCCCGGTTCCCATTGCTTCCAGCAACGCAACCGGAAACCCTTCGGCGCGCGTGGGCAGCACAAACACATCGTGCGCGGCGCATTGTTCCAGCACTTCGGCATTAGTAAGTTGTCCCAGATACTTGACGCGATGCGTTGGCGGCCAAACTTTCAACAGCTCTTCACGATGAGGACCATCGCCAACCAGAGTCCAGGTGGCTTCGACACCGAGTTCCAGCAACCGAGCATCCATCTGCGGCAGATCGAAAATTCCCTTTTGGCCGTGCTCCAACCGACCGGCAAACAGCAATCGCAACGGTCCGGCTTTTGGCGAACGAACTTTGGTCGGCAGCGGGATTCCGTAACGCAAATGAAAGATGGTGTCGCGACGGTGCGGCAACCGCTTCAACAGCTTTTCGTGCATCGCCTGGCTGTATGCGATGTAAGCGTCAATCACCGGTTCGTGTTTTTCCGCCAAGCCGTAGTAATACTCGTGGTCTCCGTGCAGGATTTGAAACACCGTATGTCCGGTGTCGTGCCGCGTCAGCATGGCCAATTCCAGAAAATCGTTGGACACCAGAACTCCCGGCCCCGGCGGAATTGCCGCCGCCAACCGCCGCATCACACTGCGTAAGTTTTCAATCGGCAGCCGATGTTCAAAACTGATTTGCCTGTCCGCCGCCAGCGCGCGATTGAACCGCGTGTCGGTGTCCAGATGGTTATGCGTCAGTACTGCGCAATGCTGGAACTCATCCGAGCGGCGATGCTGCAACAGATTGGCGATGATGCTGATGACGCCGCCCATCTTGTCAGGTGAGACGTAAGTTAGGTTTGGAACGGTCTGCATAAACGAGAACATTGCCGACCAAGCTTTTTCATCGCCGCGTAGCGACGGCTGAATTTAGCCCGGCGTGTCCGACGCCGGGAAAGGCGCAATTGTCATTCGCCTCGCGTCAGCGACGCTTGAATTCAGGTGTCGCTGACGCGACACGGTGCTCATGTTGTACTCTGTCCGTGGGTTATCACCCACGGCTAAACTCAATTGCCGCTAACGCGGCAAAGAATTTTCGACTCAGTTTTCCCGCCAAGCCCTCACCCAAGCGCCCCAGCACATTGCTTGCCCGGCAAACGGGCTTCCCGCTGGCGCAACCGGAGGAACCCAGGGAAGCGCGACCAGATCATCCAGCGTGTAGCTGAATCTTTCGCGTTCAAGCAGGTCCAGTACGAACGGCAGATTGCGCTGGCGCGGATCGAAATCGTGAAGCTCCATCAACATCGCCCGAACATTGCTGAGCGCTCCGGCGCAATCGGCCAGCACGGCGCGCTCCGCGCCTTCGATGTCCAGCTTGAGCAGGTCAATCGGTTCTGCTTCGATCAGATCGCGCAATCGGATGCTGGGAACTTCGCGGCGCACGGCTTCGGTGTTGGCGGCGACTTCAGAAACTGCGCCGGAATCCGCGCCTTCGCAGGCGAAACTGATTGTGCCGGTTTCTTTCCAGACGGCGGCCTGGATGGTTTCGACATCCGACGCGTGATTTCGGCGTAAATTGACGGACAAAATTTCGTGGATTGCCGGATCGGCTTCGTACGCCGTGATGCGCGCCGCCGGGTACAGCCGTTTGAAATACAGTGACGCCAAGCCGATGTTGGCTCCGCAATCCAGAATGCGCGGCGCAACGGTGTCGAGTTCCACGCGCATTGTCTGGCGAACGAAAATGTCTTCCCACTGCGGACAGGTTGAAAGCAGGTCAGCGTAGCGCAATTGATATTCACCAAGCTGAATCTCGCCCGGTGTGAAACGCGGAACCTGTTCGGCAACCTGGCACGCATGCCGCCAGGCGGCGACTTCCGGGCTGGGAAAATAATGCCGTTTGACGCGACCTGCGATTCGTCTGGCTTTGAGTAAAACGTTCGGCATTTCTTGATTCGTTAGATCAGGGATCGGTTGAGCATTGGCACTGGGGTTTGTTGCCCTGAAAGGGCAACAGTTAATAGACGTGGGCAACGCCCACGGACAGCCGCCACGTATTTTTCGACCCTGAAAGGGTCGCACGCGAACGCCCAATCCGACCCCTTCAGGGTCGAACACTTATTACGACTCATTCCGGGGACGATGTCCCCGGCTATTGAATTGCGCCCTTTCAGGGCTTTTGAAACTGCATCTCGACGATTTATCATTGCGGCTAACCTTTCTGGTCTAGCGTCTCCAGCGAATGGAATGACATCCATCAATCAGCTTTCTGCGCTTTGACCAGCAAGCGTTTGGAAACGTGAGCGTTGACGCGTTCCGGATCGTTCACGGTCTGTTCTGGTGCGCCAGTCAACCAAAATTCTGCGGCCTCGACGCCTTGGGCGAAGCTGTGATCCTGGTTGGAGACTTCGTATTTCCACGCGCCGAAACGGCCTCGGCTAAGCACATCGCGTTCGGCAAACGCGGGCAGCAACTGATCCAAGGCTTCGTCGCGGCGCAGCGAAGGCGTTGGGTAGCCGTGTTCCAGTCGCCGATACCAGGTGTGATGCACCACGCTGCGGTCGGCGATCAATCGCGTGTTCATCATTCCCTGAACCGCTTCTTCGACAATGGTTTCGCGGTTAACGGGTTTGTGTGCAGATTCTGAAATTTCGACCATCAGCGACCAGTATTGGCCAATGTCCGGCACATTATTCGGCGAATAGTGTGAAAACACCGTCGCGCGGTAAAACGGCGAATCAGATTCGGGAAAATACATCCAGCATTTTTTGTCCAGCGATTCGGGCGGCCCGCCGTGAAGCGCTGCCCCGATGATGTGCGTGGACGAATGGCGCAACAGCTTGGCGGCATCGGTCAGTTCCGGCGCTAAATCGCTTAAACCAACCAGTGTGTCCAGCGGAATGCTGCTCAGCAGACGGCTGTAGCGAATGCGTTCTCCGTTTTCGAAATAGGCAATGTGGCTGGCGGTGTCCAGGCTTGTCAGTTTGTGCCGCATTTTCAGTTTGGCGGGATGCTGGCGTTCCAGTTTCGCAGCCAGCGTCCGCCAAACCGCGCCGGTCCCTCCGCGTTTCGGAAAGCGAAACTGGTTGTTCGGCCCCCATGAAACATCGTCGCGATTGTGCATGACGTTTTCGATGACACGCTCCAAATCCACCGTCGCCACGCGTTCACCAATCCAGATTCGGCTCAGTTCTTCCGGCGGATACGCCCAGACCTTGAAGTTGTACGGTCGCATGAAAACCGCCGCGATACCTTCGCCAAAAACGGCATCAATCCATTCGCCGAAGTTTTCCGGTTTGCGCTCGGCGGCATTCCGCAACCGCAACAACCCACGCACACATTCCCAGCGTTCGGCCAGCGGCAACCGATGCAGGTTCAATTGAAATGGATACGGAACAAACGTATCGCGCAGCCAAACCCACGATTCGCGTTCGTGGTACAGCCAGCCTTCGACGCCCAGCAATTCGTCCATCAAGTCGTCGAAATAATCGTAATGGCTGAACTGCACGTGGCCGCCCAAATCCCAGGTGAAGCCGTGTTCATCGGTGATGGACCCGGCCAGGCCGCCCGCTTCGGCGGTGGCTTCGCATAGCATCCAAGAATTTCGGCAGTCACGATGACCGGATCGGCTTAATTGCCAGGCAGCGCCAAGCCCGGTTGGGCCAGCGCCGATAATCAAAATGTCAGTTTCAATTGGCATACGAAAAAGTTTTTCAACACAAAGAGTCAAAGGGACAAAGGCTCAAGGGCGGTTTGGCAGATATGCTTCTTTCGCTCATATTCTTTGCCCCCTTGATTCTTTGATCCTTTGTGTTGAATTCTGCATCTCAATGAAATCCTAATACCTCAAACTCTGCGCGGCTTCGGAGTAAAGCTGCTGATGCCTTTGCCAAAGATGCGCGGGTGTCAGGTGGTCGGCATAACACCGCCGCGAACTTTCGGTCATCGTGGCCAACTCATTCGGCGTTGCCCTGAACATTGTTTCCAACCCCGCGGCAATCGCTTCAGGGCTTAAATCAGGCATCATCACACAGCCAGCACCCAAATCACGAAACGTTTTGTTGCCGCCTGTCGCGTGCATCAGCAAGGGTTTGGCAGCTTCCAGCGCTTCAATCGTTGAAAGGTCAAACAGGCTGAAGCGATTGACGTTGATCACGAAATCAACGGCTTGCAACAACGACGAAACGTCGGCGACCCGGCCCAGCGCGCGAAGGCGCGAATGACGCGGCAACTTTTCAGGATTCGGCCCGGCCAGCACAATTTGACCAGCCAATTGGTTTTGATCCGGCAACAATGGCAATGCGGCGAACAGAGTATCCAGGCCTCTATACGGTTGATCGTTGCCCAGGTAAAGTCCCAGCGGAACATCGGCAGGCAACTTCCAATCAGCGCGCAAAGCTGCCTTGCTTAATCCGGCTTTCTGCGATTTTGTTCCGGCTCCTCCCGTCATCAGGTACGTCACATTGTTCAGACAGTCGCCAAAACGCGGATCAATGCGCAAAAACTCTTCGCCCGCTTCGGCGCAAGGCAAAATCAGGCGATCCACATTTCGCCAAACATTCAATTCACGCGCAGTCCAGCTTTGCACATCCGGAAAGTCGAATACTTCACGCCAGTCGCGTTCAGGCACTCCCCAACACCAGGCGATGTACAAGGCTACGGGAAAAGGCGCATGAATCATCAGCCAAACTTCCTGACCCGACAGGCGACGTTCAAGCAAATGTTCAGCGACAAATGGATCGTGGGTGAACAGCACTTGCGCGTCGGGCGAAGCCATTGCCAGACGAATGGTTTCAGAGGAAGATTCAACACACTGTTCAACCACTCCTTGAAACATGCGATCCAACAACCCGCTTTTCGTCTGCAACTCGGCTTCTGTGGGACGATAAAACGTTGGCGCGCCCAGCACCGACCGTTTGATTTGGCCAGCCTGTTTTCGCAGCTTTTCCGTCAGCCTGGGTTTGGGTTTGGGCTGAATAACGGCTCGCGGCGGAAACAGAACTTCGTGTTCGCTCGATTCGGCTTTCGCCGATTCCAGTTGATCTAAATATCCAGCCGGGCCGCCGAGCCTAGCCAGTGGTGGGCCAATCTGTATAACTTTCATTGATGCTAACTTTCTCCGCTCACAATTCTAGAATTCCAAAAACCAGTCCCAACGTCTTTCATCTTCAGCAATTTTTTTCAATGCAACCATCGTCGAGTATTTAGCCGGATAAATTCGTTTGTACACCTTCTTATAGACGACTATCGGAGCTACGGATGTCCAAAAGAAGCGAGGAATAAACCTGCCTAGATATTCAACAACTTGCCTTTTACGAGTTAAGTTGGTTCGTTGGTGCTTAGGCTGTGGCAAAAGCTGATATGCCGGGTAGTTGGAAAAATAATCAACGGCTTTCTCAATCGCAGGATACTGACAATCGTCTATGACGACGTATCCACCTACACGGAGCAATTTGTTGGCATAAAAAATATCAAGCAATGTGTGATCGAACGTATGCCATCCATCAATAAAGATCAGATCAAATGTTCCTGCTTCGTTCTTTGCCAACGTTGGAAGAGAAAATTCAGAAAACTCTTCGATCAATTCAAAGAAATCATATCCCGCTCGCTTAAGATTCAAGGTACCAATACTCTGCCAGTATCCATTTTGATGGGGATCAAGAATGATGTGCTTGGGATTCTTCCTCCCTGCCAACGCAGAACAAATAAAAAGAGAAGAAATTCCATAAGCACAACCGACCTCTAATGTTTTCTGAACCGTAGAATCAGACTCAATCAGTTCTGCAAGATATGCACCCTCCGACAAATCTATGTGGTAATCCAAAGGAATTCCCACACCGTGAGAGTTCACTACAGTTTTGGTTGAGAAAATTTGCTCGATTATCGGGTTAGCTAACATAGGTTGATGTCACTTCCGATACAAAATGAATGAGTTACAAAAAGTGCTGTAGCTTTTATACGGCTGCGTGCCCCATTCGGGATGTTCCGAAAGAAATTCGTGAAAGGCGCGGGCTTCGCCTTTGTTCGGATGGCCTTTGTAATGAAACCAATCGTCAAACAGGATCAAACAGCCGTCCTGCAAAATCGGCGCGACACCGTTAAGTGTCAGCTTCGTGGATTCGTAAAGGTCGCAATCAATGTGCAGCAAAGCGACTTTGTCGTATTTGGCGGGGATCGTGGCGGGAATGGTTTGGTCGTACCAACCGGCTTCAATCTGCGGGGTGGGAAGTTCGCAAGCCGTGAACAAATCCAGCACAACTTGCGGAGTGACAGGCGCGCCCATCGGCAGCAGCGGATGCCAGCCGTGATTGGTGGCGCAATCGCCTTCCTGCCAGCGTGCGTGCTGTTCGGTATCGGGCGGCAATCCGCGAAACGAATCAAAACCGACAAAGCGGCGCGACATTCCTTTTTCATCGAACGAATGCCCTTTGGCCAGAATCGCCAGACTGATGCCGGTGAATACGCCGAATTCCATCACGTCGCCGGGAATGGCTTCGTAATTCACGTATTCAATCGCCGACATAAACGCGTCAGAACGGCGATCCCGGCGGATCAACTGTGTCATCACGCTCAGTTCCGGCTGCCCCAGAATCAACTGTCGGGATTGGCTCAAGGTTTTTCGTAAATACTTTCGCATTCTTTTTTAGCTAGCGGACGCGCCGCGAACAGCTCCCAGCTTTCGCACGTCCCAGCGGCAATCAATGTGGACGTACCCTTTTCGCTGGCTGTCCAGTTGATACAAAGCCGATCCGCCCGGATCAACCGAAAAGGTGAATGCCGGTTCCTGCCAGTCAAACGTTTCCTGTTCGTTCCACAAACACAGCGCCAGATGAAAAGTGTCGGCCAGTAAACAATTGGCGGGCATTAGCACATCGGCTTCGTATTCTCCGGCTTTGGCCGGAGTTTCCATGCTGAAATCCATCGTGTTGCTGGTAAACAGCGGCAATCCATCTGCCGACAAAACGCCGATGCCGAGACGCGTTCCAGGCGAATCTTCCGGCAGAACGTAATGCAATCGAATGATGAAAGGTTCGGTGCAGATAGGTTCAGAAAGCGGTTTGCCGTTTACATCGCAAAGTTTTGCCGACAGAAACTGCGGGCCACCGGTCAAACTGCGCGCAATGTAATGTTCGCCGCTGTTTTCGCGCAGATAGCTGGCAATCATTGTTCGCGGTGGGCCGTCTCCAACGACTTTACCACTTTGCAAGACAATTACTTTGGAACAGAGCCGCTCAATCGCTGCCATGTTGTGACTGACGAATAAAACGGTGCGACCGCTTTCGGCGACTTCGCCCATTTTGCCCAGGCATTTTTTCTGGAATTGCGCGTCGCCGACCGACAGCACTTCGTCAACGATCAGGATTTCCGGTTCCAGATGCGCGGCGACGGCAAATGCCAGCCTCATGTACATCCCGCTGGAATAGTACTTGACCGCGGTATCCAGGAATTTCTCGATCCCGGCAAAATCAACAATCTCGTCGAATTTGCGGGCGATTTCGGCGCGGCGCATTCCCAAAATCGCGCCATTCAGAAAGACGTTTTCGCGCCCAGTTAGTTCTGGATGAAAGCCTGTGCCGACTTCCAGCAAACTGCCAACGCGACCGTGAATGGTGATTCGGCCTTCGGCGGGTTCTGTAATGCGGGACAGGATTTTCAACAGCGTGCTTTTGCCTGCCCCGTTGCGGCCGATGATGCCGACGACTTCGCCGTGTTTGATTTCAAAGGAAACATCTTTCAACGCCCATAGATTTTCGGTTGGCGAAGCGGTTGCGGCAGAACCGGTCAAAGAATTTTTCAGCGCGCGAAAGGGACGCGCCATGGCATCGGTCAGCGTTTCGCGAAAGTTACGATAAATTTCGCGTTTGCCGATACGATATAACTTGCTGACACCTTCGCTGCGAATTGCTAGATTGCTCATCAATTCAGAAAAAAGAGGCAGGATTGACTAAATCAGATCACAAAACATTTGGACAGGATGGACAAGATGCTTCAGGATGAAAACTGCCTGTCATTTGTACTTTCGATATTCACCTTGAAACATCCTGCGAATCTTGTCGAAAAAAGTCTCAATGTTCTGTGCTTTAATTCTAAAGTGGGCAGAATTGAGTCTAAGTCACGTTAATTTTGCAGGTTAATCTTGTTGAATCCTGTAAATCCTGTCCCAAAAAGTTTTCTGGGTCTGGCTTAAATCAGACGATGTCCGCGAAATTGCGCTCCATCCGTTTGAAATAAAACGCGCCACTGATTAACACCAGAATCGAAACGACGGTCGAAACTGTCACCATTGGCCCCGGACCGACGCCGGAATCCAGCAATGCCCAGCGAAAGCCTTCGACAACGCCGACCATCGGGTTTAATCCGTAAATTGTCCGCCACGGTTCGCTAAGCATCGTGCTTGGGTAGGCAATCGGCGTGGCCAACATCCAGAATTGCGTAATGAAAGGAACGACGTAGCGCACATCGCGGTATTCCACGTTTAGCGCCGACAACCACAACCCGACTCCCAGCGCCGTGATTAAAGCCAGCAACAGAAAAAACGGCAGCCAGATGACATTCAGGGTGGGGATTTTGCCGTAATAAACCATCATCACCAGCAATACCGCGAACGACAGCGCAAAATCAATGAAGCCGGAAATTACGGTTGAAATGGGGATGACCAGTCGCGGGAAATACACCTTGGTTAGCAGGTTCGAACTTCCAACAAGGCTGTTGGAAGCTTGCCCCAAGCCGTTCGCAAAGAACGTCCAGGGAACCAGGGCCGCATACGAAAAAATCGGATAAGGAATTCCGTCGGAAGGAATTTTGGCCAGCCGCCCGAAAAAGACGCTGAAGACCAGCATCGTGAATAAAGGCTGAATGATGGCCCAGGCTGCGCCCAAGGCAGTCTGTTTGTAGCGCACCTTGATGTCGCGCCAAGTCAGGAAATACAGGAGTTCGCGATAAACCCACAGTTCATTGAGTTTCAGCGAAACCCAGCCTTTGCCCGGTTCAATCACCAGATAAGGCTGTTCAGCGGAGTTTAGATAGTTTTCCGCTATTTCATTTTTTTGCATGCTTGGCACCAACTTTTACGGGAGTTTCAGGCGAGATAATCGTGGCAGGAACACCAATCCGTCAATAAACTCGCAACTCAGCAATGTCTGGCTACACAAATTCCAATTGAGATGTAATAAAAATTCAAATAGTTCAGGGTCGGGGAGAAACGAGACGAGGGGTCGAAAGCGGCTGGGTATTGTCGGTGAACCTATCTTTGCCCGCTTTCCGGGAACAACTTCCGGGAAAAGGGGTGCGATAACGTTGTGTGGGTAACGCCGCTCTGGGTTACGGCAGAAAACAGAGGACTACGGTTTCTGCGCGTAGTGTTGTATCAAAAAACGATTGGGGTCGCGGTCGGTGGTCGAAAAACGCCCGCACAAAAAGTTATCCTAAAACGAATCCGCAAAATCGGTGAAAAGACACACCAATTCCCGGAAAATACCGTGAAGGAAACCTCAGTGCCTGAGGCGGTTCTGTTTATACCAAAGAACCGCCAAACGTTAAAACGCTTTTTTGTGCAGACGAATCCATGATCTGACAAGCGGTGGCAAATCACTGGCAGAAAAACCAGGGCAAAAAAATTCTTCACTTCTTTCTGCCCTTATTTTTCTGCCAGCTTCTTGTCTTGGTTCTTCAACAATTCGGTGGAAACACAGGGATGACAAAACTGGAATTTGTCGTCAGGGTCAGGTGGTGAAGATTATGACCTTGATTAAAAGCCGAGCTGCTGGCCATCGTGTTTGGGTTGAAATTGATTACAGCTCCAACAATGCCTCCGTCGTCATCGCGCCAGAACTTCATCCAGCCGGTTCTACCTGACGGAATTACAGTCGTAAATCGCGGCACGGTGCGCGGAAAATCAGTGCTGGACAATATGGCTCGGAACTGTCGCCGCGTGGTGCTGCGTTCAAAGCTGTAGGCGTGCTCTTCGTCGTCGTACAAAATGCCGAACAGTTGGCCTACGGTGCTGACGCCGGTTCCCAGATTTCCGCCAATGCGATCCACAATCAGCAAGGTTGAATTTCCATCTACCGCGCTAAGGACGCCATCCACGGCCAGAACTCTGGGCACAGCATTGTAGCTAACATCGTCAAAGCGAATTTCCGAAGTCACGGAATTTCCATCACAAGTGGGCGGCGCGCCAGTCAACGCTGCAAATGCAATTGCCGCCAGATTCGCCGCGTGGCCCGAACTGAGTTTGACGAACTCATCGCCGATCAGGAAATTGAAATTGATTGGGCATCCGGTTCGTTCGTCCACGGCGATGGCAATCAAATATCCGGCAATGTCCGGGTCAAAATCCGAAGCCAGAAAGCTTGTCGTTTGATTCGGCGTCAGGCAAACAAACGCATCCGCAACAGCAGCCGCGTCGTCCTGAATGAAAAACAAATGCACGGCGACGCGACGTGTGGGTTCGCTGTTCGTCAGATTGAATCGCGTGTTTTCGCGCGTCGAATTGGTTCCAATCGAACTGTAAAACGGAAACACCAGCACTGAGCCCGCTTTTTGATCGCTCCCTTGTGAAGCCGCCGGGAACGCCAATCCGGGTCCAACCGCCGGACAAGTCACAGTCAAACAAGCCTGCTGGTTCAACGTGGCGTTGTTGATTCCGTCGTTGTCCGAATCGAAACTGACGATGGAATTGACGCAAAGCTGGCTGCCCTGCGGCGTACCGTCGTTGATTTGCGCGCTAAATTTGATCGTCGCGGTTTCGTTGATGCCGACGGCTCCGTTCCAATCAATTTGCGACCCACTGATGGCACAACTCCCTGTTGTTGCCGTGCAGGAACCGGCAACCGCCAGCAAATTCGCTGGAAGCAGCGCGGTGAATTCCGCGCCCGGATTGTCGGATTGAATTCGGTTGCCGATATTTTTCAAACTGGCTTCGACCGTGACGATGTTCCCGGCTCCGGTGCAAACTGCTGGATCGGTGATCTTCAGTGAAACGCTGGTTTGGCTGAACGCGGCACCGCCACTGCAATCATGAAATGGTGAAGCCGTATTTCGCGGAGTCGGCGCTGCGGTCAAAAAGTTCTGCGCGTTTTGATTTGTGTCTCCGCATCCTTGCCCAACGCGCATCAGAGACGTGGTTCCGCTCGGAGCGGGGGCCATGCCAGAGCCTTCAAAACAGTTCACTGTGCCGCCGAAGCCGACAAAATCAATGGTATTTGGCCCCAGCGGGCAAGCTCCGCTAAGCAGGTTGGTGTTGTTAACCAAAGCGACTTTGCCGGAAGTTGCTGCCATCGTGATGGTTCCGGTTACATCTGGCGCGGGCAGCGGCGCGCCATTCATTCCTCCGGAAGCTTGCCCGATCAAAAAATACTGTCCGGGCGCAATCGTCCCGGTTAAATCTGTTTTCTGCCACGTCGAACCTGTTGAAGATGCGTATTGAACTGACCAACCGCTTAAATTTACAGCCGCGCCGCTGCGATTAAAGAGTTCAATAAAGTCGTTGGTAAACGGCGCACCGCTGTTGCCGCCTCCGCCATAGACCTGGCTGATGACAACGTTTCCAGGTGGCGCAGGTGCCTGCACGGTCAGATTGATTGTCAGATTGCTGCTGCGAGTTTGCGCGTCCGCAATCGTTACGGGAATCATCTTTACGCCGGGCAAAGTCATCGGTTCAACCAACGGGTGAAATGAAAAGATGTTGTCGTTCGGCGTCACATCGCCGTTTTGGCCGTCGTCATAAAATGGCTGGGAAATGGCTCCGCCGATGGAACTGATGTTGGCAGTGACATTAAGCCCTGTGCTGGCGGGATTGGTTCCAGGTGTAACCGCGACAGTTAGCAAAACTGCGTTGCCAAACGTTACGGGGTTCGGATTCGCTGCGCCAATGCCCGTGGGATTGGTCGGCAACCCACAAATTGCGGTTGGTGAAGCTGTGTTCCGCGGATTCGGCGCGCTGGTGGTGAAATCAGCGGAGTTATTATTCGTATCGGCGCATCCGTTCATGCCGCGCAAATCGGAGTTCGTTGCGCTGGGCGCTGGCGCGGCGGCTGCGCCTTCAAAACAATTCGCGGTTCCGTATCCGACAATATCTACGACGCTTGCGTCCATTGGGCAAAGCGTTCCGCCCGGAATCAAAGTGCTCGTGTTCGTCAAAACAATCTTCCCTGCCGTCGCAGCCATGGCGATTGTTCCCGTGGCATCCGGCGTAGGAAGTGCAACGCCGTTGGCTCCGCCGGAAGCCTGCTGGATCAAAAAGTATTGCCCCGGCGCAATCGTTCCGGTCAGATCGGTTTTCGACCAAGACGAACCGGTTGAAGTCGCGTATTGCACAGACCAGCCCGTAATGTTGACCGGCGCATTCGTGCGGTTGAACAGTTCAACAAAATCATTCGTGAATGGAGCGCCGCTGTTGCCGCCTCCGCCGTAAACCTGGCTGATGACGACGCTGCCCCGTGACATTGCAGCCTGCACAGTCAAATTGATCGTCGTCATACTGCTGCGCGATTCGGCGTCGGCAATGGTTGCGGCAAAACTTTTTGCTCCGGGCGCAGTCATCACCGGAATAACGGTTTGAAACGAAAACACGTTGTCACTGGGCGTGGCGTCGCCGTTCGATCCATCGTCAAAAAACATTTGCGAAGCCAGGCCGCCAATGGAACTCAAATTGGCGTTGACGGTGATTCCGGTGCTCGCCGGATTGGTCCCCGGCGTGACATTAACGGTCAGCAAAACGATGTTTCCGGCATTGACCGGATTCGGGCTAGCTGCGCCGCTGCCTGTGGGATTGGTCGGCGCTCCGCAAACAATTGCCGCCGTTGACGAATTGCGCGGGTTTGGCGCGGCAACCGTAAAATCAGCGGAGTTGTTGTCGGTTTCCGTGCAACCATTCGAAGCGCGCAGCGCAGCCGTGGTTGCGCTCAGGTTCGCGGTTGGCGCAGCGCCTTCAAAACAATTCGCGGTGGTTCCGTATCCCACAATATCAACAACGGTTGCGCCCGCTGGACAGCTTGTGCCGCTGGCGATCAGCGTGTTTGTGTTTGTCAGCACGACTTTTCCGGCAGCCGCTGCCATCGCAATCGTTCCGGTGAAATCCGGCGTGGGTAACGGTGAACCGTTTGCTCCGCCCGCTTCCTGAACAAGCAGATATTTTCCTGGCGCAAGCATTCCGCTCAAATCGGTTTTTGCCCATGTTGTGCCGGTTGCGCCAGCGTATTGCACGGCCCAGCCGGTCAAATTGACCGTTGTATTTCCGCGATTGAAAATTTCGATAAAGTCGTTTTGAAAGCTTGCGCCGCTGTTGCCGCCTGCGCCGTACACCTGGCTGATGACAACATCGGGCGAAACCGTTACGCGCGCAGGCGAAGACGACACTACGTAGCTGGCAACTGCAAAACCAGCAACCACAAACAAAAAAGCGAATACACGCAGACGAGCAAATAGACGGAAAGATGCTGTAGGCATGGCTTTCGAACCTCCAAGCTGAGTTCAGGAGGCAAGCTCTTGGGGTGGCGAGGAGAGTTGCCGAATTTATGGATTCAGGGGTTGTGCAAAGCGTAGTGGGATTCGTTTCTTTGCACCGATCAGCGTTGATTCTGCGGCGTCAATAGACACCTTGCGCCACATTCATTTATTCAGGCTTTTGATTGAATCTGGAGGATGCCGGTTTCTTGAATGACTTCAACGGCGCGGAGTCTAGCGGGTGTTTGTTCAGAGTTCAAGCTTCGGTAACCACAGATGAACATGGATACACACCGATTTACACAGATGTTAGATAAATTCTGATCTGTGTTTACCCGTGTTGATCTGTGTTCATCTGTGGTTATGTTTTTGATCGTTTCTGTTTATGGCAAAAAGAATTGCAGCGTGCGAATGATGTTTTCGCCCATGATCTTTTTGATGTCGGTGTCGCTGAATCCTTCCTGCAACAGCGCGTCCGTAATTTGAACAACGCCAGTTGCATCGAATGGCGCAGTGATGGCTCCGTCGTAATCCGAACCAAGCGCTACGTGGTCTGCGCCAATCAGGTTCACTGTGTACCGAATCGCTTTGGCAATGGCTTTGGCGTCCGTGCCGCATGTCGCGGTATCCCAAAATCCTATGCCGACAATGCCGCCGGTCAGCGCAATGCGTTTCAATTGATCGTCGCTAAGGTTGCGATTGTTGTCGCAGGTGCCTTTGACTCCCGTATGCGACACGATGACCGGGCGGCGAGAAAGATCAAGCACATCATCAATCGTATTCGCCGAAGCGTGTGCCAGGTCAATAAACACTCCGCGCTCCTGCATGCGTTCGACCAGCTTTTTGCCTTCGTCGGTCAATCCGGTTTTGGCGACTCCATGAGCCGAACCCGCCATTTCATTATCAAAAAAATGCGCCATCCCGATCATCCGAAAGCCCGCGTCAAAAAGCTTATCCAAGTTGTGCACATCGCCCGACAAAGCATGCGCGCCTTCGATGCCCAGAAAACCTGCGACAACATCAGGCTCTGATTTGCGTCGTTGCAGAAACTTTGCCACATCGTCTTTGGTTTTCAGAATGACCAGCTTGCCGTTCGATCTGGCGGAAGCTTCGTGCAAACGGCTGGCTTGATACAGCGCGCGTTCGGTCAGATTCGTCAGCGCGGCCAGCGGCCAGCGCTCGGCAAACGCCAGCAGCGTAATGTTGTCCGTGTCGCCGGTATTGGCTTCAATGTTCATGTTGCGCGGCGTTTTGGTAACAACGGTGAAAGCTTGCACGGCGACATTGCCTTCCTGCAATCGCGGCAAATCCACATGGCCCCAACTTCCCTTTTCCAGCAGGTCGCGATTCCACATCAGGGTATCGGCGTGCAAATCGGCAACCAGCAACCGTTTGTGCAATTCCTTTGCCTGGTCCGAAGCCGCATACGGCGGTTTGTTGATGGTCGCATTCATGTCTTTGCCGACGTAGGTTGGCACGAAACCGAAGATGACAATCGCCGCAATCAAAAGCACGATTGCCAATCCGAGCAGAAATTTTTTCATTGTGGATGAAGCCTCCGGCAAGATATTGAAATGATGCGCGCGAAAAATACCATTAAGCCCAATCATCGCCAACTCATTGCCTTGAGCCTGATATACCTTTGGCTTAGGATGCGGTTTCAAGTTCAGTGCCTGAGTCCAGCAACTAACAGCGCTTCCCGGATAATCCGCAGCTTGGTTTCAATCGGCGCTGGTGTGGTATTACTTGCGTCTGTTGCCTATCTTTTGCCGCTGATGGCGGCGTAATTCAATTCGATAGTCATCGTCTCTCGTTGCCCCAAGGAGACAGTGTATGAAGCATCCCCTTTCGATCAAGACAGTTTTCTTGATCTGCCTGAGCATCGTGTGCTTGCCTGCCTTGACGCGCAGTCAGAACAGTACCCCTACGATGTCGCTCGCGCCTGTTCAGCCGATTGAACGCGAATTGGCGGTCGGACAAACCCATAACTATGAGCTGATGCTGGCGGCGGGGCAATTTCTGAAAATGGAAATTCAGTGGAAAGGGTTGACCGGCGTGGTCGCCATCTACGGGCCGGACAACCTATCTCTGCTTGAGACCCGCAGCGGCAGCGAGCCGTCTTCGCAAAGATATGTCGCGTTGATTGTTCCTACCGAAGGGCGCTACCGGCTAGAAGTGCGTTCCACGGATAATAGAGCCGGGCGCTATCAAATGCTGCTCAGCGAGCTGCGCGCCGCAACCGAAGCGGATCGTCATTACGCGATCGCGCAACGGGCGTTTGACGAAGCCGAAAGTTTGTTTGAAAAGGCGACTGCCGAGTCGCGGCGGCAGGCGGTTGCGAAGTTTCAGGAATCGTTGCCGGAATGGCGTGCTGCGGGTAATCAGCGACGCGAGGCGGAAACGCAACACTCGATAGCAACCATCAGGAAAATGCTGGGCGAAAGCCGCCAGGCACTGCTCATCGAGCAGGAGGCGCTTGCGCTGGCTCGCGCCGCCGGCGACCGGCGGTTGGAAGCAGAGGTCCTCAGCGGACTCGGCGCGATCCATTACGCCCTGAGCGATTTTCAGCAAGCCTTGAACATCTTCCAGCAGACGCTGCGCTTGTATCGCGAGCTTGGCGACCGCCAAGGCGAAGTTGATCTACTCACGAACCTCGGCGTGGTGTCGGGCGCGACGGGTACGGCGCAGCAGGCTCTGGACTATTACCTGCAAGCTCTGCCCATCGCCCGCGAGATCGGCAAACGCAACACGGAGGCGCGGCTGTTGATTAACATCGGGGTGCGCTACCTGAACCTGGGCGAGCCGCGCAAGGCGGCGGAATATCTTCAAGAGGCGTTGGCGATGAGTCGCGCGCTCGGTATGCGCGATGACGAAGCCACTTCGCTGCACAACCTGGCGGGCGCGTGGCTTCAGTTGGGCGAATACCAGAAGGCGTTGGACGCCGACAATCAGGCGCTTGCTGTTTCGCGCGCCACCGGTTACAGCCGCGTGGAGGTCGCGGTCCGCATTCTGCTCGGCGATATCCATCAACGGCTCGGCGACCATCCGCAGGCGTTCGAGCATCTCCGCGAGGCGCTCGCGCTCAGTCGCCAGGCCGGTTACCGAAATGAAGAAGCCATGGCGCTCAATAATTTTGGCGCGCTTCATCAGGCGCGCGGCGAATTGGCGCAAGCGATTGCTTACCTTGAGCAGGCAACGGCGGCGCATCGCGCTCTGGGCGTACGCTCCGTGCTCTCTTCCGATCTGATTCAGCTCGGCGCGGCGCGCCAGGCGCAGGGCCAAACCGAAGCCGCCATGGAACACTTTCGCGAGGCGCTCGCGCTCAGCCGCGAGTTGGGCATCCCGCGATTTGAAGTCTCCGCGCTGCTGCACCTGGGCCGGATTCAAGGCTCGCGCGGCGAACGCGCGGCAGCGGCGGAAGCTTTGCGGCGGGCGTTGGAACTGGGACGCGCCATCCATTACGTTTCGTTTGAGATAGATGCGCTCGGTGAACTCGCCGCGCTTGCGCTCATCGAGGGCAACCACAGCGAAGCGCGTGCGCGGATCGAGCAAGCCATTCAGATGATCGAATCGGGACGCGCCACGGTCGGCAGTCAGGAATTGCGCGCCGGTTTCCGAGGCAAGTCGCAGTGGTTTTACGAAATGTGGATTGAATCATTGATGCGGCAGCACGAGCAAAATCCGATGGGGGATTTCGCCGCGCGCGCGCTGGAAGCCAGTGAGCAATCGCGCGCGCGCAGTTTGCTCGAATTGCTCAACGAGGCGCGAGCGGACATCCGGCAAGGCATCGCGCCCGACTTGCGCGAGCGCGAGCGCGAATTGCGGCAGAGTCTCGCCGCCAAATCCGACCGTCTGGCGCGCGTCCGAACCAGCGAAATTGACAAGGGGCAGACCATCGCTCTCAAGAAGGAGATCGCCGCGCTGATTGCGGAGCACGATGAAGTTCTGACGCGCATCCGCCTGACCAGCCCCCGCTATGCCGCCCTGGTGCAACCGGAGCCGCTCAAGCTCGGCGAAATTCAAAAACAGGCGCTCGATGCGAATACGCTGCTGCTGGAATACAGTCTGGGCGAACAGCGCAGCTATCTGTTCGCCGTAACACCATCGGCGATTCATAGCTTCACCTTGCCCGGACGCAAAGAGATCGAGACACAAGCGCGGCTGTTTTATCGCCTGGTGACGGAGCGCGGCAGACCCGGCGTCTTCCGCTCCGCCAAGGAAAATCAGCAATGGCTGGCGCGCAACGATCAGGAATGCGTGGCAGCGGCGAAGGACTTGAGCCAGATGTTGCTTGCCCCTGCCGCCAGGCTGCTCGGTAATAAAAGATTGCTGATTGTCAGCGACGGCATACTGCATTACGTGCCGTTTGCGGCGCTGCCCTCTCCGGCGATAGGGCGACAAGGCGATGGAGCGAGGGGGCGAGGTGGATTACGTCCCCCCGTCTCCCCGTCCCCACGTCTCCCCGTCTCTTTGTCACCGCTCGTCATCAACCACGAGATCATTACGCTCCCTTCGGCTTCGGTGCTGGCTGCGATGCGGCGCGAGAGGCCTGACCCGCCAACCGCGCGCAAGACGATTGCGGTTTTGGCTGATCCGGTCTTTGAGGAAAGTGACGAGCGAATGAAGAGCGGCAGCCCTGCCGATGCCGTGGCGGCGCACACCAAAGCCCAGGATGAGTGGGCGCAATTGCGCGGGGCAACGATGGATTCCGATTCCGATTCGGCGGGGGCGCTCGTCCGATTGCCGTTCACGCGACGGGAAGCGGAGCAAATTGCCGCCCTCGCGCCGGAGAAGGAAAGAAGAGTCGCGCTCGGTTTTGAAGCCACCCGCGCGCTGGCGCTGAGCCCGGAGTTGGGGCAATTCCGTTACATTCACTTCGCCACGCACGGCCTGCTCAACAACACGCATCCCGAACTTTCGGGGCTGGCGTTTTCGCTTTTCGACGAGCGCGCGCAAAAACAAAATGGCTTTCTGCGCGGAATGGATGTTTACAATTTGCGGCTTCCCGCCGACCTCGTCGTCCTGAGCGGTTGCCGCACAGCTTTGGGCAAGGAAGTCAGCGGCGAAGGCCTGATCGGATTGACGCGCGGGTTTCTGTACGCCGGCGCGAAGCGGGTCGTGGCCGGATTGTGGCAAGTGAACGACGCCACCACGGCGGAATTGATGCAACGCTTTTACAAACAACTGTTAGGAGAAAAACGGATGACCCCGGCGGCAGCTTTGCGCGCCGCTCAGGTTTCGATGTGGCGCGAACCGCGCTGGCGTTCGCCGTTTTACTGGGCCGCATTTACGATTCAGGGTGAATGGTAAATGTTTGAAACCCTTTCCATCCGACCTGGAAAAGACGCCAGGCTGACCCAGGCGTCTTTTGATCAACTGCTCTCCTGCCTCGGATCAGACCGCGAAAGCGCGGCCAATGCGTATCTGGACTTGCGACGCGCGTTGTTCACGTACTTCGCATTTCGAGGCGTGGCGGACGCCGACCATCTGGCCGACGAAACTTTCGACCGCGTGGCGCGCCGGCTCAGCGAAGGACAGACGATTACCACGGCAAGCCCGGCGAATTACTTTTACGGCGTGGCTCGCAACGTCTGGCGCGAGAATCTGGCGAAAGCCAATGCCGTTTCCCCATTGCCTGACACAGCCTCGCAGTTGATTTCGACCGAAACGCCCCACGAACTGATGATCGAATCGCTGGATGCGCGGGATTCCGAACGACGACTGGCCTGCCTGCGGAAATGCCTGGAAACGTTCCCCGCAAAAGACCGCGAACTGATCGTCGGCTATTACCGCGACAGCGGCGGGGCGAAAATCGAGAATCGAAAAGCGCTGGCCGCGCGTTTCGGCGTCTCGCTCGACTCGTTGCGCCATCTGGCGGCGAGATTGAGAATCAAACTTGGTTCGTGCATTGGAAAATGCATGAGGACACGGCCGGATTCGTGACGCGAAAACAGAGCGTCATATTTTTTCTTTCGACTCATATTGAGAGGACGCGCGGATTCGTTTCGCGCGTGGCGACTTGAACGGGAACGCAAATTGACGGGATCGCAAATTGACGGGATCGCAAATTGAAATGACAACGACACCAGCGCCAAAAATCAGAGACTACCTGCTGGGCAGGCTCGCCGCCGATGAGGAAGCCAGGCTGGAAGAACTTTACTTCTCCGACCCGGACTCCGTGGCCGAAGTGTGGGCTGTCTTTGCCGAACTCAGCGAGCAATACCTGGACGGAGAGCTTGCGGAAACCGAACGCTCGCAGTTTGAAAATCGGTTGCGGCTTTCGCCAACGCTGCGGGAAATGTTCGAGAACGAAAAGGCGTTGTCCCGCCACGCCAACGCGGCTTTGCCGGAAGCCGCAGGACTGGAAAGCCCGCTCGCCAGTGAATCGTCTCCGCCGCGTTCCCGATGGTTCAGCCCGCTAGCGTGGCGTGGAAACTGGCCGTTCAAACTTGCGGCTTGGGCAACGGCGTCAGCTCTGGTGGTCGCTGGTTTCTGGATCGTCTGGCAGGCGAAAAAGACGCCGCCGACAAATTCGGAACAGTTGGCCGCGCGCCAGAAAGATGGCACGGCCAACCAGCCAACTCCGCAGCCCTCGCTCCGTCCTACGCCGACACAACCGCCCGCTGCAACACCGCGCGGCAGCCAAACGACCATCGCCACCTTCTTTTTGCCCGCGCAAGGATTCAGGTCTGGCGCCGAGGCTCCGGTTTTGCGCGTTCCCAAACAGGCGCGAATCGTGCGGCTGGAACTGGAATTGGCCGACAGCGATGCCGCGCGCTATTCAGCCGCGCTCCAATCCGAATCGAACGAAACCATACGGAAGTGGGAATCCCTTTCGCCACAGCGGAGCCTTTCGCTCGATAAAATCGTCTTACAGTTGCCGGCGGCATTGCTGGCCGAATCAAGCTATGTCGTGAAGCTCAACGCCGTCGCTGACGCTAACGCTTTCACACAGCAATACCGTTTCGTTGTGGAAAGACGATGAATCGAGAAAAAATGCAGGAACGAGAAAAAAATCCGTCATATTTTTTCCCCAGCCTCATATCACCACGTAGCGCAATGATTGGTTGAATTCATTACCGGCCAATTCTCTCTGCGACACGACTCGTTCAATACCAATCGAACTAATAGACGACGCTTCGGCGCGCTCAATTTTCCGGCGGCAACTTGCGGCTTTCGGAAGATGAATTGCGCCAGAGCAGGGGCAAGTGCGCTCAAGGGAGCCGCGCCCCCCCGTCCCAGGCTTTGAAACAATCCGGCCCCCAATGGGCCAACTTATCGAGGAGAAAAAATCATGACTCGAAACAGGTTCTTCACACGTAAAGCGCGCCGGGCAACGGCGCATTCAACCAAACACCACCAGCGCGCAATCCTGGCGACGGCAATCCTGGCCGCGCTGGTTGTGGCGGCGAGCCTATCGCTGCGTTCGGGCTGGCTTGGCGGCGCAGGTTGGCTCCAGCAGCCGGCGCAGGCCGCAAGCGCGAACTCGCCTTCCGGCCTGTCGCCAGCCGATAAACAGACGCGCGCGCGCGTCGCCGAATCCTTCGGCAAACTGCCGCTGAATTTCGTCGAGAATCGCGGGCAGATGGACAAGCAGGTCGCCTACTACGTCCAGGGCCGCGACAAGACAGTTTATTTCACCAACCAGGGGCTGACCTTCGCCCTGAACGGGTCAACAGACACGCAGAATTCGCAATCGAGCCGCTACGCGCTCAAGCTCGATTTCGTTGGCGCACAGGCCGGCGCGCGTCCCGAAGGGCAGGAGCAATCCAGCGCCACCTTCAGCTACTTTAAAGGCGCTCGCTCGCAGTGGAGTGCGGGTTTGAAGAGCTATTCGCAGGTGGTTTATCGCGATCTGTGGCCGGGGATTGATCTGGTTTACGCCGGAACGGTCAACCGTATGAAGTACAGCTTCGTGGTTAAACCCGGCGCCGATCCCAATCAGATCAAGCTGGCCTGGCGCGGAGCCAGCGCCGTTAAGATCAACGAGGCGGGCGAGCTGGAAGTGAAGTCGCCGGCGGGCGGTTTCACCGACGACCGCCCGGTTTCGTGGCAAGAAGTGGATGGGCGGCAGATTGACGTGGCGACCAAGTACCAGCTTGAGAAAGAGAAATCCGCAACCCGCAATTCTCAATCCGGCATCGCCTACGGTTTCGCCTTGGGAGAATATGATCGGAGCCGGGAGTTGGTGATTGATCCGGTGGTGCTGGTCTACTGCGGATTCATCGGCGGAAGCGAGTTTGAAACTAACTCTAGCAACAGCATCGCGGTGGACAGCGCGGGCAACGTTTACGTCACCGGCACCGCCTCATCCACCGAGGCGACCTTCCCCGTAACGGTCGGGCCAGACCTGACCCATAACGACAGCTCCGATGCCTTCGTGGCGAAGGTCAATGCGAGCGGTACGGCGCTAGTCTATTGCGGCTACATTGGCGGCAGCGGCTCTGAGCAGGGCAATGGCATCGCGGTGGACAGCGCGGGCAACGTCTACGTCTCCGGCAACGCCGGATCCACCGAGGCCACCTTCCCCGTAACGGTCGGGCCAGACCTGACCCATAACGGCTTCATCGATGCCTTCGTGGCGAAGGTCAATGCGAGCGGCACGGCGCTGGACTTTTGCGGCTACATTGGCGGCAGCACCTTAGACAATGGCTTTGGCATCGCGGTGGACAGCGCGGGCAACGTCTACGTCTCTGGCGTCACCGCATCCACCGAGGCGACCTTCCCCGTAACGGTCGGGCCAGACCTGACCCAGAACGGCAGCAACGATGCCTTCGTGGCGAAGGTCAATGCGAGCGGCGCGGCGCTGGACTTTTGCGGCTACATTGGCGGCAGCGGCTCTGATGTTGGCGCTAGCATCGCGGTGGACAGCGCGGGCAACGTTTACGTCTGTGGCAGCGCCATATCCACCGAGGCGACCTTCCCCGTAACGGTCGGGCCAGACCTGACCCATAACGGCGGCAACGATGCCTTCGTGGCGAAGGTCAATGCGAGCGGCGCGGCGCTAGTCTATTGCGGCTACATCGGCGGCAGCTCGAGTGAACAAGCCCTTGACATCGCGGTGGACAGCGCGGGCAACGTTTACGTCACCGGCAACGCCGGATCCACCGAGGCCACTTTCCCGGTGACGGTCGGGCCAGACCTGACCCATAACGGCAGCAACGATGCCTACGTGGCGAAGGTCAATGCGAGCGGCACGGCGCTGGACTTTTGCGGCTACATTGGCGGCAGCGGCTCTGACATTGGCGCTAGCATCGCGGTGGACAGCACGGGCAACGTTTACGTCTCCGGCAACACCGCATCCACCGAGGCGACCTTCCCCGTAACGGTCGGACCAGACCTGACCCATAACGGCGGCAACGATGCCTTCGTGGCGAAGCTCAATGCGAGCGGCACGGCGCTGGACTTTTGCGGCTACATTGGCGGCAGCGGCCCTGACAGTGGCGCTAGCATCGCGGTGGACGGCGCGGGCAACGTTTACGTTACCGGCGTCACCGGATCCACCGAGGCCACCTTCCCGGTGACGGTCGGGCCAGACCTGACCCAGAACGGCAGCAACGATGTCTATGTGGCGAAGATTAGCACGGGCAGTTCGAATACGGCGCCGGTGGCGGTGTGCCAGAGCGTAACCGTCACCGCCGGATCGGGTTGCACGGCTGCCGCTTCGATTGACAACGGCTCCTACGATCCTGACGGCGGCGATACGATCACCGTCACGCAATCTCCGGCTGGCCCCTACCCGGTCGGCACAACCAGCGTTACCTTGACCGTGGAGGACAACAACGGCGCGTCCAGTTCCTGCAGCGCCACCGTTACCGTCCTGCCCAATCCCAGTCCCGTGGCCAGCATCACCGGGCCGGCCAGCGGCTCGATCTATGCGGTCGGCACGCCGGTCAACTTCACCGGCGCGTTCACCGACAACGCGGGCGACACGCACACGGCCACCTGGATGTTCGATACCATCAGCCAACCGGGGACGGTCAACGAAATGTCCGGCAGCGTCACCGCCAACTACACCTTCACGACGGCGGGCGTGTACACGGTGAAGCTGTCGGTCACGGACAACTGCGGCGGTTCGAGCACGGCCACGACAGTGGGCGAGTTTGAGGCGCTGGTCGTCATCTACGATCCGAGCGCGGGCTGGGTGACCGGCGGCGGCTGGATCAATTCGCCTGCTGGCGCTTATGTGCCGAATCCGAGCTTGACCGGCAAGGCCAACTTCGGCTTCGTCTCGAAGTACCAGAACGGCGCGTCAGTTCCGACCGGCAACACCGAGTTCCACTTCAAGGCCGGCGACCTGAAGTTCAAGAGCACGAGCTACGAGTGGCTGGTAATCTCCGGCGGCAAGAAGGCGCAGTACAAAGGCTTCGGCACGATCAATGGTTCGGGCAACTACCGGTTTATGCTGACGGCCATTGACGGCGACCAACCCGGTGGCGGCGGCGCGGACAAGTTCCGGATCAGAATCTGGAGCGATGGCGGCGGCCTGGTTTACGACAACCAGCTCAATGCGCCGGACAGCGCCGATCCGACGACGGTGCTGGGCGGCGGCAGCATCCAGATTCACCATTGATGGTCATTGATGACAATTGATGGCGAATAAAAACCTTCGGGGTGCCAGTCATTGATTGGCACCCCGGTTTATTCATAGGGATGCTTTTCTTCGCCCAACACCGTGGCAATCGCTGGCAATGAAGGCCTGAACATCACAACTTTCACCTCCTGCACTCCGAACAGACCATTTGCTTGACACCCCCAAACCCGTCGGGCAGACTGCCATTCGATGGCAAATTCATACTTCCGCTGTGCCATCGGCAATCATTGTTCATCGTCACGAATCAATTTCACGGGCGCAGCCTTCAACAGGTTGATCCTTCCTGACGGCTTGCGCGCCGATTCCCATCGAACTAAGGAGAACTATCCATGTCCGTCAAAGCTTTTGAGCCGAAGTTTATGAAAGTCGGCGTGTTGACCGCCGCTTTGCAGGAGCTAACGCCGCGCGAAAAACGCGATCCCGATCCGGATCTGGCCATCGAAGAATGGTTGAAATTCGCCAGCGAACTGGGCGTCAATTACATTCAACTGGGCTCCGCGCTACATCCTTCCGAAGCGGACATTCCGGCGGAAGCAATGCTTGACCCAACCGCCAATCATCTGGATTTGCGCCAGCCGTTTTCGAAAGACCGTGCCAAACGCGTTCGCGCGGCAATGCAGGAATACAAGGTAGGCATTTCCGAAGTCGGTTATTTCGACAACATGTTGCATCACGATCCGGCGCTGCGGAAAAAGAAGCACGACTTTATGCTGCGCGCGATGGATGCTGCGGTTGAATTGGAAGTCAGCGCCGTTTGCGGCTTTGTCGGTCGCAATCAGGCGACGAACATGGATCAGAACCTGCTGGATTTTGAAGAATGGTTCATCCCGCTGCTGAAAGCCGCCAAAGAACGCGGCTTGGTGTACCGCATTGAACAATGCCCAATGCCGGGCTGGGTTCCGGGTGACAATTGGCACAACAACATCGCCTACACGCCGGGAACATGGATTGCGCTGCATCGCATCTGTGAAAAACATGGCGTCGGCGATCAGTTCCGCATTCACTACGATCCTTCGCATGCCA
This sequence comes from uncultured Heliomicrobium sp., assembly GCA_964570175.1. Lineage (GTDB taxonomy): Bacteria > Acidobacteriota > Blastocatellia > RBC074 > RBC074 > RBC074. The sequence goes on along the minus strand of CAZMXG010000003.1, from coordinate 68,794 downwards.
TTTTGATGGGCCAGGATACACGCTCGCTGTTCCAATATTTGAAAGACACTGGCTACAACTTCCTGATTGGCGGTTTCCACGTCAAAGGCCAGGTGGTGGATGCAAAAGGGGTGTCGGCCTGGGGTTATGGCGGCCAGACCGTCGAACGCGGCGATATGATCAACGGCAAACCCAGTCCGAACGTCGTGGATCATTTGAATGCCTGGGCCAAACAAGTAGTGCTGTGCGAACACGAATTGCCCGGCACGGCCAAACACGATCCGCTGGCTTACCTGCAAAACCGCACGGTGGATTGGCTGGATCATCAACTGGCAGCGCGTGAATTGTTGCAACTCGACGTCGAAAACACCTACCTGATTGTTGAGCACGAATATCCGAAAGCGCGCATTCAAGACAAAGAGTTGCTGAAACCGATTCTGCAAGGTTCTATCGCTTTTGCCCGCAAGATTGACGAAGCGGCGGCTTGCATGTTCGCGCTACAAAACGAAGTGCTGGCTGCGCAAGGCATTCCGGTGCAAGGCGTCGGACGGCAGGCGTATCGGTCATAAACAAAAACTTTGGAGTGCTTCGCCTTTGGCGAAGCTTTGGCAGTTCTTCGGCGTAAAATTCATTACGCTGCAGAAAACGACTTCCAAAGCGATACCAGAGCTATCGCACTCCAAAACTCACTCAAGGACACCATCATGAACAAGCGTAACTTACTTTGGTTGATTGCATTCGTTTTGATCTTTACGGTTTCGGCGATTTCGCCGATCTCAAAAGCTTTTGCGCAAAAGAAAATCCGCGTGACGTACATCACGGAATGCAAAGGCTTCAAGCATGGCGTGCTGCCTGAGTCCGAAAAGATTATGAAGGAACTCGGCGACAAAAATGGCTTTGAAGTCACCATCTCGCAGGATTCTGCCAGCGTCATCACTGCCGACAATTTGAAAAACGTGGACGTGCTGATCTTTTACACGACGGGCGAACTGCCGTGGTCGGATGAACAGAAAAAACTCTTTTTGGATTTCATCAAAAACGGCAAAGGTTTCATCGGCATTCACAGCGCAACAGACACATTTTACAAGTGGCCGGAATACGGCGAACTGGTCGGCGGGTATTTCGACGGTCATCCGTGGACGGCCAACACCAAAGTCACGGTTCGCAAAGATGACAAAAACTTCCCCTTGACCAAACAGTTTGAAGATTCGTTTGAGTGGACGGAAGAAACCTATCAGTACAAACAGTTCAACTTCAAAGAAAACAAGGTTGTGATGAGCATGGATATAGCCAAAACCGACATGACCAAAAAAGGCGTCAAAGGGATTCATGCCGTCGAAGGCAATGCCAACGTCAAACCCGATTCCTTCCCGCTGGTCTGGTATCGCAACTACGGCAAAGGCCGCGTGTTTTATTCCGAACCCGGCCACAATTCGGCAATTTGGAATGATGCGCGGTATCAAACCATGCTGGTGGGCGCGGTGAAATGGGCGGCCAAGAAAAAATAGTTCCCAGCCTGTCACCGTTCCTGAGGTTGAAGATGGCCAATTCAAATCCAGCTTGTCCAAGTCCCGTCAGGGACGGTTTGACAGTAGCCCGGCAGTTCACTGCCGGGAAAAACAGCGAATGAGTCAGCGTCCTGTAGGAAGGCTTGAATTCCCGCCAACGTACGGCTCAAGCGTCCCTACAGGACGCGCAGGAAGATTCCATCACCCGGCGATGAATCTCCGGGCTAATTTCAACCGTCCCTATCGGGACGAAGAATTTGTCAAACGCTTTGTAAGATTCACCGCCGCATGAAGCTGGATACGGTAAAAGGGCAGGTTTTGACCAGCCCTTTCTTTTTTCTTAGTTGAAGCTGACGGTCAGCATAATTCCCAGCCATTGATCCGACGAACGCCGTCCAAGCACATTGGAAAAGCCGTAGCCGCTGGTTCGGATTGAATAGTATTTGGTCGTCAAGCCGAGGCCGAGTCCATTTTCAAACCGATACCGCACCTGGCCCATCGCATACCCGCCGGTTCCCCAGCGCGATTCGCAAACCGTGCAATCCAGACTTGGGCCGTAATCGTCCCCGGTGTTGATGTATTCGTTGTACGTTCCGAGAGCGCCGCCGCCGCCGACAGAAGCCTGCACCTTGCTGCGGCGAGGCGTCAGGTAAACGCGCGCGCCGGCATAAGGAAAAATCTGTGAGTCGTTGACCTTAATTCCCAGGCCCGGGCCAATCGGAATGCTTCGCCGTCCGGTTAATCCTTGAAAGGCAAAATCCGAACCGAAATCAATTTGCAGTTGCCGAACTTTGGGCGGCGTGATGCCACCGTTGATTCCGATAGCGAAAGCATTTTCAAACAAACCACTCTGGCGCAAATCTCCTCTTGGCCCAAAGCCGCCGAAAGACAACTCCAAGGAGAAGATGCCCATTCGCGAAAATGTACCTTGTGATTGCGGTTGAACGGCGTTGCCTGAAACAGGAGTTTCCGATGAAGGGTTGGATGGCACGATAGCCAACTCAGAAGAGTCGCTTTGGGCAAAAACAGAAACGCTAAGCAAGATCAGAAGCAGCAAGGTGAGTGTAAAAGTCGAGTTGATTTTCATAGTTCCTCCGAAACTGCAAGGTTGGGCATGCATGCAGTTCAGTATGGCGATCGTTGTCGTCAAAGGGGGATTAGAGGGATTTTCAATCAACTCGCAGGTTGGCGGAGTATTACTATGATTCAGGAAAGTGTCAATTGATGTTTCAAGCTAGGCGAGAAACCAACAATGAAAGCGCCGGTTCGCCCCTGACTTCGGCGTTTGCTCAGCCTGGCAGCAGAACTGTTTCCCGCCTGCATCGCGTGCAAGCCATGGGCGCTTTCAAAAGAAGCGAATGATACTTTTCATCATCCGTTGTGTTGTCCGGTTTATGGAGGCATATTCGTTGTCGCTTCTGCCCCGGACAAGTGGAACCAAGCAATCGGTCGGCTCGTATTCTGACCGGCTCCTATCTTGAACTGGCAGATTGACTGGCTGAGATTGAAAACAATGGCAAAAAAACGTTACTTATCCGAAGAAGACTCCGGCGCCAACATCTCAACGGCGCTAGGCATCAGCGAACACACCGTAGTACGGATGATGGCGGGCGAGGTGGAAAGCTTGCGAGTGCGCCTGGCCGACGCGCTTGAACAATTGGGCTATCGTGTCCTGGACGAAAATCCGCTGCGCGCCAAGCACGGCGCTCGGGGCGCAGCCAGCTACTATTTTTCGGCCAATGCCCTGGACTATCCCACGACTATTGAAATCGGCTTGAAACAACAGAGCGCAGGTTCGGCGCGCGTCACGTTTGATTACAGTGTGATCCACGGCTATTACGGCAAAGGAGATCGCCAATCGCTGACACGGGAAGCCGAAGCCATCATTGCGCTGGCAGCGCACCGCGCGTCTCAGACCAGTTGTGTTGTTTGTGGCGCAGAATCCATCGCCGATTCACGGTATTGCCGCAAATGCGGCGCGCCGGCCACGTTCGCCGCGCCTGCGGAACTTGAAGTCATGCGTCTGACCGCCCACGTTCGCGCAGGTCACCAATGGACTGTGATTGGCGCGGTGATCCTGGTCGCCAGCACGCTCCTGCCTTTGTTCACCCTGCTTGCGATTGACTTTGCCGCCAATCCGAAAGGCGCCAAAGCGCTACTGGCGATTTCCCTGTTGCTGGCTGGGTTAGGCTGGTGGGCCACGCTTGGGGGAATCCGAAAAACCCACCTCACGCTCAATCCACGCGATTCAAAGGAAAATGATCCGGCGATTCCGCGGCAGCCACAATTTTTCGCTCCTCGCACCAACGAATTACCTGCAGAGCCGGATCGAGAAAGACTCTCCATTGGCGAAGCCACCACGGGGTTACTGAACGAAGTTGCCACCTCTGAACCAGAGCCTGTTCCCATTTACCGCACCGAGGAGAAAAGCTCTTAATAAAACTGATTACAGCACGCAGCGTTCCCACGGCCCCCACAATGCAATCGTGATTCCTGGCCGTTGGATATTGAAAAACAGTGTCTTGCCGTCCGGGCTGAAGGTCGCTCCGGCAAGTTCACTGTTGTTCGAAATCACGTTGCGCGCCAGATCGAAGATTTGCCCTTGCCGCGTCAGGCCGCGCAAGAACTGTTCGTTCTTTCCGTCCTCGCAAAGCACAAGTGCGCCGCGCGGGCTGACGCAGAGGTTGTCGGGCATCTTGAGGACGGACTCTTCCGGCGATTCGAAAATCAGTAAAGAGATTCCTTGGAGCGCCCGGACTGACAGGCGCTCCAATATTTGATTCAGTTAGAACGATAGTTTCAACGCGAACTGAATCTGACGTGCCGGAAAGGTTGAACGGATGGTGCCGAAGCCGCCAGCGGTTTGCAACGTTCCGTCCGCGCGAAAGACGATGCCAGTTGCGGTGCCGCTGGGGGTGCCGAAGTTGGTTTTATTCAGCAGATTGAAAAACTCTGCGCGGAATTCCAGCTTCGAGGCTTCGTTAATTACCGGAAGGGCAAAACTTTTGTGCAAGCCCATATCGAATTGATAAACCGAGGGGCCGCGCCCTAGGTTGCGCCCCGCATTGCCAAACGGCTGATCCTGCGTCGGCAGGCGAATCGCCTCGGTGTTAAACCAGCGGTCAATCGTTCGACCGTCGGACAACAATGGATTGCCCACCAGATTCGGCCGCAAGGCAATCCCGCCAATGAACGAAGGCAGGTTCGCCGTGACAGGCGACGGCGTGTAACGGAAATTGACCGTCTGGCCGCTGTACATAGAATTGATGCCGGTCAGCGTCCACCCTCCCAAAGCGGCATCCAGCGCGTATGGCAGGCTGCCGAGCCAGGCGCGCCCTTTGCCAAAAGGCAGTTCCCAAACGAAGCTGGTCGTATTGTTGAATGGTTGGTCGTATGCGCCGGGGCCGCGATCCGCCGCCATGTTGAACAGGTTTTGCGGACGCCCTTCGTTGCCGCCCGGTTCTTCCAAAACTTGGGCGACGTTATCAATCGCCTTTGACCAGGTGAAGGAATTCAGGATGTAAATTCCCTTTGAAAACCGGCGTTCGAATTTTGCTTGCAGCGCGTGGTAATTCGAATACGCAGCGGGCAGATTTGCCGAAATCGAGCGGAAGCCCTGGATCGGGCGGCGCGCATCCAGCGATGGCCGTTGCGCCGCAGGCAATGCCAGTTCCGCCGTGGTCAGCGGGCGCGCCTGGTTGTAATCGGCCAGCAACAACAGCTTCACCGCATGATTGCCGACGTAGGCCACATCCAGCAGCATATTTCCCGGCAATTCTCGCTGAACTGACAATTGCCAGTTTTGAATGTAGGCCGTGCGTGTTTCACGCGGCGTAAACAGCACCACATTGTTCGGCAATCCGGTTGGATATCCTGATTGCGTTGGGCGAAAACAGTTATCGGCGTAAACCGTGCCTGTGCATAACGCCAACGCGGCGTTTTGGGTAACGTTCGCGCGCGTGATTTGCGGGAAGTTGGTGGCCAGCAAATCGGCGCTGCCAATGCGATTGAAATGCACGTACCCGATGCCGTAACCACCACGCACCACCGTTTTGTCCAGCAGGTTGTAAGCAAACCCCAGCCGTGGAGCCCAGTTGTTGTAATCGGGATCAACCAGCGCGCGGTCGTACAGCGAACCGTCTTTGGCCTGAAGGATCGTTTTCGTCGCCGGATCGAAGTTGGACAGGCGGTTGTTTGCTTCCGTGTACGGCGAGGCAAATTCATATCGCACGCCCAGGTTGAGCGTGAGTTTCTGATTCACCTTGAAATCGTCTTGCGCATAGGCGTAATGCAACCGCCGCTGCATTTCGACGACCAGCAGGTTGGCAAATTCGTATTGTGCCCGCGCACCGAAGAAGAAATCGGACAGGTTAAAGATGGTATTTGCAGCGGACGTGGAAGCACGGCTGAATTGGCCCGAATATGTATCCAGCCCCATCAGCGGGTTGGTGTCCTGGACATCGGTGTCAACGCGCAGGTATTCGTAACCGGTTTTCAAACTATGACGGCCCAGGGTTCGCGTGTAATTGAACCGCGGGTTGACCGTGAATGGATTTTGATATTGCGGATTGGTCGCCTGTCTGCCCAATTGCGAAAATCCTGTGATCGTTTGCGTCGTTAAACCGCCTGTGATCGTCGGATCATCCGGCAATCCAGTGATGCCATACAGTTCACGCACGCTTGGACCGCCTGACAGTGGCGGGCGCTTTCCGCCTTCGATTTTCGAAATGCCAAGCCGCGCTTCCAGCGCAGAGCCGTTCGCCATGATGTAAGTCGTGCCTACCACCAATTGCTGGTTCAACACATTGATGTACCCATTGCCGCCGCTTCCCGAGGGACCGATGATCGTAGGGCCGTTGAATTCGTTCACTTTGCGATGGCTGATGCGGACAAAACCGTTCAGCTTTTCGCTGAAATGATGATCCAGCTTGATGTTGAATTTGTCGTTGAAATTTCGATTGGTTACCAGATCACTGTAATTATTGTTGAAGCTGGTTTCAGTCTTGCCAGCCGTAATGTTTGGCGCAGGCAATTCGTTTAGAACTTTGCGCGCAAACGCAGTCATCGGTATGCGCTGACCGGCAGTGAAAATCGTTCCGGCTCTGACCGTAGCGCCTGTTGAATCCACGAAATCAAATGGAACGCGAACGTCACCGGTCAGAATTCCCTGGCGTTGTTGCAACGTCGGCAGCGTCGAAAACGCTATATCCTTGGCCACCTGGCGAAATCCTTCGTAATCCAGGAAAAAGAACGTGCGATCTTTGATAATCGGGCCGCCCAGCGTGGCGCCAAATTGGTTGCGAATCAGCGGAGGCTTGACGCCGCTGACCGGCTTGAAAAAGCCGACGGCATTCAAAACCGTGTTGCGATGAAATTCCCAAACACTGCCGTGAAACTGGTTTGTGCCGCTGCGATACGCGGCGTTGATTACCGCGCCGCCGCTGCGTCCAAACTCCGCGCTGTACGTGTTGGTTTGGACTTTGAACTCATCCACGGCATCCGGTGAAACCTGAACCACCTGCGACGAAAATCCCTGATTGCTGGTTCCGTAAGCGTTGTTGTCCACGCCATCCAGCAGAAAATTGTTGAAGGTCGCGCGCAATCCGTTGACGTTGAATGCGGCTTCGCGGCCACCACCGGTTGCGGCGTTGGTCGAAGATTCGCGCACTCCCGGAGCCAGCAAGACCAGGTTGGCATAGGAACGCCCGTTCAAAGGCAAGCTGACAATCTGCTGTTTCTGCACCACTTGCCCGCGCACGCTGGAATCGGTTTCCAGTAATTGAACTGCATCCGTGATGACGACGGTTTCTGTCACCGCGCCAAGCTGCATCGTCAGGTCAACGCGCTGGCGAGCATTGACCGTGACATTCACCCGTTCCGCCACGGCAGTTGAAAACCCCTGCTTTTCGGCACTGACGCGGTAATCCCCGATTCGAACATTGGAAAATTGGTAGTTGCCGTCAGCGTCGGTTTGCGCGTTGACGGAAATGGTGGTGCTTTCGTTTTTCAGCGTCACGGTCACGCCGGGCAACACGGCTCCGTTGGAATCGCGCACCGTGCCGAGCACCGTTGCGGTGTCGAATTGGGCATAGCTCGCAACCGTCGAAAGTAAAACCACAATACAAAGAGCAATGGCCCGAATCATCGTCCGGGCAATCGAATTGTCAGTCAACATAGGAGGCCCCTCCTTATGGGCAATTTGAACTAGAAGATGGACGCGCTTCAGTCAGCGACAGCAAGTAGATAACTTTCGGACTGAAATCATTTGGCGATTTTTTTTGAGATGTTAGTGAGGATTGATCTCTTAGTCTAGCCGCGCGGTGTTAGGAGAGGCTCAAGAAGCGATCAAACCAGCATTAAATCTTTCACCGTCCTGCCATCAAAAGGGCGACAACTGTCCGCTATTTATTGCGGCAAAAGTCGTCAGGCTTCGCCTACACCTGTAAATTCGCAGGCTTTGGGCTGGGAACATCATTTGCAACCTGATCTTTCAGATGTTCACCAGTTCGCTCAACGATTGAAGGAGAGGCTTATGCGACGATTACTGTTCGGAGGATTTCTATTCCTGAGTTTGTTTTTGACTTTCACGTTTTCCGCTCAGACAGTTCTTGCACAGAGCGGCAAGAGCAACTGGGCTGAAGCGCAAAAGATCAAACCCGGTTCGAAGCTCAAGATCAAAACAAAGACGGGGCAGAAAATCACCGGAAAACTGGTGACGGTTACGGCGGATTCGATCACACTGTCGGCAAAAGCCCCCGGAAAAGAAATTGAGCTAAAGCGGGAAGAGATTGCCGAAATCCGCAAGAAATCCGCCGCGTTGACGATCGGTTATGCAGCCATTCTAGGTGGTCTGGGCTTCGTTGGGGGGTATGGAATTGGGTATGGCGTAGGCGAAGCCACCGATGCCGGTTATGCGGTTGAATACCCGATTGCCGTTTTCAGCGCAGCGGCTGGCGCAGTCGTCGGCGCGATCATCGGCAGCAAAGGGCAAGTCATTTATAAAGCGCAGTAGCGTGCCAAATTCGATACTGAGCCCCCTTCTGACAAGAATTTTATTCCCACTTTAACCGGTTTACCTGGTCACCCGTTTACGCTCCCACCCAATTCGTCCGCACAGACAATGCAAAGAGAAGCCGCTTGCAGCAGATCTTAAGAATGGCGCTTGCAAAGAAGCTGCCGCAGAAAGGAAAAATATGAAAACTAAAAAAAGAATCGCTTTCTTTACGGATTCCTACACAGAAGTAAACGGCGTGGCACATACCAGCCGAATGCTGGCAGCGTTTGCCAAACGCCACGAACTACCGTTTTTGTGCGTCCACGCCGGGGGCCGTGACAGAGAAACAGGTCAATTAAGCCGGGATGCAAAGGTCATTAAAGATGGCAGTTTTCAGCGATTGGTGCTGCCGCGAAGCAGGTTTGGCTTCAAGCTGGACGCCGATTTGCGCTTTGATTTGTTGATGATGCGGCACGCGCGGCTGGCGCTGAAAACGGTTCGCGCATTTAACCCAGACGTCATTCACGTCACTGGTCCCAGCGACATTGGCTTGCTGGGCGTTTACGTCGCCCGCAAATTGAAACTGCCGATTGTCATGTCCTGGCATACCAACGTCCACGAATATGCCAAACAACGGCTGGAAAAACTGATGCCTTTTTTGCCAGACATTCGGCGATTTTCGCTGTCAGGCAGTGCCGAACAATTGAGCCTGAAACTGACGCTGCAGTTTTACAAACTCGGCAAAGTTTTTCTGGCGCCCAACGAAGAGCTTGGCGAAATGTTGCACCGAAACACCAACCGGCCAGTGTTCATAATGCGGCGCGGCGTGGACACAAACCTGTTTGCTCCGGCAAAACGCGAACGAAAAGAAGGGGTTTTCACGATTGGGTACGTCGGACGGCTGACGCCGGAAAAGAATGTGCGGTTGCTGGCCGACCTGGAAAAAGGATTGCTGGCGGCTGGCATCAAAGATTTTCGTTTCGTTCTGGTCGGAACTGGAAGCGAACGCAACTGGCTGGAACAGCAAATGCAATCCACGAGCTTTACCGGTGTGTTGAAGGGAGAAGCGTTGGCACGTGCTTACGCGAATTTCGATCTGTTCGTCTTCCCTTCGCATACGGACACTTTCGGCAACGTCGTGCTGGAAGCGCAAGCGTCGGGCGTGCCTGCAATCGTCAGCGATCAAGGCGGCCCAAAATTCATCATTCGTGACGGCAAAACGGGTTTGGTGGCGCGAAGCGAGTCTGACTTTCTGAAAGCGACCTTGGGTTTGATTTCGCAGCCGGAACTTCATTCGCAGATGCGCGAAGCCGCGCGCGAACTGGCCTGCCACGCTTCGTGGGACAGCGTCTTCGAGGCAGTCTGGCAGGCTTATGAACTTTGTGCCCAGCGTGCAGCCGCTGAACGCGCTGTGCGCCAACCGTTACCTTCGTCAACTGTGAGGCAGGATGCAATTAGTGAATCGTGATTTGAATTCACCTACTGTTGGCGAAGCAGCGTTGAGCTTGCTTCGCCATCCATTTGAAAACCTGATTCGTCGCTGGAATTGGAAATCGGCTGTATTAAGCGCGCTGACACGCGGCGGATTGTTCTTCTTTGCCAATTTGCGAGCTGGAGTTTCAGCGGCCGTTGCCGCGATGCTTGTTGAAGCGGTGTTTTACATCACAGTTGCCGGGTTTTACGGTTCGGCGACCGAGGCGTTTCGGCGCGCTCGCCCCGCCCGGCTAGCCTTGTTGGTGATGATGCTGGCCATGCCAGCCATCAATCATTCGCTGGAATTTTTGCTGCACTGGGCCAGTGGTACCAGGAAGCTGACCACCAGCATCGTGGCCTCGGTTTCGCTTTCCATGGTTTCAGCGGTTTTCAATTTATTTGCCATGCAACGCGGAGCTTTTATTGTCGGCACAGAACGCCAATCGCTGGCGGATGATTTTCGCCAACTGCCGGGGATCGTTTACGAATTTGTCACGTTTCTGCCGCAAACGTTATGGCGACAAAGGGCAAGACCACAGATTGATGCCGAATAATTCGGAAAACGCAGCTTCAGGCCACGCGACAAATTTGCCTTCTTGAAATCCCTCAGCCTCGCCACTACAGTCAGCGTTTCCAACTTACTTCCCCGTTGACTGATCGAACGAATGAATAAAACCCAAACGCAGTTAAACGACCCGCGCGCCGAATACAGCCAACGGCTGGCTGCGCGGCAAACAACTCTTGATGAAAAACAAAAACGCAGCCGCCAGCTTTGGATCGCCCGGCGGATTTTGCTGGCTGTGATTGTTCTGGCAATTCTGGTGGCAATTGATGGAAACATCGTTTGGTGGTGGACGCTGGTGCCGGTCGCTGGTTTCATTGTGCTGATGGCAAACCATCAAGGCTTGCTCAGCGAAATTGAGCGACTGGCACGCTCTGTGAAGTTTTACGAACGCGGCTTGGCGCGGATTGACGACAACTGGGCCGGCGCAGGCGAAACCGGAGAACAGTTTGCGGACAAATCGCATTCGTATGCCGAAGATTTGGATTTATTTGGGCAAGGCTCTTTATTTGAGTTGCTTTCGACAGCGCGCACGCGAGCGGGCGAAGTAAAGATTGCCGACTGGCTGAAGTCCCCAGCCAAAGTCAGCGAAATCCGAGCGCGGCAATCGGCAGTGGAAGAGCTTCGTTTGCGGCTGGATTTGCGTGAAGACCTGTCGCTGCTTGGCGCCGAAATTCGCGCGGGCGTTCACACCGAAGAGGTTGAAGCCTGGGGGAAAGCTTCGCCGGTATTTACCGCCGCCCAGATTCAGGTTTTGACAATCGCCACTGCAATCACCGGAATGTTGGCTGTTGGAACTGTCGCCATTTGGTTGGCTTTCGGCCCTCGCCTGCCCATGCTGGCTGCGCTGATCATTTTGCTGCTGTTTTATACGCGCTATGGCCGCGCGGTAAAACAGATCATTTCGGCTGTTGAACGCCCAAGCCGGGATTTGAAATTGATGGCGGAAATTCTGGCCCGCCTGGAACGCGAACCCGCTGCTTCGGCAAAGTTGGTCGCGTTACTGGCCAAACTAAACACAGAGGGTTTGCCGCCATCAAAACAAATCGAAAAGCTGAATCGGCTGCTGGATATTCTGGATTGGACGAAAAACCAGTTTTTCGCGCCAATCGGTTTTTTACTGTTGCTGCCAGCGCAGATTGCGGTGGCGATTGAACGCTGGCGGCAAACCACCGGATCGCACATCAGCGACTGGCTGGATTCCGTCGCTGAAATCGAAGCGTTGAACTCGCTGGCCAATTTTGCCTACGAACGCCCGGACAATCCTTTTCCCGAAATTATTGATACTGGAGCTTGCTTTGATGGGGAAGCATTAGGACATCCACTGATTGCTACTGTTCGTAACGTGCGAAACGACGTGCGGCTGGATGACCAGCGGCAACTGATGATCGTCAGCGGATCGAACATGTCCGGCAAAAGCACGTTGATGCGAACGGTTGGCATCAACGTCGTGCTGGCATTGGCAGGAGCGCCGGTTTGTGCTCGGACATTACGAGTATCACCGTTGAACATCGGAGCTTCGATTCATATTCTGGATTCGCTGCAAACCGGCGCTTCGCGGTTTTATGCTGAAATCACCCGGCTGAAACAAATCGTCGAACTGACGAATGGAAAATCGCCGCTGTTGTTTTTGCTGGATGAAATTTTGAGCGGAACCAATTCGCATGACCGCCGCATTGGCGCACAAGCCGTCGTGCGGGCTTTGGTCGAACGCGGTGCCATCGGCTTGGTTACGACGCACGACCTTGCCTTGACGCAAATTGCCGAAACGATGGGCGAACGTGCAGCAAACGTTCACTTTGAAGACCGGCTGGAAAACGGCAAAATGATTTTCGATTATCGAATGCAACCCGGCGTGGTTCAGCGAAGCAATGCCCTGGAACTGATGCGCGCCGTTGGGCTTGAAGTTTAGCTTGACGGCAAGCAGCGAAACCGCGCAAAGTATCTTTGCCGATAAGGCAAAGGTCCATAAGACAATGATTCAAACCGTCACAGCAGAACAAATCAACACACTTTGCGAACAAATCGCCCGCGAGTTCAAGCCGGAACGAATCGTTCTTTTCGGCTCATATGCTTATGGAACTCCCGGGCCATTTTCCGATGTGGATTTGATGGTTGTTATGCCGTTTGAAGGCAGTCCGCTTCAGCAGGCTGCTAGAATCCTGACAAAGATCAATCCAACGATGGCGCTGGATTTGATTGTCCGCACACCACAGCAAGTAATGGATCGGTTGGCCATGCAGGACGGGTTTATGCAACAGATTGTTCAGCACGGCAAGGTCGCCTATGAAGCCCAGCACACAGGAATGGATTGATAAAGCTGAAGGCGATTTCGTGACGGCGCAAATGTCTTGTCGCGCTCGAAAACAGCCAAATTACGATGCAGCTTGTTATCACGCGCAACAATGCGCTGAAAAATACCTGAAAGCCCGTCTCGAAGAAGCGGGGCAGGTAATTCCCAAAACACACAACCTTTACGCACTGCTCACACTGGTCACCCCCCTTGAACCAACCTGGCAAAATCTGTCCACGGATTTGAATGTGCTCAATGCTTTTGCCGTCGCCTATCGTTATCCTGGTGTGACAGCAACAAAACTTGATGCCCAAGACGCTGTCAAACGCTGCCGAAAAATCAGGCGAATCATTCGTTCCTCTTTCGGACTGCCCACCTAAAGCGATCAATTGTGCAAATAAATGCCACCGACAAATTGTTGCTCAGCGGATTGCTGCCCACCGAAGCCAGCACGGCCAGATTGCGGCAACTGTTTGAATCGCAAAAAGAACTTGAATGGACAGCGGCAATTCGTCGAAGCGAGTTTCATAGCATCGCGTCTTTGCTGCGGTTCAATCTTGGCCGAGCCGGTTTGCTGGATTCCCTGCCCGAAGAACCGCGCGAACGGTTGCGCGCCACCAGCCAAACCTGGGCGGCCCGGCACCTAGCGTATACCAACGAAGCAGCTCGATTGGTTACGGCGCTCAAAGCAGAAGGCATTACGGCGATTCCGCTGAAAGGCTCGGCGCTGATGCTGGGTGGGTATTACCCGCAAGCCGGTTTGCGAGCTGCATTGGATATTGATCTGCTGGTAGAACCGAAACGGCAGGAACAGGCGGATCAAGTCGTTGCTTCGCTGGGGTATGAAGATTTGCCCGGACGCCGTTCTGTCCCAAAGCGCCAACGGCTGGCCAATGAACTGAATCATCTGTGGCCCAGGCGCGGGCCAAGCGGGTTGATTCTGGAGCTTCATCGCCGCGCGTTTCAGTTTACTCTACGCGAACGCGATTTCACCTTTGCCGAAGTTCGCAGCCGGGCCGTTACTGTTTCCGTTGCCGGAAAGGAATTGTTGCTGCCTTCGCCCACCGACCTGGCATTTCACCTGATTCATCACACACTGGTTGATTTGCAAACGACCAAAGCCATTTTGCGAACCATTGCCGACCTGTTTTTTATTTTCGCTCGTCATCCTGAAGCGCGAGAACCGGCGATTCAGCAAGCCGAAGAATTCGGATTTGGCGGCGCGGCAGATTTAGCAATGGGGTTGCTGGAAATGCTCAGTAATGCTTCGCTGGCGGAACTGGAAAAGGCGGCCCCAAGCGGCCGGCTTTCGTTGCCGCTGGAAACCGCTTTGACCGAAGAAACCCTGCCGATCGCTGACGCGGCTAGGCTGTTTGAGTATTTCGATTTTGGCCGCCATCCAATCGCGAAGCTCGGCAATTTGTTTTCGTTGTTGTTCACCTCGCGCAAGCATCTGGAACAAATTTACGGCCCGCCACAGCAAGGCAGCGTTTACTGGAATTACCTGCGACGCCCGTTTGATCTGCTGCGAAAATTCAATCGCGCGGGCTTTTCTCCCGCAACAATTTGGCGCGTCTGGAAATTGAGAAAACTGGCCAGCGGAAAGAACAAATAACATCTTGTAGAAAAGCGAATGCGGTTGCCAGAACTGTAGAGTTCTGGCAACCGCATTCGGTTTTTTTGCTTTCGTAAAGCGTTAGCAGGACGGAATATAAATCGGCACGATGATTGTCGCCGAATCGGTCAGCGTCATATGGTGCAGATTATGTCCCTGATTGAATGCTCCTGTGCTGGCAGCAGCGTTCGGGTTGAGATTGATCATCGAGCCTAGAATCGCCCGGTCTTCAAACGTCCAGAACTTCATCCAACCGGTTCTGCCAGCCGGAATCACACGCGTGAACGTAGTTGGCGTACGCGGGAAGGCGTTGGACAGAATCGTCCTGTATTGGCAAACCGCCAGGTTCGCCGTGAAGCTGAACGAAATTTCCGTGTCGTCAAACAGCAAGCCTGTCAAATTGCCGATGGTCGCTCCGGTTGTGGCGAAATTACCGCCGATCCGATTGATGATCATCATCGTCGAGTTTCCATCCGCCGTGCTGCCGATGCTGTCTGCGGCCAGAATGCGCGGCAAACGATTGTAGAACATTCCGTCAAACCGCAAGGTTGCAATGGTCACATTCGGATCAGTTCCGCCGGGGAACATCATGATCGCCGAAACTGCAGTCGCCGCCAGATTTGCCTGGTGACCGGACGCGAACTTGACATACGAATCACCGATCAATTCGTTGAACGCGCGCGGCAAACCGGTTTCGTCCTCGACGGCCAGCGCCACGATGTAACCGGTGTTGCCCGGATCAAAATCCGAAGCCAGGAATGTGCTGGTCTGGTTCGGGGTCAAACACAGGAACGTATCCAGAATCGCGCAACTGGCGCCATCTACCATAAACAGGTGAACAGTCGCCTTTTCCGAGAAAGAGGTGTTGGTGATATTGATCCGTGTGTTTTCTTTGGTGCTGTCTGTTGCGCCCGATGTGTAAATCGGGAAGAACAGGACAGAGCCTTCTTTTTGATCCGAAGCTTCGGCCAAAGCCTTGTACGCAAGGCCAGGCGTAACTGCCGGAGGCACAATTTGCGTGTCGGCAAAGGCTCTGTTGTCCGCCAACATGCCTGTGCCCGGCACGATGATCGCCGGACTTCCCGACAACGGATTGGTTTGCGTCGCCAGCGTGCCTGTTTCAGGCAGGCAGTTGGTCGAAGCAATCGTCGCCACGTTGGTCACGGTAATGGACGGATGCTTGATCGGGACTCGGGCGACAATGACGATTGTTCCGCTGCTGGGCCGACTCAACTGACACTGGTTGGCAGCGCCAAGCACGCCCAGATTGGCGACAACCGTCGTAATACCATTGGTCGTCGTGATGTTGAACGTTGTGCCGGGAACCGTCGAAGTCGGCGTTCCCACCACCGTAAATCCTTTCGGCAGCACGTCAACAATGGTCACGCCATTGGCATTGGACGGGCCAGCGTTCGCAAACGTCAGCGTATACGTGACGTTTGATGGCGATCCAGTCGTGCTGTATTGGGCCGGATCGGGGGCATCGGCTTTGCTGATAGACAAGTCCGATTGCGCCTGCACCGTCGAAGTAAACGACGCCGTATTGTTATTTGGATTCGGATCAGTCGTATCTGAGCTGATCGTTGCCGTATCCGTCATATTCGGCACGCACATTTGAGCATCTGTCAGATTGCGAATCTGCTGGAAGTCGGGGCAGACGCGAACAACGATGGTCAGCGTGCGAACCACACCCACATCTGTTAAACCACCGGGAGTTCCACCAGCGGCATTCCAGGTAGCCTTGACGATTCCATTGGCTGCAACCGCCGGAGTCATCAACGTTGCGCCAGGGGAGGCCACCGCAGAAATGAAAACAGTCCCCACGGGAAGCGGGTCGGTAATCATCAGATTCAGCGCAGCACTTGGGCCAGCGTTGTTAGCTCTGATGGTGTACGTCAACGAGTTGCCCGCAATCACAGGGTCAGGCGTGGCCGTCTTGGTTCCCGACAAATCAGCCACAAAGATCAACGGCACGGTGTCACAAATATTGGTGTTATTTGCCGGAACCGGGTCCGTGGACATCGAAGTCGCTGTCACACAATTCTGGTACGACGCCGGAGTCGGTTGCGGCGTCATGGAAGCCTGATGCATGCGGAACCGGATTGTCACCGTTCCCGAAGGGTTGACCGTGCCATCCGGTCTTTTGTTCGGAGGCAATTCCGCAGCTGTGCAGGTGATAGAAGAAGGCGTCGGGCGATCATCCTGTGTCGCATCAGCGGCTGGCGTGCAAGTGAATACTGGCGCGCCGTTTCCATCTGGAACCGACTCAATGACGATGTCCGGAACCAGCGGCGGCGGGCCGGGTTGTGCGCGTTGTTTCAGCGCCTGCCAGGCCGGAAGCGTGTCTACCAAATTGACCATCTGCGCGGCGCTTGGGCCGTTGTTGGTGATCCGCACCTGATATTCGAAATCCGTTCCTGCCGTTACCGGACCACCCAGCACGCCCGCCGCATTGGTATGCGTTTTGGTCAGCGCCAGGTCGGAAGTCGCCGCAACGGGCGTTGTCAATGTGGTCGAGCCGGAAACCGGACGATTGAAATTGTTGATGGTGGCATCAAAGGTCGCCGTGTTCACCAAACTGGCTTTGGTCGCCGGATCAATAAAGACCGTGATATCAATTGCCGCAGTGTTATTCGGCGCATTCGCCGCCAAAAGCGGAGCCGTACACACAATCGAACCGCCGTTGCCTTGCGGGTTGTTGTTCGGGTTAACGCCAGCCGGCGGCGCGCAAGTGAACGTCGCGCCCGAAGGAATCACAGGCGAAGCGGAAATGAATTTGGTTCCCAGCACGCGTCCCGGAGGTGTTTCAAGTCCAACCGGCAACACATCAGTCAGCCGAATGTTGGAAACATCCGACGGACCGTTGTTGGTCAGGGTGACGCGATAGGTTAGGTACGTTCCCGGCAACACAGCCGTGCCAGTCGTCGCAGTTCCATTTTGCGGCGTGGCCGGTCCAATAGGTCCTGTTTGGTTCGGATTGCTGGCTGACGTGACAGCCGACTGAACAATCTTGCTGACGGACAAATTCGACGACGCAATCACGACATTCTGTGTCGGAACCGTCGTGTTGTTCGACGAATTCGCATCAGGGGTGCCAGCGCAAGAGACTGGCGGGAATGGCGGCGGCGTAGGCCCAGCGCCGTTCGGGCAAAGCCCCGACGCAATGTTCGCGGGGTTCGATACGACAGTGCCGCCCGTCACCGATTCGTTTACCTTCACAAAAAACGTCAGCGTTCCGCTGTAGCCTAACGGCAAAGTGCCATCGTTAAACGGCCCAGGAGCCGCCAAAGCCGTGTTGCCTTGCGGACGGCAATAAATCGCCTGGCTGCCCGCAGCGCCAATCACTGTGCAGGTCAGGTTCACGTTCGGGCTGGCGGCTTTGGTCGCTTGAATTGTGAACGTGAATGGAACCGCTGGGGGTTGAGCCGCCGGTACAAACACTCCACCCGTCGCCAGCGCACCGACAAACGCTGTATTACCCGGAATCTGATCCGTAATGATGGTGTTGTCCGCATTCGCCGGGCCGGAGTTACCAAATGGAAGGTCGTAGCGCAGATACCCGCCAGAATTGACGGAGCCGGGCGGAACATTTGGGCCAACCACTGGCAAAGCTACAGGAGCCAGCGGGCCAGCGCCATCCGGATCAATCACAGGCACAGAAGCCTTGCTCAGCGTCAAATCCGCCGGAGCCGTCACCGGATGATTGGTCGTGTTCGAGCTGTTGGTGATGTTGCCTGGTCCTGATTGCTGTTCGTTCAGGAAATCCGCCCGGTTGCTGATAATCGTTCCATAGGCCACGTTGAGATTAACGCGCACCTTGAATTCGAACTTGAGCACGGCGAATTCGCGCAAATCGCCCCCCACGCCATTGACGCATTCGATGCGATTGTTCCCGCTGTCATAACTGCACGTAAATTGCGCCGATCCCCCTCCTGGTTGTTCCAGAATCGTCAGGCTGCCAGCTTCATACGTGGTATTCGCCGGAATTGAGTCGCGGACGCGCAATTGATTCGGCGGAAATGTTTCGTCAACCGACGCATCATTTTTCACCGTGATGGTGTAAGTGATGACTTGCCCCTGCGCGACCGGAGTTCCATCCGGCGGGCTGGCAATCTTTGTAATGGGCGCGTCAAACGCCGCCGCTGTCGCCACCGCTGCACTGGCACGGTTCGCGCGAAGTTCTGAACGCGCCGGAGCCTGTTTGATCAAATGGCGTGCAGCGGCTTGTTGCCAGGTTGCCGGCATCACTGACAACAGGGTTTTGACGGGAGCGCTTCCTGCCAATTGAGCTGTCACGGGTGATAGCGGGGCGAAGGTAAAAACCAACGCCGCCACAATGGCAAAAAAGGACACAGCCAGCAGGAATTTTTTGAAGAGATGTGTGTGTGTGGTTCGCATTTTTTCTCCTGTGAGCAAAGAACAGACGATTCGAAAACCGGATTACTGAATGCAGGTTGTCGCGCCGATGTTCTGGTAAGCGGCTCGATATTTCTTGAATTTATCCAGGCGGCTTGTTGCCGCGACGCCTTCGTTGTAACGGGCATCGGCACACTGAACAGGAATTCCGTTGCCATTTGCCAGATCAATTGCTGAACGCACAACCCGCCGCACCAAATCCAGATACGGGTCGTTCATCAGATAAGCCAGGTACCCTTCATCCGACGACATGCCGTCTTGAATTGCCTGCATCATGGCTTCGCACCATGCTCCGTCCCATTGAGCGCCTTCAAATCCGTTGACGATTTCTTCCAAACCAGCCGCAACGCCGACCAAAACAGCTTTCAGAGGGAAGGGCGCGGAGAACCCGGCAACAGTAATGGTTTCAGGCACGATTTCTGCGGCTGCCGCAGCCACAATCGCCAACCCTTTGGGGATCGCAATGTCGGCTCCGGACGGATAATCCCTGGGGTTGCTGAAATTGCACGTTGGGTCAATGAACGATGGAGCGCTGGGGGTCGAGCGAATGTTGGCTCTCGGCGCTTTTGCAGCAGAGGAAGAGTGCATTCTTCCTTCCTGAAAATACCGGTCGGCTTTCTTCATCACCTCGTAAAGCTGAGGGTCTGTCGTGATTTTTTGCGCCAATTGGGTGATACGGCCGATTGCTGCGGAACTGGGCAGTGAATGGTATTCCGCCACAAGTTCGATGGTGGACAAGTTTGCCAACCGCTGTTGTTCACTGGCCAGCGAATCACCAACCGCATCAGCATCTTTCAAGATGGAGCCGCCATGCTGGATCACGTCAAATTCACCCAGGAACCGAACCGCTGCTTCCAGCTCTTTGTAGGCAGTGACGATATCCCCTCGTAATTTCTCCGCGTCAGCCACGGTCACAACCAGGCGTGAATCCTGCGACCTGTCGCTGGTTGCCGTTCGTGTGCCCACCTGCCGATCCTGCGCCGATTGCGGCGCAGCGAAAACCATCAGCAAAAAACTAATTGCCATCAGTGCAGTAAGAGTTTTTCTTGTCATGCGAACTGTTAGGCATTCGGGCGGTCAGCCTCGGCTACGCGCGTCTTTCCAATCACCCGATGCGCTACTCCTTTCTTGGAATGAAGGTTGTGTTGTCAAGGTTGCAATCTCAGCCAGCCAAAAGCACATTGCCCGCAATGGCCGAAACCGCAAAAAAAAATAAACTCAATGATTTCGCCTAGGGCGCAAAGTAACCGGAAACATCAATGACCAGGTCTGTGGCCGCCGAAGTGAAAATCTTGAACGCGCCATCTGCGCCCAGTCCAACCGTAAGGTGGCGATTGAACACTTTTCCGGCCTGATAATTTGAATTCGCCGTCCCAGGTTGCATCGCATCGCTTGGCCAGAAAGTCAGGAAGCCATTGCTGGCCGGAAAGACTGCTGTTGCATTGCCCACAATCGCCTGGGCAGTCGCGGCAACGGTCATGCCATCGCACGTGCCCAGCGCCTGCTGGATTCGCGTTGAACCAGCAGCAAGCAACGCGCCGGGTGTGTAACAGCCGGGTTGCCCCAGCCGCGTTTCCAGCAATCGCACCGGTTTTGGCAATGGATTGAAGAGCAATCCGGTTCCATTCAAATCGGTCGCGTCTGGGCTGTAATATCCCAGCACGTCAATTACTAAGTCTGTTGTTTGCGACGAGTAAATTTTGAATGTGCCATCCGGAGCTAACCCGACTGTAAAAGGCCCATTCATCGTTTGGCCGGAAGCGTAATTGGAACTGGCCGCCAACGGTCTGCTTGGTGCATTGCCGGGATAAAGCGTCAGGAAGCCTTGCCCGCCGGGCGTCACCGCCGTCGCGTTGCCGACAATGGCTGCAGCGCTGGAGGGGATCGTAATGCCGCCGCAGAAAATGCGCCCTTGTTGTGTGCGTTCGACACCAGCGGCAATCAGGGTTCCCGGCGTGTCACAACCCGGTTGTCCAGCGCGTGTTTCCAGCATTCGAACGGGGCTGGGCAGCGGATGGAAATACAGCCCGCCAGGTCCCGGCGGTGCGTAGTAACCGGTGACATCAATCACCACGTCGGTGTTCGACGTCACGAAGATCTTGAATGCTCCGTCAGCGCCAAGTCCGACTGTGAATACATTGTTCAGAATCTGATTTGCCTGGAAGTTGGAATTGGCCACCGTCGGTTGAGCCGCATCGCTGGGGTACAACGTCAGGAATCCGCCGCCGGATTGAACTGTTGTGATGTTTCCGGTCAAAGCCTTTGCCGAAGCCGGAATCGAAATGCTGTCGCACGTGCGACCAGCCGCCGTTTGCAAGCGCGAAGTGCCACCAGGAATTTGCTGTGACGGCGTGTCACAGGCTGTCCCGCCGGTCCGCGTATCCAAAATGCGAAGCGGGCGCGGCAGCGGATAGAACATCAGGCCTGCCGGGTTGATCAGGACAGAGTAGCTGCGCGATCCCGTGCATGAACTGGTGTCGGTAGCCGTCACGGTGAAATTGAACATGCCTGCCAGCGTGGGATTGCCAGATAAAACTCCATCTGTTCCCAAAGTTAATCCGTTCGGCAGCGTGCCGCTGAAGGTGAAAGAGTGCGGGATTCCCCCGCCGACAGCCGACAGATTTTGGCTATAGCTGCTGCCGACAGTTCCGTTTGGCAATGTTGCCGGATTCACCGTAATCGGTGAACAAATAGTCAACGCATAGGCTTTCGTGCCCGTACAGCCGCCCTGGTCTGTGGCTGTTACCGTGAAGTTGAATGTTCCGACAACGGTCGGCGAGCCTGACAAAACGCCAGCCGAAGAAAGCGTCACGCCGTTTGGCAGATTTCCAGTGAAAGTGAAGCTGTACCCGCCTGATCCGCCATTCGCCGTTAAAGTTTGATCGTAATTTGTATTGATCAGACCGCTTGGTAATGCAGGCGGCATGATCGTGATGGCGGAACAAACACCAATCACCAGATTGTAGCTTCGTTCGCCAAAACAACTGTTGCCGGCGGTTGCGCGGACGGTAATCGGGAAGGTGCCGGAAGCCACAGGCGTTCCGGACAGCAGCCCCGAAGTCGAAAGCGTCAAATTGTTCGGCAGCGAACCCGCACTGATCGTCCAGGTGATATTGCCTGCCGCGCCGGTTTGCGTGAACTGCTGGCTGTACGGAACTCCCAGATTCCCGGGATTGATCGTCGCCTGATCAACGGTGATCGTTGGGCAGTTGACAACCAGCGAATAAGCCTTTTCCGCATAACAATTGGTGGCATTGACGGTTGCCCTGGCCGTGAAGTTGAACGTGCCTGACGCCGCGGGCGAGCCGGACAACAGACCCGATGTCGAATCGAGCGTTACACCCAGAGGAAGCGTTCCTGTTGTCACGCCCCAGGTCAGCGCGCCACTGCCGCCATTCAACGTCAGTTGCTGGTTCAAGAACGCTCCAACCAGCACAGGACTCAGGCTTGCCGGTGTAATGCTGAGCGACTGGCAATTAATTTGCAGCGTGTAGCTAGCTTCGCCGTAACACCCATTCACAGCAGTCGCTCTGACAATGAAGCTGAATTGCCCAGAGGATGTCGGGGTACCGGATATGATCCCCGTGCCGGAACCCAGCATCATTCCCATCGGCAACGATCCGCTGCTGATCGTCCAGGTAATGCTTCCCGTGCCGCCCGATTGCGATAACTGTTGGCTGTACATCATTCCCACATCACCAGCAGGTAAGTTGGCCGGTGAAATTGTGATCGGGCAGCCTGTCGCCTGGGTGATGGTGACCAATTGGCCCGCAACATCAATCGTGCCGGTGCGCGGCGGGCCTGTGTTTGTGGCCACGGTGTAATTCACCGCGCCATTGCCCGTGGTGCTGACGCCGTTTTTCTCGAGTCGCCCAAACAACGGTTGTCCGGTTTTGCCCAATGAACCGCCGGAGGTAATGTTGATCCAGGAAGCATTGCTTCTGGCCAGCCAGGCGCATGCTCCGGTCGTCGTCACATTGACCGTTCCGGTACTGGTGGCAGCCGGATGATTCGCAGATGTCGGTGACACGTTGTACGAGCAACCACCATCCTGAGAAATGTTGAGCGTCTGCCCCTGCACCGTGATCGAACCCCCGCGAGTGGATCCGCTGCCGTTCGTGGAAACGAAATAATTTACTGAGCCATTGCCCGACCCCGAAGCAGTGGAGGTGAGCGTTACCCAAGGCGTCGTCGTAGTTGCCGTCCAGGCGCAACCTGAGGGCGCGGTAATGTTCAATGTTGCGGTTCCGCCTTCGACCGTGAATTGCCTGATGGTGGGCGAAAGGGTGTAGCTGCAAGCGCCGTCTTGCGTCACGTTAAATGTCTGCCCGGCGATGCTGATGGAACCGGAGCGTTGTGTTCCGGGATTGGCCGTCACGGAATAGGTAACGGTGCCGTTGCCGATGTTATTCGCCGGCGAAAGAATCGTTATCCAGGATGTGGCCGTGGACACAGACCAGTTGCACGCGGCTCCGATACTGACATCCACAGTAAAGTTAATCCCGCCGCTTTGACCGATATTCTGGTTTGTAGGGCTAAGCGTGGCGGTGCAACCGCCGTCCTGATTCACGATCAAAGATTTTCCGGCAACGGTGATAATCCCGGAGCGTGCGCTTCCCGGATTTGCCGCCACGGTGTAATTCAGCGTGCCATTGCCGGTCCCGCTGGCCGGAGGCGTCAACGTAATCCACGAATCCCCTGTCGCCGCCGACCAAGGACAGCCCGCTCCGATGGAGATACTGGCGGAAAATCCGCCTCCTGCAGCAGGAACCTGCTGGTTTTGCGGGCTGACTGTGGGCGTGCAGGGAGCATCTTGCGACACGATAAAAATCTGGCCGCCAATCAGAATTTGCCCTGCGCGTATGGAAGCCCCGGTATTCGGCGCAACCGTGTAATCCAACACAGTCGGTCCGGAACCGCTGGTTGCCGTATTGATCGTTATCCACGGCGAAAGCGTGGAGGCTGTCCAGGTGCAGCCTGCTCCTGTGGAAAGCTCAAGACTTCCCGTTCCTCCCGCTGCCGAGAAAGTTGAGGCCACCGGATTGATGGCGGTGGTGCAGGGGCCTTCCTGGGTGATGTAAAAATCTTTGCCTGCAATGCTGAGTTGCCCGACGCGTTGGGGTCCAGTGTTGGCCTGGACATTGATGGTCACTGTTCCACTGCCAAGTCCCGGAGAGCCGGAACCGATGGTCGCCCAGGGAACAGTGCTCGACGCTCCCCAGGGACACAAAACCGCAAGAGAAACTTCGACGGAAAAGCTGCTTGCAGAAGACCGCAGATTTTTCGTTGGCGGATACAGTGCAGCGGTACAGGTGTCAGGCGCCCCTGGAACAGTCAGACAAGCGGAAAACTCCGAAGTTTCAACCGGCTGCCCCAATCCATCCAGCAATGTGGCGGTTGCCGTGATCGCCTGTCCTTTCGCAAGCACGACATTGAAGTTCGGCGCAAAACTGAGGCTACCAACGGCATCGGTTGTGACATTGATCGCGCCAAACTTCGCCAATCCTTCTCCGCTGCCACTGGCATCGCAATGAAGGTTGTAAAAGAACTCCAGACGGTAGGACCTGAGCGGCAGACTGTTCAACGAACCAAAAATCGTCGTCGAAGAACTGCCCACCAAGACCAAGCTCAGCACTGGCGTGTTCTGTCCATTATTTGGACCGGTATCCACGTCCAACGGGTCATTGGCGGTAACGCCATTATTTCCCAGATCAATTCCCAACCCGACGTTGTCCGTAATGTAATTGCCAATGATGCGGTTGCCGGTGGCAGTAGTCCCCACCACGGCCACACCGGCGTTTTGCAGGTTGTTGGCGATGTAATTCAATTCGTTATCGTTCAATCCGCCGATGAAGTTGTTCGGCGCATTGTCAATCAAAATGCCTGGCGCTGTGCCGCCGCCACCGAAAACGCCGTTGCCCAGCGGGAAAGTGCCGCTGGCGTCAAACCCGACATAGTTTCCAATAACCCGGTTATTCGCGCCGGTTGCGACGCCAATGCGCAGCCCGCCGCCATTGTTGCCGGAAATCACGTTTCGCTCAGCCGTGTCTGTTCCGCCGATGCGTGACAGGTCTCCGCCTTCGATATTCACGCCAAACCCTGTATTGCCCAGATCAAATCTGCCCGTGGCGTCGGTACCGATGTAATTCGCGACCACTTTGTTTCTGGAAGCCGGCACAGCGGACGGTGAGGTGGCTGCCTCTATGCGCACGCCGTCCGTTGTCTGCCCGGAAATGATGTTACGTTCGCCAATCGCCGTGCCGCCGATGATGTTATCGGAAGAGCCGAGAATGAGAATCCCTAGGTTGTTGGCGCGAACGATTGTGCCGGAAGGATCCAGCCCGATGATGCAGCCTTTGACAGTGTTGAAGCCTCCGCTGGAAATTTCAATACCTTTTCCGCCAAAGCGATTGATGACCATTCGTTCGATCAAGCTGTTGCCTGCCGTAATCGTCAACCCATTCGCGCTTGCACCGGCGTTCGTTCCGTTCAATTCCACACGCGTTGCGCCGCCGGTGTTCCCCTTGATCGTCAATGATTGCGTGATGGTCGGCAACGCAGAAGTCAGGTTAATAGTCGGAGTGCCTGTCCCAAGGCTGAAGACAATCGTGTCCGCGCCAGCCATTCCGGCAACGCATTCTCCGGCCACCACGCCTGAAGCAGTATTGTTATTGGCAGCGTTAATGGCTTCGCGCAATGTGCATTTGCCGTCATTGTTGAGGACGGCTTCGCCCGGATCATTGACCGTGATAGTTGCGGCCGCGGGTGAGGAAATTGTAGGCGCCAGCGCCGGTTGTTCGATTGTTGCCTGGCGGGCATCGCTTCGCCGCGCTGCAATCAGTGGGTAGCTGAGCAAGAATCCCGCCGCCATCATCGCGAACAACATCAAAACAAAGCGTGCTTGCCGCTGGCGTACCTGTCCCAACATAAAACTCAACAACCGTGAGAGACGGTTCTCCGTGCGCATAATTTTTCCTTCGAATTAGAGAGAATTTTCGGGCTACGTCATGAGCGCTTGAGGCGATCGCGCGCGCTGGCAAAGTTTCGACACCATCTTTGGAGTTCTTGCGAGGTAAAACCTGTCAGATCTATGACTTGCCACAGCAGCAAATTCCATAACCTGCTGCAAACAATGAGGTTGAAATGCAATTTTGACTCGGCGACCAGGAACAAAACCATCCGAGCCAATGAAGAAGACAGACTTTAGCCCGGAAATTCCCGACCAACTCACTCAATTTTCCCAGTGATTCTTTTCGTTGAGGCCTGAATCGGACGAATGCTTCGAGAGAGGACGTTGTGTAAGGTTAAGAGCACATCATCCCTCGTTATTTACGCCCCTAAAAGGCGCTAAAACAATTGAGGAGATCAGCGAAATACTGACCACGTTTGTCCAATTTCAGTCCTAAAATGTAGTTGCGGACTTGCGAAGATTATTACGGTCATACCAGTTAGTCCAGAGGGGTTAACCTTTTTTGGTAAATTTTGTCATGAACAAAATAGAAATGCGGTTGCCAGACCTTGTCAGTTTGGCAACCGCATTTCATTTTCGCTTCACAATAAAGCGTTAGCAGGACGGGATAAAGATCGGCACCACAAGCGTTGCCTGATCGGTCAACGTCAGATGATGCAGATTATGTCCCTGATTGAATGCCCCGCTATTGGCGTTAGAGGAAGAGTTAAAGTTGATCTGTGCGCCAAACAAAGCTCCGTCATTCACTGTCCAGAACTTCATCCAACCGGTGCGTCCGGCAGGAATCACACTATTGAACGGCGTGAAAGTGCGCGGGAAACTGTTGTCCAATATCTTGCGATATTGGCACGATCCCAGGTTGGCGGTGAAGCTGTACTGAATTTCCGAATCATTGAACAGCAATCCGGTGATATTGCCAATCAGCGCCCCACTGGTGGTGAAATTCCCGCCGACGCGGTCAATGATCATCATTGTGGAATTACTGTCGGCAGTGCTGCCAATGCCGCTGGCGGCCAGAACTCGCGGCAATCTGTTGTAGTTCATGCCGTCGAATCGCAGGGTCGCTGTCGTTGCATTCGCATCCACCCCAGCCGGGAACAGCATCGAAGCCGCGATTGATTCAGCGGCCAGGTTGGCCTGATGACCTGACGAGAATTTGACGAATTCGTCGCCAATCAATTCATTGAATGCGCGCGGTAGGCCATTTTCATCTTCAACCGCCACCGCCATCACATAGCCAGTGTTGCCCGGATCAAAGTCCGAAGCCAGGAAGGATGCAGTCTGGTTCGGGGTCAGGCAAATAAAGGCATCCAGGATTGCACAGCTTGCACCGTCCACTGCGAACAGGTGAACGGTCACCTTTTCAGTGGGGGAAGTGTTGGTCATGGAAATGCGCGTATTCTGCACGTTGGCGTTCGCCGCCTCCGAAGTGTAGATCGGATAGAAAAGGATTGAACCTTCTTTCTGATCGCTTACTTCAGACAGCGCCAGATACGGGCTGCCAGTCAGAGCAGGGGGCACGATTCGCGTGTCGGCAAAGGCCCTGTTGTTGGCCAGCATTCCTGTACCCGACACGATGATCGCCGGATTTCCGGACAATGGATTGGATTGCGTTGCCAGCGTGCCTGTTTCAGGCAGGCAGTTGGTCGAAGCAATCGTCGCCACGTTGGTGACGGTGATTGACGGATGTTTAATGGGAACCCTGGCAACAATAACGATTGTGCCGCTGCTGGGCCGGGTCAACTGGCACTGGTTGGCAGCGCCAAGCACACCCAGATTTGCCACAACCGTCGTGATGCCGTTCGTCGTCGTGATGGTGAATGTTGTGCCTGGAACCGTCGAAGTCGGCGTTCCCACCACCGTAAAGCCTTTCGGCAGCACGTCAACAATTGTTACGCCGTTGGCATTGGACGGGCCTGCATTCGAAAACGTCAGCGTGTACGTGATGTTCGATGGTGTCCCTGTCGTGCTGTACGGTGCCGGGTCAGGTGAATCCGCTTTGTTGATGGACAGATCGGATTGCGCCTGGACGGTTGAAGTCACTGATGCCGTATTGTTATTGGGATTCGGATCAGTCGTATCTGAGCTGATCGTTGCCGTATCTGTTAGATTCGGCACGCACATCTGAGCATCTGTCAGATTGCGAATCTGCTGGAAGTCAGGACAAACGCGAACGACGATGGTCAGCGTGCGGGTCACACCCGGCGGGGTTAATCCACCAGGCGTACCGCCAGCAGCATTCCAGGTCGCTTTGACAAGGCCATTTGCTCCGACCGCCGGTGTCATCAGGGTCGCGCCAGGGGAGGCCACCGCAGAGATAAAGACAGTGCCGACCGGAAGCGGATCGCTGATCATCAGATTCAGCGCAGCGCTTGGCCCGGGGTTGGTTGTCGTGATGGTGTAGGTCAACAGGTTTCCGGCAATTACAGGCTCTGGGGTTGCGGTCTTTGTTCCCGACAGGTCAGCCGAAAACGCCGGAGTAAACGGATCACACACGTTGGTGTTATTCGCCGGAACCGGATCGGTGGACATCGAAGTCGCCGTCACACAATTCTGGTAATTCGCCGGAAGCGGTTGTGGCGTCACCGGATCCTGCAATACGGTCAGGCGGAAGACGATTGTGCCTGCCGGATTGACTGTTCCGTCCGGATTTTTGTTCGGCGGCAATTCAGACGCCGTACAAGTCATGCTGGTCGTGTTTCCTGGAGAACCAACCGCCGGATTCGCAGTGCAAGTCACGTTCGGATTCCCGTTTCCATCCTTGGCATTCGGCGTCACAAAATTGCCATTGCCGTTGATGCGACCAATTTCGATGTTTGTCAGCTTTTGGAAGGCTGGGAACGTATCCACCAAACTGAACATCTGGGCCGCGCTCGGACCATTGTTGGTTGCCGTGATGGTGTAGGTAAACGTCGTTCCCGCCGTGATCGGGCCGCCAACCACACCCGCTGCATTCGTGTGCGTCTTGGTCAATGCCAGGTCTGAAGTCGCCGCGACCGGGGTCGTCAGCGTCGTTGAGCCGGAAACCGGTCGGTTCACATTATTGATGGTCGCGTCGAAAGTCGCCGTGTCAACGAGGCTGGCCTTGGTGGCCGGGTCAATGAACACAGTGACGTCAATCGCGGCGGTGTTGTTCGGCGCGTTGGCTGACAACAACGGAGCGGTGCAAACCAGCGAACCGCCATTCCCTTGCGGGTTATTGACGATGTTGATGCCCGTCGGAGCTGCGCATGTGAACGTCGCCCCCGAAGGCAGCACCGGTGAAACCTGCAGATATTTCACGCCAAGCACTCTGCCCGGCGGCGTTTCCAAACCGGAGGGTAAAACATCCGTTAATCGAATGTTCGACACATCCGAAGGTCCGTTGTTCGTCAATGTGATGCGGTAAGTTAAAGCCGTGCCCGGCAAAACTGCCGTGCCAGTTGTGGCCGTTCCGTTCGGAGGCGTCGCCGGACCAATCGGGCCCGTCTGGTTCGGGTTGCTGGCCGATGTAACCGCCGACTGAACAATCTTGCTGATCGTCAGGTTTGACGAAGCAATCACCACCGTTTGCGTAGGCAACGTGGTGTTGTTTGCAGTATTCGGATCAGGCGTGCCACCGCAAACGCTGGGCGGGAAAACCGGGCCTGGGTTCACAGGGTTCGGGCAAAGTCCCGACGTGATGTTGGCAGGATTCGAGACAATCGTTCCGCCCGAAACCGATTCATTGACCTTCACAAAGAACGTCAACTGGCCGGAATAACTCGCAGGCAGATTTCCGTCGGGATACGACGGGGTCAACCCGGTGTTTCCTTGGGGACGACAATAGATCGCCTGGCTTCCAGGCGCACCATTTACCACACAAGTCAGGCTAACATTTGGCCCAAGCGGCGCAGCGGTGTCAGCGGCGCTAATCGTGAACGTAAACGGAATCGCTGGGGGTTGGGCCGCCGGAACAAACACTCCGCCAGTCGCCAAAGCTCCCACAAACGCGGTGTTTCCGGGAATTTGATCCGTGATCATCACGTTGACCGCGTCTGATGTTCCGGTATTGCTAAACGGCAAATCGTAACGGATATAGCCGCCAGCATTGACGGAACCCGCGGGCACATTTGGGCCTACGACTGGCAATGCCACCGGCGCCAACGGGCCTGCCCCATCCGGGTCAACCACAGGCAAAGCCGATTTGGCAATTCCCAGATCCGCACTAAACACAACCGGCGTGCAGATCGTCGAAGAGTTGTTCGATTGGTTCGAGTCTACTGAATCCGTGCCAGCCACTGTGGCAACGGTGGCAGTGTTGCTGACGCAACTGCCTGGTTGGCCATTGTTGAAGTTTGAATTGACCGTGACCGTAAATTTGATCGTTGTGCTGGCTCCGGGCGCCAACGAAGCAGTTGCGGTACAGGGGAAGGTCGTGCCCCCATTGCAACTGAAGCCCACAGCGCTGATGGTGCCTTTCAGGGTTGTGCCCGTCGGCGGGAAGGGCGCGTCATTCACGACAAACTCACCCGATCCGATAATGCTCGGGCCATTGTTTTTCACCGTGAGGGTGTAATTCAGGTCCTGACCGGCAACAGCCGGATTCGGAGAAGCCGTCTTGGTGATTTCCAAATCGGCGCAATGGTTTACCGTTGCGGTGGTCGTCGAAGTGCCAACTGCAATCGTGCCCGTGCCAGCAGTCGTGATGGTGGCCGTGTTGGCCAATGGGCCGCTCGGCGCAGTCGCCGCCAATCTGACGGTAATGTTCAGCGTGCTTAATCCGGACGGAATATCTACAGCCGCGCAAGTGACCGTTCCAGGGTTGCCGCCATTGTGCGAGCAGCCAGTGGTGAAACCACCCGACCCGCTCAAGCTTAAGAACGTAGTGTTCGCCGGCAGCGGGTCACTGATGGTCGCATTCAGCGCCGTGCTTGATCCGCCATTATTTACCGTGATGTTGTAAGTGTATGTATCACCCGCGCAGACTGTCGCCGGACCGGTCTTAGTGATCGAAAGCGGCGCATTAACCGTAAGATTCTGTTGAATGCTGGCAGAGTTGGGAAAAACGTTGGGCGTTGGTTCCTGTGTATTGGAAGCGACTGTTGCCGTATTTGTGCGCACACCCGACGCCAAGTTCGGCGCTGCCTGAGCCACAATGGTGATGATTGAAGTCGGTATGGCGGGGCTAGGCACAGGGAAATTTCCCGTACAACTGACGACACCATTTGTCCCAACTGGCGGCCCGGAGCAGGTCAATCCCAAACCCGCAACATTATTGTTCACCACCGTCACGTTTTGAAAAACGATGCCCGGCGGCAGCGGGTCTGTCACCACAACACCGTACGCAGCTCCTGGCCCGTTGTTAGTAACTGTCAGCGTGTAGGAGAAGGCTGCGCCACCATTGACCGGAGTGGGGTTCGACGTCGTCTTGGTGATTCCCAAATCCGCCTGTGCGACTGGGTGGTTGGTTGTATTTGAACTATTGGTGACAACGCCAACGCCGGATTGCTGTTCATTGAAAAACTGCGCCTGATTGCTGGCGATCGAACTCGTCGCGCTGCTGTTCACGCGAACCTTGAATTCGAACTTGAAAACGGCGAATTCGCGCAAAATTCCGCCGGTCGCAGTCAAACATTCAATGCGGTTGTTTCCGCCGTCAAAGCTGCACGTCCAGAGGGAAGATCCATTTCCGGGTTGCTGCAAAATCGTGACGGTTCCCGGTTCGTATGTGGTGTTTGCCGGTATGACGTCGCGGACGCGAAGCCGATTCGTGCCGAAAGTTTCGTCCACCGCCGCATCATTCGTCACAGTGACGGTATACGTAATCAACTGTCCGCCTGACACGGGTGTTCCATCTGGAGGGCTGGCAATTTTGGTGATCGGCGCATCAAAAAGTGACGCAGAGCTGCCCATTGCAACAGGCGCTGCCGTGGCTATCGCCTGTTTGATCTCTGCGGTGACCGGCGATGAGGTTGAATTTTGTCGCGGGGCCACCGACAAACGCTGTGGCATTGGCTTGCTGATACCGAATCTGGCCATGACTGCCGAAAGCGGTGCGTAAGCAAACGTCAAAGTGGCAAACAGAACAAACGCGAATGCGCCCAATAAGGCGCGCCGCAAGGAAGTTATATGTGTGTGTGTAGTTCGCATCGTTTTTCTCCGGATTTATTGAAGCTTCGTCATCCATCAGCGGAGCTTCCATTCCAAATCAAGTGGCCGAAACCAGAAAACCAGAATTATCAATAACTGCTGTGGGGGGCACGACCATGACAGTCATGCAGTACATTTACTGGATACACCCCGAAGCGCCAATGTTATGGTAGGCGGCTCGGAGCTTTTTGATCGCGTCAACACGTTGAGGGCCCGTTCCAGTGAAATTGTCAGAGCTATCGAAAAATGCGGATGCTTCCGTCAATCGTTGTTGCGCACAATTTGTCGGAACGCCCTGGTTGGTTGCCCTGGTCAGGGATGCCCTAACCGATTTAATCGTAAATGTGAGGTAATAATCGTCGTTCATCATGAGTGCATTGAACCCGCCATTGGACGTCAGAGTGTCCTCGACAAACAGACGAATTGATTCGCAATATGTGGCATCTGCAGCCACCGCCGTTAATGCATTTAAGACTTGATCAACGATGCCTGCGGCAATTGCAAAAGCGATCCGGAAGGGGTTGGGAATGATTACGCAAAAGATCATAAATTCAGCAGGCTGAGCTTCAACCGCGATGTGCAGCGCAATTGCGATTCCCTTGGCAATTCCCAAGTCAACGCCGGATGGGTAATTGCTCGGATCGTCGTACTTGCAGTCGGGTGGAATGTAAGCAGGAGCTGCAATCACGCCTCGGGAATTCATTCCACGCACCACCGAAGAATTCAGGGATTGAAGATCTGCTTGCGAAAATCCCTCCATCTTTTGAAGCACCCGTTGAAAATTTGCATCCGTTCTCAGGCTCTGCGACAACTTCACAGTGCGGTTCAAAGTCTTCGCGTAAGGCCAATAACTGGTTTGTGACAGGATTTCTTCTGTGGACATGCGTTCAATTCGCATCCGTCCAGCGGCCAGCGCCTGACCTGCCAATTCGTAATCCTTCATTGCGTTGGTTTGCCGTAAAGAAGTGTAACCGCCAAGAAATTTGAGTAACTCTTCACTCTCGGCATACGCAGCGACCAGATCGCTGCGCAATTTCTCAGCGTCAGACAAACTCATGCTCTGCTTATCTCCCCGCGATGACACGCCAACAGTCGTCGCATTGCCGGGTTGACGTTCCTGTGCCGAGCCGGGAGACGCAAATCCAACCAGGAAAAAGCTGATTACTGCCATTACGGTAAGGATTCTTTTGTTCATATCAAGTGATAAGCATCTAGACAGATTCCCAGATGCATACTCCTTTCGCCAGTTTGAGGTCAGGTTGCGCGAACGCAAGAAAAGACCAGAAACATCATCTGCATTTGTTGCCCGAAGGCCAGTTATTGCACACACGATGAAGCGCCTATGTTTTGATAGGCAGCCCGCAGCTTTCTGTAAGCGTCAACACGTTGTGGGCCGGTTCCGCTGAAAACATCCGATGTAAAGTAGGCTTCAGCTTCCATTAAGCGGGCATCTCCGCAATTCGTTGGAACCATTCCGCCAGTTGCCGCTGACAGAGACGCTCTGACCGATTTGAGCATAAACGTAAGGTAGAAATCATCGTTTATCCACAACACAGGAAGCCCGCGATCATCTTTTAGCTTGTCCTCAATAAAAAACCTCACCTTCTCGCAATAAGCAGCATCTGCTGATCCGGTATCTACGAGGTTTTTGTACTGATCAAACACGCCAGCAGCGATTGAAGCAATGATATGGGGGATAAATGGAATCATGGCACATGCTTCTTCAATTTCACCGGGAAGTGCATCAGAGACAGCATGCAACGCGATGCCAATTCCGCCGAGAATGCCAATGTCAACACCGGATGGGTAAGCACTTGGATCATCGTAATTACAAGTTGGCGGAATGTACGCTGGTGCTGCAATCACTCCACGAGAATTCAGATCCCTTTTCGCTGACAAAGCCCCTTTTCGCTTAAGGGCAGCCTGGGCATACCTCTGTGTCACTTGAATAGCATCTTGCAACTTCCCATCCGTTCTGATCTTCCGCGAGAGTTTGATAGCAAGGTTGATTGACTGATTGTCTGGGAAACTACGGGCCTGCGAAATGATTCCCGCTGCTGACATCAATTCAATACGCCTGCGGCCATCCACCATTTTCTGGTGGATGGCGTCGTAATTCTTCATTGCGTCGCTTTGCCGGAAGAAATCGTATTGAGCCAGAAAATTGATCAGCGCCTCGCTTTCATCGTAAAGGGCGATCATATCACTACGGAATTGTTCCGCCTCAGTCACTGTCGTAACCTGGCGAGGTTCCTGTAATTCGCCGCTGTTGGAGTTCGTGCCCCTCTGGCGCTCCTGCGCCGAATGTGGCGCTGCAACGACGAGCAGCACAAAGCCGATTGCCATTATTGTAATAAGGATTCTTCTGGTCATACTCAACTGTCACGCATCTGGACAGATCACCAGATGCGTGCTCCTTTCTTAAATTCGAGGTCGTGTTGCGCAATTCTATTCAACCATTGGAATTGCTTTCGCCCCAAAGCGGCCGGTTCAATAATTGTCATTGCACGCATGCCGAGGCGCCGATGTTTTGATAAGCGGCTCGCAGTTTACTGTACGCAGTGACTCGTTCCGGGCCTGTGCCAATGTAGGCGTCGGAACTGTCAAAGTACGTTAGCGCTTCGGTCAATCTCGCATTCCCGCAATTCGTTGGAACTCCAGTGTTGGTCGCTTTTGTTAGTGCCGACCTGACCGTTTGCAGGACGTA
This sequence comes from uncultured Heliomicrobium sp., assembly GCA_964570175.1. Classification (GTDB taxonomy): domain Bacteria; phylum Acidobacteriota; class Blastocatellia; order RBC074; family RBC074; genus RBC074. Next base: position 34,166 of record CAZMXG010000003.1, on the reverse strand, counting down.
TCCGAGATAAAAATCGTTGGTAAACAACAGCGCCATAAACCCATCATCATTGGTCAGGTTGTCTTCGATCACCAATCTGACTTGCTCGCAATACGCAGCATCCGCAGCCACAGCAGCCAATGCATTGGTCACTTCATCCACTGCATAGGCAGCAATTACCAGAAGAACCCTGACGACATTGGGAACGGTGACGAAAAAACCCAAGATGCCAGGAAGCGCGTCAGCCAGTGAATGCAGCGCAAGAGCGATTCCATTGGAAATAGCCAGGTCGGCTCCTGATGGATAAGTACTGGGGTCATCCCAGTTGCAACTGGGGGGAAATCCAGGTGTCGGAGGAATCAGGGAACGGGAGTTGACCTTCTTTCTTGACGACGAAGCGTCCTTTGACAAAAAACCTGATTGAGAAAGGCGTTCTGCCTTCAGTAGCATCTTTTGCACCTTTGCATCATTTCGGATACTTCTTGAAATCTCAGCCAGGCGCACGAGCGTGCTTGCCTTTTGCATATTGTCGCCTTGCTTCATCAACTCCACGGCTGTCATCAATTCGGCCGTCGTCATTTGCCCAATTCGAGCACTTTCTGCTTCCAGCTTCTGACAGGCGAGTTCGTACCCCTGCATGACATCAGCTTTCCGAATGACCTCGTATCCGGCAAGGAATCTGATCAATGCATCCGTTTCATCATAGGCCGCGACTAAATTGCGCCGTAAATTCTCTGCTTCAGTCACATCCACGACTTGACGAGTTTCCTGCGATCTACCTCCGGTTGGCGTTCTTTCGCCCACCTGACGTTCCTGCGCATTATGTGGCGAAGCAAAGGCGAGCAGCGTAAAGCTGGTTGCTGCCAGTGCAAGAAGGATTTTTCTAGTCATATCAAATCTTAGGCATCCGTGCAGATTGCCAGATGCGTGCTCCTTTCATGAGTTTGAGGTCGTGGTATGTGTTCGCAATTTTGGTCAAAATAGCAACGCGTAATGCTCGTGGTATTCAGTAAGAATGTTATTGAATGCACACCGCTGCGCCAATATTCAGAAATGCGGCTCGCAGCTTCTTGTAGGCAATGACCCGGTCCGGGCCTGTTCCAGTGAAATTATCACTCCCATCAAAGTAATTAGAGGCTTCCGCCAACCTCGCACTACCGCAATTGACCGGAACACCACCGCTCATTGCCTTTGTCAGAGAGGATCGAACCGTTTTGATCGTGTATGAAAAATAAAAATCGTCGGTCATCAAAATTGCAGTGATCCCGCCTTCATTCGCCAGTTTGTCCTCGATATAGAGGCGAATTTTTTCGCAATAAGTGGCATCACTGGCCACAGCCTTCAATGCGTTAGTAACTTCATCAACCACGCCAGCGGCAAGAACCAGAGCGATTTTGACAAAATTAGGGACGCCAAAAAGAAAACCAAGCAGATCGGGCAGCACATCTGCCAATGTATGTAACGCAAGCGCAATTCCATTGGAAATAGCCAGATCAGTTCCCGACGGATAATTACTGGGATCATCAAAGTTACAAATTGGCGCGATATAAGATGGAGCAGAAATCACACCACGGGCATTAAGCCTTTTTGCCGATAACGCCGAGGCCTGACTTACCTGGTAAAACCGGCCGACCTTCTTTATTGCTTCCTGGAATTTTGCATCTATCCGGATGCTGCGCGTGAGTTCGATGACACGGTTAATAGATTCCGAATCAGGCCAAGTATTGGCTTCCAACATAACATCGTTGATGGACAACTGCCCAATGCGCGCACTTTCTTTTGCCAGTTCTCCGGAAACCGTTTCGTAATCTTGCATGGCTTGGCTTTGCCGAAGAAAGTCAAATCCAGCCAGAAATTTGATTAAAGCATTACTCTCATTATAAGCCGTGACCAGATCCGTGCGCAGCTTTTCTGCCGATGCCGGATCGAGGATTGGACGATTTTCCTGTGGCCTGTTATTGGCTCCCGTTCTGTTACCAACCTGGCGCTCTTGCGCCAAATATGGCGGAGCAACGGCTAACAGCACGAAGCTAGTTGTTATCAGTGCAACAAGGGTTCTTCTTATCATTATCACTGTTAGGCATTCGGATAATTTACCCGCTGCTCTACTCCTTTTATAAGGTTGCTGAAACCATGAAAGCCATTCCACACGATACGATGATGCTATGTTTCCATTGCCGGACTTGTTCAGACTCAAGGCGCAAAGTAACCGGAAACATCAACCACCAATTCCGTCATCGCGGAGGTGAAAATCCTGAACGCGCCATCTCCGCCCAAGCCCACCGTGATGTGGCGATTGAACACGGTTCCCGATTGGTAGTTCGAGGTCGCCGTTCCCGGTTGTGAAGCATTGCTCGGCCAGAACGTCAGGAACCCATTGCTGGATGGAAACACCACCGTTGCATTGCCCACGATGGCTTGCGCCGTCGCGGCAATTGTCATCCCGTCGCACACGCCCTGAGCCGCCTGTAGTCGCGTTGAACCGGCGGCGAGCGGCGCTCCCGGCGTATAACAACCCGGCTGTCCCAAACGCGTTTCCAGCAATCGCACCGGTCGCGGCAATGGATTGAATAGCAATCCTGCTCCGTTCAAATCCAAAGGATCAGGACTGTAGTATCCCAGCACATCCACCACCAGATTGGTTGTCACCGAAGCGTAGATTTTGAACGTGCCATCTGGCCCTAACCCGACCGCAAAAGGTCCGTTCATCGTTTGACCGGAACCGAAGTTGGAACTGGCGGCCAGCGGCCTGGTTGCAGCATCCCCAGGATAAAGAGTCAGGAAGCCTTGGCCAGCGGGGCCGACCGTTGTGGCATTGCCTACAAGAGCTGCAGCGCTTGAAGGAATGGTGATTCCGTTGCAGAACACACGACCTTGTTGCGTCCGTTCGACGCCTCCCGTAATCGGCGATCCCGGCGTATCACAGGCGGTTTGTCCAGCGCGCGTGTCCAGCATGCGAATCGGACTCGGCAGCGGATGGAAATACAACCCGCCCGCGCCCGGCGGCGCGTAATAGCCAGTGATGTCCACCACAACATCCGTGTCTGTGGTGACATAAATATTGAATGCGCCGTCGGTTGCGCCCAGACCAACCGTGAACACATTGTTCAACACCTGGTTCGGCTGGAAGTTGGAATTGGCAACCGTCGGACGTGTCGCATCGCTGGGATACAGCGTCAGGAATCCGCCGCCGGATTGCACAGTAGTGATGTTCCCGGTCAAAGCCTTGGCATTCGCCGGAATTGAAATGCTGTCACACGTACGGCCCGCCGCCGTTTGCAGCCGCGAAGTGCCGCCTGTAATTTTTTGTCCCGGCATATCGCACGCTGGTTGCCCAAGCCGCGTATCCAGGATGCGTAGCGGTCGCGGCAATGGGTAGAACATCAATCCCGCTCCGGCGATGGTGACGCTATAACTGCGCGATCCTGTGCAAGCGCTGGTATCTGTGGCAGTTACCGTAAAGTTAAACGTGCCGGTTTGTGTCGGATTTCCGGAAAGCAGCCCTGCACCGCTCAAGGTTAGTCCGGTTGGAAGCGTGCCGCTGAACGAAAAATTATGAGGAACGCCGCCGCCTGTTGCCGTCAGATTTTGACTGTAATTACTGCCAACAACACCGTTGGGCAATGTCGTCGGATTGACCGTAATCACGGAACAGATAATCAGAGTATACGCTTGTGCCCCTGTACATCCGTTTTGATCCGTGGCCAGGGCCGTGAAGTTGAATGTCCCAACTGAACTTGGCGACCCGGACAGGACGCCAGCGGAAGAAAGTGTCACGCCGTTTGGCAGATTTCCGCTAGATGTAAAGTTGTATCCCGGAGTGCCGCCATTCGCCGTCAGCGCTTGATTGTAATTTGTGCCAATCAAACCACTGGGCAACGTGCCCGGGGTAATGGAAATTGTCGGGCAGTTTCCAACGACCAGCGTGTAGTTGCGTTCGCTGAAACAACCGTTGCTATCGGTTGCCCGGATCATAATCGGGAAATTCCCGGACATGTTTGCTGTGCCTGACAAAAGCCCGTTGGCCGACAAATTGATATTGCTCGGCAAAGCTCCTGATTGCAGGCTCCAGATAATGCTGCCGGCGCCTCCCGTCTGCGAAAGCTGCTGGTTGTAAGGAACTCCCAGATTGGCAGCACCGATGGTTGCCGGGCTGATCGTGATCGTCGGGCAGTTGACGGTCAACGTATATGCTTGCTGGGCAAAACATCCACTGGATTGCACCAGTGCCTTGACTGTGAAGCCGAACGAACCGGATGCGTTGGGCGTTCCAGACAGCAACCCGCTGGTCGGATGTAAAGTAACCCCGCTGGGCAACGCGCCCGCGGCAATTGTCCAATCAATTGCCCCGGAAGCCCCCTGTAACGTGAGCTGTTGACTATAAGCCATGGCAATCGGAATTGAGCTGAGCGTTGCAGGAGTAATGCTCAACGATTGACAGCCGATGTTCACTTGATAAGCGCGTTCCCCAAAACAATTGTTGGCGTCTGTGGCTCTGACGGTGAAGCCAAACGAACCGCTGACAGTCGGCGTTCCTGTCACAGCACCTAATGTCGGGTTCAGCCCAAGTCCCGTTGGCAAGCTTCCTGCACTAATGCTCCAGGTGATTGTTCCCACGCCACCTGATTGTTGCACTGTTGTCGAAGGGTACGCGGAACCAACAGTTCCGTTTGGAAGCGTTGCCGTCGTTACATTGATGGTCTGACAGTTGATTACCAATGTATAGGCTTTATCCGTAAAACAGCCGGAACCGGATTCCGTCGCTCTGACGGTGACTGGAAAACTTCCCGCAACATTGGGCGTGCCTGAAATCAGTCCACCGGATGATAGCGTCAGGTTGGTTGGCAGAGAACTGGCCTGCAAAGACCAGGTCACACTGTTTGTCGCGCCTGTTTGCGATAGTTGCTGAGTGTATGGCGCGTTCACTGTTCCCTGATTTAGCGTCGCTGGCGAAATGTTGAAACTTGGACAATTCACCGTCAGCGTGAAAGCTTTTTCGCCAAAGCACCCATTGGCGTCAGTCGCCCGCAACGTCACGGGGAACGATCCAGTAGCCGTTGGTGTGCCGGTAATCTGTCCGCCCGATGAAAGCGTCAGGTTGGCTGGCAGTGAACCGCCGCTCACAGTCCAGTTAATTGTGCCAATGCCTCCGGTTTGGGTGACGGTTTGGTTATAGCTGGCATTCAGCGTTGCGGCAGGCAGCGAAGCTTCATTGACGGTAATGATTTGGCAACCAACCGTGATGGAAAACGGCTTGGTGGTAAAACAGCCTGTGGCATTCACTGTGGCTTGGACCGTGAAGTTAAATGGCCCGGTCACAGTGGCAACACCGGAGATCACACCAGAAGTCGGATGCAAACTCAATCCGGTTGGCAATGAACCGGCGGAAATTGTCCAGTCAGTCTGTCCGCTGCCCCCTGATAAGACGACTAATTGATTGTAAGACGCCCCCGCCACTGTGTTAGGAAGCGAAGCCGTTGTGATATTGAGTGGCTGGCAGGTAATCACCAGCATGTAGGGCGTTTCGCCATAGCAACCATTGGGACTGGAATCAGCGGCCCTGACTGTAAACCCGAAAGTTCCAGGCACAGTCGGAATGCCGGACAACAAGCCAGTGCCTGGATCTAGCATCAATCCCGGCGGCAATGAACCGATGGAAACCGACCAGGTAATCCCTCCAATTCCCCCGGATTGCGTGAATTGCTGGCTGTAATTCCCCCCGATCTGTCCGGCGCTCAAGTTCGCCGGAGAAACGATGATCGGGCATCCTGACGCCTGGTTAATCGTGACGACTTCGCCAGCGGCAAAGATCGTCCCGGTACGCGGCGGACCAGTATTGGCTTGGACGCTGTAACCAACAGTCCCATTCCCTGTTCCAGCAATTCCATTTTTGCTTGCAGGCTGACGACCGGCGAACGTTTTTTCGTCGCGATCAGGTGCCAGGCTGGAAGTAATGGTGATCCATGAAACATTGCTTGATGCCGTCCATTGGCAACCGCTGCCCGCTGTCACAGAAGTTGTGAATGCTCCACCGGCAGCCGGCGCATTTTGCGTGAGCGGTGAAGCGGTGTAGGTGCAACCACCATTGCCATCCTGTTGGACAATCACGTTTGTCCCCGCGACTTTCAGAACTCCATTCCGCTGCGTGCCGGTGCCATTCGTCGTCGCCAAAAAATTTACCGTTCCATTGCCGGAACCGGATGTTCCGGAAGTAATGACAATCCAGGGAGTTTGCGTTGACGCTGTCCAGGCGCATCCGCCAGGCGCTGTTACATTGACCGAGGTAGTTCCTCCCTGTATCGAGAACTGTTTGGTTGTCTCAGACAACGTATAGACACATGCACCATTCTGCACGACAGCGAAATTCAGTCCGGCTACCGTAATGGTGCCCGTTCTTTGCGAGCCGGGATTGGCAGTTACGTTGTAAGTGACAGTACCGGTGCCAGTCTTTTGACCCGAAGTAAGGGTAATCCAGGAATCGGTTGTCATCGGCGTCCAGTCGCAAGCCGCACCGATATTCACGGTAAAGGAATTGCTGCTCGCGCCCGCGCCAAGCATATGAGTCGTCGGATCGAAGGTCGGTTGGCAACCTCCGTCTTGCGTGACGACCAGATTTTTTCCAGCCACCATAATGACCCCTGAACGCTGCTGTCCGGTGTTGGCCGTCACGGAATAGCTGATTGTGCCGCTGCCTGTGCCGCTGGTAGCGCCCGTCAGAGTGATCCAAGGATCCGTTTTGGTTGCTAGCCAGCTACAACCTGCTGGTATGGTGAGGTCAACGGAGTAGTTGCCTGCACTAGCGGATGCCATCTGCGAAGTCGGATCTATTGTTGCGCCACACGGCTGATCCTGAATAATTGCGAAATTCTGGCCGGCGACGACAATCAACCCAACACGAAGTGCCGTGCCTGTGTTGGGAGCGACAGAAAAATCAACAAAAGTTGGACCAGTGCCGCTGGTGGCAGAATTGATTGTGATCCACGTATCACTTGGATTCTTTGTGACAGTCCAGGCACATCCCGAACCGGTGATCAATTCTACCTGGCTGTTTCCACCTGCAGCGGTGAAATTCCGAACCGGCGGATTGAGAGAAGCCGTACAGGGGCCTTCCTGCGAGATGTTGTAACTTTTACCAGCGATCGTGATCTGCCCAAGCCGCTGCGTTCCGCTGTTGGCGGAAACATTGATCACAACCGTGCCTGGGCCAGTGCCATTAGCACCTGATTGGATCGTTACCCAGGGAAGGCCGTTGTTGCTGGCAGTCCAGGCGCAACCACCAGCCAGGCTCACATTGATGGACGCTGTTCCGCCATTTGATCGGAAATTTGTAGATGGCGGCGTAAATACAGCATCGCATGTGGTTGGCGGGTTGCTAGGCACAGGAAAGCAGGCTGAAAACTCAGATGTATCCTTGGGATTGTTGTTACGCGTTGCGGTTGCTGTCAGAAATGTGCCTGCTGGCGCGGAAAAGTTGTTGAATGTCGGGCCAAAACTCGCGCTTCCCAAAATATCCGTGGTGACATTTGTGAAGCCAATATAGGTTTCGCCTTCCCCGCTGCCGCTGGCGTCACATTGGGAACTGAAGAAAAATTCAATTCGGTAACTCTGAAGCGCTTGGCTCTGCAATGACCCGAAAATCGTCATCGAATTATTTCCGGACGAAACACCGGTCACAGCCGGCGCATTCTGGAAATTGTTTGGCCCAGAATCAGGGTCATTGAAGTCATTTCCGGATATCCCATTGTTCCCCAGATCAATTCCGAGTCCCGCGTTGCCGTAAATGTAGTTGTGCAAAATGCTATTGCCGGTGGCTGTTGCCCCGGTGACAACGACGCCGCCGTTCTGCAAATTGTATTTGATGAAGTTGAATTCACCTTCAAGAAGGCCATTGACGGTGCTTTCGGCAGTTCCCCCCACAAAGTTGTTGGGGGCGTCTTCAATCCACACGCCAGGAGCTGTGCCACCGCCGCCCGATACGCCGTTGCCCAGCGGAAAAATGCTAGTGGCATCAAGGCCGATGTAATTGCCAATGACTTTGTTGCCCGTCGCCGTGGTCGTGCCGATATGCACGCCGCCGCCATTGTTTCCGGAAATGACATTGCGCTGATCCGTTGTCGCGCCGCCGATCACAGAAGCATCGCCGCCTGTGATATTCACCCCAAAACCCGTATTTCCCAGATCAAACCTGCCCGTGATGTCCGTGCCGATATAGCTGTTGATGACTTTGTTGCGAGAGGCTGGCGTTACGATGACTGGCGGTGGCGGTGACGGATTCGCGACGGATACTGATGTGATCAGAACACCATCGGTCGCATTGCCTGAAATTGTATTGCGATCAGAAAATCCCGTACTACCAATTGTATTGTCAGAAGATCCGCGAATCGCCAGACCAACACCGTTTGGGCGCACAATGGTACCGGAAGGATCCAACCCAAGAATGCAACCTTTAACAGTATTGAACCCGGTGCCCGTGATCCGAATGCCGTCCCCCGAGAAACGGTTGATCACCAGCCGTTCGATCAGGCTGTTCCCCCCGCTGATCACTAATCCGTTTGCGCCTGCGCCTGCGCCTGCGCCATTCAATTCCACACGCGTGGCTCCGCCGGTATTGCCGCTGATGACGACCGTTCCGGTAACCGCCGGTAAGGCTGAAGCCAGATTGATTGTCGGAGTTCCTGTACCCAAATTGAAAACGATGCTGTCGGTTCCCGCAGCCGCATTGGCATCCAGAATGGCTTGCCGAAGCGAGCCTGCGCCTGAGTCGTTGGTATTTGAGACTGTAAATGTAGCCGTTGGCGCGGAGGGGATCGCCCGAATCGGCGCTGTTTCGCCAGTTGGCGGTTTTAAGGTTTCGTTCCGCCGTGCTTCAATCAACGGATAGCCGAGCAAGAATCCCACCGCCAGCATTGCCGACAACATCACGCCAGCGCGTGCCCAATGCCGATTGATCTTCCCCAAAAATGAATTCAACAATTGCGAGAAGCGGCTCTCCGTATGCATAGTTTGTTCCTTCGCGTAGGTGAAAATGGGTCGCAGCAGCGTCATGAAATGATCTGGGGGGGGAATCGAGGCGAACAGTATGACGCTGTTTTTGCTTTCAAAAGCTGTTGGCAAGGTCAGTCAGGTCGCTAAAGCGCTCATAGCATTGACGGTGAAGTATGGGCACCAGTGCTTAAAGCTGCTCACTCCCAGGAAAGCGGAGAAATGCCTGCCTGGGGTCAACCAATCTCAGTATGGCCAACCAAAAAGCCTTGACCATTTTGCCGGATCTATCTGTTTGCCAACTTGTTCTGATATGTATTGTTTCGAAGGTTGATTAGGATAAACACCATCGAGAGAAGATGCAGAAAAGCAAGGAATGCGTCTTCTTTCGCTACTTACCGCCCAAAAGAGCATTTAGTATTGAGGTACTTCAACAGAAAATCTATCGAATGTCAGTCTTTATCCTAAAGCCTGTCATCATAAGGCGGAAGGATAGTATTACACATCAACAGCTTCGTCTAGGCACAACTAGTACATGAACTAAATTTAGGTTCCCGGTGTTGGCAACGGTGAGGCGAGTTTGTGTTTTTTGACCAATTCAACACCATAACGAATGGGCACTCCAAAGTTCGTGGTTGAAGAATTGAGGAGAATGGCTTGATTGATACCAATGACTTTGCCATTGGAACCAAACACAGGGCCGCCCGATCCACCTTCGTCGGTGCGGGCATCATAAGTAAGGTGTGGCGAGATGTCGCTGATATGGCCTTGAGTAGATTGCGGACGGATTTTGCTACTGGCAGCCAGTTCATTGAGCTGGGTTCGATAAGGAACGTTCCCCATCCGCAGAAAACCGGAGCCGCTGATTTTATCCACGCGCGCTTTCAACCCTTCCAGTCCCGCAGGATATCCCAGCAAAACGACCGGCTGTCCGCTGGCAATACTTTCTCCCAATTCGTCCAGCGGCAGAACAGGCAAATTCGCTTCTCCTTGTTCAAACGAACAGATCGCCACATCCTGATCCTGCATCAGTTCCAGTGGGCGCAGCGAAAACGGCTCAGCAGTTTGCGGAAAATACGCCAATAAGTCTTTCAGTTTCGGGCGAAACCCGCGCATGCGAATCAAACTTGCCAGATCGTCATCCTCCCAAGCCTGCACGACGTGGCGGTTGGTCAGGATCAATCCTTTTTCGGCCAGAAAGCCCGTGCCCATAAATTCGACTTCATAAATCCGCCCATTGCCTTCAACGCTGAGATTGACGTTGCCATCGGCCCCGATTGGATTTTCCGCGCTGCTGGGCTCTTTCAGCCGCACTTCGCGTCCAACGCGCTGATCAACAAAGCTGTACACGCCGTAAATCAGGCACACGCCTTGGCCATACGTGTTGACGACAATTTCCGGCAGCGTGATCGAATGTTGCAGCGACAATTGCTCTTCACGCGCCAGCTTGATTTCTTCGCGCAGCTTGTCAATTTCGCTTCGCGTGGTTTCTTTCAGTTCACTGATGGCTTTGTTATTGCGGCGGCCTTCCAGAAAGCTCAGGGTGGGGAAATAAATGAACAGCAACAGGAAAAAGACGGCCAGTGCGCCAATGGCATACAGCAGCCTGCGTGGAATTTCGTTGACCAGTTCCCGCAACAGTTGTTTGACAAACACAATCGCAACATCGGTGCGCGGAACCATCCGTTTCTGGCGCGCGGTTTCCGTTGTCACCGGAGCAGTTTCCGTACGCGCCGAAGCCAAAACAGCGCTGCCCAATCGCAGGGAGCCTGTAATGCTCCCTGGGAGGCTCTCGGTTTCCGTCAACGAAAAGAACCGAAGCCGAATGCCGGTCGCGCCAAAGAAAAATGTATCGCCGTCCTGAATCGTTTCGCCAACAGCGACTGCTTCACCATCGCGCGTGATTCCGGCTCTTGGCTCAACCGTCGTCAACCGGTAAGCGCCATCCCGCTGGCGCAAAGTCAATAAAACAGATTCAGGTGGCAACGAAGTGTCTTCGGTTGCGATAACCAAGTCGCAATCCGGCGCAGTGCCGATGGAAATGACTTCCTGATGTAGAATTCTGGTCGCTGGCTGTTCAATCCCGGCCAGTCGAAGAACCATTCCGTTGTTCATTTGTACTGCTTCCTATGGTTTATGAAACTCGGACAAAACAATAACATAAACATGCGCGCGTCCAAGCGATAAATTGGCCGTGCAGCGATTTTTCAACTACAGTACCGTCGTTCTGTAACCCCAATTACATCGAGGAAAATTATGCCCAGCTTCAATCGCCGCTTGATCCCGCTCGTCGTCACTCTCTCTGTTTTGGCGTTTTTGTCTTTTGCTCAACCAAAAGGGAAAAAAATTCTTGTCGCTCATCGCGGAGCATCTGCCTACGCGCCGGAACACACGCTGGCGGCTTACCGGCTGGCCATCCAGCAAAGAGCCGATTTCGTCGAGCAGGATTTGCAAATCACCAAAGATGGCGTGCTGGTTTGTATGCACGATCTGACATTGGAACGCACAACCGATGTCGAAGAAATTTTCCCTGACCGCTTCAAATTCGATGTCAGTGAAGACGTGGCTGCTGGCGGACAGGCGACCAAACATTGGTACGTTTCCGATTTCACGCTGGCAGAAATCAAAACGCTGGATGCCGGTTCGTGGAAAGGGAACAAGTTCAAAGGCGAACGCGTGCCCACTTGGCAGGAAGCTGTGGATTTCGTCCGTGGCAAAGCCGGGCTTTACCCTGAAACCAAAGCGCCGGAAGTGTATGGGAAACGCGGTTTTGATATGGAAAAGTTGTTGATGGAATCGCTGGCGAAAAACAAACTGGATCGCCCCGGCGCTGACGAGAAAACGCCGATCATTATTCAATCCTTCAGCGATGCCAGTTTGCGCAAACTGCGCGATATTCACAAAACCAAATTGCCCCTGGTCTTTCTGATTCACGCCGACCCGCAAAATCAATGGCTGACCGAAGCGGGCTTGGAGAAGGTAAAAACCTTCGCCGACGGCATTGGCCCAAACAAAAGCCTGATCGAAGGGGAACCAAAAATTGTCCAATGGGCGCACGCCGCTGGTTTAACCGTCACGCCGTACACCTTCCGTTCGGCAATGACTGGCAAGTACAAAACCGTAAGCGAAGAGATGACGCAATTTCTGTTTAGCTACGGCGTGGACGCCCTGTTCACCGACAACCCCGACCAATTCCCGCGCCGGTAACCCCGTTTGAGGTCCAGAATCTTGTTCTCTGGAAATTTCTCGATAATCAGGTAATCACTCAACAACTCGTGGTTGAGTTAGTAAATCGTGCAAAAAAAAGGATGAGGCGACTTCATTAGCAGAAATAGCAATAAATCGTATGTGGACAGCCCCCTCTGCAGTAGCTCCTACACGTACAGCAACCGAATAACTTTCAACGGGAGAACCTACATTACGAGCGTGGCTCCCCAGCTTCTGCAGATGATGCTGTGAGAGAAGCCCAAAAACTCTGGCCTTGGCTTTCAAGGTATCCGCAAAAGCAAAACGGCCATCCGAAGATGGCCGTTTTGCTTTTGAAAGTCGGGGCGAAAGGATTTGAACCTTCGACCTCTCGGTCCCGAACCGAGCGCTCTACCAGGCTGAGCCACGCCCCGAAAAACTGTTTTGTAAGGAACAATACCTTCCGAAAACGAAGGCGGATACTACTGACCGATCCCAGGGTTGTCAACCAGTCGTTCAAAACCGGTTCAGGCTCAAGAGTTGCGCCGAGCTTGAACCGGTTTTCTTCCTCTTATTTCGGCTGTGTGATTGCGCCTTCGGACGCGGAGGAAACCAGCGCCGCATATTTGGCAAAGACCCCTGTTTTGTAGCGCGGAGCAGGCACCGTCCATTCCGCCAACCGTTGCCTGATCTCTTCATCGGTCAAGTCAACGTTCAGCAGCCGCTTTTCCAGATCGAAGGTAATGATGTCACCTTCGCGCAAAGCGGCAATTGGGCCACAGACAGCGGCTTCCGGCGCGACGTGACCTACGCACAGCCCGCGAGTCGCTCCGCTGAATCGTCCGTCGGTCATCAAAGCAACGACTTCGCCAAGACCTGCACCTGCGATTGCTGACGTCACGCCCAGCATTTCGCGCATGCCCGGGCCGCCCTTCGGTCCTTCGTAACGAATCACAACCACATCGCCGGATTTGATATTGCCGCTGGTAACGGCGCTCATTGCGTCTTCTTCACGTTCAAAGACGCGAGCCGGACCGCGATGCATTTTGCGCTCAAAGCCGGAAAGCTTCACCACAGAACCTTCCGGAGCGAGGTTGCCTTTCAAAATGACCAAGCCGCCGTTCGGCTTAATCGCGTTGTCCGTTGGGAAAACAACATCCTGTCCTGGCGTTTCGTCGGCCAACTCGGCTTCCTGACCCACGGTCAATCCGCTGACGGTCATTTGGCCGCCGTCAATGTAACCGCCTTCGACCAACCGCCGCGCAACCAAACCGATCCCGCCTGCTTTGCCAAGCTCATATGCGGTGTATTTGCCGCCAGGTTTCAGGTCGGCAATCATCGGGGTCCGAGCGCTAATTTCGTCGAAATCATCAATGTTCAGTTCAATTCCGGCTTCGCGCGCCATCGCCAGCAAATGCAGCACGGCGTTGGTCGAACCGCCTGTGGCCGCAACGCCTGTAATGGCATTTTCAAACGCTTTTCGCGTCAAAATATCGCTCGGTCGCACGCCCCGCCGGAGCAAATCAACAATGTATCGGCCTGTTTCAAAGGCCGTCTTTTCCTTCAGTGGATCAACAGCCGAAACGCTGCCAGTTCCCATCACGGCCAAACCGATGAATTCCATGACCATTGCCATGGTGTTTGCAGTGTACTGACCGCCGCAAGCTCCCGCGCCCGGACAAGCGACGTTTTCAATTTCCAGCAATTGCGCGTCATTAATTTTTCCAGCCGCATGCTGGCCAACGGCTTCAAACACGTCCTGAACCGTCATCGCCTTTCCATGCAGGTAGCCCGGCGCAATCGAACCTCCGTACAAAATCAGGCTTGGAATGTCCAATCGAATCAATCCCATTGCCGCTCCGGGAATGGTTTTATCGCAGCCCACAATGGCAACAACAGCGTCAAACAGATAGCCACGCGCCACCAATTCAATTGAATCGGCAATCAAATCGCGGCTGACCAGCGAAGCTTTCATGCCTTCGGTTCCCATCGTCACGCCATCGCTGATCGAAACGGTATTGAATTCCATCGGCGTGGCACCAGCGGCGCGAATACCTTCTTTGACCTTCGCCGCCAGGTCGCGGTGATTGAAATTGCACGGCATGGTTTCAATCCACATGTGCGCGACGCCAATGATGGGTTTGGCCAGGTCTTCATCATTGAAGCCGATGGCTTTGAGCATGGAACGAGCCGGAGCGCGGTCGCGTCCGTTGGTGATGAGATGACTTAGATGTTTTGGATCAAATGACATAGAAAATCACGGCAACTCGATGTCACCGGTTTGTACTCCATTCTTTGAATGATTTTTGTGCTTGGAGAAAGCCTTGAGAGGTAAAGAGTATTGTGGCCGAGTTATGCACGACACGCAAGATAAGAAGCTAAGTGAGCACAACAAGCAGTCAATTTGAGAGAAGTGATTGAGCAGTCAGCGGCGTTTCAATTCTTTACCATTGTAACGACAGATTGTGGGATGCATGGGATGCATGGGATGCACCTGTCATCACGGGGGTCGGAACGAGATCGCCGCTGACTGCGCATTGGATGCGCTAAAATCGGCGCAAGCTGCTTCGAATCGCCCCCGACACTTTTGCAGCCCAAGCCGTATGCTTCAGCGCATTCCAAACTTAAAGATCAGTCTTACTCCAGCTTCAAGGGACCGGTCGCTTTGACGAAGGTCGTATGCGCTCGATGCGCGAATCTGGCGGCTTCGTCGTGCCGCGATTGCCCGCCATAAAGCCGCGCGAGTTGGTCCTGAAGCTGCGCTACTTCCAAATTTTCAATGCCAAAAAGCTTTTCCTTGATTGCTATTGCTCGCAGCAAACAGCGTTCCGCTTCGCCAATTCGGCTTTGCGCTGAACAAATCGCGGCAAGCTTTATCAACGTGTTGGCGACTTCATACTGGTCGTCATCGGAAGTTGATTCGATAATTCCGATTGCGCCCCGATACAGACGCTCTGCTTCATTGAATTTTTCCTGATCGGCCATTAAACCCGCCAACCAGGTCATTTCAACAGCCACCGCCGGATGCGCCATTCCCTGAACGCGCATACGAATTTCCAGCGCATGGCCGGCCAGTTGCTCAGCTTCGGCAATGTTTTCCCGCCTGCGCTCCAGACTGCTCAGATCGTGGTACAGGTTTGCTGTTCTCAGGCCATCTGCACCGGACACTTGGTGGTAAATCTTTAAGGCGCGCCAGTAATATTTTGCGGCTTTATCGAATCGGCCTTGTTCCTGATAGAGCACCGCCAAATGGTGCTGGATTTCAGCGACTTCTTCGCTTTGTCTTTGATAAACCGTTTGTGCCGAAATCAGCGCGCTATGCAATAGGTTTTCGGCTTCACAATAACGCCTTTGCGCCTGATACAAACTGCCCAGTCGCCGCAACACTACCGGGCGCATGGTTTCCATTTCCGGATCAATCCCTGTGCGCTGGACAAGGCGATTCAACCGCTGAAACATGCGTTCGGTTTTTGCGAAATCCCCTTGCTCTTCGTAAGCAGTCGCCAGTTGATTCAGAAAGTGTGCCAGTTTGGTCAAATCAACGCCTTCCGCACTTTCCAGCAATTCCAGGGAATTCATCCACAGTAATTTTGTTCGCTGTTTTTCAAGATTGGTTCGCGGGTCCGGAGAAAGCTTTCCCGTTGGCGTCAGCGCAATGCACGGCATCGTTAGTGTTGTCGTAGTTGATATCATCTCTGCCTCCCTCTCCTGCTTGTTAAGCCGTTGCTTGACGCTAAAAAAATCGCCTTTCTGTTCTTCTTCCCTCCATACAGGCGAGAAAAACCCGTGAAACCCTTCATCGCCTGAATTTTTATTTTTGCCTTTCAAAGATTCAGCATTACTGAAAGCGCAAGGAAGCGGGAAAATTCCTGTTGCATCCTCGCCTCAGGATTCAAGCGGAACTTTTTTCCGCCTCCTTGTCGCTTGTCAGTTCCCGCAACTCCGGAACGCGCGCGGTGCGATCCCAAAGCGCGAAAATTGAATGATCGCGTTGCGGCTGCTCTCCTTCAGCCGGAATTATCGCTTTGATTTCAATGACTTCGCTTGATCATTCAACGGCGCGGAGTTTAAGCAAAAGGCCGTCTGGGCTCATGACGATTTGGTGATGAATTGGTGATGAATTGGTGACGGCCTTTGATAGCGTTTCAAAGGCCCAGGCTTTTAGCAAAATTGTCTTTCACAATTTTATGGCATTCGCAGGAAAGCGACTCAAGAAGCATTCGATCAAGAATTTTCATTTGACCCTGCCTGTAACTAATCGCCCCTGCCTGCTGAAGCTTAAACGCAGTCGTTGTGACAAGCGTGCGGGAGGTTCCCAGCATCATTGCAAGAATTTCGTGGGTCAAGTTCACCAAATCCTTTCCCGTGTGATACTGGCAATCCAGAAGCCAGCGGCTCAGTCGCGCTTCGATTCGATGAAAGCGATGGCAAACTGCAGATTGCGTGATCTGGCACAGCAGAGTGTTGCAGTAGCGCAAGAAAATGTCTTGAACCTGCTGGCCTTGATCAAATTCCGCCCGCAAAACACTTGCCCTGATTTTCCAGGCCTCGCCTGGAATCTGCACAATTGCGCGATAGGGCATTTCGTTGGTCCGGAAAATTGCTGGAAGCCCCATCGCGCCTTTTCTGGCGACCACGCCAACTTCAAGCGTTTGCGCATCCTCGGTCATAGCAACCAAAGAAATCAGGCAATCTTTTGGAAAATAAACATAATTGGCCCGGTCACCTTCGTTGTAAAGCACGTGACAACGCGCCAGCGCCACTAGCTCGAAATGCCTGCTTAACCGCTCACGTTCTTGCCTAAAAAGCTTATCAAGCAGTTCATTCCCGAAATTGTTTGCCTCGCTCATAGATCTAGCCATGCCCCCCTCCTATGCCGGGGGATGACTTGCCCTACTTCGGCAATTGACTTTTTGACAGGTGGCAACACTGGTGCCAAATAAATCGCCTGTGCTGATAAATGCTCGAATAACATCGGGTTAATTGCCCATAAGTTTCAAGATTTCCCTTTCTGTTCGTTCTGATATTTTGTGACTCGGATGAAAATGTAACAGGAAGTGTATACGGCAAGTACAGGCAATGTTTGTTGTGCACCAAACATCTTTTTCCCCTAGACTTTTCGCTGATGTCCTAGTTAAGATTTCCATGATGTCCTGCACCGGACATTTAATTCCCCAATAAACTCACGTTAGTTTGTAATTGAACGGAACGCAGTCATTCGCGCTCACAGGCTTTTTGCGAGCCGCGAAGGGTTCGTTTCTATTCCGAGGTAACTGATGACGCTATCAAATTCCCAGATATTTTGCGTCAATGACCGCGAAAATGAAGGCCCGGCCTTGAAACCCCACCTCGAAGCCCAAGAGCTTTGCCCAAACATTCGTGGTTATGATTCCTGGATCCCAGCTTTCCTTTGCCCGCATTCCGCTGATCCTCAAAGAAGGCAATTGGCTTTCTCGGCGGGCGCAAAATTGCGGGTTAAAAAGTGTGGGCCTTGAATTGCCTAGCTTGAAGGTTGCTCAAGGATTGATCCGGATCAAACTAGGCGAATTAAACAGCCGGAATCCATCTGATTATCCTTTTAGAAGTGCCTGTACGCCGGAAATGGAGTGCGCTTGACCAAGGCGCAATCACAAAACGGAAACAGACAGCAATCAAATTGCAATAGTTCGAAATAAACGGCGTGCGAGGCTCACAAAGCACTGCTGCTCCGCGGGCGACACTTCCCGATCCCCAAAAGTGTGAATCTTTTCGGCATGGCGATCGTAAAAGGACATTTATGAGTTCCCCAAAAAAGCGCCTTCTATGCGTAGAAGACCACGAAAGCATGTGTCAGCTTATTTCGGTGATCCTAAAAGATTACGAGGTGGTTTCGGCACGAAGCAAAATGGAGGCGAAGCGGCTCCTGGGCAGCGAACAATTTGATCTCATTCTCCTGGATTATTATTTGCCTGATGGGACAGGATTTGAGTTGTGTCTTTTCATTCGCACTTCCGACCCAAAAACGCCGATTCTATTTGTGACAGGTGAGCTGGCCATCACCGAAGCAGAAGTTTTGAATCTTGGCGCACAAGGTTTGATCAGGAAAGGCGCAAGCTTGGTTGAAAAACTCAAAGCTGCTGTGTCCAATATTTTTCCATAAGACAATTGGCGAACAAGAAAAACCCGATTGCATCTCAGCCATACAAGTTCACACCAAAATCTAAATCTCGCCGAAGCGCCAAAAGCGCATATTTGTGCGCTGCCTAAATTCTTCCAGTTGGGCTAGCATTCATCTCGCATTCAACCCTTACCTTTCTAATTCGGGAAATTTCGGATCAACTATGGAATCAAACAACGGAACAATCCGCGTCGCCATTGTCGAAGACGACCGTTCGTTACGTGAAGGGCTGGGGCTATTAATCAACGCCACGCCCGGTTACAACTGCCAACACAGCTACGGATCAGTCGAAGACGCCCTGAGAGACATCAAGGATAAGGAGCCAGCCATGCCGGATATTCTGCTGCTGGATATTCATCTTCCGGGGATGCTAGGATCAGATGGCGTTAAACTGTTTCGTGAAAAATTCCCGACCATGCAGGTCTTGATGCTGACGGTATATGCAGAGCAGGACAAAATCTTTGAATCCATTTGTAATGGGGCTTGCGGATATTTGCTGAAAAAAACTCCGCCCGCCAAACTGCTTGAGGCGATACGTGAAGCTCACGAAGGCGGCGCTCCAATGTCCCCGGAAATTGCGCGCAAGGTCGTCATGCTGTTTCAAAACACCCGACAGCCTGAAAAGATCGAAGAACAATTGACCCAACAGGAGGTCAAGTTGTTGCAACTGCTGGCCGATGGCCACGGTTATCAAAGCGCCGCTGGTCAACTGAACATCAGCATCAACACAGTGCGAAACTACATACGCAGCATTTACGATAAACTTCACGTTCACTCAAAAAACGAAGCCGTCAGCAAAGCGTTGCGCAGCGGCATCATTTCCTGAAGTTTTGTGAACCCTGATATGCCCAACACGCCGCAAGCTGAGCTGCAATTTCCGCCTTTCAAAATTCCCGCCGGGATTGATCTGCTTTATCGCAATGACAAGATTGTCGCCCTTGAACGTCGAGCCGTTCAGGTGCTGCGCCATCTGGTGGCGAATCACGACCGCGTTGTTTCCAAAGAAGAACTGTTGGAAGCCGTTTGGCCCGACACCTTCATTTCCGACGGCGTGTTGAAACGCGCGATTTCGCAAGCGCGCCGCGCGTTAGGAGACGGAGCCGAAGAGTCAAAATTTATCGAAACCTATCACGGACGAGGGTATCGTTTCGTCGCCGAAGTTATTGCTGCTCCAGTCGAATCAGCCAAACCAGAGCCGATTGCCGAACCGGCGACGCTGGCGACTGCGGAAACGGGTGTCTTTCCTGCCGAAAGCGCAGCAGCAGCAAAAATCGCTGCTCCAGAATCGGCAAAACCCATTCCGATTGTTTCCGGCTTGCCCGATTACAACCAACTGGTCGGGCGCGAAATGGAATTGGCTCAACTGCACGGAGATTACCGCCGTGTGCTGGAAGGCGTTGGCCGCCCGGTACTTTTAATTGGTGACAGCGGTGTCGGCAAAACGCAGCTTGCGCGCGAATTCGCCAATCAGGCGCGCGCGCAAGGCGCAGTTTGCCTGTACGCGCAGTTTTTTGATTATCAGGCCAGCCGATTGGCACCCTATGAAATCTTCCTGGATCTGTTGAGAACCATTCTGGGCGTCAACGCCGCCAACCGCGAAGAGTGCGATTTGCGAATGCTGACGCGAAATCATTTTGGCATCGAACTCCCGGATGAACTGTTTACTGATGCACGGCTCAACAGCCAGATTCGATTAACGACCAACACTGGTGCGTTGCGGCTGGATGACGCTTCGCCCTATGCCACCCGACCGCTGGGAGCCCCGCCGACAGGCAAAGTGGCTTCGGGCGGCGGTTCGCGGGCGGTTGCTCCGATCAGCCAATGCTTTATACGCGCCAGCCATCACCGTCCGCTGGTTATGATTCTGGACGACATTCAGTGGGCAGATGCCGCCAGCCGCGAAGTCATTGGCTATCTGATGCGCGCTTTGCGCAGCGAGCCGCTGATGATTGTTTGCCTGGCGCGCGCGGAATCCGTCAACGACCGCGAAACCAGCTTTGCCGAATGGTTGAAACTGCTGGCGGGGTATCGCAGCTACACGACGCTAACGCTCAAACCATTGGACGAAGCGGCCTGCCGCACTGCGATTGAAGCCGTATTCAGTCAAGCCATCGCTGTCCCATCGCAAGACTTGCAACGGCTGCATAAAACGACCGGCGGCAATCCGTACTTTCTGATTGAGATGCTGCGATTGCTGGTCGCTGAACGCGCGATCCATTTTGCCACTCAGCCGGAACCGCACTGGCAATGGAACGGCCTTGGAGCGTTATCGTTGCCAGTGACGATTGTCATGGCGGCACAGGCAAAGTTGGACCGTTTGAATTCAGAAGTTCGGGAATTAGCGGAATTTGCCGCCGTTGTTGGTGAAGAGTTTCGAGTTGAAACCCTGGCCAGAATGACCGGTCGCCACGAAGACGAAATTGAACGATTGCTGTTGGAAGGCGTGCGCCGTGGCGTTCTCTCTGAACACGGTGTAACCGGCGACAATGACGCGCGCTTTTTTCACAACACATTGCGCCGCGTTTTGTACGAAGCGTTGCCCCAGCGCCGCCGCAAACGGCTTCACGTGGCGGCAGCGCAAGCCATCGAAGCGCTTTATCTAATCGAGCTTGACCGTGTCGCCGAGGCCATCAGCGCTCATTACGAAGCCGCAGAAGATTTTGAGCGCGCGTTTGAATGGAGCATTCGCGCCTGGCAAGCCGCCAGCAGCCGTTTGTCCTGGAACGAAGCGACAGTTTGCATCGAACGCGCAAGCCGTGCCGCTGAGGAAATGTCGAAAAGCAGCGGCAAAAGTTTGGCTCCGGTTGAACAGTTAAAGCTGTTGTTTGCACTCGGGGAAACCAGTTTTGTCGTCGGCAAACTGAAAGAGTCAGACAAATTTTATGGCGAAGCCATTCAACTGGCTCGCAACATTGGCGACCGTTCCAGCTTGGCAACTGCGCTATTGCAGCAAGGCCAAACTCGCCTGAGCTTGAGTCTGTACAACGAAGCGTTGGCTGTCACCAAACAGGCGCTGGAAATTTACCGGTTAATGGGCGACAACGAAGGCGCTGCACTATCCATGCTGCAACTCGGCGGCATCGAAGTGCGGCTGGGAAATTATGACCAGGCAGTGGCGCTGGCACAGCAAGCTCTGCAAAACACCGCACTCAACAGTCAGGTCGCAGCTATCGCGTTCGGCTTGCTGGGCTGGGCGCGCGCGCTGCAAGGCCACTATACAGAAGGCGTGCCGCTGCTGGAACGTGCAGTTGATTATTTGACCAACGTTGGCGACGTTCAGCGCCGGGTTCTATTGTTGCGCCGCAGTCACTGGGCTGAAATGAGTCGCGGGCGATACGAAACCGCTATCGAAATGGCACTGCGCGCGCGCGAAGACGCTGAGCGGCTGAACGATGCCAACGGCGAAGCCAAAATGGACATGGGCATCGGCCAGGCGCGCATCGCACAAGGTTTGTATGACGAAGGCATCGCCATCCTGAAGCGTGCGCAGGAAAAATTGCGAATTGTCGGTTCGACGCACAGCGAAGCGGAAACGTACTGGCTGCTTGGCCGCGCCTATTGCGAGCTTGGACGCCTGGACGAAGCACACAAACTGCTGGCGCGCGCGCACGAAATGATTTTGGAAATTGGCGACCGCGACGATGAATTTCGCGTCATGACCGACCAGGCAAGGCTTTCGCTGGCTGAAGGCGACGCTGAATCGGCATTGCAATTCGCCGAAAGCGCTGCCGCCATTGCCGAAGAATTGCACAACCGCGACTGGCTGGGAGCGATTTTAACCGAACAGGCTGCTGCATTACTGGCAACTGGCCAACACAGTTTTGCGCTTTCGACCATCGAACGCGCGCTGAAGCTGCTGGAAGAATCTGAATCCGGTGAACGTTGGCGGGCCTATTGGGTAAAGGCCAAAATTCTGGAAACGCTTGCGCACTCACCGCACGAAGCCTTGTCCGCACTGAGCATAACAGTTGAATTGCTAGACGACATTCGTCAACAGGTTGCGCAGGATGAACCACGTTTCGCAGCCATCACGCGTGCTCGCCGCGCTCCGGCCACGGAGCTTCATTCCATGTTGCTGAGGTTTAGCCAACCGGATAAGGCTCAGCAAATCGCACAGGGTTGGAGATTGTAAACTACCGTTTCAAAGGCAGGCTCAATGTCAGCCGAGTTCCCTTCCCCGGTGCGGAGTCAATTTTCAGCTCTCCACCAAGTTCAACGGCACGAGCCTTCATATTCCCCACACCATTTCCACCGCGGCTTTTCGGTAAAACCGCGACGTTCGCTCCGGCTGGTTGAGGCGTAAAACCGGCACCGTCATCAGCAATTTCGGCCTGCAAACGATTGTGCGCGGTTGAAAGATTCATCGAAACAGTTTTCGCTCCGGCGTGACGAGCGATATTGTTCAGCGATTCCTTGAAGATCAAAAACAGGTGTCGGCGCTGTTCGGGATCAAGCTTGATCTTTTCGATGTCGGCGGAAGTAATGAATTGCCAACTGATGCCCTGCGCGTCCAGCACGTCCGCAGCGAACTGGCGCGTGCGAGTGATAACCTGTCCCAAATCATCTCGACGAGGATCAATAGACCAGACAATGTCGCTCATGGAATCCACCAGGCCGCGCGCTGAATCCGCAATTTCCGTCAGCATCTGAACCGAGCGCGCATTTTGCCCATTCAGGCGGCTACTGTGCTGTTCCTGCTGCTTGACGACTTCGCTAAGAATGGCGACGCGCGACAAACTGGCGCCAATGTCGTCATGCAAATCAGTCGCGATGCGCGTGCGCACGCGTTCGATTTCCAGCAGGCGGCTGATCCTTTGCCGATAAGCGAAATAACCGATCACTCCGGCAACGGCGACAACCATCGCAGTAAACCACCAGCGACGATAAAACGGCGGCAAAATGCGGAAGTTGACGATGGCGGGTTCGTCGCTGACCTGACCGCTGGTATTGACGGCTCTGACCAGAAAGCGATACGAGCCGGGTGCCAAACTGGCCGTCACAGTACGCTGGTGACTGGCTTGACTCCAATCGTGATCAGCCCCTTCAAACTTATATTGATACCGAAGCCCGGCTCCCGTATCGAAACTGAAGCCAAAAAATTCGATCTGCATCTGTCCTTGCCCCGGTTCAAATTCCAGGCCACGGACTTCGCGCAATCCGAGTTCGGGAACGGGTTGCGGTTTGCCTCCGGCGGAAACTTTGCTGATGAACACCGGCGGCGGAGCGGTTTGTGAATCTGCCTGTTCCGGTTGCAAGCGCGACAACCCTTCACGCGTGCCGAACCACAGCGTGCCGTCGCGGTCGGCGAATGCGGCAACAACTTCGCCGCTGCTGAGTCCATCGCCCGCTGTAAACTGTTTGATTCGTTCGTTCGCCAAATCCAGCCGGTCCACGCCGCGCGACGTACCCATATAAATCCTTCCCCAACGATCTTCGGTGAAACAATGCACGTTGTTCGATGATAGCCCTTCGTTGATCCGATATACCTTGAATGCCGGCTTGTCTGCGGCAGGATTCTCTACGCGAAGCACGCCACCGCCTTCTGCGCCTACCCATAATCGTCCAGCGCTGTCGCAATAAATGCCGGTCATCAAACCTTTCGGCACACCATCGGCATGATGAAAGACTTCGAACCTGCCATTCCGTATGCGCATCAATTCGCCGTAATGCAGTCCCATCCAGACGTTGCCCGCACGATCTTCGGCCATCACATGCGGCCAGTTGTTTGCCGGAATTCCATCGCTTTCACTATAGCGATAAAACTTGGCTGTCGCGCGTTCCCAACGAGTCAGCGTAAGGGGCGGCGTATACGAACTGATCCACAGATCGCCGCGTGAATCTTCCATCATTCGCGAGATGTTGTTGCTGGCCAACCCATCTTTTTCAAAATATGCGGCTTTCGGTTTGACCTTTGCCAGGTCTTCAAAACGTTCCACTGCCGGAAATCGAAACAATCCTTCTCCGGTCGCCACCCACCATTCGCCATCGTGCGCCTGAATCATCGGGCGATTGCCCGTGGATGAGCCTTTCACCTTTTCAGGCAGGTTCGGTTTGATCGAAGTGAAGCGCGTTCCGTCGAATTGATTCACCGACCAATCATTGTTGAAGACAATCACACGGTTATCGCGGTCGGCGAAAATTGAAAACACATCCGTGCTTCCCAGCCCATCTGCCGAGCGATAGGTCAAAAAGCCGCTGCGCGCGATTTTGGTGACGCCTCCAACGCGTGCGCCCACCCACAAATTGCCTGCGCTGTCTTCAGACAGTGCGGTAATCAAACGGCTGATGCCTTGTCCGGTGGTCAGATTGCGAAATTTTTGTCCGTCGAATTCAGCCAATCCTCCGGCAAAACTTCCAATCCAGACATGACCATCGGTCGTTATGTGAATTGCTCGCGCGCGCTGGTCTTCCATACCATCGGCGTTTGTATACCAGCGAGCTTCTCCCATTGTATTCGGTAAAATCAGGTTGCCGTCTTGTAAGTTGGGCGCGCTATGTTGCCGAGCGATTTTTTCCAGCGCAATGAACCCGGGTGTTGCCATTGCGGCCGGTTCCGGCTTGTACACCATCAGCCCGGATTGATGCCCAATCCACAACCGGCCTTCGCGGTCTTCCGCAATCGCGCGAATTGAATCAATGCCTTCACTGGGCATGACCGAATAATGCACAAATCGTCCGTCGGGCAACCGCCGCGACAGGCCAAAAAGAGACCCAAGCCATAAACTGCCTTCGCGGTCTTCGCTCATCAAATCGACTTCAAACAGATTATCGGATTTGTTGGGATAGCCGATGGGAATGGGTTCGAACCGTTTGGCCGGATCCGTAGCATTTCGATTTAGCCGGTATAACCCCGCCTGGGTTCCAATCCACAACTGTCTGGCGCGATCTTCCAGCAGCGAAGCGATGACGTTCGCGTTTTTATCTCCGTAAACTACGTGATTGGTGAACAGTTGCTGGTTGGAATTCGAGTGGAGAAAAGGCAGTGAATCGCGCGACGGCACAAAACTGCTCAATCCGCCCAGCGTGGCGACCCAATATGTTCCGTCACGGCTTTCCAGAATATCCACAATGCGCGTGTGCGCCAATCCGTCCGCAGCCGTGTAATTGACGAAATTTTGCCCGTCGAAGCGCGACAATCCGTCATTGGTTCCAAACCACAAAAAACCATGCGAATCACGCATGATCTGGAAGATTCGCTCATGCACCAAGCCTTGATTGGGTGTGTATGTTTTGATCGGCGGCTGTTCAGCACTAACCAATCCCAGTCCGAACAGAAAGATCAATCCAACCAGTTTTAGAAACGTTCGCAACATCACCCAACCGCGCTCCTCTTACAGCACCGCCATCACGTCCTTGCTGTGAGTCGCCGTGTTCACTTTGTTGAATACGTGTGCGATGCGGCCTTCTTCATCAATGACGTAAGTGATGCGAAGCACACCCATGTACTTACGACCGTACAAGGTCTTTTCGCCCCACGCACCGTATTTTTCCATCATTTCATGGGTCGGGTCGGACAAGAGGGTGAATGGCAAGGAATACTTTTCGGTGAATTTCTGGTGGGATTTTTGATCGTCGCCGCTGATCCCCAATACTTCCGCGCCGCGTTTTTTAAGCTGCGCGAAATCGTCACGAAAGCCGCATGCTTCCACAGTGCAACCCGGCGTCATGTCTTTCGGGTAAAAATACAACACTACCTTTTTGCCTTTCAGGTCGCTGAGCTTGACTGTCTTTCCTTCCGTATTCAACAAACTGAACGCCGGAGCTTTTGCACCGACTTTGAGCAACCTCGACTCTTTTTCGGCTTCGGCCTTCGGCTTTGCGGCTTTACTGGTTTTTGCGGCTTTCGCAGTCGCGGCTTTCTTTGCTGGCATTGTTAATGGTTCTCCTGTTGAAGTTTCGAATGCTGACTTTCGCGAGTTGGAAAGCGAAAGCCAGGCTCCATAAATAGCACGATGCTTGAATCAGCCAATCACCACTGGGCGTTCCAACTTCAGTCGTATGATCGCGTTTTGGTCCAGGCGAACTTCCTTTCCTTTGGTCATCAGCACGCCTGTGATAACACTGCCGCCGAGAATTGAGGCTCCGGCAATCGCTCCGCCCTGACTGATTCCCCCGTAATAACCGCCGAAGCCATCATCGCTGCGCCCGGCCAGAATGGCGATTGTCACGCCGATCATACCAATACCGGCTGCTGTGCCGATGTTTGACAGCAATTTACTACCGTCTTTACCGCCTTTCAGCGTGCCTTCGTCATCGGTTTTGATTTTTTCGTCGCGCGAAAAGTCCGACGCCGATTTCATCACAGCGGTGATTTTCTGCTCCTGGCCATCAATCCGGATGCGCTCAAAAGTCACGTGTAACCGTCCGCCTTTGAAAACGCGCCCTGCAGCTTCAGCCAACGTCACACGCCCATATACTTCCGTTCCTTGCTGCAAAACCGTGCGGCCCTCAATTACGACATTGCGTCGAACCGTGGCAATGACTTCATCGCCTGGCTCGCTCAGTTTGGAACTCAGCGGCTCCCTCAAGCTCAACTGAATCTCCGTTCCGGCGGGAATTTCGGATTGAGAGCCCTGCATTTTGGCAAAGCTCAAGCTGGCGGGTTGAGCCAACACAAACAGACAAATAAACACGAAAAATCGTTTCAGCATTTCTTCTACCTCCGGTGCTGTTGTTTGTTTCAGGGAGCGCACGCGCATACTACGTTGTAGGGTTAAGTCAGAGCAAGATTTCCATCCGCAATACCAGACGGCAATCGGAAGGTTGCTTTTCCGATTTACGGTTGGTCTAATTGCCAACATCAATCCAAAGACAAGCGATAAACGAATGAGACTATTTACAGTCGAAGAAGCCAACGCTCTGTTGCCAGATGTCAAAAGGCTATGGCGCAAGATTGACCGCGCCCGCGAGACAATGGGCAGACTTGCTTCACATACCAAGCTTGCCAGTCAGCAATCTGGCGGCGGCGGCATCATGCGCTCAGGCGAGTACGTTAACGCCTTGACGACGTTTCTGGCTTCAGCACAGGAAATCCTGGAACTCGGCGTCGAAATCAAAGATTTCGACAAAGGGTTGTGCGACTTTCCGCACATGCGCGATGGCCGTGTTGTGCTGCTTTGTTGGATGAAAGGCGAAGATTTCATCGAATGGTGGCACGATACCGATGCAGGCTTTGCCGGGCGCCAGCCACTCTAAACATTTGGGCAGTGCCGCTGCCTACGCGGCACTGCCCAAGCCAAATCACTTCTTAAAATTGAAGTTTGTGAAGCTGACGCCGATTCCGGTTGTCAGCAGCAGATCGTTATTTTTCGATCCCGACGGGGGATTGGAAATATAACGATTGCTTGCCGTCACGTTCCAGGTCATCCAGTTTGTCAGCTTTGTTGTCAGCGAACTATCGAAGGTATGACGATATTCGCCTCGTTCCGTCATGTTTGGGAACAGTTGATAGCGCTCTTTGAATAATACACGATCGGAAATTTTCAGCGCGAAATCTTCGCCAATAAAAAGTTCGCCTGAATTGCGCCGCAACCCGGTTGAGAAATTTTCCCGATTGTACGCGCCGCCTCCGAAAGCCTGTAATTGCATGCGGTCTTTTTTGACCAAGTAATAGCCAAAACCTCCGCCCAACACTGAACGCAAATCCAGCAGTTGAATCTGATTGTATTCAAAATCGGCAAACCCGAATGTTGTCACGCGGCTGGAAAGGTTGATTTCGTATCGCCCACCGCCACGAATCGCATTTGCAGTGGTTTCAGTAACTCCCTTGTTTTTGTTCTTGGCGTTGATGTACGCGGCATAAAGGGTGGTTTTATCACGCTTGCTCTGGCGACTGAGGTTTGCTCCAAGCGCCAGATTGTTTGTTCGCGTATTGCCGGTTGTCAGGCTGTAGCCGAAATCCAATCCACCATTCCACAAATCAAACCAACTTGGTTTGAGCATGCGTTCGTAAGCGGCTTGTTCTGCCTGGGAACGAATTGCCCGAACCGCGCTCATTTCCCCCGATACTTTATTTGCTTCTTTGGTTTCAACTTCATATTTGCCGCCGCTGGCTTCTATTTTCCCGATGATTGTTTTGCCATCGTTTGTTTCCAGATAAAGCGGATCTTTTGAAACGACTTCGGCTATTGCATCGGTTGAAATATTGATTGTTCCCGCATAATCCGTGTTAAGGGTCAGCGTTTTCCCATCGGCTTTGATAATGGTCCCCGTCAGGCGGTCGCCATTTTTCAACTTTAATTCGTCAGCCAACGCACTCGCTCCGCAGGCAAGACATATAAAACACAACACAAAATAGATAAGCGCTCTTTTGGGCATAATTCTCCTTGATAAAAGGTCGGCAGTTTTGTCGCCAAGACATTTTTGTGGGGAATCTATTGATTTTGTACGGTGCTTGCATCCTAACAAGGCGGGTTTGTTCTGTCTATCAAGCTGAAATGCGTATCCCATTGTTAAAACAGAGGAAGAATCGCAAAACATCCTGAACCGGCAGGCAGTCCCTTTTAACGGAAATGACAAAAATGTTATACAGAACCAATTGCAAAACATTTTTGTCGTTTATACACATAGGAGTTTATGGAAGAGTCGCTACAGATCAAAAAACTTTCGGCGCTGCTTGAAGTAAGCAAGGCGCTTGGTTCGACATTCAACATCCGGGAAGTCATTGAGAAGGTATTGGAAATTCTGGATCGCGATGTCGGCTTGCGGCGTGGAGCCGTGGCATTGCTGGAAGACGGCAATTCCCTTTCCATTCAATACGCTTTCGGGATGAGCGAAGGCGAACGCCAGCGAGGGCGCTACAAGCTGGACGAAGGCATTACAGGTCGTGTGGTTTCAACCGGCAAGCCCATTATCGTTCCGCAAATCAGCAAAGAGCCGTTGTTTTTGAACCGCACGCGCAAACGTGCTCCGGGCCAGGAAGAATCTTTCATTTGCGTTCCGATCAAAGACCGCCGCAAAACCATGGGCGCTCTTTCAATCACTTATCCTTACAAACAAAACCGCAATTACGACGACACAGTCAAATTTTTGACCATTGTCGCCGGGATGATTTCGCAAAGTCTGAAGCTATCGCAGATGGTTGAGCAGGAAAAAGCCCAGTTGGTTGATGAAAACGCGCATCTGAAGCGTGAGCTTCAACAAAAGTACGACTTTCGCAATATCGTTGGCACCAGCAAGGAAATGCGCGAAATTTATGAACAGGTCGCGCAGGTGGCTCACACCAACACAACCGTTTTAATTCGCGGCGAATCCGGCACGGGCAAAGAACTGGTGGCCCATGCCATTCATTACAACAGCCCGCGCGCGGCCAAACCTTTTGTCAAAGTGAATTGCGCCGCCTTGCCCGAAAGCTTGATTGAAGCCGAGTTGTTCGGACACGAAAAAGGAGCTTTTACGGGGGCGATTGCACGCAAACGCGGCCGGTTTGAACTGGCCGAAGGCGGCACTTTGTTTCTGGATGAAATCGGCGATTTGTCCCCGGCAATGCAGGTTAAGTTGCTGCGCGTATTGCAGGAACGTGAATTCGAGCGCGTCGGCGGAACGGAAACAATCAAGGTCAATGTCCGATTGATTGCCGCAACCAACGTTGATTTGGAAACAGCGGTGTCCGACGGACGTTTTCGTTCGGATTTGTACTACCGGTTAAATGTATTTTCGATCTACCTGCCGCCCTTGCGCGAACGTAAAACCGATATTTTGCTGCTGGCGGACCACTTTCTGGAAAAATACGCTCGCCAAAGCGGCAAGCGTATACGGCGAATTTCGACGCCTGCGATTGACATGCTGATGAGTTATCACTGGCCTGGAAATGTCCGGGAACTGGAAAATGTGATTGAACGCGCCACGCTGGTTTGCGATGGTAACGTTGTTCATGGATTTCATATGCCGCCTTCGCTGCAAACGGCAGAAGGTTCCGGCACTGTCACAAAAGTCGGCTTAGACCAGGCGGTCGGTGCTTTTGAAAAAGAACTGATTCAGGATGCGCTAAAAACCGCTCGTGGTAATCGCGCCCGTGCGGCTCGTATGCTCGACACAACCGAAAGGATTTTAGGTTACAAGGTCAAAAAGTACGAAATTGACTGCAACCGGTTTAAGGGCTGAGCCATTGAGCGACAATTTCGTACCATCTCTTTTTCCAGCCGACAATTTTGAAAGAACTATCAAACCTAGCCGACAAAGAGGCATACGACTACACGCAATGGAATCTAGCACTTAGTGGGCTTCGGCCAATTTTGTCAGACGCTGGCAAGCCAGTTGCTTTAGAGACTGGCTGAAATCCTAATCTCTATACAATCTAGGAATCATTTTCGTTTTTTCGGGCGAACAAATATCAAAGCTTTGTTCACCATCAAATCCACTTACAGGAGAATCTATGAGCACGACAGGAAATCAGGGGCGTTTGTGGGCAATTGCTGAGGTCAGTAAACGCACGCCGCGCACAATTGGCAATGGGCTGAAAGCTTCAGAATATTTCGGATGCAATACTTTCAGTCAAAAAGTGATGGCAGAAAAACTGCCAAAGGCCGTTTATAAGTCGCTGGTGAAAACGATCCACGGCGGCCACAAGCTAGATCAATCCATCGCGGCATCTGTCGCGCACGCAGTCAAAGAGTGGGCGATTGAAAAAGGCGCCACTCATTACACGCATTGGTTTCAGCCGAATACGGGCATTACTGCCGAAAAGCATGACACATTTTTGACCGTTGACAGTGACGGCGCGGCAATAGAGCGTTTCGACGCCAGCCAGTTGATTCAGAGCGAACCGGACGCCTCCAGCTTCCCGTCGGGCGGTTTGCGCGCTACGTTCGAAGCCCGCGGTTACACTGCCTGGGATCCTTCGACGCCGATTTTCATTATGGAAGGCGCAAACGGCAAAACCTTGTGCATTCCATCAGTTTTCATTTCGTATCACGGCCAGGTGCTGGATAAGAAAACACCTTTGCTTCGTTCGGACGAATACCTGAACCAAAATGCGCAAAAAATATTGAAGCTCTTCAGCAACAACGCTTCGCGCGTGTTTTCGACTCTGGGTCCGGAGCAGGAATACTTTTTGATTGACGAAGCCTTTTACACGCTGCGTCCCGATTTGATCGCCACAGGCCGCACGTTGATCGGTGCCAAACCACCAAAAGGCCAGGAACTGGAAGATCAGTATTTTGGTTCGATCAAAGCCCGCATCCTGGCGTTCATGCAGGAATTCGAACATGAATTGTTCAAGTTGGGGATTCCTGTCAAAACTCGTCACAATGAAGTCGCGCCCGCGCAGTTTGAAACCGCGCCGATGTTTGAATCGGTCAGCGTAGCCACAGACCACAATCAATTGACGATGGAAATGCTGCGTCAGGTGGCCAAACGTCACAACCTGGCCTTCCTGATTCACGAAAAACCCTTTGCTGGAATCAACGGCAGCGGCAAACATAACAATTGGTCCATGGCGACCAGTGATGGCGAAAATCTGCTGGAACCAGGCGCAACGCCGGAAAAAAATCTGCAATTCCTGGTGTTCTTGTTGGCAACGATGAAAGCCGTTTACAAACATCAAGGTGCTTTGCGTGCAGCCATCGCCGGATCGGGCAACGATCATCGGCTGGGCGCGAACGAAGCCCCCCCAGCCATCATTTCTGTCTTTTTAGGCGACGCATTGACCAAAATTCTGGATGCCATTGAAGCGGGCAAGTTGAAAGGTTCAACGTCGGCCAAACAGGTCATTTCGATGGGTTTGTCGAAGCTGCCCGAAATTGCCAAAGACAACACCGACCGCAACCGAACTTCGCCGTTTGCTTTCACTGGCAACAAGTTCGAATTCCGCGCGGTGGCATCGTCTGCTTCGACCGCGACGCCGATGGCAACCCTGAACGCGGCTGTCGGCGAATCGCTGGCCGAAATGGCAACTCGCCTGGAAGCTTCGTTGAAGAAAACCAAAGACTTCGACAAAGCCGTGATTGACGTTATCCGAGAATATGTCATTGAAACCAAACACATTCGCTTTGAAGGCAACGGCTATTCTGACGAATGGCGTGAAGAAGCGGCCAAACGCGGGTTGTTGAATCTGGCAAAGACGCCGGAATCATTGGCTCAATTGAAGTCCAAGGATGTCAAAGCGCTCTTCACCAAATCCGGCGTGTACAAAGCCGACGAACTGGAATCACGGTATCACCTGGAATTGGAACGCTACATCAAAGACCTGGAAATCGAAGTCGCCGCATTAAAAGAAATCGCCTCGACTTCCGTGCTTCCAGCGGCGTTCAATCATCAGGCTCAAATTGCAGGATCAGTTGCCGCGCTGGCCGCCGCAGGCATCAGCGGCAATTCGCTTTCAGCACAAAAAGCACAGGTCGAATCCTTCGCCGACTTGATTGCCGGCCTGACAGCAGCGCTTGGCGAACTGGATCACGCAGCCGAAAAAGCTGAAACCGATAACCTGGAAAAGAAGGCTACGGCATTTGCCCACGGCGTTTCGGAAGCGATGGCCTCTGTCCGCGAAGCTTGCGACAAGTTGGAACTGAGCATTGACGATGGACTCTGGCCGCTGCCGAAGTACCGCGAAATGCTTTTCTTGTGCTAAGCGCACTCATCAATTTTCGGTTTCCAGTTGGCTTTTCACTGGAAACCGGAACTTTACAATCCGGATATTGATACGTTATGTCTGCATCTCGAAACGACAAACCAAGCGAAATGATGAGTTTTCTGCTGCATTTGCGCGAGCGGTTTGACTCTGAAGAAGAGTTCAAAACCTTTGTGCTGGAAGACCTTAGAAAGTTCATCGGCGATCTGCGTTTATTGGATATCGAGCTGACTTTGCGCCCGAATTACGGCGGGCAGCCGGTTTCGCACCACAGTGCGACGCGAAAGCTGGCCAGACATTAACCTGATTTTTGCCAACCAACTCTCCTTTTCAGATTTTGAAATGCTGAGGCTGACAAGCTTCAGCATTTTTTTTCTCAGTTTTGCTTGCCTCTAAAAATTATGTTGCTAAGATGAAACTTCCCGTTTTACACGCCGTACAACGCAACTGAGGTCAACCACTATGTTTCGTCATCTCTCATTGATCTTCAGAAATAGTCTTCGCAATCGCCGCCGCTCTCTACTGACAATCATCAGCATCGCAGTTTCGCTGTGCCTGCTGGGACTGCTGGTGGCCATATACCGTGCGTTTTTCTTTTCCGATCCCACGCCCGATCAAGCGCTTCGGCTGGTGACTCGCCACAGGGTATCGCTGGCAAACCCCCTCCCTGCCTCCTATGAAGCACGAATCAAGCAAGTGCCGGGCGTCAAAGAAGTCATGATCTTTCAATGGTTTGGCGGCACCTACAAAGACAATCGGGATTCCGCCAATATGTTCGCGCGATTCGGCGTGGAAGCGGAAAAATTCGGTACGCTCAACCCTGAGTACAAGCTTTCCGACAGTGAGCGAGAAGCGTTCATCAGAGAGCCTGCCGCCTGCATCGTGGGACGCAAAACGGCTGCGCGTCACAACCTGAAAATCGGCGACCGAATCACGATTCTGGGAGACATCTATCCCGTCAACCTGGAACTTGTCCTGCGTGGAGTCTTTTCAGGACCGCAAGACAATGAAAGCCTGATTTTTCACTACAAATATCTGAATGAGCTTTTGTCCGGCGATATGCGCGACACGGTTGGCACGTTCAACATCCGCATGGAGCGTCCGGAAGATGCCAATACAATCTCAAAAGCCGTGGATGACCTGTTTCGCAACTCTCCGGCGCA
Source organism: uncultured Heliomicrobium sp. (assembly GCA_964570175.1). GTDB lineage: Bacteria > Acidobacteriota > Blastocatellia > RBC074 > RBC074 > RBC074. The sequence goes on along the minus strand of CAZMXG010000003.1, from coordinate 133 downwards.
AACCAAGACAGAAACCGAGCAAGCATTTGGCCTGAGCTTCCTTTCCTTTCTGGGCGACGTAAAGTTGATCCTGCTTTCGATTTGCGCCGCCGTTACGTTCACCATCCTGCTGGTTTCGGGCAACACCATGGCG
>CAZMXG010000002.1:0-126386 GCA_964570175.1 uncultured Heliomicrobium sp. | reverse complement strand
AACGAATATCAACTGGACGCGCGCCGGGACCGGATTCGCCGCCCGCAATTACCCAATGGATGCCGTCCAGTCCCTTTTTGCCAAGCTGCGAGACTGCATCCGAACGCCTGGTCACGTCGGAGAATTCCACCGGCCCCAACAACGGCTCACACGACAGAAACCGAATCCGCGCCGGAACTTTCAACAATTCCGGGATGCGCTTGTCGGCCTGTTCCTGATTTTCAACGGACGTGCCAACCCAGATATGGTCCGCTGAGCGCAGCCCCTTCCGCTCCGCCTCTTCCGTAAACCGCGAAACAAGTTCGCCCATTCGGCCTGTGCGCTTCGTTAGCACCTGGAACGTGTGCTGTGGGCATTCCAGCATCTTCGACCAAATTCGCCCGATCAATTCATCCGGCAACGCTTCGTGGAATAAATCGCCCATGGACTCAACGAAACACTTTGACGGCTTCCGCCACTTGCCGGGCTCGTCCAGGTTCACCAAACGCCAATCCACCTTCGCAGCATTCTCCGCTGTATACAGCAGGCCATTTCCAAGTCGAAGATTGAGCCGTTCGGCGTAGCAATTCTTGCAGCCCGCCGACGGCTTGGAACACATCCATCCGCGCTTACCGTTGTGGTAGGCGGCAAGCGGATTCCAGCTTTTCTCAGTCCATTCAATTGACGTATTCCCCATGATTTCGCATCTCCAAGTGGGCTTCGCTAAGACTTAAACCAATCGCCGCACGATTCGTCCGCCCGGCATTTCGCGCAACAATCCGCGCATAAATTCATCTGCTCGTCACAATCGCAGAAGTGCAAACTATCCGCCCGATCCTTCACGGCGCCGCAGCCTTCGCAGGTTCGATGAATCACGTCCCCGATCACGCAAAACAGCGGCGAAGCTTGATCGTGCCGAGTCGGCAATTGGACAATCACAGCTTCTCAGTCAGGCGAAAACGAATCGAATACACTGGCTCGTCCAGCCCTGATCCATTTACACGCAGAAATGCAGCGTGAAAGTTTTCGACAGATTCGAATCCTTCTTCGCGGACATACTGCGCGTCCACACCGCGAAGATTCGGCAACAGATCAACTGAAAGAATCTCCACGCGCGCGATTCCGCGACCGCCGCGCCCTTTCTGCACCGCATATGTTCGACCAACAACATACCGACTCGGCACCACTTCTCCCTCAAAGCTGTAAGCGCGCCGAGTTGTGCGCGTTTTTGATCCGTCCAAAACCTTTTCCCATGTTGCCGCAAAGATCATCACTTCCTCACGATCGAAACGTCCGCTCGATCTGAAATTCCAGCGCGTTTGAATCGGCCCGCTGCTTGTTCAGCTTCGCGCTGATCGGCGTATTAAACAGAGTCGCCGCAGCGCCTTTGGTCTGCGAACGGCCGCGCCCTTTACGCTGCGACGGACTCCGCCATGGATTGCGCTCCCGCAATTCCTGCAACTTGGTTTTCTTTTTTGTTGCCAATGATTTCTCCTGCTTGAAATTCCATCCGTTCGATTTCGATCCCGGCCGCTTCCAGCACTTCGCCGAGCATTTCCCGATAGTTATCCAGCAAATAATTCTCAAACACCAAATCCGGCACCCAAACGGTCAACACTTGATCACTTAGCGAAAGAAACCGGACCGGCTGAACCCAGGTCGCAAACGAAGACTCACCCAGCCGACTCTGAATCTCCGACCTGAATCGCGTGAAAAATTCCGGCTCGGGCGGCAAATCAGGAATCTTGCCTGCTTCGTATTTCTGGGAATTGTGGGAATTCTGAGACTGGCCGACATAGGCAACAGCGCTGCGCTTGCCGTTCTGTCGGTTGAATCTCCAATGCTCAAATCGTTCCACAAAATAATCAGCCGGCGTTGCCCGTTCGCGTGTTTTTACGAACTCTTCGACTTCCTGCAAGGTCGCATTGATAGAATTCAAGCCACCTGCCGCAGAAGTAATCTTCGTTTCCAGACGGCTGTCTCGGTAGGTTTGCCGAGTTGCCTGGAAGACAAGCGCATCGAACTGGAGAATCCTGTCCAGAACGGGATCAGCCGGTCGGCCAGCCGGGAGTGAATCTCGCGCGCGAGATTCCGACTGCGTCTCCGAATTCGTCTCCGTCTCCGTCTCCGTCTCCGTCTCCGATGCGGATTCCCGCGAATGCCCGCAGTTTGCAGTCATCTGCGGGCGAATGCCCGCAGATGACTGCAAACCATTGGCAGGCGCGGGCCATTTACTCTTTTTCGCACGCAGACGCTGGTCAAACTTCTCCACCATCACATATCGCTTCTGCTCAACTTCATAGACCCTTACGAGACCCGCTCCAGCACATTCGGCCAGCCACTTTTCTACGTCCGGTTCCACTACACTGCCAAGTTTTAAGGGATAAAGATTGGCGCGAAGAATGGCCGCGCGTCCATCGAAACGTCCATAATCGTCAACTATGGACATCAGGCGTCGGTAAAAGACTTCCGCGGCAAAACTCAATTTGTTTACTGCTTCACTGGTGATGATCCCAGGTCGAAGCATTCTCTCAGGCATTTTACGCACACCTACGCCAATGCCACTGGCGCAGCTAAAGCTTCTGGAGAAGCTGTTTGTTGTGGTTTACGCGACCGAGGGGCACCATGAAGTCGCGTCTATGTCCAGTGAGAGTGATGCGCCGAGCGCGTACTGCAATGCGCCCGGCGTGAGGCCTGCTGACAGTGGGGCTTACTGTCGCCTGGCAAGGGGGTTACCGAATCAGGCAAGGATTGTGACGTCCTTGATCTTTCCGGCCAGGTAAGCTTGGATGCTTTGTATCGCTTCCAGCTTCCACTTCAAATCGGCGGTTTCGAATAACCCGACAACGACCTCTTCCCCGTTCTTTTTCAGTCGGAGGATGAAATCACTGGCGGGCTGTTCGACTTCCGGAAACGTTCGATAGGGGCACAGATTGATCGGATTCGGGGCCTTTTCCGGCTTCCCGGCAAGTGAGACGCCGGTTTTCTTGACCGCAGACTGGCTCACGCCGTCGTCGGATTGGTTGTTGATGCTTTCCGCCAGCAGATTGCCAGTAAACGAAAGCAATCGCGCTCGCTCGTCATTCGGAACAAAGCAGGACTGTACGTTGATCGTAAAGCTTTCCTGGTCAATAAACCGATCAAACGGGAACGACTTTCCGGAAAAGACCTCTGCCAGCGCATAACGCGGGCGTTGCAGTTCTCGGTTTTGGATTGGGCCGTAGATATGAACGGTCCCTTCGTCTTCGATGTGTATCAGGTCAATCTGAGGCCGGTCAGAGCGAGTTAAGAATTCAATCAGCCCGGTCAGTGTGTGAACTTTTAGCGTCGCCGGCATAGGCGACGCGGGTGGATTGTGGATCTGCCGCGTGACAAATTGCGTTCCGTCTACTTCGATCACTTTCGTTTCGACGGACTCTTGAATTGCGCGCACGGCATCGCTGGGAATAATTTTTGATTCCATAAATCTCCGTGTGCTCAGCTTTTTTCGAGGCCGAGGGATTGCTGCTGTGAAACGTGCTCAGTGGCGCCCAAGCCATTGATGTGAATGATGGTGTCTTCCGTCTTCATCGTGGCCAGCTTCGCTTTTGAAAGAATCGAAACCGCCGCTTTCGTCCGGTCGGAATTTGGTTTGATTTTTACCGTCAGCGTGGTCTCGCGAACTGTCTCCGCCGGCGTGTTGTAGTCATTGATGTTTTCCAGAACGCGTTCAAGCTGATAGTTGAACCGTTCCAGCGCTGCGCCTTCGGCCAGGTTTTCAAGGCCAAGTTTGTTTCCCATCCGTGATGCCTCCTTTCTTAGAGAATGGTTTGTGGAATCTGGAAGGGGTTGCGAGCGACGTTCTCCCTACAAAACGCCGTTGTCAGCGGTGCCCGCTCCCCCCTATAACTCTTAGGCCGCTGCTTGGCGCTTTGCGCTTAGCTCGGCTTCCTTAAATTGCAGTGAGCGCCTTGCTTTGGCGATCTGCGCTGCGTCAAGCTGTGAAACGTCGCAGATGCCATCGCAGACCTTTGCAATCGCTGCTTCAATCTCTTCCGCCTTCATTCCGGCGGTTTTACAATCTTCGATTAGCATGGAGAGTTCAGCACTGCCGTCCGGCTTTGGCGCGGCGTAGTGCAGCTTGACCGCGCGAATGTGCTCACAGTCAAATTGCAGTCCGAAGCGTTCGCACTGGCAAGTCAGCTTCTTGTCTTCGTTGCGCGAGACCTCATAACTGATCGCATCGTTCGCCTGGACGGTGCATTTATTGCCTTCGCAGGCGACGCGGCTTTCTTTGACGATCTGCTCGGCCCGCCGCTGCATTTCTTCGGCGGTCAGTTTCTTGGCTTCGATTGGTAGAACATTGCCGGCAGGTTTGGCTGTCACTTGTTGAGCCGGACGAGGTTGCGACTGTTGCCGATTGTTATTTACTTGCGGACGATTCTGTTGGCCGGCAATCGCCTCGCCCGTCGGCACGCAGAAGACCTGAGTAAAGAACGTCGTCAGAGCGTCATTCATCGCCTTTTTGCTGGCGTTGTCGCTAGTATCCCAGCTTTCGCCGATCACGACCGAGCGGACAGAAGATCCATCTTCGGCAAACAAGGAGTAGGCAACCGTTGCGATCACGTAATGCATTTGCGCGCCAGGCTTGTCGCCTTTAGCGTCTGTGATTCGCGTTCCGGTTTCCAGGTTCAACACTTCCGGCAATAGAAATAATCCGTGCCGCTGCAGTGCCGGATGAAAAGCATTCAGGAAGTCTTCGAGACCGCGATACTCCCACCCCTGCTGATGACGGTGCGTTTTGGCGATCTTGGGCACGTCGGCCATCACATCTTTGATTTTCTGGTAAATCAGATTGCTCATATATCTCTCCAATTACTCGGCCAATAGTGCCATTTGACGCCGTTCAAAATTCTTCGCGATCACGCGAAGGCGTTGCTCTTCCCTGTCGGCTTCGACGGTCCGAAGCGCGACCGATTGCAGATAGGTCAGTTGTCCAGTTTGTTGAGTTTCGATCCTTGCGGTAATCCGGGAATTCCTGACGACGGCAGTTCCCTGCTCGAAAATTCGCCGTTGTCGTTCCTGCTGAACGGGGCTGAGCAGCAGGGAATCATCCAGGTTGAGTGTGTGCGTGTTCATCGGTTCAAAAAACCCGGCGCGGTAATACGCCCTGTCCGCGCCGGTTGTATTTAGTTAGGTAGTGAAAGTTGCGTTCATAACTGGCATCTGGTGATGCGCTGGCCGTTGCGATTACTCCGATTCGGCATTGACGGCCAAAAGGCCAAACCGGAAGATTGAATCTGGTTATTGCTTGCCGGTGGCCTTGGCGATAGCAGCACGCATTGTTGCAAGGTCAGCCGCCAGTCCCTCTTGTTCTTCCGCGTCTTCCCATCCGGCCATAAATGCTTCGCCGATTTTCAGCGCAGCGAGCAGATCAGGCGCAGCAGCGATCAGTTGAGCATTGGCTTTCACCATCATTTCGTAATCTTCGACTTCTTCATCTGGAATGCAGGGGAAGTGGTCCGCATTGAGCATTTCGGCGATATAACAGGCACTATCAGGTCCGCCGATGACGTAGAAGTTTTCGCCCAAATCGAACTGCTGTTTATCGGCAGTGGAAATCCAAGGCGCGGGCGTGTGCTTAAATTGTTTTTCTTGTTGACCCTGTGTCATTAAGTTGTCTCCCTTCTGTGTTGATCGGCAGGCGCGAAAGGTCGCGTTCGCGCCTGTCCTCCCCGATCAGCCAATTACCCCTCACAGCAATTGGCTGCGACGATCAGTTTTGGAGCTGTCGTCGCCGTACTGCCAGGCGGCAGTATTCGAAAGATTCTGTTCAACGTGCGCTCGAAGCCGCTCGTTATCCCAGCGCAGCACGTCTATGTATTTTACTTGCCGCTCCAAATCCTTCCCTTCCTGCCATGCCTGCGCGCAGACAACACCAATCACTATTCCAAGTGCCATTCCAAAAAAGAAAATGCAGATAGCAGGTTCAGCTTCGATGATTCGATAAAGCAGGTTCATGATTGCAGTCCCAATTGCCGAAGCAGTCCCGGCTTTCCGGCAAACACTTCGCGCAAGTTTTCAAATCGGTTCGCCGACGGGCATTCAATGGCTGGCTCTGCGGCAGCTTCCTGCCGAGCTTTCCATGCCAGCACTTCACTCCGCAGCAGGTAAATGAACTTTCCCGGCTTGCCGTTGATCTGTGGTCGAATCCGGCACAGTTCCGGAAAGTACAGGTACTTCCCTTGCGGGTCGGGCCGGAGGTATTTTTCATTTACGCCCATCATTGCCGCGGCATCCCGATGGCGAATCCAGTCGCCAAGAAGTGTTTCTTTTTGTTCGGGTTGCTGTGGCATAATTGTTGGTGATGGGACAGGCAGTGAAGCCTGTACGCTGCCTGTCCCGATTGCCGAGTTTCCGACGGTTGCAACGCTGGTTGCTCGGTGTTCACGTCCGGTCGCTGCGCTTTGCAGTCCATCCGTGAATCTGTTCGGCGGCGGTCACAATCGAGGCATGGAACTTCCTGTGACCGTTCGCCCAATGCCTGCACTAGACCTCAGTACAGACAAACTCTTTCGTGAGGTTGTCTGTGAATCATCCAATTCCAAATCGAAACCGCTTCCGAAGCGCGACCGCCAGTCTCCATTGGCAGGCTGTCGTGTTCAGGATCGCTGTGCGCGTGGCGTTCTGTCGGCCCAGCGCAATGCTTGCGCTTGCCAGCGATCGCCAGTGCTCGAATTGGGTAAAGAGGGTTTCGATTCGTTTATCCATGGTTCTTCTCTGCCGGATGCGACGCCCAGTGAAGAGGCACGTTCGCCACGCCGCATCCGGCTCGCGGGACACAATCAAAAAATCAATCTTCTCTGCGCGCCAGCATCAGGCGCTGCCGTAAAGCTTCGTAGGTGATCGTCGCTTCGGCTTTTTCGGCTGCTGGCAATGTGCTGATCACCACGCGGCCATCGCGGACAGTGAATTCGCCTTTGCCGTTTTCTTCCAAACTGGCCAGCACGGTTTTCTGGTCCTTGGTGCGCGTCGAATAGGTTCGGAGTGTGATGATCATTGGGAAACCGTCTCTTCGACTTGCCGGGCGGCCCGGCGAGCCGATTCCAAAAAATGCGCGGCCTCTTTCCAGTTCCGGCTGCGAAAGGCGCGTCCGGCAATGTCATTCCATCGGCGCACAGTCGCATCCGGGTGCAATGTCAATAAGGCAATTTCTTCCGGCGTTGAACCGCACATTGCTAAGTAGTGCTGATATTTCTTCGCGCAATCATCGCCGTAGCCTCTTGCAAGGCTTTTCGGGTCTTTCAAAGCCCGACCGCAGATTAAACATTTCATTTCGATCTCTCTGTCGGGGCACCATCTGTTGACGGAGAGGGTTATAAAGCAATGCTTGATATTCTGTCAAGCATTGCTTGACGATTTAATCAAAAAAAAATCAGGCTGTGACTGTACGGTTTGTAAGTTCAAGCAGGTCAACGCCATAAACAGCACACATTCGGGCAAGAGTATTCAACGGTGGAGCGTAACCACCTGTTTCGTACTGAGACAACTGTTGAGGGCTAATATCAAACACTTCGCGAGCAACATGGGTCAGCGATTTGTCGGGAAACTTCTCTATCCTGGCCTGTCGGAGTTTCTCCGGCTCAAAAACTATGTGTTTGACCTCAGTCTGATTCATACGCGCAGTCTATGAATTTCATTCTATCAAGTCAAGCATTGCTTGATGATAAATCAAAACACGATGTAGGGTAATAGTGTCAAGCTATGCTTGATGGTGGGGATTATTCAATGAGAAGCCAGCGCGAAGCTTACGCAGAGAAGTTCGCAGAATACGTTTCCGATGGGCTGAAGCGAGCAGGAATTAAGCAGGCAGAGCTGGCCCGAAAGGCGACAATATCGCCGCAGGCTATCAGTCAGATTGTAAACAAAAAGCCTCATCAGCTTACTGGAAAACTCCTACTGCCTGAGCGCGAAACCGTAGACAAGATCGCATTGGCTTTAGGTGATCCCATTTCGGTCGCTCGTGCCGCTGCCGGATATGCCAATAGCAGTGATGTTATTGAAGTGGCCGAAACCGTCGAAGAGACCCTGAAAAATGCCCAATTCTTTCACGCCAAAGGATTGTCTGATGCCGACTTAGAAGTGATTCGTCCGATCCTTGAAGCCCTTGACAAGCAGATCGAGCGACTCATAGAAGATTAACCCTCTGCCCCAGAAGGAAATTGAGATGAGCAAGCTGAAAGGCTTTGCCTTGTTCTTTGCGGGAATCACCTTTGGAATCTTAGTAATCGGTCAGACATCGGCTAAGCCAGCAGTTCGCCTGACAGAAGATGAGCGCCGAGATGGCGATTGGTGGAAACGCCAAGAGAAATCGTTCAAGTATGATTACGCAATTGGCGCCTTCGACGGTATGGAAACTGGTCATAGGTTAACAATAAAAGGTCTACCTAAATCCAAGTGCGGCCTTGAAGCAATCTACTCGTATATGACCAGCCGGGATGCCTTTTTCAATGAAACGACAAATGGGCTAATAGTTGATGGCTTGAACGAGTTCTATAAGGACTATCGAAATCGAAGAATTCTTGTCCAGGAAGGTTTTTGGTTAGTAGTAAATGAAATTTCTGGAACACCACGCGCACAAATGGACAAAATGATCGAGACAGCCAGAAAGAACGCAGTAAACTAAATCTAAAAGATGCCCAGTATTTTCACTCAAAAGGACTGTCAGACTCCGACCTTGCTATCATTCGACCGATTCTTGAAGCCTTAGACAAGCAGGTTGATACACTGACAAAAGATTAACCCTCTGCCCTGGAAATGGAATCAGCACATGGAGAACAAGAAGACGCTCCACGAGCAAGTTAATACAGTTCTGACAGTTCTTTTTGTTTTACTGGTTTTGGGTTTCCTGTTCTGGAAGCCAGGAGATACAAGAATAGGCGATCTTTATAAATCAGTCGGGGAAAATGAAAAACATTCCGAAAAGATCGTCAAAATGGCGGAAGAGTTGGCGGGGCTTACTGAGGGCTCCAAGGATAAGGAGATTCAAGAACTGGCGGACAAGCTTCTTGCTGAAGTTGAAGAAATGCGCTCCCGTGCCGTGTCTATGGGTGAATTGATCCCTGACGAAGGTCAAGAAGATAAGGACTGGTCTGATCCGTCAACACGATGAAAGGTTAACCCTTCTGTCCTGGAAATGGCTGATACGAAACTAAGATTTTACGTCGCCTCGTTGATGGCGCTAAATCATGTCCCAAACTCAAAAGAGGCTGGCGACGGCCTGATGTATTGGGAGCACTCAGGGACGGTCATTCTAGCGGAGTCAATTGAAATGGCTTCGCTGGATGTGAAGCGGCAAGCGTTTGAAATGTGGCCAATGGATTTGGGCTGGATTCGACACAGTGTGGAGTTCCGCCCGCCGGGAGTGACTCGCTTTCAGCCCCTACGGGGCATCGCTCGTTTCTACTATGCCCGCCACCCCTTCGGGTTTCTTTGAATGGGCGGGCGGCGAAAAGACTTCCGGTTTCACCGGTGTTTTGGTATTGATTGAGTATGAACATGAATCAAAAAGCGAAATTTATAGTTGACGCAATGCTTGCAGCGGCAACGGCCATTCGGAAAATCGAAAGACTCCCAATTGCTTTTGTGTGCAAGCCGTACCTTGAAACACCAATCATTAAACTGCTTGAAAAGTCGCCACCGAATATATTGGTTTATTCGTCCCCACACCAAGAGCACGAAGTATGTATTTTCTACGACGTAAAAACTTTGCAAGAGCACATGGAGCGAATTAGCCGAAGCGATGTCCCTGTTTTATTACCGTGCGGATGCGAGCCGCACGGGCACAAGTGTTTAACCTCTGAAGGCGGATGCGGGCGATGCGTGGAGCACTGCGCCTGTATGAGCGATAAAACTCTGCGCCATCCGGCGTAGCGAAAGACGGGGCAGCGGGGCGGGCGGAAGACGCCGGAAGCCCTGGCACGCCTCCATTCCGCCCGCTCGCTCAACCGCTCGCAGGGCTTCACTGCCGGGTGCCGGGGGTCGTCGCTTACCCCTCTGGGGTGGCGCTCCTTCGCGGTTATTACGCCCATCGTTGAGCGGTACTTTGCAAGCATCGAACAGATGCGACAGGAAGGGAAAATTGACGATGAAGGTCTACTCTTCGAGGAGCGGACCTACTTCAATTTTACCGGTGTCAACTCCGTTGATGATAATCCTCGTTCCTACAGGAAAGATAATTGAATTTCTCGGATCGCCTTTTAGTTTATAAGCTTCGGGCGATTGAGCGTCGGCATCTACGACAAGCTCAGATACTGCTTCAGTAAGCATTGTTCAGCCTCCTGCTGTAGTTTAGCACGCAATGGCTATCGAGTTATCGCGCCGCGCGGCCACCCGCTGATCAAAGTCGGCTCTTGCTGACCTGTGATGTAAACACACGCGGCGCGACCCAAACCACACACAATCCAGACAGTTCCAAGTGATCGGCTGACCGTTGCCCCACGGTCCAGGAGGGCTGTGTTTGCGAAAACGACTGCTGGAGCGAAACGCTCCCCCGGAATGGAATGTGAAGGTGCTGACCGAAACGGATTTTTGGCTGCTCTGCGCCGCCGAGGGAATTATTGTGCGTGAAGCGCCCACGCGGCTCCATGGTTTTCGCCTCAAACGCGTGATTTTTATTAACAGCCGGCTGCGCGGGGCAGAGAGGGGATTCGTTCTTTGGCACGAATTCGCCCATCACCTCCTGCATCCACCCGGTATTCAATTCTTCCACGGTTACGATTCTCTGACCGAAGATGAAGCCGACGCCTTCGCGGCCTGTGCCCTGATCCCGCGTCCACTGCTCGGGCATTACTGGCCGTCGGAGATCGCCGAATTGTATGGCTACCCGCGCGACCTGGTTGAGTTTCGGCAAGACGTTTTTGACCGGTGGAAGTTGTGACGCTCACCTGTTCGATTTTGGGAATGTGCCGACTTGCTCACCAGGTGAGCAAGGGGTGAGATTGGCCTTTTTGAGTTGGTGAGCAAGCCATTGGTGAGCAGAAAAATCGCATTTGCTCACCAGTAAATAATCCGCTTGCTCACCAACTTTGCTCACTAGTGAGCAGAAAAAGCTAAACACTGGATTTACAGGATTTACCTTATTCTGCTCACTAGTGAGCAAATCGCATCTGCTCACTAGTGAGCAGACGGGCAAAACCAGGGCTTGCTCACCGGTGAGCAAAGTTGGTGAGCAAGCACTTGCTCACCAGTGAGCAGCAATCATTTTTGATTGCAAACTTGGCCAAGTTGAAAGTGTTCGATTTTGGGAAAAGGAATCTTGCTCACCAGTGAGCACGTCACTTTTTGCCGTCTAATTTGAGGGAGAAACGTGACGGCCAGTTACCGATCACCGACCACGAATCTATGAGCGTCAAACGAATCAAAGACAAAGACAAGAAACCACTCTTCGACGAAACCGGCCAGCCGATTTGGGGGATTGATATTCGTGTGTACCAGGGGAAAGGGAAGCCGCGCCGTCGGCTCCGCTCAAATGAGTTCCGTTCACGAGCGGAAGCGGAAAAAGCAGTCGCCGCTATTCGGCAATCAGAGCGCGCGAAAAAATACGGATTCCAGGCAAATAAAGACCGCCCACGGCTGCAATCTCTGATTTCCCAGCGGCTACCCACCCTTGCCAGTAAAAGCGAGCGCAGCCGCGCCCGGCGCGTCCTGTACGTGTGGCTTAGAATGCTGGATCCGGCGCTGAGACTGGACAGTCAGCATTTACCGCAGCCCGGCTACCTGTCGCCAGTTACCATCGAAGACATTGACACGCCGAAAATCCGTCTTTACGTAGAGTCGCGCCAGGCCGACGGCGTCTCAGCCAGTTCCATCAATAGGGAGTTGAACATAATCGGCGCAACGCTTCACGCTGTGGATGAATTCTTCCCAGAATTGCAGCAATGGCGTCCACCGAAGATTCCCCGATTGAAATGCGTCATCAGCAGGCGAGAGATGGTGATCAGCGATGAACGGTACGAAAAACTGCTGGCACATCTCCTTCGGCCCGCCGATGCCGAAGAGGGGAAGCGTCCCCAGGACCAGCAGAATGCGTACCAGGCGCGGGTGCGTGTGGCGCAAATTCTACAATTCGCCATGCTCTCCGGGGCGCGACATTCTGAAATCGTCGGATTGAAATGGAGCGACATTAACTGGGATGATCGGCGCGTGATGATCCTGCAAAGGAAGACAGGGAAGTACAAACAGATTCCGATTTCAACAACGATGCACGCGGTGTTGAAATCAAGGGAGGTCTTCGGTCAGAAGTTTGTTTTCACCAAGGGCGGAAACATTTTCCCGAAGTTTTATCGAATCCTTCGCACGGCCTGCGAACAGTGCGGCATCCCCTACGGCAAAAACAATCCAGAAGGGATTGTGCTGCATACAGCGCGGCACACCGTGACTACGCAGCTTGTTCAAGGCGGCAACGATTTTGACACGATTGGCCAGATCACCGGACATTCGGCGAAAGAATTGATTTTGCATTATTCACACCATAGTCCGGCCACAATGCAAAAAGCCGCCGACGCGTTGGAGCGAATCGGCGGCAAATAGTTTCTCAGCTTGGACAGCAGATGGACACAGCCAAAGCTAAGTTGTTGATTCTAATACCTGTCAAAATGCCGAGGGCGGGACTCGAACCCGCACGACCTTTAGGGTCAGAGGATTTTCTTACCACTATGGTTTTCACCACCTGACAACATCGCGTTATCAGTTTGTAGTCTGGACGATGCCTTCTCCGTGCATAAATGCAAAAGCAAATTTGTTTAGGAGGGAGCCGTCTCGTCTCTACGCTTTGCCAGCTTTTTACCTCTATAGGTCTCTGTCAAAGCATGACAGTTTGGACAGAGAATTCTGAGGTTTTCGATTCGATTGTCACTCGCGTCACCATTGATGTGGTCAAGCTCAAGCGGTATTGGTTGCTCTAGCCATCTGGTTAAAAAGCAAGATTCACATTGTTGATCTTTCAAGCTTTCTGCGAAAAGCCGTTTCTTGAGTTTGTAGCTCTGAACATTCGAGCCTTTTCGCAAAATTTCCGAAAGACTTTTGGCAGGAACCAAAGGAGATTTGTTTCCTTTTTTCCAACCTTGTCCTGTGAAATGTACCGTTGAAAGTTCCAGTCTTTGAATTCGACGCTTAACAATCGAATAATTTCCACCTGCTTCGGCCAGCCCAATTTTTTCTAAAACTTGCCGAATAGAGTTTGAACTCCGTACAGCTTCAATCAATTGTAAATCAGAATATCTTGATTGTTTCATAACAGAGTTTTCGCAGGCCTTAGCTCGGCGTTGCCATCAGCCCAGGCTGTTAAGGTTTCGCCGACTTTGACTCCATTCACGCCGGAGTTTCCAACCGGCGTGCTCAAATTTTTCAAACAGCTTAAGTCCTCTGTGTCTACCGATTCCACCACCCCGGCAGGGTAAGACGGCGCAGAGTCTACGGGTCAGCTTTTCAACTTGCAAGTGGGTTTAATTTTGAAAGCTCAATAAACTTTTCACAATGCGCTGGCTGGCTTTGCCATCGCCGTAAGGATTCACCGCCTGAGCCATTCGACCGTACTCGGCAGCGTCTTCAAGCAGCCTTGTTGTTTCCGTAACAATGCGTTTTTTGTCGGTGCCGACCAGCTTAACAGTTCCTGCTTCAACGCCTTCCGGGCGTTCAGTTACTTCGCGCAGAACCAAAACAGGTTTCCCCAATCCCGGTGCTTCTTCCTGCAAGCCTCCGGAATCGGTTAGCACCAAATGCGAAGCTTTCATCAGTTGCACCAGCGGCAGGTAATCCAGCGGTTCCAGCAGCGTGACGTTGGCGATTGCGCCAAGCTCAGTCTGCACAACTTGTTGAACATTCGGATTCAAGTGAACGGGATAAACGATTTGAACAGCAGGAAAGCGATCAGCGATTGTTTTCAGCGCCTGGCAAATTTCATAAAGCGGCTGGCCAAAGTTTTCCCGGCGATGGGCCGTCACCAGAATGAGCTTTTTGTTTCGGGGCACTGGAGCCAACTCGCCGGAATTCCAATCGAAATTTTTCGCTGCGACTTCCAGCAGGGCGTCAATGACTGTGTTGCCGGTGACGATGATGCTGGCGGAATTCACGGATTCGCGCAGCAGATTTTCCCGCGACTGGATGGTCGGCGCAAAATGCAGGTCACAAACGGCGTCGGCGATTTTGCGATTGATCTCTTCCGGAAAGGGCTGGAACTTGTCCCAGGTTCTGAGTCCAGCTTCCACATGGCCAATTTTGATGTGCCGGTAAAATGCCGCCAGCGCCCCCACCATCGCAGTTGTCGTATCGCCTTGCGTCAGCACCCAATCGGGCTTTTCTTTTTCCAGCACCACATCCAGTTCCGTCAGTGCTGAAGCCGTGATTTTGGCCAGCGATTGATTAGGCTGCATCAAGTTCAGGTCGTAATCTGGGACGATGTCAAACAGAGATAACACCTGATCCAGCATTTGGCGATGCTGGGCCGTGACACAGACAACACTTTCAAGTTCCAAATACTTGCTGAGTTCTTTTACAACCGGAGCCATTTTGATGGCTTCTGGGCGAGTACCAAAGATGGAAAGTACCTTCATGAATTTGCTCTTTATGGCTTCAGTTTCGCGCTAACCTTCCAGAAAATTTGCAGCAGACGCCAGCCAAAACTTTGTTGAATTTTCTTCGTGTTTTCCCACTGCAAAGCCAATTGTTCAGACACTTGCCGAAACTGTTCTGACAACTGCGCCGATTGCTGTGTTAGTTGAGCGGCTTGCTGTGACAATTGGCCAAGTTGGGCATCCTTGGCAGAGCTTATTTCTGCAAACGATTTCCGCTCTTGTTCAAATGCGCTGGCAGATTGTCTTTGCTGTTCAAAGGTTTGCTCTAACAATTTGGTTTGAGATTTCACCGTCGCCCGCAGCTCGATTTCGTGCCCCAGGCGAAAGAAAAACTGGCGTAATTGCGTGACGGTTTCTTCATCGGCTGAGGTCAACGCATGAACTTCTTCGCATTGTTCCGGCCCGACTGCCAGCACGCCAAGTCCGTGTCCGTGGGCAAATTCAAAATGCGGATATTGAGTCGCAATCTCCGCCCAAAAACGGTACGCGCCAAAGTTACGCTCTCGAACGTTGATGTCGTGAAACAGCACTACGGCACGACGGCTGAGCTTCGGCAGCCAGGTTTCAAAATCATTCTTCACGGCTTCGTATGTGTGGTAGCCATCAATGTGCAATAGGTCAACGCTGCCATCTGCAAAATGCGGCAAGGCTTCCTCAAATGTGCTCTGCACCAGGCGGGAAAAGCTGCCGTACAAAGGTTCGTGGTAAGCGCGCAGCTCAGCCAGAATGTACTCGCCTGCTTCCTGGCCGTAATTTCCCGTGTGCTCATCGCCGCGCCAGGTATCCACGGCAAAACACTTGGTCGGCAGTTTCAATTCCGCCACCGCCTGACAAAACGCACAGTATGAATCTCCGTAAAGCGTTCCCAGTTCGATAAAAACTGACGGTCGGTGAACTGACATCAGAAACATCGCAAACGGAATGTGTTCGTACCAAGTGGAAAGCGTCAGCCGATTCGGCGCGGAAAGGATATTCGGATAATCAAGCGGGTTGAGTTTTTTGCTCATAGATTCAGCGGGAGCTTTCTTTCCCCAAAAGCGAATTTAGCCCACAGGACTCAAACGTGCGCAACGATCATGATTCTGTTGCCGGATGCCAATTGTTCGTGGGCATCAGCCGGAGCCGGAATCACTGTCACAGCCGAAAAGCCAATTTTTTGAAGCATCCAAACCAGCGTGTCGCGTCCTGGGCAAAGCGATAATTCCGTCAGGCTCCCAATCGGCGACTTTGATTCGGCGGTTTGATCCAGCACGGCAAATGAACCTTGCAAAGTTTTTTTGAATTTGCGATTTCCCCATTCCATTTCGCCCGAAAGATCGGGGGCAACGGGCGTTTCAATAATCAGAAGCCTTTTGGTGACGGATTTAGCCAACCGCAATGCGCCAAGGGGATTTTCCAGCCAGAACAGCACGCTCAACATCAGCACCACATCGAACTGGCCCAGTTCCCTGGGAGTAAGTTTTCCGATGCCGGCGACGCGAAATCGCAAATTTTCAAGTTCATAAATCTGCCGCATCAAATCAGCGTCTTCAATATTGGGCCGTCGCGCGTCAAAGCCCAGCACTTTTTGAAACCCACGCCTAGCCATTTCAACCGCGAAATAGCCTTGATTGCAGCCCATATCCAGACAGGAAAGATTCGAAAAATCGTTCGCGAAGTTTTGCTCCAAAACGGAATCAACCATCGCCAACCGGTCGCCATGAATCCGGCGAGAAGCTTCCAGCATGAAAGAGTTCGTGGTTGATCCACTGGGCAGCTTAAACTGATAAAACCAATCTCGCTGCAGTGCTTCCTCTTCCAGCGCTTGAACTTCGGGCGAAACGCCTTTGCCGCCAGAGGTCAACGCGGAAACGCTTCTTGTTTTTTCCACTGGGGTGGAAATTTCGCGCACGGTGGAACTTCTTTGATATTGCGAATGGTACTGGGTGATGACCTCGCCTGGCGCTCCGATGCCACAAAGCCGCCCGTGATCCAGCCAGGCGGCGCGGTCACAGATGCGTTCAATCGTTCCCGATGAATGCGTCACCAGCAAAATCGTCGTGCCCTGGCGACGAAAATCCATGATCCGCTCGGTGCATTTTTCCTGGAATTGCTCGTCTCCAACCGCCAGCACTTCATCAATAATCAATATGTCCGGCCGGGTTGCCGTGGCGACGGCAAACCCCAGACGCACAGCCATGCCGGTCGAATAGGTTCTCAGCGGCGCATCAATGAAATCTTTCAGTTCCGCAAATTCGACAATGCTGTCAAACAGCCTTTCCATCTCGACACGCGAATACCCCAGCAGCGTGCCATTCAAAAAAACATTTTCGCGACCGCTCAGTTCCGGGTGAAAGCCTGCGCCAAGTTCCAGCAGTGGAGCAATTTTTCCTTTGACCCAGATGCGTCCGCGAGTCGGTTTCATGACACGCGAAACCACTTTCAACAGCGTGCTTTTCCCTGCGCCGTTATGCCCGATCAAGCCGAAAACTTCGCCACGACGGATTTCCAGGCTGACTTCATTCAGAGCGCAAAACTCGCGATGTTCAACCTGACGTTTCATCAGGCGAATCGCGTATTCCTTGAAGCTTTTGATACGCTCGCTCGGCGCGCGGTACACGACCGAAACGTTTTCCAACCGAACGACTGGCTCCGTGGCGACTTCCTTGCCCGGAAGCGAAAACGGATCTAATTCGTCTTCCCTCGTCTGGTTTTCAAATTCGGTATGCAAGCTCATCGGCCTTTCTTGAAAAATACCACCAGCCGAACGCCAGCGTCACAACTGCCGCGACAAACGAAGCCAGCACGGTTTTTGGCCCGGCCAGCCAGCCAATCAACAGGGGCGCGCGGAAAATTTCCATTAAGTGATACATCGGATTCAAATTGAACAACCAACGAAGATGCGGCGGCAGAACCTCTTTCGGGTAAATAATGGGCGTCAAATACATCCAGGCCGTCAAAAGGATCTGGTACATCTCCAGCACGTCGGCGAAATAAGCTGCCACCCGGGACAGCGTCAACGCCACGCCAAGCGCAAACATTGCCGTCAGCAAAATTGGCAAGGGCAAAATCAGCAACGCCGGTCGTATCGGAGTCCCCGTGATGATCATCACCACAAACAATGGGATCAATGTCAGCAGCAAATTGACTAGCGAAGTGCCCAGCGCACTGACAGCAAAGATCGAACGCGGCAGGTAAATTCGATGCATCAGATTTCCGCCCCAAATCAACTCGCTCATCGCTCCCGTAGTCGTTTGGGCGAAGAAATTCCACAGCGCCAATCCTGCCAAAGCGTACGTGGCGTAATGCGGCAATTGAAACCGAAAGAGGCTGGAAAAGACGAACGTCAGCACCATCATCATCAGCAATGGGTTGAGCATCGTCCACAAAATGCCAAGCACAGACCGTTTGTAGCGAGTTTTGATGTTTCGCGAAACCAGTTGCAGCAATAGATCCCGATACCGAAACAGCTCTTTCACTTCGGAAATGCCCGGATTCTTCAGCAAGGCTGAATCGTAAATGGGCGATTCGGCCGGCTGCCGCTCTGTAAGATGAGCTTTGCTTGTTCCAACGGACATTGCTTATTGCCTTATTCCGGGAGATGTTCGCCGCTTTGCGAGCGACCAGTGAGTAGCCTGAGCCGATGAAGTGCAGTAACTACAGGGGCATTTGATTTTATAGGTGATGGTCAAAGTTTAGTCAATCCAGCCACTTGCCACCAGTCATTTGGTGGGCTTGAAGCACTGTTGTATAGTGCCCGTCGCCTCGAAAACGTCTCACCGAAGTGATAGTTACCTTCAGGAATTACGATCGCCTTACGTATGCAGGAAAAGCTTCATCAGCAAAGTGCTGATCCTCAATTCAGTTTGGTTCAGCGGGCGCGTCTGGCCATTCGGCAGGAACTGCCTCACGGAAAATACAGGGCGTTTCGCGCAGCTCTGCGCGTTTTGATTCCGCATGCGCTGCGCCGCAGTTCCGTGCAATTGGTTCGCAGTCGGTTCGGGCTGCTGCCGGTGATTACCATCGCTGAACAGTCTTTCAAAACCTGGTTTCAGCCCAAACCGGATGATGGTTATGACGATAAGCTCTTTGCCGACAAGGAATTTTATCGCGGCATAACGTTGCTGCCGCATTTGCCGGAACCGCAGGTGGACGCCATTCTGGCCTATCCACTGAAGGCTGCAGTTCCGGCCAAATCCGATATCATTTGTTTTTCCATTATTGACTGGTCGTTTCGCTTTCAGCGCCCGCAACAAGTCATGTCGCAATTCGCTGCGCATGGGCATCGGGTGTTTTACCTGAACTTATCCAAGCCTCTCAGCCGCTTCGCCAAGCCCAAATTTTCTGTCACGGAAATCGCCAAAAACATCTTTGAGGTGCAGATTCCGGAGCGCCACCAACCTGACATCTTTCGACAAGTGATCGAAGGCGCTGATCTGGAAGTGACGCTGGAATCGCTGGACGAATTGCGCCGCAAGTTTTCAATCAACGAAGCCATCGGATACGTGATGTTTCCTTCGTGGGGGGAAATTGCCCTGGAAGCCCGGCAGCGCTGGAATTGGCGCGTAATTTACGACTGCATGGACGAATGGGACAACTTCCCCAGCATCAATCCTGACAGTTTGAAAATTGAAGAGCGTTTGGTAAATGAATGCGATTTGCTGGTGGTGACGGCGCAGCGGTTGGTAGACAAATGGCGGTCGAGAAGCAAGCCGACTGTGCTGGCTCGAAATGCAGCGGATTATGAGTTTTACGCCAACCGCTACCAGCCAAATTCTCTGCTTACCGGTATTCAACATCCGGTCATCGGATATTTCGGCGCAATCGCAGACTGGTTCGATGTGAATTTGCTGGCCGACGTGGCGCAGCGACGACCGAATTACACCTTCGTCTTGCTTGGCGGAGTTTTTGAAACGGATGTTTCCCGGCTGCAATCGTTGCCGAACGTCAAATTCCTGGGGCAGCAACCGTACGAAACCATGCCGCAGTATCTTTACCATTTCGACGTTTGCACAATTCCTTTCAAGATCAATCCGATCACGGAAGCGACCGATCCGGTGAAGCTGTACGAATACTTGAGCGGCGGCAAACCCGTAGTCGCAACGAAAATGGGAGAGCTGGAGCATTATCGTGATTTCGTTTACCTGGCTGAAAATGCCGAAGATTTCGCCGCCAAACTGGATGCGGCGCTGGCTGAAACCGACCCGCAATTGGCACAAAAGCGGCGGGCGCTGGCACAGCAACACACCTGGAAAAAACGATACGAAGACATCGAAGCTGGCTTGCTGCAAACGGTTCCGCGCGCCAGCATCATCATCGTCACATACAACAATCTGGCGCTTTCAAAACTTTGCCTGGAAAGCGTGCTGCGAAACACGGAATATCCGAACATTGAAATTGTCGTCGTTGACAACAATTCAAAAGACGACACGCCGTCTTATCTTCGCCAACTGGCAGAGTTGGAACCTTCCGTGAAAGTGATTTTGAACGAACAAAATCACGGCTTCGCCAAAGCCAACAATCAGGGAATCGAACTGGCGACGGGCGAAACCATTGTTTTACTGAACAACGACGCGATTGTGCCGCCCGGATGGCTCAGCCGGTTGCTGCGCCATCTGGATGATCCGAAAGTTGGATTGGTCGGGCCTGTAACGAATTTCGTGGGCAACGAAGCCAAAATCGCGGTCAATTACAAAACCTGGTGGCAGATGGAAATTTTTGCGCACCGGCAATGCTGGCCAAACGATTTGCTGATTTCAGACATTCACATGCTGGCCATGTTTTGCGTGGCCATGCGACGCGACACCTACAACGAAATCGGTCCGCTGGACGAACGCTTCGGCATTGGAATGTTTGAGGATGACGATTATTCGGTTCGCATTCGGCAAGCTGGATACCGTGTTGTCTGCGCGGCGGACGTGTTTGTGCATCATTTCGGACAGGCTGCGTTCGGCAAACTGATTAAGTCCGGAACCTACAATCACCTGTTTGAGGAAAATCGGCGGCAATACGAAACCAAGTGGCAAACCATCTGGCAACCTCACCAAAACGTTCCCCTCAAGCTTGAAAAGCACGAATTCGGCAAAGGAAATTGATGGAACAGGCTGAAGCGTCCAATCCGAAAACGCTGCGGCGCTTTTACTGGCTGTTCTTTTTGGCTTTGTCGCTTTTTTACCTGTCGTTGACGCCGGGAACGATTGAAGGCCAGGGATACAATCAGGAAAACCTGATTGCGGCCAATCAGATCGTCACGAATATAGTCAATATTGCCAAAGGCCAACCGCTGGCGACTGTCCAATGGACACGGCATGGGTTTATTGAACCGCTGTTTCAATTGCCTTTTGCCGCTGTCGGCCGCCTGATATTTGGTGACTCAGTAAAGTGGGCAGGGCGATTGATGATCTTTCAACCGATTCTGGCGACTTCCCTGCTCTGCACACTGCTGTTGATTTGGGTCTATGGTCTGACTGGAAGTTTGCGCATGGGAGTTTTGCTGGCTGGCTGCGCGGGAATGGGAACGATGCTCTGGCCCTATGCCTATATTGGCCTTGAAACAACTCAATCCCTGGCGCTTCTGGTCGCGGCTTATCTGGCCTTGGGTCGAAAACCCAAGAGAAGCTGGCCGGAAGTTTTGCTGTTTGGCGCAGCCTGCGCTGTGACCTTGGCGGTGAAGTTAAACGGCGTATTTTTGGCTCCGGCAATCGGCTTTTTGGTTGTGGAGTATTTTGGCGTGACCAAGAATGCTCCGGAATTGAGGCTCCCAATTCACCGAAGGGATCCGGCGAACGCTGAAAGTGCGCAAGGCGACAGAAAAGCCCATCTGGGCAAGCTCGTTTGTGCGCTCACGCTCATCGCAATTTTCTATATGCTCAACCATTGGGCAAAAGCCCGCTACTGGGCAGGAGCGGACGCCGGAACCAATTATTACTGGGACATTTTGGTTGATAGCCCGCTGACTGCCGCCTTGCAGGCGTTCGCGTATTTCGGTTCGCCGAACAAAAGCCTGCTGCTGTTTTGTCCCATTCTGGCGCTGTGCTTTGTAGCCTTAGGCAAAGCCTGGCGACAACAACCGCGCATTGTGATTTTTGCAATCCTGGCGCTTGGCGGGTTGATCGCGGGGTTTTCAATCACACGAATGTGGGCGGATGAAACCTGGGGCCCGCGATATTTGCACGCGACCATCGCACCATTGATTTTGTGCCTGGCTGCGGCTAAATCGGCGACGGGATTTTCCTGGAAAAAAGAACTGCCGGCTCTTGTGTTGTTCATTTTAGGATTGGGCGTTTCTCTGCTGGGCAGCTTCTTTTCTTACCCCCACCTGCACAATGCCGCCATAAAAAGCTCGCAGGCAACGCTCGAAGCGTTGCAATTCGATCCGACGTGGAATCACGTGCGCTTCAATTGGCAATTGATGAAAGTTTGGGTTGATGGAAATTCCGATAGCTCGCAGCCCAAATTGTGGCCGCCGCCGCATCACTGGTGGTTCAGCAGACCTGAAGACGCCCCGGCGGAAAAAACCGTTGATTTGCGCGAGTTTGCTCACCCGCAACCGATATTGGCGCAAAGCTGGCGACCAGCAATATCAGCTTCCCTCCGCGGTTTTTCAATTCTGCGGTGGAGTTGCGCTGCTTTTTTGGCAGTCGGCTTGATTGGGTTGGCGCTCGCCTGGCGGCAATCGAGCAAATTTGATCAAGGCCTTGGAAATTTTGCAGCACCGAAGTAGGAGACTATTGATATGCACCCCAGCTCTTTGCAACACATGGAGCGTTTAGTGAAGCAGCATTTGAATGCGGATGCCGAATTGAAGATTTTAGACATCGGCAGTTATGACGTGAACGGTTGTTACAAACCACTGCTGACCCAGCCGAAATGGAAGTACACAGGAATTGACCTTTCCGCCGGTCCGAACGTTGATCTGGTTTTGACTTCTCCGTACAGAATTCCTCTGCCGGACAATTCCGTGGATGTGATCGTTTCAGGCCAGGCTTTTGAGCACATTGAGTATTTCTGGCTGACGTGGATGGAGATGGTGCGTTTGCTGAAACCCTGGGGCTACATTTTTCTGATTGCGCCTTCGCGCGGCCCTGAACACGGCTACCCTGTGGATTGCTGGCGATATTACTCGGATGGATTTAAGGCGCTGGCCAGATACGGCAGACTGTCAATGATCGAAGTCAGCACTGATTGGGAGCCGCACGAAGAGCCAAACAGCGCTGTTTGGGGGGACACCGTCGGCGTGTTTCGCAAACCTCCGCACGGCTGGTGGGGAATCATCAAAGAGAAATTCCGGGCGAAGCTGCATCATTACCTTGCTCCGCAATGACAAAGCGGGGAACGTAGACCCAAATACGAAACGAGCGAATCTGCCTGAAATCAGACGGATTCGCTCGTTTCGTTTAGGCTTTCATTGCACTTTTTAGGGCGCAAAATAGCCTGCAATATCAATGACCAGGTCGGTGGTGGACGCGGAGAAGACCTTGAATGCGCCGTCGCTTGCTCCCAACCCGACGATGAAATGCCGGTTAAAGGTTTTACCAGCAATGTAATTTGAGTTGGCGATGAACGGTTGTGTTGCCGAGGAAGTTGGCCAGAACGTCAAAAAACCATTTGCTGCCGGGCCAACAACCGTTGCATTGCCGACCACCGCTAAAGCCGTGCTGGCAACCGTTACGCCGTCACAGGTTCCGCGAGCGTTTTGCGTAAGGGTGCTACCGCCTGCGATTTGAGAATTGAGCATGGTGCAGCCCGATGGCTGCCCGATTCTGGTTTCCAACAACCGGACCGGATGCGGCAAGGCCGTGAACAATAGCCCCGTTCCGTTAGCATCGGAGGCTTCCGTGCTGTAATACCCCGACACATCTATTACCAATTCCGTCGTCGCAACCGAATAAATGTTGAACTCTCCGGCTGTCGTCAATCCAACGGTGAACGGGCCGTTCATCGTTTGCCCTGCTCTGTAATTCGACGTGGCGATAAATGGTCTGCTCGCATTCGCCGGGAACAGCGTCAAGAAGCCATTACTTCCCGGGGAAACGACCGTTGCATTGCCGACAATTGCGCGAGCCGCGGAAGGAATCGTCACGCCGTCGCACGTTAGATGACTCAATTGCAATGTATCCGTGGCTGCCTGGATCGGGGTTTCCGGCGTGTTACAGCCGCTGGCTCCCAGGCGCGTGTCCAGCAACCGAATCGGTTTCGGCAGCGGATGGAAATACAGCCCAGAGGGTGTCGGCGGCGCGTAATAGCCTGTGACATCCACAACGACGTTGGTAGTTGAAGAAACGAAAATCTTGAACGCGCCATCCGGTTCGCCCAAACCAACCGTGAAGACGTTGTTCAGAATTTCATTCGCCGCGTAATTGGAATTGGCAACAAACGGCAACGCAGCGTCACTGGGATATAGCGTCAGGAATCCTCCGCCGGATTCCACCGTCGTGATATTTCCTGTAATGGCCATCGCATCGGGCGGGATGGTTTGGCTGCTGCAAGTTCCACGTGCAGCCTGAGTAAAGGAAGTTCCGCCGTTGATCGCCGCTCCCGGAAGATTGCAGCCGATGGTCGCTCCCGCCCTGGTATCCAACAAACGGATCGGCGTCGCCAAAGGATAAAACTGCAATCGCGTAATGTTCACCGTGTACGCTTGAGAGCCCGGACAGTTATTTCCATCCGCGACGTGAGCCGTGAAGCTGAAACTGCCGGTTGCCGTCGGTGTGCCGGACAGCAATCCGCTGCTGCTAAGAGTCAACCCGGGTGGCAACGTTCCCGTGAAACTGAACGTAAGCGGATTCAATCCGCCGGTTTGGGACAATTGTTGACTGTAGGGCCTACCTAAAGAACCGTTCGGTAGCGTGGGAGGATTCACTGTGATTGACGGGCAGGCAACATTGCAACAGGTTGGAATTGATGTGGTGACGTTCAAGCTCCAGCCGCCGGTAATGCTGCCGACTTCAACGTCCGCATCATCAACAATGTACAGCGACCAGGTGCCGTTTGGCACAGTTCCATTGAACGCTGACAACGACGACGCGTACGGTCCTGTTGGCGCTGGCGAAGAAAAGTTATCAGTAATTCCGCCGTCATGATTTGCCGGACTGTAGGTTCCCGTCACAATCGCCGCGGAGTCAGGAATGGTCGTTCCCGTATCGTCAAAAGTGATATTGGCGTTGGAAATGTCGGTTGAGCCGCCCGCATCGGACATCAGAATTACTTTTTGTCCGCCCGGCCCTACCAGCAACATATCCAAATCGTCCGGGAACGTATGATTGACGCCTGTCAGCGTCACAGTAACTTTGCTGATGTTTCCGCTCAGGCCCGAAACCGCCACTTGCGAAGGATAAGGGGAAGCATTGCCGACTGACGTTCCCGGCGCTCCGTTCGGAATGGTGATGGCAGCCGTGTTTGAAAAGGCAACAGTCGAAACAATCGCCGAGCCGATTGTGAAAGTATAGGTAACATTTCCCAGATTCGTTGCGCCGTCTTGCAGCGCCAAAGTTGCGACCAGCGTTCCGCCACAACTTCCGCTGGCAGTAAACGTAAATGATTTGGTGACCGAAGCTGCGCCAGCCGCCAGTGCTCCATAGGTTTGAGCGGCGCTTGGATTGTTCACGCCACCGGTTGGTTGAAGCGTGGCGACCACGTTTGCGGCATTGGCATCGCCCACATTTTGCAGCGACAAATCCACCGTCACAGTTTCGCCGGGATCAACGGCATTGTTGCCGGTCCCGCAACTTTCAGCCGTGATTGCCGATCCTGTCGGCGCAATCACGGGCTGACTTTCCAGCACGGCATTGCCAACAACCAATGCAAAATCCTGATCCAGCGCTCCGCCGGAACCGGGCACGCCGTCACCGGCAATATTTGATGCGATGATTTTGACCGTGAACGGGCCGCTGACGCCAGCCGGCAAAAATACGCTTTCGGCATTATTGCGTATGTCGGCAGAACCTCCTGTCGCGGAAGAAGCCCCGCTAAAGACATTGCCTTTGTACGTTTGTCCGCCCACCGTCACTTCCAGGTCCAGGTTATTGACGAAAGCATTGCCCGTTGTTGAACCGGGCGCGTCCGTCCAGGCCAATGTCACCCGAAAAGGCTGGCTCGAGCTTTGAATCGTTCCAGCCAAAACCCGCGTCTGGCCCGTAGTGGTAAAAGTATCCGCCGCAAGCTGGTCGCGTAAAACTGAAGGCGTTGAGAAAAGCTCAAAAGCGGTCGTCAGATTGACTTCGCCCATTCCTTGCGCATTCGACCATAATGAATCATTGGCGTTTGCGCCTGTCAGATACCGCGCTGAATTCATCAGGACGGCTTTGGTCATGGCCGGGCTGGGCGCTGTCAGACTGGCATTGAGGAATCGTTGCCGCAACAAAGCCGCCGCGCCAGCCACCGCTGGAGCAGAATGGCTGGTGCCCGAAGAAGCCGTATAAAACTGCTGCCCGGAAGGGAAAAACTTTGCGCCACTGGTTCCACCGCAAATGCCGTTGCCGGTATAACAGGCATCTCCCTGACCGGTTGAGGGAGGACTGGAAACTTGGGCGACGCCGCCGGTAATGTGCGATCCGGGCGCCACGATTTCCGGTTTGCTGCGTCCATCCGTTGTCGGGCCCCGGCTGGAAAACCCAGTGATGTCGTTGGCGTTGTCCGCTCCTGTGTCGGCAATGCCGCATCCATCACTGCCGCCGATGCTCAGAACGTTTTCCGCCGCTCCAACGGTGATGACGTTTTTCGCCGTGCCCGGAGAACCGATGGTGCTTGCAGCAGGTCCCTGGTTTCCAGCGGAAAAGACAATCACCATTTCCTGATTGCCAGCCTGTTCGATAGCTGCACCGACCGGTTGCGCGTCGCGAACCAGCGCGTCATAAGCTTGCGAGTCAATGTTGTAAGCGCCGCCGACGTTCGTTCCCCAACTGTTGCTGCTGATGCGCGCGTTATCGTTATACGCGCGAGATTCGATGTTTGGCAGGCTGGGAAAAGTCCAGATGTTCGGATCGAAAACCACCGTCGAGCCAAGCCGGACAAACGGCGCAACCCCAAGCCCGTATCGAAACCCATTGGCATCCGCGTGCGGAAAGGCATCAAACGGCGATCCGGTCGGCACAAACGCTCCAATGATATGGGCATTGATAGTGCCGTGCCCGTCGCATCCCAGCAACGTGCTGGTTCCCACATTCGGCGTTCCTTCCAACCGGTTGAAACTTACGCGGCTGGGGTTCGACGTCAGGCCTCCCGTGTAAAGCGCAAAATGATTTGGTGAAGTCGTCGCGTTATCAATTCCGCTGTCCACTACGTTTACGGCAAACCCGGATGTATCGAACTGCCCTTGCGTGAATCCCTGGTTGGTCAGGTAGGTCAGGTAATTGCTGGGCGTCGGGTTATTGCCGGTCAAATTGCCTGTCATAATCACATTTTGCCGTTCATCGAATTTTTCGGGGACCAGATACCGGGAAATCGAAACCACGTCAGGTCGCGCAGCCAACTGGCGATCCACGGCGGAAACCGGCAATTTCACGATGATATTGACGAAGCGCAGAATTCCGTATTGGCTGCGAATCGGTTCGGTCTTCAGATTTTCAATCGTCAACCGCGTGGTCTGGTTTCCATTGCCATCGGCAACCAGTTGGATGGCGAAAAGATCGCTTTCTTGCAGTGCATCCAAACTTCTGCCACGCATCCTGGCGTAAATGGCAGGATCAATCTTGAAAGCGGCTTTGTATTCTCCGTTCCACTGCACATAGTCCGCAGTAGAAGCCCAGGACGAAAATTTGGTCAGTTGCCGCGAATCGCCATAAACCAGATAAGCATTGTTTGGAATGTAGTTGACGATTTTGACGCCGGTCGCCTGCAAAGCGGCATACCAGCTTGGCCTGACGGGTCCGGCAAATTGCACCAGATGAAGCGAAGCATCTTCGTCATCTAAACTCACGCGTTTGCTCCGGTCTTGCTGGAGTTCTGCTTTTGTAGTGTCCAGTACAGCAGAATTCAGCAAAATCAGATTGTCTTCGTCACTGAACCTGATCGCGTCGCTTTTCCTCATGGTTTGGACGGCAGTTTCATCGGCATCAAACACTTGAAACGAACCATAATCCGCCACCTGTCGAGCGCCAAGGCGTTTTAATTCTCCTGCCATCTGAGAGTCATAGACGCGCAGTTTGTGCCGGCCTGTTGAACTTCGATAGCTGGATGGAGACGGGTTTCTTTCCGGCGGTGCCTGATGCTGATCATTTTGCTTGGCAGCGCGGGAAGAATGCCATCCCCGTATCATTGGAAGGGCGATCAATAAGCTCAGACAAAAAAGGAATAA
Organism: uncultured Heliomicrobium sp.; assembly: GCA_964570175.1. Lineage (GTDB taxonomy): Bacteria > Acidobacteriota > Blastocatellia > RBC074 > RBC074 > RBC074. The sequence continues at coordinate 98,522 of CAZMXG010000002.1, read as the reverse complement.
GGCCTTGTTATGGAATAATCGTGACGAAATGCGTGAAGTAGGCATGTCAAATACTTCTCTCCTGGCTCACAGTTGGCGCCGGGTTAATTGTTGATTGATGTCGCCCAACCTCCGAAGAAGCAATTGGCAAAATAAAATACGAATGGGGTGCGAAATGCAGGAAACACATAACGTAATTTCGCCTCGCCGAACAGCGGTGAATTCCAATGCATTTTATTTGTCGAGAAGACTAGAGTTGCTAGCGCCGCCCCCTGAAGAATTAGTAACAGATTCCCAGTAAAAAAGTAGTTCAAACCATCAGGGGACAATCTGCTGAAGCGAGGTAATTCTCTGGGGTTCAATGCCGGTGTGAGTCACGACCACTAGCGCGCCGGAGTGTACTGAATGGGCTGAATACCGTCAACTTCTTTCTCTTTATGATTTGGGAAGTGGCTGTTAGTTGCTCAGCTCAGAGTTGCCGCCGACAAGGGTGTATTTTCTAGCGCAATTGCAGGGCTAAAAAATTTCCGGCCCTGAAATAAGAAGCACCGTCGAGGCGCGAAAGATATTTCTTTGCCTCGACGGTGTTTTTTTCAGAAAGCTGATCGCTTTCGTTGCTCCCCATGCTGGGCTTAGAAATTAATGCCCAGAATGAAGTGAATGATGCGCGAAGAACCGGTGGTTCCCGTAATGCGGCCAAAATTCGCCTGATCGAAGTTCAAACTGCCAATTGAGAAATTGGCATGGTTAAACGCGTTGTAAAAAGTCGCCTTGAATTCAAGGTCGGCCTTTTCAAAGAACTTCGTTCGTTTGGTAAGACTGAAATCCGCCTGCCAGAAACTGGGACCGGCAATTTCCGCGCGCGGGAAATTCCCTAGCACGCCCGGAGCAGGAGCCGCCAGCAAACCGTCTTTCAAGGTCGCCGCCGTAATTTGCCCCGTCGTCGCATTTGTCGTGATGTTGATCAGGTTCGGATCGAAGAAGAAAATTCCATCCGGACGCCTGAAAATTCCGGTCGCATTTTTGAAGGTGTCAAAGTTCGATCCGGTAAAGACCGCTGGAATGGCAGTCGTGTATTGGTTAATGGTCGAACGTCCGGCAAAGATGGAAATCGGATTGCCTGATTGTAAAGTGATGATTCCGCCGAAATTCCAGCCTTCCGCCAGCTTGCGTAGCGGAGCAAAACCGCTATTCAGGAAGTGTCTGCCAGTACCAAAAGGCAGTTCATATAGGAAGTTCGACACAAAACGATGCCGTTGATCGAAGCCGGCTCGGTGGCGGTCCAGCCGCAAATTACGCAATGTGCGGAAGGTTTCCAGGGTGCTCTGACTGCCTTCGCTGTCCGTGATGGCTTTGCTGAAGGTGTAGTCCGCCTGGAACATCAACCCTTTCGCCATGCGACGGCGCACTTCCAACTGCAACGAATGATAATTGGAAAACGAATTGTTCGTCACAGCGCGAGCAAATGAAGCATTGGGATTTGCCAGGAAGAAGTTGGGAGTCAGACTGGCCCGGTTCGTTCTGTAAACCGGATTGTTCGCCAGTGTGAACGCCATCGCTCCAACGTTATTATTGGTCAGGTTGTTGATAAACGTCGTGCTGGAATATGCCGAAGTCGCCGCCAAACCGGCAAACAGCTTGTCCAGGATTGGCAAAGCAACCGTTCCGGCCACGCCGGGAGCGAAGCTGGATCCGCCTCTGGCCGCCAGGTTTTTCTGCGCATTCAGAAATTCCTGCAAGAAGCCGTTTTCGAAGATATTGACTTCGTTGAAGTCCACCGCGCGATAAACCTTGATCGCATGGTTTCCAACATAGCGAGCTTCGACAGCAGTGTTGTTGGCGATTTCGCGCTCAATGCCGAACGACCATTGCTGGACATAGGGCACGCGCAGATTCGGGTCGAACGTCCACAGACCATTCGAATTGTTGATGTTGAAATTCTGGGCGTCTGTGATTGGAATTTGGAAAGTCGGAGTCGTTAGCGCAACTCCGGCAGAAGTCAGCACTCCCGTCGGATTATTGTTGGCTGCACTCTGAATCAATCCGGGATTCGTCGTGCCAGTTCCCAGCGCGTTGCTGACAACCGTGAAGCCATCGTGCAAATAGCTGATCGAATACCCAGCCCGGATGGAGCTTTTCCCGCTTGAGCCAAAAATCCATTTCAACGGTCCATGTTCGGCGCTGGGCGAATACGCGATACCGACGAACGGAGCAAAATTGTTCCAGTCGTTGTTGTACAGTTTGATGCCGGTGTCGCCATTGACCAGATCAATCGAAGTCGTCGCAGAGCCTTTCAGCGATCCGGGATTGAACAGGTTATTTTCGCCGGAAATGCCGAACAATCCCGCGAGTCCGCCCACAGGCTGAATGGCAATGCCTTTGGATTCGTAGGGAACGCCCTGGAATTCATAGCGCGTGCCGTAATTGAGCGTGAAGTTGCGCCGCATTCTCCATTGATCCTGGATGTAAAGGCTTACTTCGCGCTGTTTGAAAATGCGCTCGCGAGTGGCTCCGGGAACAAACCCCGAAGTCGGCGAGGTTATGTTGAACGTCTTTGACGATGTGCCAAGCATTCCAACCAGGTCCACGTAAACCGAACGGGCTCGATTTACGATGGCCGTTCCGGTTGCGCCCGCAGGCAGGTTTGGAAATCCGGCGGCAACGATTCCATCCTGGTTGGCGGCGTTCGTGCCCAGATTGATGGTTTGCTGGATGCCTGCGTCATTGAAAGTAAACGCAGTGATGGATTGGATGTCCGTTCCCATTCGGAACGTATGGGAACCGGCAGTCAAAGTGAAATTATCAATGTACTCGTAGACCATCGTGTTACGTCCCTGCGACATAAAAGTATTGTCGAAGGTCGTCACGGAGTTAAAGGCGGTGAAAAAAGGATTGCTCGGCGGAGCGTCGCGCAAAAACCCAACCGGTGCGCGTTGATGGCCAACACGAACTTCGTTGGTCATGCGCGATCCAAACGTGGACTGAATTGCAGCCGTGGTCAAAATTCGCTTCGAGGACTGGAAGGCGTTAATTCCGCCCGGGAACGGCGCTTCGATCGCGTTGAAAGTATCCGGCTTAATCAGGAAGTTCGCGTGGTTATACACAAATTCCAGCTTGTGTGAGCCAATTTTTGAATTCTGCAACAGTTGTTGGTCCAAGCGTCCCACATACTTATCGCTTGGATCGGAACCGCCCACGTTATACCTGTATCCAGCGGTGTTCAGGGAATCACCAACCAATGTATTGTTGGAGGCTGGCATACTGTTCAGGATCGAAGTTGTAAACGTATTGAGGTTTTTGAAATTACCCAGGTTGAGCAGATTGACCGTTTGCGTCTGGCCATTTGCGCCAACGTAGCTGAAATTCCCTTTCCGTGCTTCTGCAGTCAGCACGGTACGGTTGCGTGTCGCCGAAAAAGGTTCGCGGAAGGCTTCATAGCTGAAGAACCAAAGGGTCTTATTGCGCCCATCGTAAGCCGCCGGTCCGAACACTTTTTTCGGAAACCACAAAGGTCCGCCAATGTTTCCGCCAAACCAGTTCTGGCGTTGAATCTGCTTCGGTGTTCCAACGGCATTATTGAAAAATGTATTGGCATTCAATGCATCGTTGCGAATCTGCCAGAACAACCTTCCATGAAATTCATTGGAACCGGAACGCGTGACCATGCCAACCTGAGCAACGCCGCGTCCGGCGTCGGAACCAACGGTTCCTGTCGTAATACTGAATTCGCTGACAGAATCAAGCGATGGCGCGGTCAATGCGAAGAAAGAATCCGTCTTCACAAAATTGTCCATCGCATTGATGCCATCCTGCGTGATATTCGTCGCGCTACCACGCAATCCGCCGACGGAAGCGGTTCGGGTGTTGTCACCGCTTACAGCAATCCCGGCCTGCAAACGCGCCAAATCCACCGGATTACGCCCGGCCAAGGGCAGGTCCTGCACTTGTTTAATGTTAATCACATTGGTCAGCGTCGGACTTGAGGTGTTGACCACCTCCTGCGCGCCTCCTGTAACCACGACGGCTTCCGAAACTTGTCCGATTTCCAAAGCCGCGTTTAGTTTGGCGGGGGTGGCGACTTCCAAAATGACGTTTTGGACTTCTAATCGTTTGAAGCCAGTTGCTTCAAACGTCACTAAATAGGGGCCGACAGGCAGTGAGGCAAAAATAAATGCGCCTTGTTCATCAGCAGTTGTCGTGAAACTTTCCCCTGTGGTGACCTGCTTTGCGGTAACTTTGGCGTTGGAAACAACCGCGCCATTTTGATCTGTAATCGCTCCGCTCAAACTACTGCGCGTAATTTGCCCAAAAGCGATTGACACTCCCAACAAGGTCAGCATCAGCGAGAGGAGAGTGGTTCGTGTAAAGCAAAAACTTTTCATTTGATTCCCTCCTGGAAACAAAAGTTTTGAATGGGGTAGGTCCACGCACCACAATCGCGCGGAGTAATAGTGCATGGCATAAAAACCGATTCATAAACTTGAATCGGCAATTTCCAAGTGATTTTTCCAGCAAAAGCTCTGCTTAGTTTGATTTGGGTAAGTCTAAATATTTTTACGGCAGGAATGCCGCTATTGGGACACACAGATGGTAGTAAAAAACAGCAAACTCTTCAAGAAATTTGATTTTTTAATTAGTGCCTGCCATATCTTTTTACATAAAACCAAATTTCCGACTGTCCGCCAGAACATTGCCCAGAAATCACGAATCACCTACGTGTAGACAGCATCACGAACATTTCTTTTCCAATTTATTATCATTTCCCACTTGAAAGGTCTGATATCCTGGAAAGAAAGAGGTTTCAGACTGGCTCCGTGTATTGGATGTTTTGAACTGCTACCACCCCGGCTATCAGCACGGTATAATCTTCTTCACTTGGAAACCGCCCAATAAAGAAGGAGTCAAAGGTGATTGTTTCAATGGCCCAACCGGTAAATGGATGGAGTAAATTAGCTTCAAAATTATTCGTGGCTGCATTTCTTGCCGTGCTTCCAATCCACACTCTGGCGCAAAAAGCGGATCCTAGAGATCCTAAAAATGTCGAGCTTGGCGCGCAGTTAATTAAACAAGTGATTGAAATTCGTGGCGGAGAACGATACTTGAATTTCAAAACGCTACTGGCAAATGGCCAATTCACCCCTTTTGACCAGGGAGTCTCAACTGTACCAGCGCCATTTACTTATTGGTTTGTCGCTTTTGACAAAGAGCGGATAGATTTTGGAAAAGGCAAGAAGAAAGACCGCCGAATCCAGGTAAATGTAGGGCAAACAGGCTGGGTTTATGATGGCGACGCCGAAACCTTAAAAGATCAAACCGATCTACAAATAAAAGCACACCTTGAAGATAGCCAATTCGATATTGATCGGATTCTTCGCCTTCTCTGGAAGGCCGAGGGAGTTTCGGTACGGTTTGCAGGACGCGAAGAGCTTCGTCCAGGTGAACGCGCCGATGTCGTCTTGATTCAGATAAAACCGGACACTCCGGCTTATCTTTGGCTGGATCGGAATACTCATTTGCCACTGAGTCTAATTTATGAAAAATCAGAAGCGGGCGGTTTGGTTAAAAACGAATACCGATTCTTTCAATGGGTAACTTACGATGGCGTTAAGTTTCCGAACATAGTGGACTTTTACAGAGATGGAATTCAGCAGAATCGCGTGAATTACGCTTCCGTCAAGCTGGATACCCCGATTACGGACGACATTTTCGCAAAACCGGCTAGCGTAAAGGCAATCAAGTGATTGCGGAATTTGGCAGGAACCTTTATCCCCCCCGTCTCGTTAGGGCAACCGGAGACAAGACTCAACGGACGGACCTTGAGGTAAAAAATTGATCAGGAGAGACCAAACTACAGTGGGAGCCAATGCGGCATTGATAAAATCGGATGCAGAATTGGTGCGGCGATGCCGTGCCGGAGACAGCGCAGCCTGGGAACAGGTCGTTCACGAATACTCGCGCCGAGTCTACAACCTGGCTTACCGGTTCACGGGTCGCCACGAATCCGCTGAAGACTTGGCACAGGAAGTTTTTGTGCGCGTTTACCGTTCTTTGGAGCAATATGACCCCCAAGCCGGAGATTTGGCCAATTGGCTGATGCGGCTGGCGCGAAATCTGATTATTGACGATTACCGCCGTCGCGTCCGCACTCCAACCGATCTTGGCGATGACATTGGCGACCATGAATATCACCTGGAAAGTCGCCACGACGCGCCGGATCGCGGAGTTGAACGGTTCGAACGGGCCAAACAAGTGCATGGGGCGATTTCAAAGCTTCAACCTGACCTGCGCGAATGCGTCATTTTGCGCGACATCGAAGAGCTGACATATCAGGAAATTGTAGACATTCTGCAAATTCCGATCGGCACAGTGAAATCACGCATCAATAGAGGCCGCATTGAATTGGCCAAGATTATGCGACGAATGAAAGTCGTCGAAACGTTTTAACTAGCAGTCAGTCGTCGGCAGGACGTGCGGGCAAGCATTTCATTCTGTTGATTACTGTTTACTACTTCCAAACTGTGGTGTGATGGATTGTCTTAAATTTCAAGATTTACTTTCAGATTATGCGGATGCCGAATTGGATTCGCGCGCCCGTGCAGAATGTGCCGGGCACAGGCTGATTTGCCGGGATTGCCGCCAGCTTTTTGACGATGTCCGGGCAATGATGAAAACGCTCAACAGCATTGGCGCAGACGATTATGAAAAACCTGCAGGCTTGGATTCGCGCATCATTGCCGCCACGACCACCGGCGAAATGCTCAGTTGCAATGAGTTCGACCGGTTGATTGAACGCTACTTTGACGGTGTGCTGCTGGCACCCACCTTCCATACCTTCCAGGCCCATTTTGAAAAATGCTCCAAATGCCGCCGGTTAATGGCCGGCATCGAAGATGCAATCGAAATTTGCCACGAAATCAAAGACACGGAACTGGAAGCTCCGCCATTCTTACAAGATCGCATTTTGGCTGCCACCGTTGGCATCCGTAAAGTTTCCCCAGCGCAACGCATCAAAGAATCTCTATTTACATTTTCGCGCAATGCTGCGCACGTGATGATGACCGCTGAAATGGCTGCGGCAATGTTGATTTTTGCCGCCAGCAGTCTACTGGTGCTCTCTCGCTTCGGCAGCCTTGAAGGAATGGCTTCCCATACGACCAAGCAGGCTGAACAGTTTATGAACCAGGGTCAACGCGCCTTGAACACCGTTCAATTAGGGTTGATTGGCGAAACACGAAAAGCGCCCTTGCCATCGGTAAATTCAATTCCTTTGGCACCAGCCGCGCAACCGCAAACGACACCGGAGATGAAGGCGCAAGCTGACGGCTCAAACGAATCAAAACTGGAAGCACAGCAACAGCGTACGCAACACCTGAAAAAATGATTCCAGGTTGAACAACCAAACCGGGGATGAGCCGCCTTATTCAGCGCTCATCCCAATTTTTTAGGCCGACTTTTCCTGCAACCATCGGAGATTGATTTTCCCACGAAATGAAATGCACCTACCATCCAACTAATCTGGCCAGCGCTCGATGCAGTTCTTGCGATCGCAATCTTTGTCCGGCTTGCGACCATCGTATTAAAGGGTATCCGTATTGTCAGGATTGTATTGTCGCCGGAGTCGAGTTGTTGCGGCAGCGGGGAAATGGTCAGGTGCAACCACCACAGACTGAAGGCAAATCTCCTTTATTGGCTCTTTTGCTGGGTCTGATTCCAGGGCTTGGCGCAGCATACAATGGGCAACCTGTTAAAGCTTTGGTGCATTTCGTGATCACCGCAGGGTTGTGGACTCTGGCGGATGTTTTTCACTCCACACTGGAAGTCACGTGCGCACTGGCCAGTTTCGCAGTGTATGTGTATTCGCTTTATGACGCGTTCCGGTCGGCTCAGCGGCAACGCACCGGAGCCAATCTGACCGAAGAAGATGAACAGTTACGCCAGTTTATGCGCGCTCGCACGAACTTGTGGGGTGGATTGCTGGTTGCCATTGGCGCGCTAACAACGCTCCACATTATGTTCCCTGCCCAGACACGCCGCTTTTGGCCCCTTTTGCTTGTTGCCGCAGGGATTTACCTGCTCAACGAATTTCGCCGCAATCGAAATCAACCGCCTCAAGACAACATTTATCGAACTCCGCCGCCTTCGGTCATTCAGTCGAATCTGGAAGGCCAGACGCGTGAATTTGCCAGAGCGGATCGTCGTTTTGACGGGTAAGGCGTTCAGGCCCGCCTTCAGGCGGACTGCCTGGCCCGCAAACCATTCCTGTTAAAGCTTGTGCTCACAAATTGAAAGATGCTTAAACGAATCGCCACATTGCTGCTTGGAATTGCGTTGATCGGGCTTGGCGTTTTCCTTTTTGCTGCGCCAGGCGGATCGGTTGCCATGCAATGGCTAACCAAGCTCTGGCCGATCTTTCTGATTCTGGCAGGATTGGTTCGTGTCTTTGGGTACTTGATTGATCGCCATCCGCGTTCGCCTGTTGGCGGCATGATGGTGACGGCAATTGGCGGCATCTTGCTGGCAGCAAATCTCAGAGGCGATCGATCTGTACTGGTTCTGTTCGGTCAGTATTGGTTCTTTCTGCTGCTGGCATTCATCGTCGGCAGAGTGTTGCGCCAATACGGCCACCGCCCGGAAGACGGAAAGCGGATTTCGGCATTCTCTCCGGTGGCCATTTTGGTGATGGCGCTATTGGTCGGAGGCGGACTGACGTCCAACTATCTGGCAATAAATCGCCAGCATCTGCAAGGGTTTGAATTCAAACTCGGCCAAATGGGATTATGGGGCAACCGGTTCAATGTAGAGGACGAACCAGCGCAACAATTTACAGTCACCGGCGAAAACCGCATTGTGATCAATGATTTTAAGGGTGATGTCGAAATCTCTTCTCTGGACGGTTCATCACCAACGGCTCGCTTGGTTCAACACATTCGAGCGAACAATCAGGAAGAAGCCAATCAGGCAGCCCGCAACATCGGACTGCAAATTACTCCCGCTGGAAAGAACATACAGATTTCAGCCGTCGCCAACGGAATTCAAAACGATTTCAATAACACTCTAATTCTGACCTTGCCGCCGACTCAGTTCGGCGGTGTCGAATTTACCAACGTCAGCGGCTCCGTCAAACTAAATGGTTTGCGAGGCAGCCACATCATTCGAAACAGCAAAGAGCTGGAGATCAAGAACAATTCCGGCGACCTGAAAATTGAAAACCCGCTGGGTTCGGTCGAACTGTTTGCAATTCAGGGCAACGTCAGCGTGACAGATTCCAGTCGTGAAATCAGTCTGGGAGAAATTCACGGTTCGGTGACGCTGTCGGCCAATGGCGGCAATATCAAGATCGGCGAATCCGTTGGCCCGTTGAAGCTTCGCGCGCAAAACACGCAAATCGAAATTCAATCCATCAGCAGCGAAGCGAAGCTGACCGACAAACAAAACCTAGTCACTGTCGAAGACACCAATAACAGCCGCATCAACCTTTCTGAAATTCAGGGAAGCGTCATTGTTTCAGCCGAACATTCGCGCGTGGAAGCCGAAAACATCATCGGCAATCTGACGGTCAAAACCTCTTCGCAACGCGTCCAGGTGAATCGTGTCGGCGGTGCACTCAAGATCAACGCAGAAAACTCCGCCATTGAAGTGGAAGAAGCCAATGGTTCCGCCGAAATCGAAACCACACGTGAAGATGTGACCGTGCAAGGCTTTCGCGGCCCCATGATCGTGACGACTTCATCCGGTTCAATCAACCTTTCCACGGATGAAAAACTGACGGGAAACGTCAAAGCCACCAGCGACCGCGGACGCATTCAAATTGCCGTTCCCGAAGACAGTGATTTCAAGCTTGATGCCGGAACCGAGCGTGGCCGCGTGAAGGTCAGCGGTTTTGAGGATCAGGAATCGCCCAAACGCCAGCAGCAGTTAACCTTGGAACACAATGCCGCCGCCAACTCCCCTGTCATCGTGTTACGGTCCTCCAGCGGCGATATTGAACTGCACTCTTCAGGCTTAGCCCTGGCCAGCCACGAAAACGGTAAAAAGAAGTAAGGCGGCTTGGTGCTTGGCCAGTCACGCGAAAGGTAAAGGAGAAATAAAATGTTTGCCTGGGTTTTCAAACTAATTGCCACCATTGCTTCCATCGCGACAACCGCTTTGCTGGTGACGGAAAGCCTGCGTAGCGGCTTGATCGTTGCCACAACCATTTTTGGCGTCATCAAAATTATCGTCATCTTTCTCTTCTTTGCCGTGCTGGCCGTTATTCTTTACCTGTTGTTGAAAGATTCATTCCGGTCAAAACCCGCAAAAGAATCTCTGTGACCGAAAATCTAATCCTGCCTTTGACTGCGTACCTTCCGTCGAAAATCAATCCGGAGGTTTAAACCGATCAATGCCCGCAAACGAATACGCGTTTCTGACCGAATGGAAAGTCGCCGCTCCGCGTGAACTGGTGTATGACATCTTGAAAGAAGGCAAAGAGTATCCGCGATGGTGGCCGGATGTTTACTTGAAAGCCGACTTTGAGGCTTCAGGCCGTGAAGATCACGTGGGCGACAAAGTTCATTTCTTTACCAAGGGCTGGCTTCCTTACAGGCTTCGCTGGACAGCCGAAGTCGTGCAGCACACCAAACCACATACCATCGAAATTACAGCCACAGGCGATTTTGTCGGCAGCGGTAAATGGTCGCTTACGCCAGAAGGCGATGGAACATTTATCGCGTTCGATTGGCGGTTGCGCGCCGACAAACCGTTGCTGAAATGGCTATCACCAATTTTCAAGCCTGTCTTTCAATGGAACCATCATTGGGCAATGGCTCGCGGATATGAAAGCCTGTGCCGCGAAATTGAACGAAGACGCTCAGCCAAATTCTAATCTTCACCACCAGAAGAAATTTCCGGTCTGCAAATCCGCTTGAGAATTCACTCCGTAAACTTGTTTGCAGGGGCGATATGAATTCCCCCAGCTACCTTGCAATAACTTTCAACTTACTTCTCAAGGAGACAACGAATGAAGAATCTAAAGACGATTTTGCTCTGTGCATGTTTGTTGATGGCAGTTTCCATTTCGGGACTGGCTCAAGGTCAATCGCTTTACGACCGGCTTGGAGGCGAAAAAGCCATTTCGGCTGTCGTGGATGATTTTGCGGGAAATGTGCTTGCGGATACGAGAATCAACAAAAAATTCGCCGAAAGCAATGCTGAGCGGCTGGTCACAAACCTAAAAGCGTTTATGTGTATGGCGACTGGCGGCCCTTGCAAATACGCAGGTCTGAACATGAAAGACGCCCACAAACATATGGGAGTCACCGATGGCGAGTTCGGCGCTTTGGTTGAAGACCTGGTCAAGACCTTGGACAAATTCAAAGTCCCGGAAAAGGAAAAGAATGAACTGCTGTCAGCTTTGGGCGGCATGAAAGGCGACATTGTGGAAACCAAATCCACTGCCACCGGCACCGAATTGCCCAAGAAGTTCAAACCTGCGCCAGCGCTAAACGATGACAAAGCCATGAAGAAAGAAAAGAAGGAAAAAGAGAAAAAAGACAAAGACAGCAAAAAGAAAGACAAAGGTGAATAAGTGGTCTCCTGATTGGAGTAAGGTGGGATTTGATCTCGCCTGATTCGGCGCACGTTCTAAAATTGTTTGGTAAACGATTTTTGGGCGTGCGCATTTTTGCGCTCAAATAAAAACGAAAAGCGCGAAAGAGACCTGGATCCCCAAATCCATTACGCGCTTTGATCAAAGCTGTGTCTTAGCCCTAAAGACTTACACGCTGCAAATCAATTTTTTCCAGTTTGAGCCGCGTCAGCCTTCTGAACGTCCATCTTCATCCACAACTTCAGGTCCGGCTGGGATTTGTCGTTGGAGATAATTTCGGCGTATCGTTCAGTCCAGCCATTCATGCCAGTCGTTTTCACCGTCAACGTCACAGTGCCTTCAGCGCCTGGGGCAAGCGATTTGGTAAAGTCGCTGGCAGTGCAACCGCAAGCAGGAGACACATTGAGAATCACGAGTTCCGCTTTTCCTTCGTTTTTGATTTTGAAGACATGCTTGACCTCTTCGCCTTCTTTAACTTTGCCGAATTCATGTTTCGCATTGTCAACGGTCAGTTTGGGCACATCCTGGGAAGCAGCTTTGTCCTGCGCAAAAGCCGAAACAGTCAATGCCAGCGTGCAAACCAACAAGGTGATCAGATTGAGTGTTTTTAGTTTCATCAATACCCCTTTCGAGAGTTTTTGGGATTAAAAGGTGGCGCGCATTCAGCGTGAGGGCCGTGCGCGTCGTGATGTGATTTCTGGCGGATAATCCACTATGGCCAGTGAATTTTCAACCAAAACCTTCTGGCTTATTGATCGCCCAAACCCACATTGACCCATTGGCCTGTGCGAGCGCTGACAAAAATCGCTTCTCCTAAAGCCAGTTCATAATTGCCGTCTTCAAACGTCGGGAAATCAGGCTGGGCAGCGAAATCGCCCGCTTGCAGGTAGCGATAAATCGCTGAATAAAGCTGTTTGAAAGTGTCGGGGAATCCTTCGTTGTGACCGCCGGGATACGATGTGAACTGGCGAGCTTCCGCCGCCAGCAGCGCAGGGTCTTTCAGCAATAATTCATTTGGGCGATCCCGATGGCCGATCAGCAATTCGTCCGGGCGTTCGCTGTTCCAACTGAGCGACGATTGCGAACCGTCAATTTCAAAGCTCAACCGATTTTTTCGCCCAGCACTGACTTGAGAAACGGTCAGCACACCTCTTGGCCAAGATGAATTGCCTCTGCGCTCTGCATCTTCAAACCGCAACATGATCGTCGCGTAATCTTCTGTGGTGATTTCCTGCTCTTCGTAATCTTCGGCGGTCAGCAACTTGCCGGAAAAGGTGTCAACTGGCTTTTTGGGCTTCTTGCGCCGAGGGATGAACGTGGCGAAATCCGCGCTGACAGCTTTGATTCGCAAGCCGGTGATGAACGTAATCAGGTCCAGCCAATGTGAACCGATGTCGGCAACGGCTCGCATTTTGCCGCCAAGCTCTGGCTCCAATCGCCAGTTCCAATCCGTCGGCAGTAATAGCCAATCCTGCAAATACGAACCTTGCGCGATGAACACGTCGCCGATTTCGCCGCTCTGCACCATCACACGCGCTTGTTGAACAATCGGATAAAACCGGATGTTGAAATTGACGGCGTTGACCAGCTTTCGCTCTTTCGCCAGTGCCACCAGTTCGGCAGATTGTTGCGGATTCATCGCCAGGGGCTTTTCGCAAACGACGTGCTTCCCTGCTTCGAGTGCGGCCTTGGCTTGCGAGTAATGCAGATGATTTGGCGAGGTGATGTGAATGACGCTGATCTGTGGATCAGCAATCAAGGCTTCAAAGGATTCGTAGGCTTTTCCGATGCCAATTTCATCCGCTTTCGCTGTTGCCCGTTCCGGGCTGCTGCCAACCAAGCCCGCGACTTCAATTCCCAAACGCCGCAAAGCTTCAATGTGCGCGGGGCCGATGAAACCTGTTCCGACGACTCCGACTTTGATGTTTGTCATTTCAGTAACCGCCTGTCGGTTCGGCGCGCTCAATCTTCAGTTCGCCAGCCCGCCATTTGACGAAATCGTCGCACATTGTCGCTGTAGCCGTTGCGCCGATGCGAGTCACACCGGCTTCGATCATTTCCAGCGCAGCGGCCAGAGTTCTGACGCCGTGAGCGGCTTTGACCTGAACGCGGTCGCTGACGTTGGCGCGCATCAGCCGGATGTCGGCGACGGTGGCTCCGGTCGGAGCAAAGCCCGTTGAAGTCTTCACCCAGTCGGCCTTGGCTTCGTCGCAGATTCGGCAGGCGGCAATTTTCTGTTCGTCAGTCAGGTGGGCATTTTCAAAAATGACTTTGACTTTAGCGTTGCGCGAATGCGCCAGATCACAAATGGCTTTGACTTCGCGAGCCACGTACTCAACTTTGCCGGAGCGTAATTGGCCGTAATTGATGACCATATCGAGTTCAACTGCGCCCTCTTCCAGTGCCTGCCGAGCTTCGGCCAATTTGGTTTCAGTCGTCGAACTGCCGTGAGGAAATCCAACAACGGTGCTGACCAACACATCAGATTCAGCCAGCAGTTTTGCCGCAAGATTAACGTGATATGGCTTCACGCAAACCGAAGCGACGTGGTATTGCGCGGCAAGCTCACAACCGGCGACGACCTCTTCTTTCGTTAACTGTGGTTGCAGCAACGAATGATCAATCGTTTTGGCAAACTGTTCGACTGTCAGCGTGGCAACGTTCAGCGTCATTTCCCTTTTCCTTCAAGCTGTTGTCTTGCCCAGACTGCCGCACCGACCAACCCCGCGTTGTTGCCAAGCTGGGCGGCGACAACTTCGACCTGCAGCGAATCCACCAGAAAAACGCGTGAGCGCATAGAGCGGCGAATCGGATCGAGAATCAATTCTCCCGCAGCCGCAACACCTCCGCCGATGACGATCCGGCGCGGCGTGACAGCCGTAATCACATTCGCGATTCCCGCGCCGATGATCGTTCCGGCGAATTCGTAAATTTCGCGGGCGGCTTCGTCGCCTCGGCGAGCGGCTTCGCAAACCAGTTCGGGCGTAATCTTGTTCAAATCGCCCTCGCACATTTCAGCCATGATGGTGTTGCGGCCTTGCACAACATCCTTCATGCCCATCGCGGCAATGGCCGGGCCGGAAGCGTAGGCTTCGATGCAGCCGCGACTGCCGCAACCGCACTTGGGGCCGTTGAGGTCTACGCTGATGTGGCCGAGTTCCCCTGCCGAACCGTTGATACCCAGATAAAGCTGGCCATTCAAAACCAGTCCGCCGCCGATTCCGGTTCCCAGCGTGTAACAAGCCGTGTCGAAACCGCGTCCCGCGCCGAACTTCCCTTCGCCCAAGGTCATTGAACGCGCGTCGTTCAAAATCGCCACGTGCAAATGGCTCAGCCTGGAAAGTTGGTCGCGCACTGGCACGTTGCGCCAATTGCCGGGCAAATTCGGTAAAAAGATCGTCGCCCCTTTTTCCAGGTCCAGCGCGCCAGGAATGCCAACGCCAATGCCCCCGATGTCGGTTTTGGCTTTGTTACTGGCCAGGATGATTTCTTCGACCAGCACCGCCATTTGAGCGATGACTGCGTCGTGCCCTTCGCGGGCGTGTGTAGGCGTCGAACGCGTTGCGGCAATTTCGCCCGTGTCCGTGTTGACCAGCGCTGCTTTGATGTTGGTTCCGCCCAGGTCAATCCCGATAAATAAGTTTTGCTCTGCCATAAGGTTCAATGAAGGTTTGAGATACAGGTTACAAAAATGAGTGCAGCCAGCTTTTACTCAATCCGATTCGGCATGGCAAGCCTGGATTTCAAACTTCTCCCCTCTCGCCTTAACCAGTGGAGTCGGGTAGAATCCGCCGCGCTTTCATAAAAAGCGTCACCAACGATTTCACAACCCAACCAAAGCGAGAGATATAAAACTATGAATGCGAAAATCCGCCTGCAATTGTCGGCGATGATGTTCTTGCAGTTTTTTGTCTGGGGCGCGTGGTTCGTCACGGCACCGAATTATCTGGGAACAATTGGCTTTTCAGCAGGCGACATTGGCTGGACGTATGCGGTCGGCCCCATTGCAGCAATCATTGCTCCGGTTTTTGTGGGGATGATTGCGGACCGGTTCTTTGCCGCACAACACGTGATGGCCGCCCTGCACATTCTCGGCGGTCTGCTGATGTTCGCCGCAGCAAAAATGATGACTGGTGGTAACTCACCGGCTGCCATCAACTTCGTCATTTTTCTCAGTCAATTGACGTATTACCCAACGCTGGCGATGAGCAATACGCTGGCAATGAAAAACATTCAGGATACGGAAAAAGACTTCCCGTTGATTCGTGTGCTGGGAACCATCGGCTGGATTGTCGCGGGTTCCACCCTAAGTTGGATGAAGTGGGAAACTGGCGTTGAGATGTTTTACTTGACGGCTGGCGCCGGAATTTTGCTGGGGATTTATAGCTTAACGCTGCCACATACTCCTCCGGTAAAAGAAGCCAATGTCAGTATCGGACAGATGTTAGGGTTGGACGCACTGGCACTGCTCGCAAAACCGTCGTATCTGATTTTCGTGCTCGCATCGTTTTTAATCTGCATTCCGCTGTCGTTTTATTACCAAATCACCAGCCGCATTGTGGAAATGACAGGCTTGCCAATTGGCCTAACAATGTCTTACGGCCAAATGTCAGAAATCTTTTTCATGCTCGTGATGCCGCTGTTCTTCCGCAAACTGGGCGTGAAGTGGATGCTGGCCGTGGGAATGCTGGCCTGGGTGATTCGATATACCCTGTTTTCGTTTGGCGCTCCGGATGAAATTCGCTGGATGATTATCGGCGGTATTGTGCTGCACGGCATTTGTTACGACTTTTTCTTTGTCACGGGGCAAATTTACACTGACCAGATTGCACCGAAACATATTCGCGCGCAGGCGCAAGGTCTGATCGTTCTATTCACCTTGGGGCTGGGAATGTTCATCGGAGCGAAAGCAGCCGATTACGTGTTGACGCAACATACCACCGCTCAGTCCAGCGAAGCTGCGCAGCAGGTCGTCGCAAAAACTGCCGAGATTGAAAGGCTTAAATCCAATCCCGCCGCAAACCAAACGCAGATCGCTCAACTTGAAGTTCAAAAGACAGAGTTGCGCCGAACCGAGCTAAAAGCCATCGAGTGGAAGCCGTTGTGGGCGAAACCAGCGATTTTTGCCGCCGTGATACTTGGAATCTTCCTGTTACTGTTCAAAGATAAATCGGCTTCGGAGCGTGAAGCTTGAAGCAATGGGCAAGCTGTCAGCTTGCCCAACTCTATATATTTGAAGGAGTTTTATGAAATCCAATTTTGCGTTTGCCTATGGGCGAACTTCAGCAATTTTACTTTCCGCTTTTTTGCTCGTGGCCTGCGCGGATGCGCCGAAAGAAATTACGTCCAGCCAGACGGCCAGCACTCCCAGCCAGACCAGCATGGCTTCTGCTTCCTCGTCGCCTTCGATGGGAACAGTTCCGATGCGGCCTAGCGGCGGTTCCAGCGATGTGAAATGGACGCCGCCTTCAAGCTGGGAAGCCAAACCTGCCAGCGGCATGCGCGCGGCGACATACATTATCCCAGCGGCCAAAGGCGACAGCGAAGGCGGTGAATGCGCTGTATTCGTCAATATCGGCGGCGGCGTTCAGCCAAACATTGATCGCTGGATTGGCCAGTTCGAACAACCGGATGGCAGTTCGTCCGCAGCAAAAGCCAAACAAGGCAAAGAAACCATCAATGGAATGTCCGTTACCACCGTTGATTTGACCGGAACCTTTGCTGGCGGCGGAATGACGATGGGACAGCCCGCGACCAAAAAACCCGGTTACCGACTGCTTGGCGCAATTGTTGAAGGTTCGTCAGGCGAAGTCTTTTTCAAATTTACAGGCCCGGCGAAAACAGTGGCTGCGGCACAGGCTGACTTCCGAACCATGCTGAAATCAATCAGCAAGTGAAGTGAAGCTACACAGCGAGTTGCAGAGAATATTTTTTGCGCTGCAATTATCTCTGCAACTCGCATTTCTTGCTCTCTTGCCAGTCTCGCTTCGCGTCTTTAGAATCTCAGCCGTCAACCCAAGACAATTCCAAATCGCTTTATAGCTTTGCATTACTAAGCACTCAACCAAAATACCAGTGCGGACCGCAGCAGTTCGCACGATTAACGACACCGGACTAGGAACCGATCAACCACTAATTTTTAGGAGGCACAGAATGAAGCTTACGATCAGGTTTGTATTGCTATGCTCCCTCGCCCTGTTAGTTTCGATGACCACGGCGCTGGCGCAATCTCAAAGCACGACGGGTTCCATCCAGGGGACTATCAGCGACCAGGCAGGTGCGGTTATCGCGGGCGCAACCGTCGAAGTCAAAAACCTGGACACCAACTCCACCAAAAATCTGAGCACTGATGCCGGTGGGCGCTTTGTTTTTCTACAACTGCAGCCCGGCAACTATACGCTGACCGTTACGAAGCAAGGCTACGCTACACTGGAACAACAAAATATCGCTTTGACCGTCGGCCAGACCGTCAATTTGAATTTGGGGTTGAAAGTGTCCAGCGTTTCGGAGCGCATCACGATCACGGCAGCTCCAACAATTGATACGGTCAAAATCGAATCCAGCACGACGCTGAACGAAAAGGCGATCAGCAAAACGCCCATCCTGGGCCGCAAATTTGAAGACTTGTTGACCTTGACGCCGGGCGTCAGCATTACCCAAGGGCCGGACGGCGACGAAATTAATTTCAATGGCCAGCGCGGCATTTTCAACAACATCAGCCTGGATGGGGGCGATTACAACAATGGTTTTTTTGCCGAACAAGCAGGCGGCCAGCGCGCCGCAATTGACATCCCCATCGGCGCGATCAAAGAGTTTCAGGTCATCGCCACAGGCGCCAGCGCGGAATTCGGACGCGCTGGCGGCGGTTTCGTCAACGCCATTACCAAATCCGGCGGCAATCAGTTGCGCGGCGATGTTTTCCATTTCCAGCGACTGGAAGCGCTGACCTCCAATACAGCCGATGGAAAGCCGCTCAAAGATTTCCATCGCGAACAATTTGGCGGCAACATCGGCGGCCCGATTGTTAAAGAAAAAGCGTTTTTCTTTGGTGCGTTCGAACAGATTCTGGGCAATTTGACTCGCCCAAACCTGAGCGACCCCATCGGCACACCTTGCACAGTGCAAAACCCAACAATTCAAGCCAACGAAGCCCTGATTAACGGCAGCGGCGATTGTCAGCGATTGGCATTGATCAACTTCTTCAAAACGTCACGCGGACAGGACGAAGGGTTGCCAGTGAAAAAACCGATTAGCACATCGGCCTTTTTGGGCAAGCTGAACTTCAATCTGACTTCGTCGAACGAACTTTCCATGTCGTATAACTTCAACCGGTCGAAGAAAGAGAACGAAACCTTCGACGTTCCGACATACGGCAATTCGGCCAACGGCACGGAAGGCCCAGGCAAAATCCATGCGTTCAACCTGAACCTGTTCACGACGCTTTCGTCAACCAAGGTCAACGAATTTCACGCGACCTACCTTCGCGAAGATCGTCCGCGATCAGCGACGAAATCCAACGTTCCCGCCGACACCGCAATTGGTTTCGTCCCCAGTTTCCGATTCGGCAACCCGTTCTTTCTGGGACCAAATGTTGATGAACTGTTCCAACGCTGGCAGTTGAAAGACAATTTTTCCATCATTGCCGGAAACCACAACATCAAAATGGGCGGTGACTGGACGCACAGCAACAACGCACAAGTGTTCCGGGGCTTTTTTGAAAGCCGATACATTTTCGATAGTGTGACGGGTTTCCTGCGCTACGCATCGCCAGCGAATCCGGCAGCGGGATTTGGGCCCAACATCAAAGGCTGCTCTAATGGCACTTACGTCGCGGCGACTGCTGCTTGCCCTGCGGGCACGACTTCCACTGGCGGCCCATTGTTGTTGTATTTGCAGGGCGCAGCGCTTGACGGCCCGGCCACGGATGCCACTGGCGCATCAAACATAGACAACGAAGAGTATTCGCTCTTTATTCAAGACAAATGGCAAGCCAAACCGGGCTTTACACTCAGTTACGGGCTGCGCTGGGAAGCCCAGCTTTTCCCGGCCATGACAGTTGCGCCTCAATCAACAGCGTACGGAGCCTTCCTGAAAGATCCGCGTTTCCCCTCGGATGGGACACTGCCGGATCAGTACAAGATGTTCCAGCCACGCGTCGGCTTTGCGTGGGATTTGCTCAACAACGGAAAATCCGTGTTCCGCGCAAGCTGGGGCATTTATAACGCCCGGCAAAACATGCTGACGCAAGTCGGTTCGATCACCACCAATGGCGTGCAGCAACAGACAATCTTCCTGAATTCGGACATTATCGCGTCCGGCGTTCCGGGCCCAACCTGGCCGAATGTAACCGTGCCCACCAAAGTCCCGGCAGGCCAGTTCCCGCTGTTTTCCGGCGTCAGGGTGTTCAGCCGCGATTATGCCAACCCGCGAATTTATTCGGCCAACGTCGGCATTGAACACGAATTAGCCAACACCCTGGCGCTGTACCTGGATTTCACCCACTCGAAAGGCGTTCACCTGACTCGTTTTCTGAACGCAAACCGCAACAACATCTTCGCCCCTCAGCTCGGCGAAGTCATGGTGACCAGTTCCGTCGGCAAATCGCTGTATCGCGGCTTTACCATCGGCATGCGCAAACGCTTCAGCCGGGGCATTCAGTTCGAAGGAAATTATGTCTATTCATACGATTACGACGATGATTCCAACGAACGTGATCCTTTCTCTGACCGCGCTTTTGACATTAACCGGTTGTTCCTGGATTACGCACTGTCCGACCGCGACATTCGCCACAAGTTCAACTTTTCCATGAACAGCGAATTGCCGGGTAAGTTTGAAAGCAGTGTGCGTATTCAGGCGCGTAGCGCGCAACCCATCACACCGGGGGCGCGTCAGTCGCTCAACCGCAACACTGCACGCAAAAATAACGAATACTTCTCGCTGGATTGGAGCCTGTCACGCCGCTTCGGTGGCGACCGCTTTTCCATCATCCCGACCATCGAGATGTTCAACACCCTAAACAACGACAACCTGATCAACCCCCTCACGACTGTGGGACTGTTTAACTTCGACGGCTTTTTGCGGCAAGGCGTGGGCGATCCGCGCCAGGTGCAACTATCCGTGAAGGTGACTTTCTAAACCAGTCGCAACCGCGAAAACCGAAAACGCCGATCTGCTTTTATGAGTTGATCGGCGTTTCTCTTTTCCCCAATCCAGCCAAGCAAGGTCGAGACATACCAGTCGGTTGCGCGACTCCGCTGGCGCTGTGCTTACACGGTCCCTAAACTCTCGAAAAAATGTGCCAACTTCGCTTCGTCCAAAGCTCCGTTGGTCCGCACACCGCTACACAAATCAAGCCCGAATGGTTCGACAGCGCGAATCGCGTCAGCGACATTTTCCGGCTTCAAACCGCCCGCCAAAAAGATCGGCACGTCTATGGCTTCGCGGATTTTCCGGCTAAGCATCCAATCGTGCGTGCGCCCCGTCCCGCCAAGCTCTTTCACCGCCAGTTTCTGATTGCCGGAATCCAGCAAAATCGCATCCACGTGTGGCCCAATGGCCTGCGCTTCTTCGACGGATTCTTCATCTATAACGTGAATCACCTGCACTAGCGCGATGCCTGGCAGCGCCAAGCGCAAATCGCTGTAACTTCCCTGCTCCAGGCGGTCAACAATCTGAATCGTATTGGTTCGCAAGCGGCGATGCTGCTCAATAATTGCACGCACGTCTTGCTTGCTGGTCAGCAAAAAGGTGGCAATCGGCGGCGGAACGCGCGCGGCAATTTCCGCTATCAAATCTTCTTCGATGACGCCCGGCCCGCTGGGCATCGCCGAAACCAATCCCAAGGCGGAAGCGCCATAACGGATTGCGAGTTCAGCTTCGGCAATACTGCTGATGCAACAAATTTTCACGCGAGGTTTGAAGGATTGGTTCATGGCCAAACACTGGAGGGGCTCATTTTCTTGCCAGGTAAAACATTCGCCCGTCGCTGATGGTAAAGCCGAATTCGCGCCGGGCGTCATAGGTTTTGACGCGAAGAAATCCGGCATCCGCCAGCGCCCCCAGCACTTCGTTGACACTGTAATAACGCTGAAACAGCGTCACATCCGTTCGCTGCCAGATTTCCTGCTCCAACTGAAACATGGTTACGTCGTAGCGTTTCAGCTTTTGAATTTGGTTGTAGCTGCTGCGGACAATGCAAACGTGATCGTCTTCGATAATTTCCAATGTGTTGCCCAACAATTCCGAAGCGTCCTCAATATTCAGGTCGAACAGGAAAATGCCCTCTTCGGTCAACGCCTCGTACACGTGACGAAAAACCAGTGTCAATTCATCCAGTTCCATGACGTGGTTCAAACTGTCAAAAGCTGAGATTACGCATTCAACCGGTTGCGCCAGCTCGAAGCTCCTGGCGTCACCGTGAATGAATTCCACATTGGGAGCATTCTCACGCGCAAAGCGCAGCATGGCTGCTGAGCCATCCAACCCCGTGACTTGGTATCCGCGCTCGCTGAGCCCTGTCGAAATCTGCCCGGTGCCACAACATAAATCTAAAACCCGGCAGCCTGGGGGAATGTGCGGAAACAGCAAAATGTTGTAAATCGCCAAGGCAGGCGAACTGAATTCCGGCCCCCAATACCGATTATAAAACCAGGCAAAGCGGTCGTAATCAGAGTAGATTTTTTCGGGCAGGTAACTCATTTGTGTCGTGTTTCCTTACTTCGCCAGCCGGTTGTACTTCTTCAACACTTCCCGCAACCGATCATGCGGCAGCGCAAGGATTTTATGATCGTCAACGCCCGTCATAGTTTCTGCCGCAACCATTGCGTTGATGACTGCTTCTTCCGTCGCCAGCACGGTGGCGTCAAACAGCGAGTTCATTCTTTCATTCGGAAGCATTTTCAGTTGAGCAGGCTCCTGACTGCCCCAAACTTTTGAGTTTGCCGTCGAAAAGGCCACAAAAATATCTCCAGAACCGTTGCCGGACATGCTGCCCGTGCGAGCCAATCCAAGCGGAACACGGCGAGCCAATCGTTTCAACTGATGCGGCAACAGCGGAGCGTCCGTGGCAACGGCAACAATGATCGAACCCGTTTCGCTTTTCCGGATGGTGCCTTCAGTGATTTCTTTGCCGATCGGCACGCCCGCAATCTGAAGTTGAGAGCGCAATCCGAAATTCGCTTGAACCAGCACCCCGACCGTATAACCGCCCTGCCGCTCATTCAATTTCCGCGACGAAGTGCCAATGCCGCCTTTGAATTCGTAACAGATCATACCGGTTCCGCCGCCGACATTGCCTTCAGCCACCGCACCGGACTTGGCCGAATCCAGCGCGGCCAAAGCGTGTTCCGGTTTGACGTGAAACCCATTGATATCGTTCAACCAGCCGTCATAGGTTTCCGCGACCACAGGCAATCCCCAAGCCTGCGCCGTTTTGCCTTGTTGTTTCAATTGCCAGGCAATCACCGCGTCGCGGACCACGCCCACACTGTGCGTGTTGGTGACCATCAACGGCCCTTCCATAAAGCCGGATTCCTCGATCCAGGTCGTGCCAGTCATTTCGCCGTTTCCGTTCAGCGAATACCATCCGGCAAACACCGCATCAGAGTTTTGTTTTCCGCGCGGCAAAATTGCTGTCACTCCCGTGCGAACCGGGCCGACGCCAACCTGCAACTTGCCTTCACCGGAAATCAAAGTTGTGTGCCCGACTTCGACGCCCGCCACATCCGTGATGGCGTTAAACTGCCCCGGTGTTCCCTCGAAAGGAATTCCCAAGTCGCGCGCTCTTGGTTTATTTTGCATGGTTCGTGACACGGAAGCTTGCGTAAAGGCTGAAACCATCAGCCCCAGGCCCAGAATAAATACTGAGATCCGGATTTTCATCATCGCTCCTTTTGGAAGTTGTCCGGCTTCGGCTACACTCGGTTCGGTTGAACCATTGAATTATCTGACGGCGCAGTTTAACAAAGCTACTATGGGAACACTAACATTTGTCAGGCATGGTCAGGCGCGGGCCTTTGAAAAAGACAGCGATCAACTTACCCCGCTTGGTGAAGAGCAGGCACGATTGCTTGGACGCTATTGGGTGAAAAACGGTATCACTTTCGACGAAGTTTACAGCGGCACGCTGGTTCGCCAGCGACGTACGGCGGAAATCGTTGGCCAATGTTTCACCGAGGCCGGACTGAACTGGCCGGAGCGTCAATCCACGCCGGATTTGAACGAATACGACGCCGACGGAATTTCCCGCAAACTGATTCCGGCCTATGCAGAACGCGATGAAACCTTTCGCGGATTGTTTGCGGAGTTTGAAGCGAACAGAAACTCGCCCGACCGTAATCGGTATTTTCAGCGAATGTTTGAAGTTGTCACGCAACTCTGGCTGAGCGGCGATCTGGAAGTAGATGGCTTTGAATCCTGGGAAAGTTTCCGAACGCGCGTGCGCCGGGCGCTGAAACAAATCATCTCCGCCGAAGGCAGTGGCCGTCGTGTTGCGGTGTTCACCTCCGGCGGAGTCATTGGCGCTACGGTGCAAACGGTGCTGGATGCCCCGGATAAACAAGCGCTGCAAATCAACTGGCGCGTCAAAAACTGTTCGTTGACCGAATTCACATTTGGCGGAGGACGAATCTCGATGGATACATTTAACTCGCTGCCGCATCTGAATGATCCGGCGTTGCGCACTTTCAGATAAAACGCCAAAAGCATAAAGAGCAAAAATGAAAAAGCGGTCACTCAATTTATTGCTCCTAGTCAGCCTTCTTCTGGCATTCGTAATGGCCCTCGGAATTCCGCCTTATCTTGAAGGAAAGAAACTCCGACAAAACAAAGACGTCGTTTTGCAACAATCGCTTTGGGTCTTACGAAGGGCCATCGAGTTTTATTCCGTGGACCTGAAAAAGCCGCCAAACTCATTACAGGATTTGGTTGGCCGAAAATATCTACGCGAAATTCCGGTTGATCCCTTCACGCAATCCAACCAAACCTGGATTCTCGAAAGGCAAACCGTTGATTTAGAATCCGGGATCACTGGTGTTCACAGCAGCGCCTCTGGTGCGGATTCCAGCGGCAAACCGTATAATCAATATTGAAAATTCTTTCGGAGGTAAAGTTCAATGCCAGGTACAGGCAATTCTAAAGATACTAACTTCACGATTGGCGACGAGATTTCGTACGCCTTTGGCTCCGGCATCGCGTATGGCGAAATCGCCCGGCTGCTGGAAGGCGGCGCGGCAGTCGAAATTCTGTTTGAAGACGGAAGGCGCGAAATAAAGAAGGCTCGTGATGGAGCGCTTCGGCTGGTTCGCCGTGCTTCCGGTGCAAGTGAAGCCGAGGAGTCTCGTTCAGACCGTGGCCAGTTGCGAGATTTCGAAATTGACGAAATGCGGCGGGCCGACCAACGCAGACGGTGGTAGCGAATGTCCCTTACCAGATCGCCAGCCATCGGCAATCCAATCGCACAAGGGAATTCGGAGGTAAAACGAATGAGAAAGCTTTTTTCCATCACTATGCTTGTGGCAACGCTGCTGATTGTCAGCGGTCTTGCACAGGCTCAAACTGAAAACACAGAAACTACTACCAACAACGCCAATATCATTGTTGCGCAAGGCGCCACCGCCAAACTTTCGCTGCAATCGCAGCTCAGTTCCAAAATCAGTGAAGTTGGCGATGAAGTGATCGCCGTGCTGTACGAACCGGTTCGGTCAGCCGATGGCCGCATCGCCATTCCACGCGGAACGGAATTCATCGGACGCGTGACGCAAGTCCAAGCCGCCAAACGTCCACAGAAAGAAGCCACAATGACCATCGTTTTTGAAACAATGCGAATGTCTTATGGCACCGAGAAAATTTCGACCGTGGTGACGGCGATTGATGATTTTGCCAATGACGAAAAGATGCGCTCCAAAGACGACGAAGGAAAAGTCGGCGGCGGCAAATCAGGCGGGCGCACGGCGAAAAATGCCGGAATCGGTGGCGGAATTGGCTCGCTGGGCGGCGTGATTATTGGCGCAGCGGGTGGCGGTTTGGGGGGTGTGATTGGCGGCGTTGGCGGTGGTGTTCTTGGCGGCGTGTTGATGACCAAAGGCAATGACATCAAACTGGCTCCGGGAACGATTCTTCGGGTCCGATTTGAACATGAAGTCGCCTTACCCGCGTTTGAAACCGCACGCGAAAGGTAGTTCGTACCAAGGAACGGAAACCGGTTCTCAGTTTCCAGTCGTCGGCCAATTGCGAGCAGATCATACCAGGCTCGCCAATCCCGCTACGGGGAAATCCGAGGGCATCCCGGCCTCGCAAATCCCACGCCTGCCGACAACTGAAAACTGAGAACCAATAGACAAATTACCAATCACCTGTTACCGCGCAAATAACATCACAACTTTTTGATGAACTTCAGCAGCTCAGTCAAAACGTCTCCCAGCAAATCTGCTTTAGGAACAGTAACTGCCTTCGCTTTCAAACTGGCTACCTGCATCGTCCCGGTTATAGTTCTCGATACTACCGGCCGCTTGTAATCCGAGAAGATCAATAAGCCAATGGTCATAGAAATCAGTAACATCGTGCTCAGGATTTTTTTCTGAATATCACTGTTCATTTGAATCACCTCAATGTAGAGCTATCAAAATAGCTCTAAGGTTACCCCTTCATATTTCCAAGTGCTCTTTAAGACAATGACGCTGTCTCAAGGACAAGTAAAATGAAGGAATTGAAAGATGGGCTGTTGGTAGAACCTAAAAGACAATATTGGACTAGACCTCTAGCGAAGTTAGCCAATATAACCAGCCGTTTATTTCTGCTCTGGGGATGTAGTGTTAAGTGGGAATTCGACTAACACCTATCTGTATCAAGTAACCAGACAGGGAAATTTGCGAAAAAGCGAGCTTACCTAAACTCAAATCGATATCGTACTACAGCGCTTCGACTCTGTTTCCAGCAAAGGTACTGTGAACATTCGCGAGGCATAAGTACCGTAACATAAGGATTAGCAATCGAGCTAGAGGACATTCACAAAAAATGCCGATAAAAGCCGCAAATTAACTTAAGGTAAGACAATTGGATACAACCGCCGCCCACAAACAAGCGAAGGCCTTTATAGTTCGAAAAACACCCTGTAGGAAGTCCTAAACATTGATCCTACTTACCACCTTGGGCCTTCGACTAACTCGATTTCAAATTCATCGGAGAGCTTCCCTTCGTGCCAGAAACATACACTGGTTTTGCCAGATTCCAGTCCGGGAGGAATAGGGGCGTTGATTTGTGTCAAAGAAGAATATTGAGGATCGCCGGGAGGCCCGACATAGGTAGGATGGATCCCAAAACCGCCAACTTCAACGCGAACCTCCCACCGCTTGGCATCTTTCGGCAAGCCTTCTGCCCAAATCGAAAGACCGGAATTTCGTCCGCGACGCGGGAAGTTATGATCAAAGGTGGTCGCGCTGATTACTTCAAGAATTCGAAGCGTGGTTGAAACAGTTTTTGGTTTGTCATTCCAGCGACGATAGGCCTTAACCGCAGCGCGTGTTTCGCTTCGGAAAAGCAATTCGACCCGGGCGAATCCGGCTGAGCGCACCATCTGAACCATGCATTCCAGGTTCGGAGCCCACCAGTTGTCATACTGACCGCCCAATTCATCAAATTCGTAAAACTCCATCGCTGGTTCGCCGCCTTCACGCATTTTGTCAATGATGTGGGATTCGATCAGGGCGAAGTCTCGCGTCAGCTCACAGACGTTTTCCAGCGCCAGCAGCGGATGCCGCAGGTGATAGAGAACTCCCATAAAAAGCACGATGTCGAACGCACCAAGATTGTCGTTTCCGATTTCGTAAACGCTTCGTTCGTGAAATCTGGCTTTGGAATTCAGCGCTTTGTGAGCCGCAAAGTAATTGCTCGGATGCCAGCAATCAATCGAAGTAACGGTTGCGCCCTGTCGCTCGGTTTCAAAGGTATAAAAGCCATCCCAACAACCAATGTCCAGCAACGTTTTCCCGCTTAAATCCTCAGGCAATTCCAGGCTGTGATAAATGCCCTGCAATTCTGTCAACGAATGCACGCCCGGCGTGACAAGTCCGTTGCCAAGATCAATGCTGTGCCACCACGAACCGGAAAGCAGCATTTCGTTCTGCTCGGCACCAACTTGTCTTACCTGTTCGCGCAATTCACTATTACTCATCGCGGTTCCTCTAACTTACCACTGCCCGCCTTCAACCAATTCGATTTCGAAATTGTTTGAAAGCTGGTTGCCATTCCAGACGTTGACAATATTTTTGCCAAGCTCCAAACCAAGCGGCACAGGAACATTGATCTGCCAATTGCCTTCGTTGCCCCATTTACCCACATAAACCGGCCTGGCGCCGAAACCACCAATTTCCACGCGCACGGTGTCGCGCGTGGCACTTTCCGGCAAACCGGAAACTGATATGGCCAGCACGGCATTTCGGCCTCGGCGAGGCAAAGTGTGATCCAGGTTCACAGCATTCAAAACATCCACAATCTTCAGCGAAGGCACGGCTTCCACCGGTTTGTCGTCCCAGCGGCGATGGGCTTTAATCACGACGCGGGTATCCTGTCGCCTAAGCACTTCGACACGAACAAATCCGGCGGTTCGTGTCATCTGAACCAAACATTCAACGTTCGGCCCCCACCAGTTGTCATACTGGCCACCGAGTTCGTCCATTTCGTAAAACTCCATCACCGGATGTGTGGTGTCGAACAGGTTGTCAATCTGGTGCGTTTCGATGATGGCCAAATCGCGCGTTACTTCGCAAACCTGTTCCAGCGCCAGCAAGGGATGTTTGACGTGATACAGGACGCCCAGAAAGAACACGACATCGAACGCGCCGAGCTTATCTTTCGTCACTTCATAAACACTGAGTTCATGGAATTCGGCTTTGGATTTCAAGGCTTCGTGGGCGACGAAGTATTTTTCGGGCCGCCAACAATCCACCGAAGTGACTGAAGCGCCAAGCCTTTCAGCTTCGAAGCTGTAAAAGCCGTCCCAACAGCCAATGTCCAGCACTCGTTTGCCATGCAAATCCGGCAACAGAAATTTAGCGAAATTGTCGCGCAACTCTTCGATCTTGTGCGCGCCGGGAGTGATTCGCCCATCCCCCAGGTCAATGCTGTGCCACCAACCGGTCATGGTTAGCGCATCACGTTGGGCGGCGGCGGTGTTATCCAGGATTTGTCGTAGTTCGTTATCTTTTGAAATGGTAGTCATTTGAAATCAGAGATTTGAAATTCACTGTCAGTGGTGGTATCTGTGACGCCGCTTATGAGAATCGGGCTTGACGCTATCCCATTGGTCGCAGCGAAAACAGGGATTGGGCATTATACGGACGCGCTGGCATCCTCGCTAGCGCGCATTCATTCTGATCATCAGTACGTTTTACTTTCTCCCTTCGATTTCGCCTTTCATTCCGGCAACGGCACTCCGCCAAACCTGAGCAAAATGTTTTTTCCGGTTCGCTCGGTTTTTCGGAAGTGGTGGCTGGCCGGATTGCCTGCGATGCTTAGAATTTCTCCGCTGGACGTGTTTCACGGGACAAATTATTGCATCCCTGTGTTTTCAAATTGCCCGACGGTGGTGACCATTCACGACCTGTCGCTGTTTACGCAAGCGCACACGCACGAAGATGAAAACGTCAAACGCGGCAAACGCCGAATGCCGTTGATGGCTCGCCGGGCAACCAGGATCATCACGCCGAGCGAATTTACCAAGCGCGAAACCATTCAGTATCTGGGCGTACGGGAAGACAAAATTCAGGTCATCTTTGAAGCTGCACGTGACAATATGAAGCCGGTTCCAGTCACCCAATGCCAACCGACTCTGGAAAAGTATCATCTTCGGCAGCCCTATCTGCTGTATGTCGGAACCATTGAACCGCGCAAAAATCTACTGACGCTGATTCGCGCTTATGACGAACTGCTGCGAACGACCAAGCATCGCCAGCTCTTGGCGCTCTGCGGCGGCAAGGGCTGGCTTTACGAAGAAGTTTTCAAGCTGGTCCAGGACTTGAAACTCACGGATCAGGTTCGCTTTACAGGCTACGTTGCAGACGAAGATTTGCCCGCGCTGTATTCCGCGGCAGAAGCATTTGTATATCCATCGTTGTATGAGGGGTTTGGATTGCCTCCGTTGGAAGCGATGGCTTGTGGCACGCCGACGATCACCAGCAATGTGTCCAGCTTGCCGGAAGTCGTGGGGCAAGCTGGCCTGACGCATGATCCCAATAACTGGCAAACTCTGACAGCCCATATCGTCCGGCTGCTGGATGACAAATCCGCGCGCGAGCATTTTAAGCAAGCCGGAATCAAGCAAGCTGCATTGTTTTCCTGGGATCGTGCCGCGCGCGAAACGCAGAGTGTTTATGATGAAGTAGTCGGTATGAGGTAGTTGCCTTTCTGGAATTTCATGCCTGGCGACTGCTTTTGTACCGACTCCCGACTACTCCAACTATGAGCCGACTAAATTCCTTTTTCCGTAACTTGCGCTTGCTTCTGACACGCGAAATTACCGGGCAGATCGGTGAAACTGAGGCCCGCTTGAGCCAGCGCGCCGATAATTATGAACGAGCGATTGACCAGCGTATCGACGAGCGAACCGCTGCGCTTGATCGTCGGTTTGACGAGCGATTCGACGAAAAGACGCGCGGGGCTGATCTTCGATTGGATGAACGCTTTGCTGCTATTGAAGAAAAAATTGATGAACGCTTTGTCGGTCTGGATCACCGCCTGGATGAACGAATGGAGCGGCATGAGCGAAAAGTTGACGCAATGATCCGCCAGTTTTCCACCGACATCGTCGAGCGTAATGATGTGATGCTGCAACTGTTCGAACAACGTTTGGACAAACAGCGCCGTGAACTCAAAGCACTTCGGGAGTCTGGCCGAGAATCAGGTCAGCCAAAAACTGAAGCTTCGGCATCTTCGACCGAAGACGATTCTTCCGATGCGGCAGACGAATCACACAGTCAATTGATCTCGTTTCGCAAATTGGCCAACGTGACAAGTCACGCAACGACGAAGATCAAACAGGATG
This sequence comes from uncultured Heliomicrobium sp., assembly GCA_964570175.1. Classification (GTDB taxonomy): domain Bacteria; phylum Acidobacteriota; class Blastocatellia; order RBC074; family RBC074; genus RBC074. The sequence goes on along the minus strand of CAZMXG010000002.1, from coordinate 67,920 downwards.
GAGCAGCGCCGCTTTACCACCAAATACTTGAATGGAAAAAAGTTGCAGGCGAGGGGTTGGACAATTTTTCGCCCGACGAAAAAGAAGTCGTAGATTACATTCTCAGCTTCATTGGCGATCCGAAAGAACTTCATTACGTCCACCAGCACATGCGCCGTTTCGTTTCCACCTTGCAGCGGATTCCGCCTGCCGGGCGCAGTTCAGACCGCCTGTTGGAACTCGGCAGCCTCTCGCATATCGCTCCGGCGGTCAAAAAGTATTGTGGTTACAATGAAGTCCATTGCGCCGATTTTTGGCAGTCAGATCAAAAGTCTATTTACGAAGCCGTCACACAACGAAACAAGGATCGCCAGCCGGAAACCCACACCTTCGAGCTTCGCAACTTTAACGTCGAGCGCGATCCTTTCCCTTACCCTGACAATTATTTTCACGTCGTGTTGTGTTGCGAGTTAATCGAGCACCTGCAAAGCGACCCGATGCACATGCTGTGGGAATGCAATCGCGTGCTGGCACAAGACGGCTGGTTGTTAATCACAACGCCCAACATCGCCAGTTGCCGTGCGATTGAAGGCTTGCTGGTGGGTTGCGCGCCTTATTTGCTGGCGCAATACAATGTTCGCGAAACCGTTGACCAGCACAACCGCGAATACGCGCCTTATGAAGTCGGCGTCGCCTTGGCAGCAGCGGGCTTTACGGTTATTGAACTGGAAACCGAAGATGTCTGGTCGCGCTCGAACCCCGCGATTCTGGATTTGTTGAAACAGGTTCACATCGGAACGGAGCTTCGTGGCGACAACATCTTTGCACTGGCAAAGAAAACCTCCGCGCCGGTCGAACGTTACCCGAAGGAGTTATACATTGATTGACCTGAGAGAAGTATTCCTAGGCTCACCGCCGAGGCGCAGAGAACCGCAGAGCGTTCGCAGAGTTTTTCTCTGCGTTGTCTCAGCGTTCTCTGCGCCTCGGCGGTGAAAACCATATCGCCTGAGTTTTCGACGATGCTAACTGCAGAAAATCCAACCGAACAAGACGACCTGCCACTTTGTTTCAACGTCTCGACCAAAGACGTCGGCACTCGTCTGGACACGTATCTGGCTTCGCAAATAACTACCACCAGCCGTTCGCAAGTCCGTCGGGCAATTGAACTTGGCAACGTAACCGTCAATGGCCAAGCCATCATCAAGCCTGCGTATGAGGTCAGCGCTGGCGAAGAAATTCAAATCACATTGCCGGAAACTGCCCCGCTGGAAGCCAAGCCGGAAGACATTCCGCTGAACATTATTCACGAAGACGACGAGGTTATCGTCATTAACAAAGCTGCCGGAATGGTCACGCATCCGGGTTCAGGCGTCAGTTCCGGCACGCTGGCCAACGCGCTGGTGTTTCACCTTCAGCAACAGGCGCTGCAACTTCCTCGCCGTGGCGGCAGTTCGCGTCCTGGCATCGTTCATCGGTTGGACGTTGGAACTTCCGGCTTGATCGTTGTCGCCAAAACCGATCTAGCGCATCTAAAGTTAGCCGAACAATTTCAATCCCGCACGGTTCGCAAGATTTATTCAGCCTTGGTGTATGGCGTGATGAAAGATGACGAAGGCCAAATTGAAGCGCCGATTGGCCGCGATCCGCGCAGCCGCGTAAAAATGGCCATCCGCCCGGCTGGCGTTGGGCGTGATTCGCTGAGTCTTTACCGGGTGATCGAACGCCTGGATGAATTCACATTGCTGGACGTGGAAATCAAAACCGGACGCACCCATCAGATTCGCGTTCATCTGGCGCATATCAAACATCCGATTGTCGCTGATCCGACGTACGACGCTGGCCGCGCCAATTCGATCAAAAGCGCCAAGCTCCGCTCCGCAATTGCAAAACTTGACCGCCCCTTCCTGCACGCCACACAGTTGAGCTTTACGCATCCAGCCACCGGCCAACGGGTCGAATTTTCTGCCCCGCTGCCTGACGACCTGCAGACTTTCCTGAATTTGGCTCGTACTTTATGAAGTGGCGACTGAAAGGCTTGCTGCTGTAACCGCCTATCGAACTGTCACGTATTAGCCAACGACCGAGCTTTCCATTAACCGTTCAACCCGATCAAGGAGAATACCTATGAAACGTCTTTACGCTATCGGATTCCTGTTGGCGATTCTATTGCCACTGGTTGCCACTGGCCGCGAAGCCAAACTGGTGCGTTACCCGCATTACCACCAAGGCAAAATCACGTTTACCTATTTGGGCGACATCTGGACGGCGGACGAAACCGGACAAAACGTCAAACGCCTGACCGTTCACAAAGCGCGCGACGTTTATCCGCGTTTTTCGCCAGACGGCAAATGGATCGCTTTTTCTTCCGAGCGTAACGGCAATATGGACGTGTTTGTCATCCCTGCGGAAGGCGGTTCGGCCAAACAACTGACGTTTCATTCCGCCGATGACACGGTTCAGGGCTGGTCGCCCGACGGCAGCACCGTGCTGTTCGCCAGCCAGCGTGGCGAAGATTTTATGGGGAAACTGTACACCGTCAATGTCAGCGATCTGAAAGAGCGCAACGCCGGTTCGGATATGGGCGTTTGGGCGACCTATTCGCCTGACGGTAAAAAGCTGGCGATCAATCGCAAAGGCCAGACGTACTGGCGCAAGTATTATCGCGGTTCGTATCAAACCGACGTGACCGTGATGGATATTGCCAACAAAAAATTCACCGACGTCACCGATTTTGACGGACAGGATTCGTGGCCGATGTGGAGCAAGGACGGCCACATTTATTTCGTCAGCGACCGCGACGGAAACGGATTGACCAACATCTGGCGCGTTGGCGAAGGCGGCGGCAAAGCCGAAAAAATCACCACCTTTACCGCTGGCGATGTCCGCTGGCCAGCCATGAGCGCCGACGGCAAAACCATTGTGTTTGAACACGACTTTGTCGTTTGGAAGCTGGATGTTGCCAGCAAGAAATCTGCGCCGATTAAGCTGGACATCAACGCCGAAACCCAGGAAAACCTGGCCGAAACGCGCGAGTTTAATTCGCAGCTTGACGATTACGACCTGGCTCCCAGTGGCCGCCGCATTGCACTTTCGACGCACGGAGAAATCTTCACTGCCCCCACTGACGAAGGCGAACTTCGCCAGATCACTGCCACTCCCTGGCGCGACAAAGACCCACGCTACTCGCCAGACGGCAAATGGATCGCCTTCATTTCTGACCGCAGCGGACGCGAAGAAATTTACGTTGCCGCCGTGGATGGAACCGGCGAACCGCAAAAGATCACAGACTTCGACACGCTGAAAAACAACTTTTCGTGGTCGCCGAATTCCAAAGAACTCGCCTTCAATGGTTCCGACAACAAGTTGCGAAAATACAACTTCGACAGCAAACAAACTTCTGAACTGGCGTTGTCGCGTTTCGGCAACATCAGTGCGCCGGTTTGGTCGCCGGATGGAAAATGGATTGCTTTTTCCAAAGCCGACGAAACGCGCAACACGGACGTTTACCTGATCCCTTCTGTTGGCGGTGAAGAACGCAAGGTCACGTTTGATTCATACAACGAAATGAATCCGCGATTTTCGCCCGACGGCAAAAAACTCTTTTTTGTCCGCAACGAAGGCGTCGGATTTGGCGGTGGCGGCGGCCAGGCTTCCTCGCAAATCTATTCCATCGCGCTGGAACGCCAGGACCGCGACCCGAATGATCCCGAAGAAAGAGCCGAGGCCGAGACCAATGACCAGCCTGCTCGCCCGGGAGGCAACGCAGCAGCACGCAATCAGCCGCCCAAAGATGTAAACATTGATTGGGCAGGCTTGAAGCGCCGCACACGCCAAGTCACGCGCATGCCTTTCGCGGTGTTCAATTACGTTGTCGCGCCTGACAGCCGCACGATTGTCTTTGTCACCAGCGAACCTGCCGGGCTTCGCAACGTTCCGGTGATTTATTCAATTCAGGAAGATGGTCGCCGCCTCAGTCGGATCACTGCCGGTCAAGCGGGCGGCGATGCCGAAGGCGGCGGTCCGGGTGGCGGCGGAGGTTTTGGTGGCGGCTTGGGCGATCTGAACATCACACGCGACGGCCGTTCGCTATATTTCCGCGAAGGCAGTTCGGTGTATTCCGTTTCGTTGGCTCCTGGGAGCGCAGGTACTGTGGGCGCGGGCGTCCTGCCTGCATCTTCTTCTCGCCGTCGCGTCAACTTCGTCGCCAAAGTCAAAATTGAAAAGCCCGCCGAATGGGCGGAAATGTTCGACGATGCCTGGCGAACGATGAAATACCGCTTTTACGACGCGCAAATGCACGGCAGAGATTGGGATGCGATGCGTGCAAAGTATCAGCCGCTGGTTGCAGATGTCGGCGACCGTCAGGAATTGCTGAATATCATCAACGAGATGATTGGCGAACTGAATGCTTCGCACACCGGAGCGGCTCCGGGCGGAGGCCGTGGCGATGCAGCCGTTTCTACCTCTCATCTTGGCCTTGACCTGGAAGCCGATGAACAAGCCGGACGTTATAAAGTAACGCACGTTTACGAAGACGGCCCTTCAGACAAAGACTGGGTCAAAGTCAGCGTTGGCGATTACCTGCTTGCAATCAACGGCAAACCGGTCAAAGCGGGCGACAATTATTGGCCGCTGCTGAACAGCGACAACCGATTGAATCGCAAGGTCGCCGTCACATTCAACAACAAAGCTGCCGAAGACGGAGCCTGGACAACGCGCATTGAACCCATTCCGGCTGGGCAGTTCAGCCAGCTTCGGTACGACCGCTGGGTCAAGCAGCGCGGAGAAATGGTGGCGAAACTTTCCGGCGGACGCATTGGCTATCTGCACATTCAAGCGATGAACCAGCCCAGCCTTCGCAAATTCGAAAAAGAAATTCGCGAAAACCGTAACAAAGAAGCTTTGGTCATTGACCAGCGCTTCAACGGTGGTGGCAACATCGAACAGGAACTGCTGGCGATTCTGGTTCAGCGCCAATATCAAATCTGGCAACCACGCGGAACCGAAGCCACCGGCCGACCTTTCGCCGGGTACTTTGGCCCGAAAATCGTGCTGCAAAACTGGCGCTCGGCTTCAAACGCAGAAATGTTCCCGGCTGGCTTCCGGGCGTTGGGTCTGGGTAAAACCGTGGGCACGCCAACGATGGGCGCCGTGATTGGAACCGGCAGTTATTCATTGATTGACGGTTCTACGGTGCGCACTCCCGGCGTAGGCGTTTTCCTGGCCGATCAGAAACGAACGAACATGGAAAACTTCGGCGTCCAACCCGACATCCTGATCGAAAACACGCCCGAAGATAATCTGGCCGGCAAGGATCGGCAGCTTGAAACGGCTGTGCAGGAATTGCTGAAACAGCTTAGCCAGAAAGGAACGGTGGTGAAGAAAGAGTAAGCTGGCAAATGGGTACTGTCAGCATAAAGCAGATCGGTCAGCCTTGTCTTTTCACTGACTGATCTGCTTGGTACCCTAATCTGAGGATAAAAGCCTACCAAATTCAATGTGTCCGCGATCGCCTAATCTATTTATGAGGTGCGCAGCACGTGTCCTTACGCTGTGGTCACCACAGCTCAGAGCGGTTTTGAGAAGTGGTGCAACATCCTCATAAGGCAAAAAGGTGTAATCAGCCCTAATTTCTTGTTCTATAAGGTGTTCGACGAGATCAAACGTTTTAGAAGCATCAAAGTTGGCCAATTCAGCCAAGCGTTCCCAAGTTGTAATCCTATTTCTCTGCTTGCCAGAATTTAGGAGAAGAGTGCGGAAACCGAGCCGGATCGCATCCTCAGCCGGAATGTAAGGTGTTTTCAAAAACCACGTTAGGCCATCAGCTTCATCCGCGCGCTCCGACGTATCTGGCGTCCCCTCAAGTTCAGTAAGACGCCATTCCCAGAATGAGGTGATTCGTTGTGCATACTCCACAGGAATCATTTCTTTGGAGTCACTCCAGCCTCGAAATACTTCCCAATAAGCGTTAGAGCGATCCTTCACGGGCACGTTTGAAAATGTTTTCTCAACAAGAGAATCTTCATCACCAACATTACATAGTCCGCGGATGATCCCAACGATAATGTGAATGGCGAGGCCTTTCGTCAGTGACCAGTCGGAATTCCCTGTATTCTGGTCTTCTGCCTCGACACTATTTTCGAAAACTTCTGCCGCGCGCAAATACCATTTCCGAAGCTTGCTGAATGTCGAGTTATAAATGCCTGCCCGCGTCACGTATGCGCCCCAGATTGGGTGATTTCCTGAATCTTCAGCACCAACCCCAAAAAGTTGATCTTCCATTGCGGATATCCATTGCGGTACAAGAAAATCAATCTGCGGAATCAGATGGCCAAGCATAGCGTGAGCACCCAACGCGGTATCCTTCTGATGAATAAGGATATGACTCAAAAGCGGGATAAGACGTTCTACAATCTTGGAGCTAACAGGCGCTTGTTTAATATCAGAATTTATCCTCTCTTTGCCTTGGCGGTAATCCCATAGTGCGACGTCAATAAGCATTCGCACGACATTACCACCAACTGTGTTTAAGGCGGCCATCAAAGCCTCCTCGATCAAGCTCTTTTGAGATGAAGTCCTTTCACCTGCCCACATCAACGGAGAATGAACTGCAAGTTCGGCATATTTCCACACATCGTCAGCTAGAATATTCGGAATAAGATTCTTGGCGCATCCTTCACGGACGAGATTGGCAGTGGCTCGCACAACTTCTCCCCAGCGGTCGTCAAGATTGTGTTGATCTCGCAGAGCAGCATCCTGTTGACTCTCGGTAACTGTCTCTGACTTCTCACTCATCTGCACAACTGCGACTACAATGGGTACAAGACGTTCCCAAGGAATTACCTTTTTAGCCTCGGCCGCGTTGAAAAATCCATCAAGTAGCGCTTTCATGTAGCCCGGTGCCAACGATGCTTGTATTCCCTTATCAAAAAGGCCGATCGCAAAGTCTTCGTGCTCATTTGCAATGGTTGCGAGTGCGTTTCCGAGCCCACGGCTTGATGGGCCATCAAAAGAATCGCCGTCGGGCCGCCAAGTTGCCAGAAACCTTAAAGCATCCTCGACTCCTATTGAGGCTAACTCTTCAGGTGTCTTGGGACTTTGGTCACCCCCATATACCCAACCGCCCCCCGTATAGAACCCAACTTCATCAAGTGCTTGATCTTCGGGAGAGGGAATTTGTGGCTTAACTCCCAATCGTTCAGCAAGCGGTTGAAGTTCCGCTGGAAGTTGGTCATGAAACCTACCAAGCCGCTTACGCTGCCAGCTACCGACAGCCTCTGCTATTTCTGCCTCTGAGATAGGATCTTCAGCATCACTAGCCTGCTCCGTCTCACGGCCCTTGTAGCTGCGTCGCATCAATACCAATCCTTTTACTTTATCAGCAGTCGGTCCTCGCTCAATGGCGTAACGAAATAAGCGTTTAGAATCAGGTGAAGCATTAACAAATTGTGCGCGAAGCAAGGCGGCGGCTTCTCGTGCCCCAAATGGCGGGTCAATGAGTTCTCCACTCGCAACAACCGTATCAAGCTCCTGTTGAAGCGAGCACCCAGCGCTTTCTAGTACTGCATAACTGATGCGGATGAAGAGGCTGTTGTTGGTGTATCGTTGAATTACCTCAAATACAGCTTTGGCTGAAGCAGGGTCACGCTGTGAGACGCGTTTGGCAAGAGCAGTAAAAGCAATGGCGAAGACTGCACGAACATCATCACCTTGCACATCATGATCCAGATAAGGACACCATCGCCTATGATCATGTTCAAACCAAGCATTCAAGTCTACAGCCGGTTGCCCAAGCTTGATTGAGCGATCAAGCTGTCCCGCGAAAAATTCAACTGTGTGAAAAGGATCGAGAGCTTCCAAAGCCGGAAGAACATTCCCGCAAAATTTTTTAAGATCGTAGACCTCAATGCGTTTGAGCATCCATTCAGTTTCGTGTCTTCCAGACAACCAACGGGAGCGCGTGTCGCTTTGTTGCCCATCCTCCTCTACTTTCAGATCCGAACTCAATGCAAGCAATGCTTTAGCAAGATCGAACGCTGATGGTTCACCTTGCTCAGCCAGAATTTTCACTAGATCAATCGCGAGGTGAGGGAATAATTCCGATGGGGCGCTCTTGAGTGCGCATTTGAGTAAGGGGACAAGTTGAGACGAACAAGCACCCGGCATCACCTTTGCCGCATCAACCACAACTGCCCAAACGGCGGGATTTTGGAGATCTTTTGGAGTGGTAAGAAGGATTTCCGTAACTCGATCGGGCTGGTTTTTCGCAACACGAGCAAGATATTCTCCTGCGGGCCACTTTCGAAAACTCCATTTACCATCTGGCCATACCTTACGATCGGGCGGGTTCTTGAAGTAGCCACCACTTTCAAGAAATAGTAGCCAACTCGAATGCTGAAGGCGCATAAAGAAATGCTGCCGTAATTGTGGCCGTACAAGAAGCATTCGCACCCTTTCGAGCTCTTCAGGGGCGGGTGACTCTATTGCCAACAAACGATCAAGTTCAGCATGTGTATCAAAGTATGGTGCGATTCGACCATAAAGTAGAGCGCAAAGCTGGAGAAATGCTGAATGTACTTTCTCAACAGAAGTGCTAGATGATCTATAGTGAGTCGCTCTCACAAATTCGTTGTGCAAATCGAACCATACCTTGACCAACGAATGCTCTGGAGCGAGCTCAAGCATATTGCCAATCTTTTCCTTATTCCGTTCAGTATTCTTTATCTCTCCACTGTTATCCTCTAATGTCTGGAAGTCTTCTTCAGCCAAGACACGCGTGAGGCCAAGACTAAGCTCGCGACCTACATGAGCAAGCAAATGCACAACACCGTGCTCATTTAAGCGTGTGGCAAATTCATGGCCAAATCTGAAAAGTCCGGCAAGCTGTGGGTCGAGGCGCATAAGCTCTTCATAAGTCAGGCGATCTCTAGCGCTGAAATTAATGGAGGCGGTTAGCTGACCAGAATCAGTGGAGAGTGGTAAGGTTTCGTCGTATGGCATATCAACTTATGACGAAAAGGCGGCTGAAGCTTGACAATGAAACGTACTGCGCAGCCACTCGATTTAATTCATTGGGTAGTCATGATCACTTACATTACGTCACCAAAACAAACAATTCTTATGCTTTGATGACCGCCAGCCCAATAATAGCTAAGCCATCTGACAGGCTCAGCTTACAATGACCTCTGAGTCTATGCCGCACTAAAAATGGAAGCAATAACAACAAGAAAACCTGGCAAAACTTTGAACAGCGCATGCTGTTCAAGCTTATAATGCCGCAACTAAAACGAAGGAGGAACTGGTTGATGCAAAATGTTCAAGAGCTTTACTCGACATCAATCTCTCAAATGCCGCCCAGCGAAAGGCTAAAGCTGGCAATGATGATTCTGACCAACCGGAGCCTGACGAACGGCGAAAATAAAAGCGATCAGCGCCAATCGGTTAGGCAAATGGTTCGAGAGATGCCCGCTGGACGCATATTCAAAACATCAGCCGAAGCAGATAGTTACCTGGAACAGGAGCGTGATTCGTGGGATCGCTGAACTTGCCGTCTTTTGAAATGAACTTGCTCTCTGTTTCGACAATCTGACGCTGCGACTATCACTGCTCACATAGACATCCAAGCAAACTATGGCCAAACTCAATCAACGCACATTAAAGCTGCATCTGAAACACCTTTCGCGCGAAGAATTGCTGGAGGAAATCGGAATGCTTTTCGACAAGTTCACCAAGGTCAAAGAGTATTACCAGACCAAGCTTGGCGCGGCAGACAGTCAGGACGTGCTGGAAAAATACAAAGCTGTCATCGAAAAGGAATTCAACCCTCCGCGCGGATTGCCCAAGGCAAGACTATCGGTTGCCAAAAAAGCGATCTCGGACTTCAAGAAGATCAGCAATTCACCGGTTGACTTGGCTGACTTGATGGTGGCTTACGTAGAAGCGGGTGTGCAATTTACACGGGAATTCGGCGACATTGACGAACCTTTCTACAACAGCATGGAAGGTATGTTTGAAAAAGCGGTCATTCACATCACCAAACACAGGTTGCATGATCAATTTCAATCGCGCTGTCGGCAAGTTGTGAGCGATACCAGCGGCACGGGTTGGGGTTTTCATGACACGCTCAGCGAAATTTACGATGCGCATTTCAGCGCCAACCCTATTGCGGCTTAAACGCCAATCAGCCAAGCCAACTGAGCTTTTCAACGTCTTTGGGAACTTAATATAGATAGCTTCTTACTGCTATTTCCTGTTTGCCAGCCAGGTTTCCCGCATTGGCCCTGAGTTGATTTTTCCGATTAGCCCAGAATGGCACATTATTTTTTTCCCCTTTGTATTCGCACCTCTCAATTTCTGGAAACTCCTGCCCGGCCTTGATAGTTTTTAGGAAAACCATACGCGGCCCAAGCCAGCCTGCATACTCCAAATCCACCTATATGCCCTCAATCCGCTTGTAGAAATCCCTTTCTGATTACAATCGCCATCATCTTGCTTCACCACTCAATCATAGGCTTCAAAGTAAATCCGAAAATCTGAATTGTAATTGTGATTTCCCAAACAGAAGAATGCCAATGACCTCTTATCAGTTCCTTAAGCTCTCATTTCGATCCACTTTTAGGCTTGCTTGCTCCTGATTGGCTTGGAATAGCAGTTGCACATTATCCGGCGTTAAGTGTTGGTAATCATTTTGGATTTGCTTCTAAAAAAGCCGCGAGCCGTCCGAACGAATCACAATTATCGGCAGGCAACTTAACTATCTTTTAAGCTCAGCGGCAGAAAGATCAAATCAAAAGAGACACACGATTCTCGTTTTTGAATCGCTCGTGGCGGGCGATTGTTGGGGATCGTGTGCCTGCAGAAGCTTATCGCGGGCTGTTAGCTTCGGAAAAAGCCAAAGCTGGGAAAGCCTCCCAACCAGTCTTTTGTTACTTCCGGCTATCATCGCCATAACAATAACAACTGGCCATTTCGCGGCTCGCTGCCGGCAACATCGGTAAAAACTTGTTGCGTTCTTATCGGGAGATTCTTGTCTCCTGATGGGACAAGTGTGCCTGCTCAACAGGCTGAACATCAGCCTTCTTATCAACTCCAAAGAGCAACTTTGAAGAAAGGAAAATAACAAGATGAAGCAAACATCATTGGCAAATGTACTGAAAGGATTTCTAAGCCTTTTATGCTGTACGACCTTGCTCACCGCGCTTGCAACTCTGGCGTTTTCTCAGGAAAACACCGGAAGCATCAAGGGTGAGGTCAAAGATCAAACCGGCGCTTCGATCCCGGGTGTCAAAGTTACGGCGACCAGTTCCGCGCTGGTGCGACCAATCGAGGTAATCTCCGATGACTCTGGCGCCTACAATTTCCCCAAACTTCCGGCGGGGATCTATTCTATTACTGCCAGCTTGAGCGGATTCAAAACCGTGAAAAAAGATGACATCTCCTTACAGTTGGGAAGCGAGTTGTCGCTGGAACTTTCCTTGCCTGCCGGCAACGTGTCCGAGCAAGTAACCATTTCTGCCGCTGCTGAAGCGCTGGATGTGACCTCCAGCCGGACTGCGACAAACCTGACCGAGCAATTTATTGATAACACTCCCAGAGGTCGTAATTTTCACTCCTTGCTGAAAGCGGCTCCGGGCGTGCGTCCCGAACCCAAGGGCGGCAATGAAGGCGTTGGCGGCATTCAGGTAGACGGCGCCAGCGGCGCTGAAAACGCTTTTATTCTTGATGGCGTCGAAGTGACCGATGTTCGCAAAGGCCAACTGCGGCGTGCTGACTCCATTCCCTTTGAATTCATTCGTGAGGTACAGGTTAAAAGCGGCGGATTTGAAGCTGAATACGGCGGCGCGACGGGCGGCGTGGTCAACGTCGTCACCAAGAGCGGTAGCGATCAGTTCCACGGCGAAGGCGCTTTCCTGTTCACGAATTCCGCATTGAACTCACAAGGGCGCGGTTACTGGCAACCCAACCGAACGAACGCGAATGTCGCTGAATTCTTCCGCCCGAAAGAAGATGACTACCGCGCGCTCTATCCGGGCTTTTCCTTGGGCGGTCCAATTCTGAAAGAGCGGCTGCACTTTTTCACCAGCTACTTCCCAGAGGTGATTCGCACCGAACGGACAGTCAATTTCGTGGCTGACAATTCAACCAAAAGCTACGTTCAAAACATCAAGCGTCATTACGGCATGGGTCGTTTGGATTACGCGCCAACCCAGAAACTCCAAATCAACACTTCTTACATCTGGACGCCAACCAAAGTGAATGGCCAGCTTCCAGTCGCTGATGGGCGCGTTGCCGCTCCAACCAATGATCTTTCGATTGGCGGCGGATATACGCCTTCATCCGCTTACACCGCGGGAGTCACCTACACCCCGACATCAAAACTGGTGCTGAGCGCCCGTTATGGTTACAAGTACCTGAATGACAAAGGCTCAACGCTGAACGGTAATTACACGGCAACCTTTGGCAGTTACGGCCTGCCTGCTGGACCGTATCTGATTTACAGAACCCCCAGCAGTTCCCAAACCAATCCGCCAGTGCCTGCGGCTTTGGCTGGCAATACAAACTTCACGAATATCAGCAGCACTTTCGCGACGCTGCGCGATATTACGACGCGGCACAACGTCTATCTGGACGGAACCTACATCGCTCGCGCGTTTGGTCAGCAACACACGTTCAAAGCGGGGTATGCGCTTAACCGATTGGCAAACGACGTGGAAGACGATTTTCTCAACGGTCAGTTCGACGTTTTCTGGGGCGAAGCGTTCACACGTGGCAGCACGGTCAACCAGCGTGGAACGTATGGTTATTACATTTGGCAGGACGGCATCCGCCACAACGCCAAAGTCAACAGCCGCAACCAGGGCTTTTACATTCAGGATGCATGGCAGCTTAACAACCGCATGAACCTGAATGTCGGCGTTCGTTTCGAAAACGAATTCCTCCCGCCTTACACGCAAAGCTATCTGGGTTCGAAAGTCAAAAACCCAATCAGCTTCGGCTGGGGCGACAAAATTGCGCCGCGTTTTGGCTTTGCCTGGGATGTGCTGGGTACTGGCAAATGGAAATTGAGCGCCAGTTATGGCCATTACTATGACGTGATGAAGTACGAAATCGCCCGCGGTTCATTCGGCGGCGATTACTGGGTCAGCCACGTTTATAAACTCGACAACCCGACAGCGCTTTCGACAGTTTCAAAGACTTCTCCGGCTGGCGCAGGTTCGCTGATCACTGAATACGACAACCGCACGCTGGAAATTGACAGCCAGGGCAATCTGCTTTCGGTTGATCCGGGAATGAAACCTTACGAACAGCGCGAATTCACCGTCACTTCGACGCATCAATTCGCTTCGAACATGGTCTTTTCGGCTCGCTACACGCGCAAGCGGTTGATGCGCGCACTTGAAGACATCGGTGTTCTGGACGCAAACGACAACGAAGTGTATATCACTGGCAACCCCGGCTTCGGGCTGCGCGACCGCAGCATTGATTCCCTAAGCGGTCAAAAGATCAATCTCAAGGCTGATACCTATTTGGTTCCCAGAGCCAAACGTCAATACGACGGCCTGGAATTCCGCCTGGATGGCCGCTTCACCAACGGTTTCGCGCGTAACCTAAGCTACTTCGCTTCGTATACGTACAGCCGCCTGTATGGCAATTACGCTGGCTTGGCCAACTCTGACGAAAATGGCCGTTCCGACCCAGGCGCTTCGCGCGCATTCGACTTGCCGTACGGAAACTTCGATTCCAAAGGCAACAACGTTTACGGACCGCTCGGCACCGACCGTCCGCATTCGTTCACGTTCTTTGGTAACTACGAACTGAAAAACAAACTGGGCGTGTCCAACTTCTCGCTTTCCCAAGTGGCTTACAGCGGCACACCGCTCACTTCCGAAGCGACCGTTACCGTCCCGGTGTTCTTCAATGGCCGCGGCGACCTAGGCCGGTCTGACGTGTTCACGCAAACCGACTTTTTGATCAGCCACACGATCAACTTGACGGAACGCGTGAAAATCAAACTGGACATGAACATCCAGAACCTGTTCAACCAGGCAGCAGTCCTGAACGTTCGCAGCCGCCTGAACCGCAATGGCAACGCTGTGATTTCAGACCAGCAGTTTTTTGCTGGATTTGATGTAAATCAGTACTTCTTCCAACCGGGTTCCCGCGATGCAAACGGCAACCTGAGAACGACGAACCTGCTTGATCCGACCTACGGATTGCCCGGCACGCGTGCTTCAGGTCTGACGCCGGAAGGCTCCAACGCCTACCAGGGAATTCGCGAACTTCGTTTCGGATTCCGTGTCACCTTCTAAGCCCGATCTTCCAGGCTTGAAGTGGCAATGTACAAGGAGGCGCTCACTGCAATAGTGAGCGCCTCCTTTTTTTGACGGCCTGGTAGTAATGCGTGCCGGAAATTTCGCCTCCGTAGCCTGCTCTCACGTTGGAAGAAGCAATGCCGAGGGCGTCATCCGTACAATCAAGGAAGAAGCTGCCTTGCGCGAATACTCTGACCTGGTTTCGGCAAAACTTCACCTGAGTGGACTGACTTTGTAATCGCCAGTTCGTATCGGTGTAAGTGGCGGAGGTGCAATTGAAAGGCTTGGTAGAGCCGCTCAGCGCCATAACGCACATCAGGTGTCCAGGTGTAGCTCCACGATTCATTGTCCAGCAGCAGCGGAACGCGCGTTCCCGCCGGAGTATTCGCAGCCAGGCGGATCAGGCTGGTGCGCTCTTTGGCGCTCGTCCATTCAAGCTGTTTTTGTTCCTGAATATCTGCGACCTCCGTGACCCAGCGGGAATCGGTATACACCTTTGCCCGGTACCAATTGTTCTTGTCGAAAGGGTCTAATCCCTGCCGCACGCGCACCCAGATCGTTGCCTCCTCGCCAGGCTCTAAGACCCCGTTGCCGTTGCCCTTCCCTTCTGTGACCGTCCGCGTAATGCTGGCTCCGCCGCCCTGATTTCCTTTTTGGCGAAAGACATTCAGTGTGGCGGTACGCCCATCCAGAATCATCACTTCGCGCGCCGCTTCGATGAATTCAGGCGTCACCAGCACGTCAATGTTCTTCGTTACTGAATGCCAGCCATCGTAAGTCAATGTCAGCAGCAATCTCGTCGGCGCAAAGTAGCCAGCGCCGGCGGTGAACCGGACGCGCAAGCCATCGGGGATATACCACGACGCACCTCCCTCAAGTTTCTTGATCACGGTTTCGCCTGCCAGAATCTGAACTGTCGGATATTCGCTCGTTAGCGTTACGCGCACAGCTTCCATTGCCACGCCGCGTGGATTGTAAATGCGTATCGGTAATGACAACTCTTGCCCTGGTGCGAGCCGCAACTTGTCTTTCGCAGTCAGCGGCAAGAGGATTGGTGGTTGCCCGCCCGTGCCGGGACCGACAAAACTGATTTGATGACCTGCGCCGTTGAGGCGAATGGTGAGACGACCTGTTGTATCGGCGCGCATTTCGGTTTTGGTTATGACGCCTGTCGAGAGATCGTAATCCAGCAACTGGTAGGGCGCGGAAGCTTGATACAGCGGGGCAGTTGTGATGGTCAGATGCCGCTCGAATACAGGCGGGCCATCGGGAGCCCATCGCCGCGTCGTTACCCGAAACCCGTTTTGCGTGACATCTTCCAAACAAGTAAAGCCCGGTTCTTTCCCTTCTGCTTGCACACGATAATTCCAAACCTCAAACGCATTGTAGGCGCTGTCGTGGCTCCACGTTTCCGGCACGTTGTCGAGCGTTGAGTCTGCAAACGCCCGACAGTGAAACTCAAACGTCTCAGCAATCGAAGTCGCCCAATGCCTGTGATATTCGTCGCGGCGATACTCGAAGGCGACTTCATCGGCGCGGGCGTAAGCTTCGCGCGTCTCTTCGTGATACTGGCTGATGTAATCGCCGCTGGCACGAATCAGCCGCACATTCGTGCGCGTGTGATTGCCTACGTGATCTTTCGGCCTCCACAACACGCGGCGTCCTTTTTCACCGACATAAAACTCCGGCCCGGGATTGAACGACGAGGCGCTGCCAATCAGGTCAGGATAGCGCGCGCTCAAGTACAGACTCATAAAGCCGCCCATACTCAGCCCTGAAACTGCTCGGGCGCGGCGTGAAGTCAGCGTGCGATACGTGCCATCAATATGCGCGACGAGTTCGCGAAAGTAAGCGCCGAAATCGTATTCACCGCCCTCTTCCCGAATATCCCACGGCGATCCGCCATAAAAGCCCGTGTAGTCGTGCGCGACATAGCCATCCACTGCCACGACGATCACCGGATGCACAGCAACGAACGCGGCAATCTTCGGCACGGTGTCTTTGCCTTCGTCATAGCGTTCCAAGGTGTAACGGTCACTGTGGCCGTGGAAGTAATAAATCACCGGGTAGGATTGTTTGCTGCCGGCGTAATCCGACGGCAAAAAGATGCGGTAATTGCGCGGCTGGCCGAAAACCTGTGATGGATGGGTGCGATCAAAGAAAGGCTTCTGCGCGATAACAGCACAAGGCAACAACAAAAGAGTCAAGCCGTAAATAACTATTCCCATCCACGAAGCCACACGAAGGGGCACGAAGAATTGCCTGTTGTCTTTCTTCGTGGTTCTTCGTGTGGCTTCGTGGATGAAAAAACTGGCTTTGTTCATTGCACCTCCAACACAAACACGATCTCCTGTTCATTTGTGCGAATGTAGCGCCCTGGTTGCGGTTTCAACCGCAACGGCACATGCAACACGCCGACTGCGTATCCGATGTTTGTTTCCGGTGTGTCGGAATAGGGGTTATGCGGATAAACCGGCCAGACCAGTTTGGCCGTTGGATCGAGTTTCAATTTCCAACCGTGATGACTGATCGAACCGCCAAGGTCAGTCAGCTGCAATTCGACTCGCTCAGTGCCAAGCGTGATTTTTTTGCCGACCCCGGTTACCAACACCTCACCCGCCTTCAGGCACAATTGCAACGTCAATTGCGGGTTATCCGCCGGGCGGCCTCGGCCTGTGATGACGAAGCGCAAAGACAGTTCGCGCTCGCTCGGCGTCGGCACATACAGATCGCTGAAGAAGGTGTTGTAAGCGAGCGAAAGCCGATCCTGCGCGTCGCTCATTTGCAAGAGCGTGCTGATCGGCATATGCACTGTTTGCCCCAACAGTGTTTCGGAAAACGTGGCCAGTTCGGGCTGCCGCTTAGAGTTTGCGCCCGTGATAATCAGGCCGAGTCGCTGATGAAAGATGCTGAGATGTCCCTGGCGATCCAGATAAAACTGGCTGTTGATCGCCTGCGAATTCATGATGCCCGAATACGCCAGTTGCCACGCCCCGGATTTGCGAATGCCCGCAGGGATTGTCATCTGGTGCGCGTACCGTGGCAATTGTTGTGGCGCGGGCGTCTGCGGTCCTTCGTGAAAATAGAGCGCGTCCTGTGCGATTCGCCCCAGTTCATCTACGCGGAGTGATTCGGGCTTGAATTGCGAAGCCAGAAAAGCCGCATAGCCGCGCCCATCGGGAAAATGTGAAAACGCGAACTGTCCCCACGCGCTTACGCCCCAGTGACGATTGCGGTCGTTGATGACGTCTACGGGCGTACCGTCGAGGAACGAATAGTTTTTATGAAAGTCGAGCGAACGTCGCAGCGCAGGCAAGACGGCAGTGTCTTTGCCGTATTCGTAATACAGCGCCACGGCAGTCAGCGTCAGGTGATCGTAACCGACGGTCGGCCCCGCGCGATTGTGTTCGCCCCAAAACCCATCGGGCGATTGCTCGGTCACGGCAAAGCGCCGCAAAATTTGCTTGCCCAATCCTTCCCACTCTTTGTCGCCAAACGTGATGCCGCCCAGCATCAGTAGCGCTCCCCATTGCGCGTAATGATTGGGCGAAGTGCCGATGAACGGCGAGTGGTACCAGGGAAAATCAACCCGGTCCTTGGCATCTGCCACAAGCAGCGCGATATTTTCTTTGATCGCTTTCGCCCAACGCGCCCGCCGCTCCGCGCCTAATTCGCGTTCGAGCAAACGATAAGCTTCCAGCCACAAAGCCGTATCCCAATCGCTGTCGCCGCGTGGTTCAAACACACCGCGTTCGTATTCGCTTGCCAGCAAATCTCCGATGCGCAAGGCAAGCACGCGCATCTTCGCATCGCCGTAGCGCAGATTGGCCGGATGTTTTTTGGCATAAAGCACCGCTGGCGCAAGGATCGCGTACGGAAAATGTCGCCATTCACTGATCGGAGTTTCGAGCGTTTTGAGATCGGCGTTGGGAATTGAGTTCAGATGCTGTTCGACTTTTGCAGTTCCCGCTTCGAGCAATCGGAAATACGCTGCGGGCAGAGGCTCGGAACCAATTCCAGCACGCACCGGAACACACGGCAACGCGATCAGCAGCAGAACACAATATAACTTTAGGGCTTTCATCCGGGATTACTCCTGATTGATCAGATTCCGATAGAAAGCTCCTGGCTTAGCTGCCACGCGTCGTTCGGCAACGTAAAGCGCCGACGTCGCAGGATATTGTTTTTTCAACTCGGCCAGCTTCATCTGTTGTCCCAGCGCATTGACGCCATTGACGATCCAAACCTGGCGCGGCGCCAGCGCGGCCACGACATCGGGCAAATCATACGAACGCAAGATGCCCGGAATCACTTGCTCAAAGATTTGCCGATGAATCCGTTGCTGGATGATGGTTTGGTAAGAGGCGAGCATTCCTTCGAGCGCAACTTTACGAATGCGATCATCCAGCGCCGCCGCGTGCAGCAATGGAATTGCGCCTGCGTCTTTGCCGAAACCGTAAATCTGCGAACGCTCTACTTCTGTGCGCGCCGCCAACAGATCAATGCCGCGCAGCACATCTGTCATCCGCATTCCAACCAGTGGCCGACCAATGTGCAATGCCGTCATTGCGCTTTCAAAGTCACCGAAATAAACAGGGAAATCATCGTTCCCTTCCGTATTGCGAGATCGTGTTTCGCCCAAACCCCGTAAATCAATTGCCAGCACGATCAGACCCGCTTTAACAAATTGCTCGATCTCACCTCCTGCTGCCGCTGCCGCCGATTTGCCGCGCCCGTGAACGTAAATCATCGCAGGCTTGCGGGCGCTGCCCCCCTCCGGCACAAAGAGCAGCGCTGGAACGCTGATCCCCGGCTCGCTTTCATAGACGAGCTTTTCAATGCGATAGCCCGCCCGCGTGATTTCGCCGTAGGGATTTACGACAAGCGCGTTCTTCGGCGACTCGAACGCGGTCAGCGTGCGCACGCGATTGCGCAACTCTTCGGAAGGTAATGGCCTGCCTTTCGGACGCAACTGTTCTGCGCGTCGCTGATTCATGCTGAAGACTGTTTCGCCGCCCAAGCTGACCGTCACCTGCCCCGATTCGGTGCAAAACAAATCCTCTTCTGTTGCGATAACAACCTCCGGTTCCGGCTCCTGATCCTCCACGCCTCTCAGCCAGCGCCCGAACCAGCGATAGGCTGCAAGGCGACGTGGTTTTGTGTATCCGTGTCCGTCGTCAGCTTCGACCATCAGGAGTTTTTCCGGCGCGCCCATTAATTTGTAAACGCTCTGCGCTTCGCGGTACGTCGCACGCGCGCCGCCAATCGAAAAGAAATCGCGGATGGCCGACAGCATTAGGAAGGGCCTGGGAGCGAAGGCATAAATAAAATCGCCGTGATCGAGTCCCGCGCCGATCCACGGCACCAGATTCTGTTCGGCATCCTGCGGCCCAATGGTGTCCAGCAGCGCCGTCCACGAGGTGATGTAACACGAAGGTGCGGCAACGTGAATACGATCTTCCAGCGCGCTCAGATAAGCCGTGTGCGTGCCGCCGCCGGAATTGCCAGTCAGGCCGATGCGCGTCGCGTCCACCTCTGGGCGAGAAAGTAAATAATCCAGCGCCCGCATTCCGTCCCAGATGGTATACCGCGCCAGATTGTCGCCTGTAAGCAGGCATTGAATGCCGACGATTGTGTGTTCTGTGGTTGAGTGTCGCACTTTCGATTCGCCAAAATCCCCGTCGAACATTTGCACGCGCTCGCCTTGCCCAATTTGATCCCAGGCCAGCGCCACATACCCCTTTTGCGCGAACGACCCAAGGACCTGTTGCCACGTATCATGGGCTTTTGCCCCCTCTTCGTGACCGAGTGGAAAGAGAATGGCGGGAAATGGCCCGCGCCCGCGCGTTGGCAAATAAAGATTGGCTGTGACGTAAAATTTCGGCTGACTTTCAAAGATGACTTTTTCGATCCTGTACCCTTCGCGTTCGACAACGCCGACGGTGCGGGCATTGAGGGGCGTCCGTTCAGGAAATGCGCCGCCCAGCGACTGCATCATTTGCGCGCGGATGTAGGCTTTGCGCTCGGTAATCTGCTGCGGTGACGTGAAGCCTGCAATCTTGCGCGCGCGTTCCGCGAGCAACGCTTTGGCATGTGAGTTCACATATTCCGGCAGCATGTTTTTGATGTTGCGGTACTCTTCAATGCCCGACAGGAAATCGGTTTCACTGGTTCGTTGCGCCTGCACTGAGGCTATGCCAAAGCCGATTATTGCCGCAAAAAACACTGAGAGAAGAATGAGTCGTTGCCGCATGAGAACTCCTCAAAGTTTGACCAAATCTTTAATCTTGATGAGCTGCCCGCCACGCTCGATGCTTCGATATGCGGCGATGCCGATCAGGCTGGCAAGCGCACCGGCTCGAAGATCAGCGCGTAATCCCAGCGGGTCAGGCTTTTGTGCCCCGCGAAAGATCAAATCGTGCAACGAACCATCCGCGCCGCCGTGTCCGCCAGTCCGCTGTTCTTCGACAATGTTCACGACTTCCGATTTACCGAAGCTCCGCGTCAGGCGCAATTCGTCGCTCTTGAACCCGCCCCCGCTGTAGTCCTGATAATCCAGTCTGCCTTTGGTTCCGTTGAAGGAAATGGACTGGCCTTCGTAAGGCAAGTACGTGTTGGCGGAGTAATTCAGCGTCACGCCATTTTCATAGCGCACGACCACCGACATTGTGTCGTAGATGTTGGTGTCTTCGGCCCACACGCAGCCGTCGCGCAGATACCCATCTTCCGATTCGCATTCGGTGTAGAGCTTCACGTAGCGCGGATTTTTCGTCACATCCCAATAGAACTGGCAGTTCTGTTTGTGCGGGCAAGCGCGACAATGCGGGCCGCGAAAGCTGTTGTTGCGCCCGTAGAATTTCAGTTCGCCGCGCGCCATCACTTCAATCGGCGTTGAGTTCAACCACCAGTTCGCCTGGTCGAAGTGATGCGAAGCTTTGTGAACCAGCAAGGTGCCGGAGTTTTCTTTCTTGCGATGCCAACGGCGGAAATAATCCGCGCCGTGGCTGGTGTCCAGGTATTCGTGGAAATCAACGGAAATCACATCGCCGATGGCTTTTTGCATCATCAGCTCTTTCACCTTTTTGTCTTTCAATCCGTGGCGCGCGTTGAAGGTGACGGTGAGGTTCCTGCCGGTTTTTTTCTGCGCATCGAGAATCGCCTGGCATTGTTGTTCATCGGTGCATAGCGGCTTTTCGCTCATCACATCACAGCCCAATTCCATTGCGCGGATGATGTAGCGCGCGTGCGTGCCGTCGGGCGTGGTCACAATCACACGGTCGGGGCGCGTTTCTTTGATCATCCGGTCGAAGTCGGTGAAGGTCGGCGCTTTGGTGCCGATCAATGCTTGCGAGGCGGCGACGCGTTTACGGTTGTGATCACACAGGCCGACAATCTCGACCACATCGCTGTAGCCCTGGACTACCTCTTGCCCCCAGGTGAAAGAACCGCGCGAGCCTGTGCCCACAATTGCGACCTTTAATTTCTGCGTGCTCGGCGCAGCCGGTGCGCTTCCGGCCAGCACGCTGGTTGCCGCCAGGGATACACCGCCTACGACAAATTCACGGCGGGTGATTGAGTCGTTTTCGTTTGTCATCTTTGCTCCTTGGATTGTTCTTTATTGATCGCTCCCAAGCCCAAAATGCGGATCATTGTGTCGGCAAAAACCTTACGGCGCACTAGTTCGGGCACTTCGCAAGCATCCAGCAAGCGATTGTATTGCGCGATCAGTTTTTCCAGTTGCAATGGGTCTTCGTCCGTCCCGAACACCAGCTTTTCAAATGCATGCGGCGTCCCGGCTGGCATATGCTCCTGGCCGCTCGTTTGCCCCCACCATAGATATTTTTTGAAGATGGCAAGCTCATCCTTCTTTTTGACCAGCGAACTCCCCGTCAGATCGAAGTAAAGGTTAGGATTCCAACGCGCCGCCTCCGCCGCTTCGTCGTACCACGGATTGCCAAAATGCGCGCCGATCAGTGTCAGTTCTGGAAATGCGCGCGCCAGTGTGTCCAGATACATTGGGCGCATCCGCGCCATCGAACCTTTCTGACGTGGAATTTTATCGTTAGGCCGCGAACTGATGCCGGTGTGCAGCAACGCCACCAGACGGTAACGTTCAGCACGCGCAAAGGCAGGAAAATAACTTGGGTCGTCGTAATTCTTCAGCGGGCTGTGAATCTTCAACCCCTTAAACCCAGCGGTATGCGCGCGGTCAATCTGCTCCAGCACGTCGCCATCGTCCAGATCAATCCAGTAAAAAGGAATGATGGTGTCTGGATATTTTTTTGCCGCCGCTTTCAATGCGTCGAACTCTTCGCGCTGCGCCGAAATACATGCAACGGCGTTATTTTTGCGATAGATGCGGACGAGGTCTTCCACGAAGTTCGGGCGCTCGTCCCAATGAATATGCGCGTCCACATAACGCGGCTGGGCAAAGGTTCCCGCCGCGCACAGCAACAAATTCAACAGCAAAACACAGGCAAGTTGTCTCATATGTTTTCTTTCCACCATCAATTGTCATTATTTTCTTTCCAGGCGATCCGCCTTACCGGCAACACGATAAAGCATCGCCGTTCGCTCAAAAGCGACATCATTTGCGCCAATCAGTTTCAGCCTGCGCGGAGCCAGACAGCCGAGTGCTTCGGGAATATCCAGCACGCGCAACACGTTCAGCAGCGGCGGCCCGTATTTTTCTTCCGGTGTTTTAGGAAGATGCGAAGCGGGCGGATCAACCGCGACCACAGTTTCAATGACAGGCTGATAGAGCGCCGCGTAAGCCGCCACAATTCCGGCGCTCCCGCGCCCGGCGACTCGCCACTTGGATTCGGCGCGGCGACCAACAATTGTCATGACATCCCACACCCGCCCGCTATCAACCGTACCACCCAACAAAGCCATTGCGCGTTCAATCGGATTGGGAAATTTCCCTTGCGTCCATGCTTCCGGCCCGGTGCCGCGGGGGCTGAGCAGCAAGACGGAATCTTCGCCAACTACTTGGCTCGCCCATTCCGGCAGCTTCTTGGAATCTTCATCAGCGTTGAGAACGACCAGCCATCGTGCGCCGCCTTTGCCCGGTAACCAGCGCCAGTTAACTTCGATTCCCTCTTCGGTGGCTTCCCTTTCCGCTCTCGGCTCACTTCCCAAGACAGGCGAGTAACTCGGTGTTGCACTGGCAGGCCAGGCTGCAAACGCGGCTTGTCGCAAGCGTTCGACTAGATCGTTTCGCCACGCTTCAAACTTTCCTGTCGCGGGCAAGGTGGGCTTCACCAGCGCGACGAATTGTTCATCAATTTTCGTGTTGATCGAATCTTTCGGGAAATCCGTGTCTTCGGGAAAAACGCGCAGCAGTTTGCGCTCAAGCGGGATTGAGCCATCCGCGTTCAGCCCGGCATCGGCATCCGTCACGCGCCGCGCATCATCTTTGAAATGGCGGTTGAAGAATTCGTAAGCAGCACGGCGAATATCGGTGCGATAGCCATGCCCGCCGACGCTGATGACCGAATCCACCAAATCACTTGCGCCGAACAACGCGTACAGCCGCTCCAGCCGCGCGCTGATGCGTTCGTTGCCAGCCATCGGAAAATAAAAGTCGTGATCGGAGTTGACGAACAGCATCGGACGCGGGCAAGTCAGCGCGGCAACCGTTGTCCAGTTCCAACGCGCGCGGTTGTAGAAAAAGAAGCAATCGCAATGGCGGCTGATGCCATCTTCGCCCGCATAAAAAGTCAGATCGCCCAACCCACTGACGGGCGCAGCGGCTTTTACGCGGTCGTCAACGGCTGCAATCCAGAACGTCCCGATCCCGCCGCCTGAAATTCCCGTCGCGCCAATGCGTGTCATATCCACTTCGGGCCGTGTGGCTAGATAATCCAGCGCGCGCATCGCATTCCAGGTTTCGACGCCTGCCGGTGTGTACCCTGTCGAATACCACCACCAACGGTCGCCATTGATCGGACCGCGATGCCGTCCAGCGATTTCGCTTAGCTCAAGAGTGTCCAGCATCAACGCCGCATAACCGTGCGTGGCGAACCAGATTCCTTGTTGCAAACAATCGGGCGCAGCCTTGTTGCCGTCCCTGCGGTGCTGATTGTAATGACCGACCTGGTAAAGAATCGTGGGATAGCGTTCACCGGCACGAGCCGGGCGCGGCAAATAAAGATTGGCGGTAACGTAAAGACCGGGCAGGCTTTGGAAATGTAGTTTTTCTATGGTGTAGCCGGGCTGTTCGACCTTTCCGGTGATGGTTGTCTTCAGCGGCGTTCGTTCCGGCAACGGTTTCAGCCCCAGCATGTCGAAGAGTTCCGCGCGCAGACGTGGACGATGCTTTTCGAAGTCAGCGGCCGTATTAATGCCCGGCAGGAACTCGCGCTCGAGCTCAGCAGCGCGCGCGGCTAGATAGCGGCGAATGTTGCGGTCACCGTCGGTTTCCTGTGCTGCCAACAATCGAGTTGGACAGCAAGCTAAAGCGGCAAATGCCGCGCTCTGTAAGACCATTTCTCGTCTGGTTAGAAGCATAGAAAACCAACCTCATTTTGCTATCGCCCGAACAATCCTGCGTCAAGCCAGGTCAGCGCCTGCTGTGACCAAAGAAAGGTTCGGTCCAGTTCGAGCGACTGGCGAAAACTCGTACGTGCCTGTTCCGGCTGACCGCGAAAAGCGGCGTAGATGCCTGCCAGATAGTGCGCCTGCGCGCGCAGGCGTCCGCCGTTTTTGTTACGTTCGTTGACGACCAGGAAATTTTTGAACCACTCTTCCGCCTGCGCGGTCGCACCGGATTTATGCAGCGCGATGACACGAAACAATCCTTCCTCGCTAAAGCCCTCGTGCGATGTCCTCGCTGCCGCTTTCAACGTCTGCGCGGCTACATCGGGTTGCTGCAACGACGCCTCGAAGACCAGCAACCGGGCACTGCGCAACGTCGCAAAATCATCCACTCCCAAATTGGCCGGCGGGTTTTGCGCGGCCTGGACAAGCTTGATCGCATCGTCCTTGTTCACATTCACGCTCGCCATCAAATTTGCCGCCTGCCACAAATGCAACAGCGCATAGGATTGATGCCGCGGCTCGAAGGTATGATTGACCAGCAGCGCCAGCGCACGCTGCGGATTGCCAGATTGCGTTTCGACCAAAGCCATTGCTTCGGTCAGACGATCATTCTGTGGCTTGCTTTTAAGTGCGCGCTCAATCATCTCTCGCGCTGTGGTCATGTTTCCGGCTTTGGATTGAAGCTGTGCCACCAGCAGCGTATGGGACAACAACTCAGGGCGTTCGGCGACGGCGCGTGTCATCAAGGTCAATGCCTCATCCGCCTGCCCCGTCTCGTGCAAAGCCAGGCCGAGATCACGCAATGCCGAAAAATGTCGCGGATCAGTGGCAATCGCGGAACGCCAGGCGGTCATGGCTTCTGCATGACGCGTGCGACTATAAAGCAGTTCGCCCAACAGGCAAGCGGCGTTGGCATCCTTTGGTTCGATGGCGAGAATGCGCGTCAGAACAAGGATCGTTTCGCGACGGAATGGAAAGATTTCAAGTGCCAGGGGCTGCTGGCGCGCCGCGTCAATGCTTTGCCGCGCTACAGCAGAATCGCCCGTGCGGTCGGCCAGGTACGCACGATAGTAATGCAGCAGGTGATTTACCTTGGGCGACGAAATCGCCAAGCCTCGTTCGATGGCTCGCTGCGCTTCCCGCCACGCCGACAAACGCATGTATTCGCAAGCCAATTCCAAATAGCCCTGTTCGTGATGAGCACAGGAGATGTCCAATTGCACAGTAGCGCGGTGCACGGAGTGTGGAGTGACGAAAAGCTCTTGCTCAGCGTACGCGAACGCGTTGGTTGGATCCAGTTTGAGGAGCGCGTCGCATTGTTGTTGTGCTTCCGCCGCGCGGCCCAGTTTGCGCAAGGTAAAAGCATAGGCCTGGCGCACCGATAATTGCGTCGGCACCGTGGCGACTGCTTGCGACAGATGTTGCGCAGCTTCTTTGAAATTCCCTGTGACAAGCGCGAGCAGTCCGAGCCCGTATTCACGCTGATCGAATTTTGCTGAAGACGGCAGGAGCCGAAAATAGTGGCGCCCCGCCTCTTCCATCTTGCCGAGTTCGGAATACGCCGTCGCCAGAAAGTAATGCGCCTCGCCATTCGTTGGATCGCGTTCCAGCACAGCATTGAAATGGTTGATCGCGTCATTGTGCTGCGCGCGATCGAGTGCGATCAGCCCAAGTCGCAAGCGCGGCGCATTGGAATGACTGTCTTTGGCGAGCGCGGCGCGGTAAGCCTGGGCCGCCTCTTCCAGCTCGCCGAACTTTTCATGCGCCAGCCCTTTTTGAAACGCCTCTTCTGCGGTCAGCGTTTCGATGGCGGCAAATTTGCGCGGAATCGAGTCTGCTGCAAAAACAACATCAGGGCGGCCGCCGTCCGGATGCTGAACGTATTGCGCCAACAGTTCGCCGTTGGCAGAGCGAACTTCAAGCTTCAAGATTTGCCCTGCAATTTCGGGCTTCAACACAATCTTCGTGCGATAAACATTCGTGGGCGAAAGACTTTGCTGTGCGCTCCAGACAGTGGTTTCACCTGCCATCAGCCTTAGCGCTGCTTGAGGGAATTTGCCGGTGGCGGTGACGGCGAGCGTCGCTTGCTGTTGTTGTACGTCGAAGTAGATCGCGGCGTCGCGGGTTGCCGTCGTCATTCCGCCCAGGTTGCCCGTACCAAACCAGTATTCCGTCCAGCCATCGGTCTTGCCCGGCTCAATGAATTCGTAATTGCCGTCCCAAACGAAGCGCCCGCTCTGGACTTCGACGTACGGGCCGTCTGTGTCTGTGTAGTGCTTCATCTGACGCATCGCCGCGTCGCCTGTTCCCCACGTCCACGTCTTCACGCCGCGCGCCAGCCGGCGATCCGTCCAGCAGATCGTCCCGTAATCTTTCTGGTAATCATACGCCCCGATGAAGTTGTCGTAGAGATCAAGGCCAAAGACGCCGAGCATGTTTTGATTGTTCTTGTACCAACTCAAATCCGCCCCGCGCGCGTTCGGCCAGGTACTCAATTCAGCGCTGTCGTGCCCGATTGTGCGTGTCATCGGATAGACAAAGCGCGTGCCTTCGGTCGCCGCGATTCCCGCGTTTGTCCACAGCAAATAACGATTCGGCAACAGATTGTTGTTGCGCAATTGCAGCTTGAGTTCGATGAACGAGCGGCCCGGATGCAAGGTGACTTTCATTGAGATTTTGTTGCGGAAAAAGTGGTCAACATGCGAAAGGGTAATGGTCGCACTACCGTCCTTATTGCTTCGGAACGCCCACGGCCACGGCTCTCCCGGCCACGTCAGCATGTGCGCGTCATACGGGCCGTACACTTCCAGGTTGCCCGCTGGCCAGCCGCCACGCTGGTTGTACACAGTCGGTTTGATGACGCTGGTGCGATAAAAAATTTCGCGGTTCGCCGTCTTATCCCACGCCGACCAGATGCGCCCGCCCAATTCAGGCAGAATCACCACACGCAGATATTCATTTTCGAGTGTCAATGCTTCGTAGCGAACGGGCACGGGCTTGCGGCTTATCGTGTCGCGATTGAGCCGCGCATACGGGTACACCGCCGCGCTGTCTGCCATTTTGAAAAGCGGGGCGACGGTTTCTGAACCGTTGATGGTATAGGTTGGCACTTCCAGCGTGCCGTGTTTGAAGCTGACCTGATGTGCAGCGTTCAGAGATTGTGCAAAGGCACTTGCACCTGCGCCAAAGAACAAAACAACCAGTAAAAAGATTGTTTGGGATTGGGGGCATAACACAGGCGAATAAGTTCTCTCTCGGAAGGTCATAGACCTTCCGCACATCAGGCGGCACAGCCACAAAGCCCTGTTTGACAGGGGTTCGTGCAAATGGCTACCGAATCGTGATTTCCGCATTCGCTATCTCTCCGCTAATGGTGTCGGTGATGGACACGCGCCACGTCCCCGTTGGATCATTGAGCGCAGTTCTGAAATTGATGCTGCCCGCGCCGTTCTTGATTTCCTGATTGCCACCGTAATACCGCATCTCGCGCCCGGATGGAGAGGTGACTTTGACAACCGCTATTGAGCTGAGTTGAGGTGCGGACGGAAGGCGAAATTGCACTGTTACCGGTTCGCCCAATCGCGCATTCGGTACAGTCTGTAACGTCAATCCGCTGATGCGGTTTTCGACCAGTGCCAGCAACCGAGGGACGGCGGGTTCCATTTCAATTTCAAACGCCGAACCGGTGCCGAGGTGGCGTCGCTGACGCACGTCATACAGAACGCCCTGCTTTTCAAACGCGACACGCACACGTTGTGGCGCGGACATGTCTTTGTCAGGCACAAGTCCGAGCAATTTGGTGGAACCAAAATTGAAAAGGTAGCTTTCGCAATCTGCCACTCGCTCACCTGTGAGCGAAGTCAGCTTGACTACTGGATTGAGCGCGGCGGCGGCCATCACCTGCTTCAGCTTCTCCAGCCTCGGCCCGTGTTTTCGCTCCAACTTGTCTTCGGAATACCGATGCAGGAAATAGTTGAGCAGGTACGCGCGCCCTTGCCCGAAACGGTTTTCGATCAGCAGCGGTTGCCCCTCTTCCGTGCGCATTGCTTTTGCGGTCGCGAGTTTTAGCTGTGGCTCGCCCTTCATCGCGATTACAGCATCACGGTTGGATTTCGACGGCGCGATGCCAAAGACATCGGCCAGCGCACGGGCTTCACGAAACGCGCAATGGTCATCCATCACGCCGGGAAGAGCGTCGGCGATGACCGTGCCGCCCTGCCGGACGAATTCGCGGATTGCCGCCACCTCTTTGTCGCTGAGTGCAACGCTCATCGGCAGGATAAAGGTGCGATAGCCTTGCGCGATTAGTTTGCCTTTTTCGACATCGCCGTACGCGATGAAATCGAACTGTAATCCGGCATCACGCAACATCTTCACCCATCCGTCGCGGTTGGCATTGAAACGCCGATGCGTGACGCTGGTCGGATCATAAACGACTTCCGGTTCAATCTTGCCGTCAACGATCCACGACCCGTGAATGCTGGGATAGGAATAGTGAATCGCAATGCGATTGTTGTCGGGCGCACCCGACGCAATCAGCTTGCCGATGCCTGCACCGCGCAGTTCGTCAAAGCCAGCGGCAATGTCTTTGCCGCTCTGGCACAACGTCAAATCAGGACTGATTGTCGAATACTGCCAGAAAACATACGCCCCGCCGTTGGCACCTTTGAAAAGGTTGCGATAAAAATCGTAGAGGACGTTTTTGCCCAGCATCCCATAGCCTGCGCCGCCCGAAATCTTCACGTCCGGGTTAAAGTTGCGATGGAAATCGAACTGATTGCCACCTTCATACGAGTTCAGGTGTTTTGTGAATTGATTGAGGCGGCTGTAATCGCTGCCGTTGTGCGGCGCTGATTCCTGCGTGCCGGAATTGAGCAGTATGCCTTCAGGATCAAGCTTACGCAGTTCGCCCAAAACGAATTCAAACGTGTCGGCATAGCTCTTTTCCATAAACGTCCGATGATCCGCCCACGAAGCGTAATTGCCGCGCTTTTGTGCTTCGTAGGTATCGTCGGGTGTGACCTCATCCCAATTGGTAAAACTTGTGCTCCATTGCCGGTTCAAAGCGTCGAGCGATTTGTATTCTGCCTTCAGCCAATCGCGCATCGCTCGCATCGTGTGCGGCGAAAAACATAAATCCAAATCATCCACGTAGCAGGTCAGCGAAGGCTCTTCGAGCACGTAATACGACATGGGCGAGAAACCGACCCAAGGTTCGGCCAATTGCTTCAACTCTTTGCGGATCAGTTCGCGGTAAGCCGGATCGTGAAGACAGTATTCGCGCACAAGCAAGCGTTTGTCGTGCGTTTCGGCGTACTGCTTCTTCATTTTTACGTAGTAATCGCGCTTTGCACCGTCGGGCGATTCCTGCCCGCTGATGCGCGTTTGCGCCTGGATGTTGAAGTTGGCATGCTTGCTGTGGCTAAGCGTGTAAGACGAAAGCGTCGTAATGTTCAGCCGACGCAGCTGTTCGTCAATCGCAGGCCAAATGCCGGGAATCGGTTCTTGGCCAAATAGATACATCACAATATCGTAATCGTCCCAACTGCGCGGTTGCAGAACAAAGACTTCCTTGATCTGACGGTCGGCGCGCACGCCGTTGATGGACACTTCGCAATCCACGCGGGCCAGATGGGTCAGTGCGCCTGTCGAGTTAAGACTGATCTGTTGTTCGGCTCCAGCCTGTGCCTTGATGGAATAGCGCCGCTCATCCAGCAAGCGGTCGTAGTTATCGTAGAGTCGTGCGGTGATCGTGCAATCCGCCGTTGGATTGGATTGCAGGCGCAGCCGCGCATTCACCTGGCTGCCGAGTTTGACACGCTCACTTTCGAGCGTGACGCTTTGAATTGTGGCTGCCGCGGGAACTTCAAACGTTTGCATTGCCCAATCAATGCCGCGTCCCTTCTCAATCAAATAGGCTTCGGCAAAATGGCGACCACCCGTCAGTGGTTTAGGAAAGTTCAGCGTTGCGGTTTGTTGTTTGATCGGCACTCTCTCCATTGCGTCAAACTCGTCGAAGTTTGAACGAATCGTCACTGCGACTTCGGCTCCTGCGGGCGCATTCTCAAGCGAAACGCTCAGGTTTTTCGGAGAGAGTTGCAGACTGCGAATTGCGGCCTGCGGTTCGCGCTTCGCTGCCCAGATGACGGCCCGCGAAACGAGCGACCAGAGGTATTCGTGATACGAGTAATGCAAGCCTGTCTCGAACATCTCCTCGATTTCGGGAATCATCCCGCGTTCGCTGTAGCCGAAGGCGACGACGCGCCCTTTTCCTACGGTTTTCACTGCCAACACAGGCGTGCCGCGCGAAGTTTCAAGCAGCACATCGCCAGCGGCTTCGGACGTTGGCACGTTCAGATGTCCCCATGGAAACGCATCAAGCGGAACCCCGCGCGTAATGTAATGATCGCCCTTCGCGCGCCACTGCGTCTGATCCAACCCACTCCGGTCGGCATCCTTGCCGCGTTTGATCGTGCCGGTTTTGATGAGCGGCGAAAGTTGCCACAGATCGCTCTCCTGGCTGTTCGGATAAAACAGCACCAGTCCCGCGCCAGCTTCCACGCGGCGGCGAATCTCCTGGCGAATTTCTTCCGGGTAACTTTCCCAAGCGTGCAGCCCCGGCCAAAGAATCACATCGTAATCGGGGCCGTTGAGCAGATCATCGGCGATGTATGTGTGCGCCAGACTGTAGGCTCCTTCCCAAAATTCACCGCCGAAGCTGCGATGTTCGTAAAAGTCGCCAAAGCCCCATTTGTTCGTGCCTTCGTTGCGCCCAATCGAAGTTGCCTTGAAATCCAGATCAAGCCGTTGCGCCAGTTCGATGATTCCGCGCCCATCGGCGACATCTGTGATCGCAAAAGCTCTGATCCGGCCGTTGGCAAACGGTCTGGCCAAAGCGACGTGCGGCGTGGCAATGTCCATTGTGTAATCCACGTCCCAACGACCACGTTCTTCCAGCACCGGATGAAACCGATCCAGCGCGAAATAGTCGAAGTAAAACGTTCCGCCGCGCCTTGCTTCCAATGTGAGCGAGCGCATCTTTTGCAAATCTACACCGCGCACGCGTGCCAGCCGCAGTTGCAGATGGTTGACTCCTGTGCGCAGCGCGAAGGTATGCACAAAGCGCCCGCCGTCTGCATCGCGCAGCCACACTTTCAGCTCGGCGGGTTGCACGGCCCACGCAAACAGCAGCAGTGATTCTTTCCTGCGCCAGTCTGGCGGAATTTTCGTCAGCTCAAGGCTTCCACCTGTTGCCGGAAATACCGTTTCAAGCGAAGAGACGTTCCAAGCCGGAAAGCGTTTTGACGCAGCAAGGCGCACGCCGTCTGAGGCCTTGATCGAAGTAATCTCGGCCTGGTTTTCAAAGGTGGCGAAAACTTCTTGGGCGTAGGCGTGTGGACTGGCCAACACACAGAGAATGAAGACGAGAGCGAACGCCGCAATCTTGAGATGCCAAGACATGGAGGGTTCTCCTCGGAAAAGTAGCGCAACCTGCCGAGGTTGCGTTGTTCCGGCAAGTAGTTAGTGGAGAAAAGAGCGCAACCTCGGCAGGTTGCGCTACTTTTGCCACCGCTTTTATTTCAGATAACGCACGAACCAGGCGCCGACTTGCGCGAACATCTCGTCGGTGTAGGTGTGATCTCCCGGTGTCACGTGAACGGCAAACCGATCCGACGCTTTCCGGCTGGCGTAAGCCATTTTGACCTTGTCTTCGAGCTTCCGCAGCCCCTGGATGGTCATGCCCTGATCCTGATCTCGTCCGACAATGAGCAGCGCACGCGGCGCCAATGACGCAAAGACTTCGGGCTGGTCACCGGGAAAGGTTTTCAGAAATCCGGCCGGGTAAAAATACTGCGAGTGATAGCGCGCGTTCGGTTGCGAGCGCAGCAGGTCGTCATACGTGCCCGCGCCACCGCAAACCGGGACAATGACACTTAGGCGCGGTTCCACTGCGGCTGTATACCAGGCAATTGCACCGCCGAGCGAGAAACCGGTGACACCGAGTTTCGTGCTGTCTACGTCGGCGCGCGTTTGCAAGTAATCCACTGCCCGGATGGTTTCATGCACAAGCAATCCCATATAACTGCGCCCTGCGAGTTGTTCGCGCAACGCTTCCAGGTAGATGTTCTGGTTGCGCGCTTCGGAGCCGCGATAATCGAGCGAAATCGTCACGAAGCCCTGTTTTGCCAGCGCCCGCGCCCAGCCCAGTCTGGGAAACTCAGTCAGACGCAACTGCGGGTCGGTCAAATGTTGCCGCGTCCCGCTGGTTCCGGGCAGACAGATGATGGCGGGCAACTTTTGCGTAGCGTTGCGCGGTTTGACGACAATGGCCGGAACCCAGTTGTCGGCGTCGGCCTGAAAACGCAGGTCTTCTAGCACGACATCGGCTTCTTCCATCGTTCGTAAGACTTCAACTTTCGGCGGAGCTTTCTGCGGTGACAAGCCCAACAGCCGTTCCATTCTGACGCGCACGGATTGCTGCTTCTGCGCCGTAGTTGAGATTGGATATAGCAACATCAGCGTCACCAGGAATGACACTGCGAGAACGTTTTTGCCCTTCATTCATTCGCTCCTGAGAATTCTGGCTTCCGGATTCAAACTTGCAATCTCATGCTTGAACCCGCGTGTCAGCCACAGCAAATAGAGGCCGCCGATCACCATCCACAACAGTCCTAAGCCCATCGCCAATCGTGACAGATGCAGCCAGATGTACAGACAGACCACAAAGCCCAGCGCTGGAAGAATTAAATCTGCCAGCCGCCGCTCGCGCTTGCCCAGCCAGAAATGCCGAATGACGCACAGATTCACCGCCATAAATCCGATGAACGCGCCGAAATTCACCAGTTCCGCCGCTTCGGTGTATTTCAGAAGTAACGCGCCGATCAAATGCAGCCCGCCCATCAGCAGCACACTGTAAACAGGTGTTCCCAGGCGCGGATGCACATAACCGAAGATGCGATACGGCAACAATCGGTCGCGCCCCATGCCGCACAACAACCGCGAAGCGCTGGCCTGCCCCGTTATGGCGCAAGCCAGTCCCGCGACCACCAGCACGAACGAGATGAAGTAGAACAGCGCGCTGCCGCCGACCAGCCTGCCGACATCCATAAACGCTGTTTCGACCGGCGCGAACTTTGTGTAATCGGGCCAGACCATTTGTGCCAGATAACTCTGGAATATGAACAGACCGCCCGCTACGAAACAGACCAGCACGGTTGCACGCCCAATGTCACGGCGCGGATTCCTGGAATCTTCTGCCAGCGTGCTTACGCCGTCGAACCCAATGAACGACAGGACGGCGAGCGATGTCGCACCCATCACGTCGGAAAATACAAAGGTCTGCGGATTGAAAAAGGGCTTCGCCGAAATCAGTTGCCCTTCGCCCACGCCGCCCCACAACGCGCGCACCGCAAGCACGATGAACCACACCAGCGAAGCGGTCATAATGGCGTTCATCAGGTAATTGGCGCGCGACGCCAGCAGAATTCCCCGCAGGTTGATGGCTGTGATAACCGCCGCCGTCAACACCGCCCACACTACATATGGCGTCTGTGGCCAGAGCTTGTTCGCGGTCAGCCCGATAAAAATCACGCTCAGCATCGGGATCAAAATGTAATCCAGCGTCATCGCCCACCCGGCCAGAAAGCCTGCTGCCGGATGCAAGGCTTTTGCGGTATAGGAATACGTCGAACCCGCTTCAGGATAGGCTGCGGCCATACGCCCGTAGCTGATGGCGGTAAAGCTCATCGCCACCATCGCGATTAAATACACCAGCGGCAGATGCCCTCCGGATTTGACCGAAGCGATGCCAAACATCGAATACGGCGCGGTCGGCCCAAGAAATGCGATGCCGAAGATCACCAGATCTCTGAACGAAAGGACGCGCTTGAATTCACCGCTGGTTGTTGCTGGTTCGGTAATCATTTCATTTTCCATTTCTCAATTGTCATTTTTGATTTGTCATTTGGTTTTCGCTGTTGATGGCAATAACAAATGAGAAATGGAAAATGACAAATGGAAAATTGCAATAGACCTATGACTCCACGCCACACCACTGGCAGATAAAGTGGGCCAGCGTTTCCATCGTCGTTTGCGCCGAATCCAAATCAACCCATTCGTCGGGATTGTGCGTATTGCCACCGCGCGGGCCAAACAGCAGCGCGGGCGTATGGAAATGTTGATGAAAAACGAACATATCGCACGGCCCACCGATGCCTCGCACCAACGGGCGCTCGCCTGTTACTTGCGCAAAAACGTCGGAAAGTTGCGTCACCATGCCATCTCCTTCCGCACTCACTGAGGCGGGCAGAAAATCTATCGGGAAGCTCACTTCGGGTTTGACGCTGAACAATTCGGGGCACGCGGCGATGGCTTGATCGAACCAGGTGAAAAATTCGCGCTCAACTGCTGCCTGTTCTTCGCCGGGCATCGTCTGCCAATACAGTTCTACCTGGCAGGTAGTGGGCACTGTGATTGGTTCTTTCATGCCCCAGCCACCGCTGCGAATTTTAGTGACCCAGACGGGTGTAGGATCAGCGCCTTCGGCATAAAGTGGATGGACAGGCGCGCGTTCTTTTCTTAGTTTCGTAAATTCTTTGATCTGCCCTAGCAGATAGTGCAATTGATCATTGACGGTGGGGAGCGGGGCACCTTCGTGCAAAATTCCGCCGCAATCTGCAAACAGTGTGATGTGCGCCGTGCGTCCGCCGGTTTGCGCGGGACAAAGCATCAATTGGCTCGGTTCGGTGATGATCGCTGCGTCGGCATTGTGTCCGCGCAAACGAGCTGCCAGCGTGCCGTTCACGCCTCCGAACTCTTCATCCACGATGGTTTCAACCAATACATCGCCCCGCAACCTGACGCCTGCTTCGCGCAATGCCTCGACCGCCACCAGCATCGCCGCAATTCCGCCCTTCATATCGTTTGAGCCAAGTCCGTAAAGCCGATTGCCTTCGATGCTTGCACCGAACGGATCGTAGTTCCATTTCGCTGAGCCGCGCGGCACCGTATCAATGTGGCCGGAAAGCAGCAGCGACCTGCCGCCGCCTGCGCCCGGCCAAACAGCGGCAACGTTTGGGCGGTTGGTGTAATCGCGTTTATGACGAAACGCCGGATGGTCTGTAAGTCCAGGCACGCTGCCTATGTCATACATTTCTGCTTTCAGGCCCAGACTGACCAACCGTTCGTGAACATATTGCTGACAACCCAGTTCAGCGCCAACAGGAGGCGTGTTTTCAGAAGGGATTTGCACCAACTCCCTGAGTGTTTGTATCAGACGCCCTTTGAGCGCAATAGCCTGCTTAAAAACACGCTCCTCACTGCGTGAGTTTTCCTTCTTGCTCATATTATTTTGCTTCTCCGGAGAGGCTTACGTTAGTTGATGTCGGATCGTAATCAATTATAGAGATGCACATGTCGTTGTCAAATATAATAAAATCAACAAGAAAGATTCTTAGACAGCAACTGGGCCACCAACTTGACAATCCAATTCCGGGCAGTTAATGTCTGTGCGACATCAACTAGCCAAGAAAATTCTTTATTAGGATCTCCCTTTGACAGAGCTGAATGACGAATGAAGAAGATCAATTTGCACAGAGCTGGCCCCGCCACGCACCAATCTTTGCGCGATATGAACGAGATCTTGGTGCTGAATCTGGTGCGTGAGCGTCAGCCGATTTCACGTATTGACATTGCGGAAAGTACCCGGCTGGAAGGCTCCACGGTTTCCAAGATTGTGGCGCGCCTGTTGGAAGACGAGTTCGTTTATGAAAACGGTGTTGGGCCGGCTTCACCACAGGGAGGACGGAAAAAACGGTTTTTGCATTTGAATCCCGAAAAGGCCTATGCGGTCGGAGTTGATCTTGGGCCGCACCACCACGAAATCGCCATCAGCGATTTTTCTGGACAAATAATGCGGCGAACGACGATTGAAAACAGCAACGACCCGCAGCAGGCATTGGAAGCCGTCGCCCGTGGCGTCAAAAAGCTATTGCAATCGGATCTATCCCAGAAGCGAGTTGTCGGTATCGGCATCAGTCTGGTTGGACTGGTGGATGCGAAGGAAGGCCGTATGCTCGCTGGGGAAAACCTGGGTTGGGGCGACGAAGTGCCGGTCGGTTCGATTTTGCGTAACGCGCTAAGCCTGGATTTGCCGATCTACTTTGACAACGGTGCCCGATTGGCGGCGCTAGCTGAGGTTTGGTTTGGCAAACACACCTCGCGACCGCCGCAAGACCTGGTCTTTCTGGAAGTTAGCGAAGGCGTTGGCGCAGGAATCATTATTCAAGGACAGCTTTATCATGGCTCGCTGAACGGTGCTGGGGAGTTCGGACACATTTCGCTTGATCCGGCAGGGCCAGGGTGCAGTTGCGGCGGGCGTGGATGCCTGGAAGTTTTCGCTTCGGATCAGGCGACGATCAATCGTTACAAGGAGCTATGCCAAACCGAAGGCTGTCTGCCGGAGATTGAAAACGGAATCACCATCGAGGAATTGATTAACCGTAGCAGTGCTGGCAACCCGCGCGCGATAGAGGCGTTGCGTCAAACAGCCACTTATCTGGGACGCGGATTGATTCCGATCATTTATTCGGTCAACCCGGAAGTGATCGTTCTGGGAGGAGCAATCACACGAGCCTGGGAAATCGTCTACCCGGAAATTCGTCGCATGCTGGCAGCACAGATCACACGATTTTATTCAAGTCACGTCACCATCACCCCCTCAACGTTAGGGGACAAGCCCAGCCTGACAGGGGCGATTGCCCTTGTCCTGGTGCGTGCTTTTGCCGCACCCAGCCTTGGCTGGTAATTGCAGTAGTAACCGCAAATAACTCAACTCTTTTGGGGCGCGGCCATTCGACCGCGACTCCAAATTCTCCAACGGAGGTTGCGATGAAAGTCCTGGAACTGAAATCGAGCGGACGGCTAGGCGCGGTCTGCTTTCTCTTTGCTGTGCTGTTGCCGATTTCCGCGTTTGCACAAACTGGGCTTGGAACGGTGACAGGCACTGTCCACGATGCGCAAAAAGCTGTGGTCCGCAACGCCAACGTCGCGCTCACGAACACCGCCACCAACATCACACGCAAGGCGATGACGAACGAAGAGGGCGTTTACTATTTCAGTTCTGTTCCAATCGGGAATTATACAGCGGTGATTGAGGCCCCAGGCTTCAAGAAATGGGAAAGCAAAGTGGAAGTTCAGGTGGGACAACACTCCACCTTGGATGCAGAATTGGTGATCGGTTCGCCGCAGGAAACCGTGACGGTCACGGACACTGCCCCGCTGGTGCAAACCGAAAGCGCCGAAGTATCGGACATTAAAGACTATCGGCGCATTCGCCAGTTGCCTCTTAACGGTCGCAACATCAGCGCATTGTTCGATCTGACGCCCGGCATCGAAGGCGGCGGCAATGCCCGCGTGAATGGGCTGAAAGTCGGGTCGCTGGAAATCACGCTGGATGGCATTTCGCTGGTGGATCGCTTTGGCGGCGGCATCGCGCGGGTGCAGCCGGGACTGGATACCGTGCAGGAGTTCCGAGTCGAAACAGTTGGCTCAGACGCGCGCTATTCGCGGCCAGCGACCGTAATCCTCGCCACACGCAGCGGCACGAATGAATTTCACGGCACGGCCTTCGAAACGCATCGCAACAACGCCGCCGGATTGTTGGCGCGGCGGCGGGAAAACCCGGTTGATTTCAAACCACCCAAGCTGATCCGCAATGAATTCGGCATTTCGGCGGGGGGACCGCTCTGGTTGCCGCGCTTTGGCGAAGGCGGCAAAGCCTTCATTGATGGGCGCAACAAGACATTCTGGTTTGCCGCTTATGAAGGGTTGCGCAGCCGCGAAAGCGCCCTCCCACTTGGTGGTTATGGGGCAGTCCCAACGGCAGCGATGTGGAATGGTGACCTTAGCAACCGCGTGGATGAGAACGGGGTCAAGACGATCATCTACGATCCGCTGACTTCTACGGGCCCCAACGGCGTGCGTCAACCTTTCCCGAACAACATCATCCCGGCAAACCGCATTTCTAATTTTGCCAAGGTTTTACAGTCGCTTACGGCGCTACCGACCAACAACCTCAACCCTTATCTGGCGGACAATATCCAGAAGTTCTATCCCGTTAAAAACGATACCGGCAATCTCACGATAAAAGTTGATCACCACTTTTCGGAATCAGACTCGCTGTCAGTGCGCTGGACACGTTCAACACGCAAAGCTGCGACCGAAGGCGGTGTTTTCGGCAATCCCATCAATGTCGAGGCTGGGCTTGGAACTTCGCGCAGCGATGCCAATATCAACAACGTTTCCATCACACAGACGCATACGTTTACCCCAACGCTGATCAACGAACTGTTGGTCGGTATGCACCGTTCGTACAAGAGTTCGGGCACGCTGGCTGATTTTGAAGACTGGCCAAGCAGACTGGGAACGCCCAATCCATTCGGGGCAAAAGGCTGGCCCACACTGTACGACGATTGGTTCGGCTGGGATTCGGACAACCGCAAAGATGAAGCTCTGACCGGCGGTGTGATCGAAGATAATGTCACCTGGAACAAAGGCGCACACTCCATCCAATTCGGCGGCAAATATCGCCGCGAATGGAACAACATCGTCGAATTCCAGCAGTATCAGGGCAGCCACGATATTGACGGCAGTTGGACGGCGCTTTATTCACCGAATGACGATGCGGCCGTGCCGTTTACCGGAAGCGGGTTCGCTTCGTTACTGCTGGGGCTGCCTTCGTTTCTCTCGAATCAATACAATCGTGGGTTCTTCTATTTTCGCCAGTCGGAAAAGGGGCTCTATTTCACAGACCGGTGGAAGGTCACGCCGCGCCTGACTCTATCGCTGGGTTTGCGATGGGACAATTGGACGCCTTATCGCGAAAAGTTCAATCGGCTGGTGACCGCGGACACAGAATCCGTCGCTACTAAATTTGAAGTGCTGACGCCAGGAAATAACCAGATTCAAAACCTGCCAGGCATTCCGCCCGCGGTGCTGGCTTCGTGGTCGGCGCGCGGACTGACCTACACCACAGCCGACGCCGTCGGCTATCCTGACAGTTTGTACCGGACAGACAACAATAATTTCGGACCACGCCTTGGTGTTGCCTTCAAGCTCAGTAACAAGCTGGTGTTGCGCGGCGGTTATGGGGAATATTTCTGGACGATGCCGTTGTCGCAATTGTTGCAGGCAGCGCGGACGAACCCTCCCCTGAACCTGCGCTTCACCAATGACATTTATGCCAAAAACAGCACCTTCAATTACCCGCTGATTTCCCGGCCCGTGGCCAGTGATTTCATTGGCACTGCGACGGTCAATACACAGGGCATCGTTCCCATTTCTCCTGCCGCGCAACAGATTATGGTGTGGGATGGGCGGAACTGGAAAGACGGGCGGGCTCAGTCGTGGCACGTCAGTGTGGAGCGGGAGCTGCCATACCAGACAGCCTTGCGCGTGAGTTATATTGGCGAACACGGGCGCGATCTGGAACAGAAGTTTGCGCTCAATTCACAGGAAGCGGAATACAATTATGTATTGCGCACCAAACAGGCGCCACCTTCGAACCGCGCACTGTTACGAGCCAATCCCAATTGGAACGTTGCCAATGCCGTCAACCGCACGGGCTATTCGAACACCCATTCGGGGCAGGTCGAATTGGAACGAAGGTTCTCTAAAGGCGTAGCTTTCCAGTGGTTTTATGTCTTCAGCAGTTCGTTTGCGACGACTGATGCCGGCGGGTTTGACAGTGGCAACACCAACATCAACTCAGGCGGTAGCGCGGCCGGCGGCGGCGGTCAGGTGCCGGAAAATATTCAGTTATTCGGTGCTCCCAATCTGAGTTACGAGGAAAGGTTACGGCTGGTCTATTTTCGGTCTACCGTAATCCCGGCGCATCGCATCCGCTACAATGCTATCGCTGATCTGCCGTTTGGACGCGGGAAGAAAATTGGCGGCAACGTTCCCGGTTTCATCAATCAGGTGATCGGCGGCTGGCAGGTGGCGGCCATTGGCGACTGGCGGAGCGGCCTTCGAATGAGCGCAGCTTCCACCCTCTTTCAGTTTGGCGACATTGGGATTGACCCGGATGAGCGCCCCGAGTTGACTTTCTCCGGGCTGCGGCAACGGCTCTGGTTCCGTGGCGATTTCAATCCCGCGTTGGCAACGAATGTGACGGGTGGAAACCTGACGGCGCTCATTCCATTGGATCGCGGCCAACGGGTCGCGCGTCCGCTTGGGCCGAACTTCAACAACCAGATCCCGATCACGCTGGCAAATGGCACAGTGCGCAATGTGCCGATTACCGAACTTTACAACTACAGCCCGCGCGCCAACTTCCTGGGGCCCGGAGCCTGGAATGCAGATATTTCCCTTTTCAAGAACTTCAAGTTCCTCGAATCAGGGAACATTCGCTTCACGGCGGATTTCTTCAACGCCTTCAATCACCCGGTGGATGTTGCTCCGAATACAACCACTGGATTACAGAACCTGGGCGTCCAGGCCAACAATCCGCGCACCATTCAACTCTCGTTGCGTGTCGAATGGTAGGGAGATCCGGATGAGCATCAAAAGGCAAAAAGCAAAAACCGTAACCTTGGGGAAATGGCTCCTCAACATTACGCTCCTGCTTTTTGCCTTTTCTTTTTCCGTCATCGCCCAAACTGAGAAAAATCTGCCTGAAAAAAATCTTGAAGAAGGCCGCAGGCTTCTTGCAGAAGGCAATTTCACCGCAGCCATCGCGGCCTTCAATCGCTACAAACAAACACACCCGGCCGATGCGCGTGCCTATTTCCATGCGGGCCTTGCGCTGGTCGAAGCCGGACGC
This sequence comes from uncultured Heliomicrobium sp., assembly GCA_964570175.1. GTDB lineage: Bacteria > Acidobacteriota > Blastocatellia > RBC074 > RBC074 > RBC074. Next base: position 26,265 of record CAZMXG010000002.1, on the reverse strand, counting down.
CTGAGCGATGCGGCGCTGGAACTGGACGAGGCCTTGCGCCTTGATTCCGAGCGGCCTGAATACATCGTCCTACAGGCCAACCTCCTGGCACGCTTGAAACACAGAGGCCGCGCGGAAGAGGCGCTGGCAATTTTGCAAAAACAGGGCAGCACCCTTCGGCTGGAGGCGTCGTGGTTGTGGATGCTTAGCGATGTTTATTTCCGGCTGGAGCGCTTCGGCGATACGTTGCAAATACTTGATCTGCTGGAACAGCGCAACCCCGGTGATCCGCGTCTGGACTTGAATCGTGGCCAGGCATACGCCTATCAGAACCAGCTTGACCAGGCGCTGGAATCGTTCCGAAAAAGCATTGCGAAACATCCAGCGAATCCGCTTACCCATTTCGAATTGGGCAAGCTGTTGTACCAGCGCAACGACCTGCCAGCCGCTAAAACAGCCTTGCTCGAAGCTGTTCGTCTGGAAAAGAACAACCCGCAGTACCTGCAAAAGCTCGGCGCAATTTGTCTGGTTTTGAACGAAGTTGACGTGGCGCTTGTCCACCTGGAACGCGCCGCGGTTTTGGATCCGAATTCATCGCAGGTTTCTTACTCTCTGGGTCGGACTTATCAGCGCAAAGGCCAGCACGAGAAAGCCGCCGCTGTCATGAAGCAGTTTCAGGAACTTAAACGGCGTGAAGAGGTTGCCGAAGAATTGGAAAGATTGCTGGCGCGTGGTGAGCGTTTGCTGGACGAAGGGAAAGAGCCGGAAGCACGCGCCGTATTCGAGCAAATCACGCAAACCACTCCCAGCAACTGGACAGCGCATGCTTATCTGGCGGAGATGTTTCTCTTGCTTGCGGACTGGCAAAAAGCCTGGCCGCACCTGGAAAAGATGGAAACATTGGAACCGGATTCAGTCGTCGGCAATTACCTGATGGCGCGACACTGGTATCTGCGCAAGGAATTCGAGCGGGCGCGCGTTTACGCTGAAAAAGTCAAACTGTCACGCCCCGCGCATGCCGATCTGCGAAACCTGCTTGGCCAAATTTACCTTGGCCTGGGACAACGCGAACCGTCGCTGCGGGAATTTGAAGAAGCAGTGCGGTTGGCCCCAGGGCGCGCCGATTTCCGCGCAAATTTATCCAAGCTCAACAATCAGTAACTATCTTTGGTGGGGAGGTTGAAATTACTCCATGAAAATCAGGGTTGCATTCCTGTTCGGTCTGATCCTGTTCGTGTTCACATCTGCCATCGCACAACAGCCGACAGAATTGTTCCTGCGCGGCTATACGGTGCTGCCCACGCCGCAGAAAGTCGAATTGCAAAGCGCAGACATGGAGTTCAACGACGCGTGGGTTTACGACGCGGGCAAGCTCGCCAAAGACCATATCGCTGTGCGCTCGCTGCTTCGTGATTTGCAGGAATCCCATTCCATTGAGCTAAAGCCCATCTCGAATCAGGCCAGGAATGTAGTTCGCCTTCTGGTGGCCAAAGGTTCAGTCAAGACCGATGCCGACGCCGAGCTTGAAAAGCAGGGCTACCGATTGAAGATCACGCCTGGCTTGATTGAAATCACCGGCAACACCGATCAGGGCCTGTTTTACGGCGTGCAGACGCTGCTGCATTTGCTTCGCACAGGGACGCGCGGGCAATTGCTGCTGCCGGTTTCCACCATCGAAGACTGGCCGAAATTGCAATTGCGTTTTCTGCATTGGGATACGAAGCATCATCAGGATCGCATCGAGACCTTGAAGCGGTATCTGGATTGGGCGGCGCGTTTCAAGGTCAACATGATCGCCTTCGAACTCGAAGACAAATTCGAGTATCCGAGCAATCCGATCATCGGGGCGCCGGGCGCATTCACCCCGGCTGAAATGCAGGAGATCGTCAATTATGGGTTGGAACGGTTCATTCAGGTCGTGCCGAACATTCAGGCTCCGGCTCACCTGGCCTACGTGCTGAAGCATCAGCAATTCGCGCACCTGCGCGCCGATGGCAGCAACTATCAGGCGTGCATGTGCGACGAGGAAGCATACAAGCTGATTTTTCAGATGTACGACGACGTGATCAAGGCGACGAAGGGCGTGGATTACCTGTATGTTTCGACCGATGAAGTTTACTACGCGGGCATTTGCTCCAAATGCAGCGAGCCCTATAACGAACAAAACCGCAGCTTGAAGTGGGTCGAATTCGTGCGGCGCGCGCGCGATTTCGCCGCCGCGCGTGGCCGCCGAATTCTGGTCTGGGCGGAATATCCGCTGCTGCCCGAACACGTGAAGATGATTCCGCCCGATGTGATTGACGGCGTGATTGGCGAAGAGGAGTACCTGAAATCGGAAAACGAAATGGGGATGCGCCAGCTTGCCTACACTTCGATGCAGGGCGCGGAATTCCTTTTCCCGAATCACCTGCCCAACTACGCCAGCGCTGGTGGCGATCTGGGACCGTCGAGCGGGCGTTTGCAAGGTGCGTTTGAGTACCTCTCGACAGGGCGCTTCTGGCGCGGCAAGCCTATCGGCGTGTTTGGCGCAGCCTGGGGCGATTCTGGATTACATAGCGAAACGTTCTGGCTGGGCTGGGCGACGGTGGCCGCGTATGGTTGGCATCCGGGCACGCCTGCGGTCAAACAGGTAGTCGCTGAGTTCATGGACAGTTATTACGGCCCACGTGTTTCGGAAATGGTCGAAGTTTATCGGGGAATGCAGGCACAGGCGCAATTCTTTGAAAGGTCATGGGACAGGATCGTTTCACGCGCACGCGCTCCGGGCTATGGCAATTCCTATGGCAAAGGCATTGGCACGACGCGGCACGATCAGACCTTGCCGCCACCTGCTTTGCCAGAACCGCCGGGATTAAACTTCACGCCGGTTTATGTCGGACGATACGAGAAATTGATTGCCGATGCGCAAGTGAACGCGCGGGAAAACGACGTGCTTGTTCATCGCATTCACCAGAATTTGCTCAAGGCCGACCGAAACCGCTACAACCTTGAGGTCTTCCTTTCCCTGGCCGAACTGACCGGCCATCACAATCGCATGATTCTGGGTATGAAAGAGATTGAGGCGAAGCTCGGTTCCGCGCGCCAGTCCGCTGAAAAAGGTAATGCCGAACAGGCAGTCGGGCACCTGCTCGCCGCTTACACGCTCGCGCGCGGCACAATCGAGGAGCGGCAAAAGATGTTCGCCTCCTTGACAGCCGTCTGGGAGAAGAGCCGCTTTCCAAAAGGCCGGGAGGTGAACGGCAAGAAGTTCATGCACGTGCTGGATGACGTGAAAGACCATTGGGCGGATCGCCGCGCCGACCTAAGTTACATGATCGCGCCGGAGGAAAGCATCGGATTGGAGCAGTGGATGAAGAAACTGGCTCTGCTCATTCGGGAGTATGCGCAGAAAAACAATGTGCCTGTGCGCGCGCTGGAAGAAGCGCGGCTGGAGCATTAAAGCAGCGTCCGCCAACTCAATCACAACTGGAGTTAAAGCTATGAACAAACTGAATCGTCGCACTTTCCTCCAACAAACCGGCAGCGCAAGCCTGATGGCCGGAGCATTTATCAAATCCGGCTGGGCGCGATCCAGTCCGAACGAAACTGTCAATGTTGCCGTCATGGGCATTCGCAGTCGCGGCGGGGCGCTGATGGAAGGCTTCGCCGGATTGCCGAACGTCAACGTCGCGACGATCTGTGACATTGACGACAATCTGCTGCCCAAAGCCGTCGCCGATCTGGAAAAAGCCTGCGGCAAACGCGCCAAAACTGAAAATGACATCCGCCGCGCGCTCGACAACAAAGATATTGACGCCATTGTCGTCGCCGCTCCGAATCACTGGCACGCGCTGGCGACAATCTGGGGGTGTCAGGCGGGCAAAGATGTCTATGTCGAAAAGCCCGTTTCGTGGTCCATCACCGAAGGCCGCCGTATGATCGAGGCCGCGCGCAAATACGACCGCATCGTGCAGACCGGCACACAGAATCGCAGCCTGGCGCTGGCTCAATCGGCGGTGGAGTTTTTGCATGCGGGCAAGCTCGGCAAAATTTATCAGATTCGGTGTCTCGTCTTGCGCCCGCGCGACAGCATCGGCCACAAACCGAATGGCCCAGTCCCGAAAGGCGTGCATTTCGATCTGTGGACAGGCCCCGCCGCGTTGCGCCCCTTCAACGAAAACCGGTTCCATTACAACTGGCACTGGTTTTGGGACACAGGCAATGGCGAAACCGGTAACAACGGCCCGCATTACACAGACATCGCGCGCTGGATCCTGAAAAAATACGAACACCCGGTCAAAGCGCAAAGCATGGGGCACGTAGATGTGCACGATACGGATCAGGAAACTCCCACCACACAGACATCCACGCTGGAATATGCCGACAAGACGCGCCTGCAAATCGAAGTGCGTAACTGGTACACCAACAGCGAAGACGGTCTCCGCATGGGCTTGCTGGTTTACGGCACGGAAGGTTGGATGCGATTGGGACCCAATGACTGGGCAACATTTTTTGGACGCAAGGATGAACCGGGTCCAAAAATGAGCGAAAAGGAAGCCGACGCCAAAGTCGAAACACTAAACACACGCGGATCAGGTGAAACCGCACACCTGGCCAACTTCATTGACTGCGTGCGTTCGCGCAAACGGCAAAACCTAAAGGCAGAGGTACTGGAAGGCCACTATTCCACTTCGCTGTGCCACCTGGCCAATATCGCCTACCGCACGCGGCGGACCGTCAACTTCGATTCTAACCGCGAGCAGTTTATCGGCGATAACGAAGCCAACAGTCTACTCACTAGAAATTATCGCTCGCCTTTTGTCGTGCCGGATAAGGTGTAAAGAGGAAGCGACAAAAATGATTTGGCCAGAAGACTTTATACCGCAAACCTTACTGGGAACCGTCCAGGTGGAATTTCAACCCCAATTTTTTGATCCGGCTGCGAAGTGTTGAAGGCGGAATGCCGAGAATTGCCGCCGCTCCGCGTGGCCCTGAAATTCGGCCTTTGGTGTGATCAAGCACCATTTGAATGTGAGCCTGTTCATTTTCTGTCAGCGACACCAGCCGCGTTCGGTGGGAACCGAAGTCGCTGCCGGAAAATGACGTAATGTTCGACGGGTTATTGATGGACGGTTCTACACACAATGCTGGCGGCACGATTTTCAAAACTTCACCATGCGTAGACAGAACAGCACGCTCGACCAGATGCTCCAACTCTCGAACATTTCCGGGCCAGTGATATTGTTCAAGCGCCCGGAGCGACTGTTTGTTGATAGATGTGATCGAACGGTGGAACCGCGCATTGTATTTGTCAACAAAGTGCCGAACGAGCAGCGGAATATCCGCCAGCCGCTGGCGAAGCGGCGCCAATGTGATCGGAAAAACGTTGAGGCGATAAAACAAATCGTCGCGGAATTTTCGCTCGTTGACCAATTGTTCCAGCGGTTGATTGGTCGCGGCGATGATGCGCACCTTTACGCGGACGCTTTTCGTGCTGCCCAATCGCTCGAACACGCCGGTTTGCAGTACGCGCAGAAAACGCCCCTGAATTTCCAGCGGCACTTCGCCAATCTCATCCAGGAAAATAGTCCCTCCATCGGCCAGTTCAAAACGTCCAGGCTTGCGCAGTTGCGCGCCGGTAAACGCGCCTTTTTCGTAGCCGAACAGCTCGCTTTCAATTAATGAAGGTGGCAGCGCCGCGCAATTGACAATGACAAAAGGCCCCCGGCTGCGCAAACTGTGTTGATGGATTGCATAAGCCAGTAATTCCTTCCCTGTTCCAGTTTCTCCCCGCAATAGAACGGTTGCGTCCGTGGGAGCGACGTTCAGCGCGTCTTCGAGCATTTGCTGAAACACGGGGCTCGACCCGATCAATTCGCCCGCCGGTTCGGTTTCATCCGGCAGATGATCCTGATAGTTGAACAACTGAATTGCCTGATGCGTACGCTCACTTCGCGCAGATGGTTGAAGGCTGATCGGCGATTGCGCCCAGGGAGCGTTTTGCAAAAAGCTTTGCATCTCCGCCGAAGAGATTTCCAGCTTCCCTGCGGAATTGATCACATCTTCCAAATCAATATCGTACCAATTCCGTTTGCGCTGATCGCAAAGCCCGGCCACATTCAAACAATCAATTTTCTGTTTGACCTGCGCGGCAAAAAAGATCGAATCGAGGCTGTTATTACGCTGCAGAATCTGGCTCAGTCGTTCGGCATCGGCGGCAAAATCCTGATGATCCAAGGCCAGAAAGCGTTGCGCCAGATGATTGCGCCCCAGTCTGCGTGCCATTTCGCAGTAACTGGACGCCGCAAAGTACACCATCGAAAGCGAGGCGAAGAGTTCAAACCGCGGGAATGCGGCATAACAACCCGCGATGAAGCTGGCGGTGTGGTCGGCTTCCATCAGCGTCAGGCGTCCATAATCGCACAGCCGTTCATTGAGCTCCTGACCTCCTAGATTCTCTTCCAGCAAACGGCCCAGCCGCTCAACGCCCAGCGCTGTCATGGCCATTCCCGCGCCAAACAGTGGATCAACGAAAGCGGCGGCGGATGGCAGCATCGCCCATCCTTCTCCGGCAGCCATTTCTGAACGGTAGGCCAGGCGCGGGATCCAGGTAAACTCGCGAATTGCTCTGGCATCGGCAAACTGCGCAGCGATGGAAGGAAATCGCGCCAGGAACCGCTGCCAGGCGGCTTCCCCTTCCGAAAGATTCAATTCGTTTGCCAACTCTTCCGTAACTGCGATTCCGGCGCTGGTCACACCGTTGTTGAAGCGCAACAACCACATCCAGCCGCCTTCAAACACGTGATGCACGGCGGCATCATCCAGAGGGTACGGTGGAGCCGCTTTGATTTCGTAATCTGGCATTTCGTCGCAGCGAGGAACGCCGATAAAGTGCGAATAAAGCGCCTGTGTTGCCGGGAAGTTTACAAATGGCTTTTCCGCAATGCCGAACGCGCGGCTCAAAAACCCACGCGAACCACTGGCATCCACAACCAGCCGCGCTCGCATATCCACCGTCTGTCCGCGCCGCTCACCGTAAAGCTTTGCACCGCTTCCATTCCCCAGTTCAATGCCGCGCAGTTCCGTCTGATCCAGATAATCCGTGCCACAGGCAATGGCTTCCTGCAGTAAGAAGTAATCCACATCGGAGCGCAACCAGTGCGTGTCCGCGGCATCATTGTTCGGACAGCCAGTGACAAGCAATTGATTGGAGTGATCCGGCGCTGCCTGATAGGGCCTTCCAGGTTCGTGTTTGAAATAGGTTGAGCCACGTTTCAGCCCGCTGACCAACTGTGGATAATTTCGCTGCCATTCTCCCCAAGTCGTTAAAGGTTTCAGCCGAGGCAGGTCGTAACGACTGGCGATTTGTTCAATGACCAGATTCAACAGAGGCGAGGTCGCTTCGCCAATGGCAAATCGGGGATGTGCTGTGCGGTCAATCAGCAAAACAGATCGTCCGGTTCGCCGCGCAATCATCGCCAGTAAGGAACCAGAAAATCCTGAGCCAATTATGGCAAGGTCGAAATCGCTTCTCATTACATCGCCTGGTACTTCAGACAAGTGATAGAAATTGTGGATTGAAGTTGATTCGCCGCGAAAAATACTCGACTTCGCAAAATGATTCAAACTTTGCCTCGCGAGCCATTCGCGACATTTCGACAAAGGACGCGACATTTCGCGCTTTTCGCGCTTTATCGCCACTGATTTCGCGGTAATTGGAGGTGTAAATTTTCTGCCAAAAATAGGTTTACTCGTCTTTGTTGAAGGAGTTAGCAAAATTTGGAGTAACGGAGGCCAGTTTCGGCCAGGTATTTGCTTACCAATCGCTGACCAAACTTATCTTCAATCAAAAAGACAAATACAAATCAGAACCTCTCCACGAGGATTTCAAGTCGCAGGCTTTGCTGGGAAGTAAGACTCGTAACCCAATCAGTTATCAAGGGAAGAATTTTCATGGCCATTGAACAAGAAGCCGTTTCAATTCAGAAAACGCTGGATCAACTGCTCTCGAAGCTGAACACCGTCCTGGAAAATCAGGACATGATCAAAGAGAACCAGAAGATCATCCAATCCAATCAGGAAAAGTTAGACACTTTGCTGGCCAACCAGGAAACCATTCAGGGCAATCAAGCAAAGATTCTGCACAATCAGGCAGAAATCATAACGTTGATGGCGCAGTAAATCCTGACCTCACCAAACAGTTTTCAACAAGGAGTCCTCTGATAATGCGTAGAGTTTTTCTGGCAGCGGCGGCGCTTGTCTTATTGACGTGTTTTGTCCTACTTGCAGTCGCGCAACAGGCTGCAACAGCAACCCTGAGCGGACGAATCACGGATGCCAACGGTGCTGTGATCGCGGGTGCCAAGGTGAGAATTAACCAGAAAGACACAGGCATCCAACGTGAAATCGTCACAAACGATGAAGGTTTTTACGTCTTTTCGAATCTCCAACCGGGCAGATACGAAGTAAAAATTCAGGCAACGAATTTTGCCCAGAGTCTCACGCGGCTAATTGAGTTGAATGTAGGACAGCAGGCCGTGCTAGATGGCAGGCTTCAAGCCAGTGGGCCAACCGAGACAATCACACTGGATGACCGTTTCAACTATCCGCTGGTGAATACTGGCTCGGCGACGGTTGATGGTGTGATCCGTCTTCACGAAGTGGAGCGTCTGCCGCTCGATGGGCGCAACTTTCTGGAACTCGCGCTGCTGATTCCCGGCAATACTCCTGCGCCGAACTTCGATCCAACAAAAACCAACAGCGTCATCATTTCTTCCGCCGGTCAGCTTGGACGCGGCGGCAACGTCACGATTGATGGAACCGACAACAATGATGATGCGGTGGGTGGGCCGCTGCTAAATGTTTCACAGGATGCCGTGCAGGAATTTCAGATTGCGACCAATCGTTATTCCGCTGAGCTTGGACGTTCCAGTTCTTCCGTCATCAATGTCGTCACAAAATCCGGTACGAACGATCTGCACGGCTCGTTTTCCTTTTTTGAACGTGACCGGCGTCTACAAGGATTGCCTGCTACTTACGACAGAAGCAGCAACCAAAAGCCACCTTTTGACCGCCAGCAATATTCAGCGACGCTCGGCGGGCCGCTGAAGAAAGAAAAAGCCTGGTGGTTTGGAGCATTCGAATACCGCAATCAGGATGGCGCGGTGCAAGTCGGAGTGCGGGATGTTGCGGCGCGGCAAATTCACCGCAGCTTTGCACCCGCGCCGCTCAATGATTTGCTGGGACTGGCGCGCGGCGATTGGAAGCCATCGGATGCTGACAATCTCAGTTTTCGCTATGCCATCGAGCGGCTGGATGCCATTGACGCCACGAAATTGGATCGTGCGATTGGTTCGGCTTCGCAGCGGCAGAATCTGAAAAACAACCATCAAGCCTTCCTGGCAAACTGGACGCGTGTGATTTCACCGGCCGCCGTCAACAGCTTCAGTTTCAGCGTCAACAACTTCAAAAACACGACGGATCCATTGTCCGTCGGCCCTCAACTGACTTTCCCTTCGATCCAGGACGGCGTTTCCTTCCGCGTGCCGCAGGGAACGAAAATGAACCGGCTGCAATTTTCCGATGCGCTGTCGCTGATTCGCGGTACGCACACGTTCAAGTTCGGCGGCGATTTCCAGCGCGTAGATTCGCTGTTTGATCTGGGCGTCTTTCAGCAAGGTCGGATCGAACTGGTGCAGGATTTTGCCCAGTCGGATTTTAACGGGGACGGGCGGATTGATGATGGCGATTTGCTGTTCGCTGTGACACTGCGCAGTTCGAAGCCCACGCAATCGCTGCTGATTGATAACGCTGACAACAATCATATTGCGCTGTTTGCCCAGGACGATTGGCGCATAAAAAGAAATCTGACGCTGAATCTGGGATTGCGATACGAACTGGACACAAACGTCAAAAACAATGATGGGTACCAGAACCGCAATCCACTTGTGCAGTCGTACTATCGCGGCGACCGCAAACGCGACAAGAATAATTTCGCGCCGCGCATCGGATTCAATTGGGCGTCGAACAATGGAAAAACCAGCGTTCACGGCGGCTACGGAATTTACTACGACCGCATCACGCTGGAAATCCTTTCGCTCGAACGCGGCTTGGATGGCCGTGCGCTGGCGATCGAAGTCCGCGCCGGCAACGCGCTGACCGATCCGACCGGCGCACCGATTTTCATCAATCCGGCGACGGGGAAATTCCAGCCCTTCGCGCCAACGCTTAGCAATCCCTTCACCGGTTTCATTCTGCCGGGAGCGGGCGCTTCCGGAATCAACATCATTGATAACAATCTGCAAAACCCGATGGTGCAGCAGTTCAATCTGGGTTTTCAGCGCGAACTGGCGCGCGATCTGGTTGTGCGCGCTGATTACCTGCATAACTTCGGCACACACTTCATCATTGGGCGCGCGTTCCGTGACCCTGTGACCAATCCAGTCGTGGGTGGACCGGATCGCGTCGTTAACCTGGAATCGAGCGTCAAAACAAAGTACGACGGATTGCTGTTGAGCCTGGAAAAACGTTTTTCCAAACGCTACCAGTTCCGTGCCTCCTATACCCTGTCCAAAGCCTTCAACTACGCCAACGACGATCAAATTCCGTTTTCCAATGGGCCGGTGAATCCGCAAAACCTGCAATTGGAATACGGGCCAACGCCGAACGATCGCCGCCATTACTTCACGTTTTCGGGCGCGGTGGAATTGCCATACGGGTTCCAGCTTGCCCCGATTCTGACTGCAGCCTCAGGCGTCCCGATGGACATTTTGCTGCCCGACGCCAGCTCACGCATTCCCGTGCTGCAACGTAATTCCGGGGGTCGTTTCTTCAAAAACGGAGCGGATTTGAACGACTTCCTGACGCGGCTGAACGCCGCAGGCGGTGTGAACGGGCAGCGGTTGCCGCTGGTCAATGAAGACGCGCGGTTCAACGATGATTTCAGTTCCTTCGACCTGAGACTATCGAAAGTGTTCAAGTTCGGTGAGAAAGCGCGGCTGGAGCCGATGGTTGAAGTTTTCAACTTTTTCAACGTGACCAACATTCTTGGTGTTTCAAATGTGAATTACTCCGGCTTTTCCAATGTGCTGATTCGCGACAGCGCTACAGCAAGCGATCCGGGTTATTTGAAATCTTCCAGCTTCGGACGCCCGGTAACAACAGCGGGTGGCGTGTTCGGTTCCGGCGGGCCACGCGCGTTTCAATTGGCGGTCAAACTCAACTTTTAGTCAGCAATGCAAACAGTCGAACTGCTTCACTCCAAGGCTTTGGCAGAAACAACCCGGCGGCGAGCAGCATGGTTGGTGGTCTCCGCTTCGTCCATCGGGTTGTTTCTGCATTTTGGATCACTGCTGGTCAATGCCTTTGGTGTCTTTTTGACAACACTGTGCAATGAATTCCACTGGTCGCGCGGGCAAGTGTCGCTGGCATTTACGCTGGCCACACTGACGGCAATGTTGACGATGCCGTTGACCGGTTGGCTGACGGATCGGTTCGGGGCGCGGAAGCCAATTCTGATTTGCACCACAATCTTTGGCGCGCTGTATGCGCTGTTGTCATTTTTGACGCCGCATTTATGGCATCTGTATGGCCTGTTTTTGTTGCTAGGTTTGGTTGGTCCTGGAACTTCTGCAGTGCCGCACGCCAGCCTGATTTCGCGCTGGTTCACAGAAAGACGCGGATTGGCATTGGGGTTCGCCATGTGCGGAACGGCGATCGGAGGCGTCGTTTGGCCTTCAGCAAGTCAAAGACTGCTTGATCATTTTGGCTGGCGGAATGCCTATGCAATTTGTGGCGGTGCGGTTTTGTTGATCGCAGTGCCCCTGATGTTGTTGCTGCTGAAAGAACCTCCCAATTCCCTCTCTCCTTCCAAGAAAGAAACCTCTAGCGCGCCAGCGGAAGGTATGACACGCGTCGAAGCGTTACGTGGCAGTTTGCTGTGGTTATTGCTCGGCTCGTTCTTCATCATTTATGCCAGCATCCAAGCCTGCATGATTCACCTGGTGCCAATGTTGACAGATCGTGGGATGACAGCAACCAGCGCAGCCAGTGCCGCTTCGGCATTGGGCGCGGCAGGAATGATCGGGCGATTGGGAACAGGCTATTTACTTGACCTGCTGCCGGCTGAACGAGTGCCAACGTTGGCATTCAGTATTGTGGCGGTGGGAATCTTCCTGTTGTTTGCCGGAGCCACTGGTTCCAGCGCATATCTTGCGGCGATGCTGATTGGGTTCGGCTACGGCGCGGAATCAGCCACAATTCCCTATTTGGTCAGCCGCTATTTCGGCCTGCGCTCATTCGGCGAAATTTACAGCTATCTGTTCATCACCGTGCCACTGGGTGGCGCCCTTGGTCCCTGGTTGATGGGCGTCGGGTTTGATCGGACAGGATCTTATCGTTTGGTTTTGCTTGGATGCGGAGTGGCAACCGTGGTCGCGGCGCTGCTGATGCTGCGACTGAAAGCATATCCAACATACAACGTACGCCAGTAAAACGATTCGCGGTTACGATTCCGGTCTTTTAACAACTGCTGGCGGCAAATCTCGAGGATACCAACAATGAAGAAATATGCGCTCTTAATCTGGGTGCTTTTGTGCCTATTACCGCTATCGGGTGCGGCACAGGTGACAGATGCTACGCTCAAACTCAATGTGAGCGATACCCAGAACAACTCAGTCGCAGGTTCTTCCGTTGAAATTATCAACGAAGAAACCGGCGTCCGGCGCGCCACCACCACTGACTCCCATGGGCAAGTTACGGTTGCGGGATTGGCATCCGGTAATTACAGCCTTTCGCTGAAAGCTGCGGGCTTCAAAACGTTTCAACAACGGAATTTGAAGTTGAACGTAGGCCAAACGGCGGAACTCGCCATTCAATTGAGCGTCGGCGAAGTGCACGAAGTCGTCAACATCGAAGCGGCTGCCGCGCAACTACAAATCTCCACTGAAGGCCGTGTGGCCGATGCGCTGGATCAGCGGAAAGTTTCTGAACTTCCCATTCCGCAGCGCGACGTGTATGCGCTGCCGAAACTAAGCGCGGGCGCAACCTTCATTCCCGGGGCGGCGAATTCGACCAAGCTGACCAATTCACCTGTCGTCACGGTCAACGGCAACCGGTATCGCGGAAACAATTACGTCCTGGACGGCGCAATGAATTCCAACTCGAACAATTCGGGCGAACCTGCCATTGTCCCCAGCATCGAAGCCATCGAAGAAGTTCAAGTCCAGACCAACAATTTTTCCAGCGAATTTGGTCGCGGCAACGGCGCGGTCATCAATCTGCGAACGAAATCCGGCACCAATCAATTTCACGGGCGGCTGTGGGAATTCCATCGCAATGCCGCGCTCAATTCACGTAACTTTTTTGCGACAACGAATCCGCCGCTGGTGTTCAATCAATTTGGCGGCAATGCGGGCGGGCCAATCATCAAAGAGAAAACTTTTTTCTTTGGCAGCTATGAAGGCACGCGCAACGCTGCCGGACGCGCAGCTTCATTCCAGGTGGAAACGCCGCAACTGCGCGAATACGTCAATCGCACCGCGCCAAACAGCATCGCCAACCGACTGCTGAAAGAATTTGGCGCGCCTGCGCCACAACAAGTTGGCGCTTGTACTGCCGCCAGTAACAATTGCCTGAACACCGGCAATGGCCAATTCATTCCGACAAACGGAACGCTGTTTACCACAATCAATGATTATGTCCGTTACAACCAGTTTCTGGGGCGTGTGGATCATTCGTTCAATGACGGCAAAGACAAAATCTATGGCCGTTACATTTTTGAGGATCAAGCCGACAACAGCGGCGCAACCAGCGGTGGCGTCAACCAGGCGGGCTTGGGACGCGTCATGCGGGGGATGAAAGGCGCTTTTGAAGGAAAATTTTCCAACACGAATCTGGGGTACACGAAAGTCTTGAACCGCGCAGTCAATGACGTTCGTTTTGCATTTCAAACGATTTCTACCAATCGAGGCAACGATGACGCCGTTGTGCCACAAATCACAGTGACTGGCTTCACGGCGGGCTGGGGAGATTTCTTTAACAGCGCAACCAAGATTCGCACCTACGAAATACGCAATGTGTTGACACTGGATCGCGGACGTCACGCGTTGCGCTTTGGTGGCGAATTCCGGCGCTTATTCAAAGGGCTTTCTATTGCGCCGCCCGATGCTGGATCGTACACGTTTACCAGCATTGCCAGCTTCATCGCCGATCAACCGTTCCGGCAAACGCTGACGGTGAACCCGAATACCGGCAAACCGACGAACTTCCCGCGCTATTTCACGCAGTTCGAAACCGCCTTTTTCTTCCAGGACGATTGGAAGGTAAATTCCAAACTAAATTTGAACCTGGGGTTGCGGCACGATTATTTCGGCGACGTCAGCGAACGTGAAGGCCGGTTGTCTTCGATTGTTTTTGGGCAGGGCAGCACGTTTCGCGAGCGGTTGGCCAATGCCAGTGTGACGCGTGTAGACAGGCTTTACACGCCGGAAAAGACGAATTTTTCGCCGCGCATCGGTCTGGCCTATGATCCGTTCGGCGATGGTAAGTCAGCGATTCGCGCGGGCTTCAGTCTGGCGTATCAACCACATCACGGACAGTCTATCTCTGGCGCTCGCGCATTGCCGCCGGATGCTCTGCAGGGAGTTGTGCAACCGTCGAACAAGATCGGCACGACGATCCTGTATGGAATTCCGGTGCCGTTCAACCCTGATTTCGGTCGCGGTTTGAATCCGCAAGGAGGCGTCAACACGCCTGCTGGACAAAATGCGATTCGCCCGACAGGCTTTGTCGTCAATCCAACGATTAAAACGCAGTACAGCGAAAGCTGGTTTTTGAACCTGCAACGCGAGGTCTGGAACGGCTGGATCGTTGAAGCGGGTTACACCGGAACGCGCGGCGTCAATCTGGAACGCATTGACGATGTGAATCGCTTCGCGGGAGATTTGCTCGACGGCAAGGAAGACCGTATCAATCCGAACTTCAGCACGCTGTTGTTTGTCAACAACGGCGTGAATTCGATTTACCACGCCGCAACGCTGGAAGTTCGCCGCAATCTATCGAAGCAGTTTTCGCTGCAAGCCAATTACCGCTGGTCGAAATGGCTGGACCCATCGTCGGACACCTCGACCGGGCAGTTCGCTGACAACTCCGAACCTGGCAAAGGCGCTCAGGATATTGATTGTTTGCGTTGCGAGCGCGGGCGCTCGCTGTTCGATATTCCACACCGCTTTTCGGCGCAATTGATGTGGATACCGAAGCTCGGAAGTGGCGGCAAGTGGCTGGACTCTTTTGTGAACGGCTGGCAGGTAGCCGCAATTTTCACCAAACAATCGGGGCGACCGTTTTCTGTGTGGAATGGCGCGGCGTCAACTGCAGGAGGCGATTACAATCGCGATGGCGGCGGCGGCGCCGTCGGCGGTGGATTTTATGATCGCCCGAATGCTCCGGCACCGGGCACGGTCAATACATCTTTTGGTAAGCAGGACTTTCTGAGCGGCTTGTTTCCAGCCAGCGCCTTTCCCGCACCCACTCTAGGGCAATCCGGCACGCTGGGCAGGAACACGTTTCGCGGGCCAAAATATTCCGGCGTGGATTTGTCTTTTGCCCGCATCTTTTCCGTGCTTGAAAACAAGCAAATCCAATTACGGTTCGAGGCGTTCAACGCATTCAACCAAGTCAATCTTTATTTGCCGAATGCCGATCTGTCGCTGAGCAATTTCGGCAAATCCACGCAGGCATTTGAAGCGCGTACGCTGCAAATCGGCGCGCGGTTTATCTTCTAACGGTTCGGTTCGGTACAGGGAGCGGTAGCGACTTAGTGATTCGGTAGTTGCATCCCACGGCTCCACCAGGTCGCTACCGCTCCCCGTACCGCACCATTGCCCTTGCTGGAGCCAATCCATGAAACTCTTCCTTCTAAGCTCTTTGATCATAGCCGCAGCACTCTCGACGGCTTTCGCAGAGGACAAAACCTCGCTGACTTCGCTTGACGCATTGAATCAAACGGCAAAGCAAAAACTCAGCGCGCAAGCCAACGTCCCACTGGCCGATGAAAAAGCAGACCTTTGCATCGGTGCGGATGTGCTGGAAACAGGCAAAGTTCCCAACTACGTGCGCGCTCTGGCGTTGCTGCCGAACGCTGCGAAGCCTTTCGCCGTAACGTTCCGAGCATATCTTTACGACGGGACAATTGCGCCGGAAACAAAGATGGCAATGGGCGTGCGCATCGCGCAAGTTTACGGCAGCGCGTACCCAGCAATTCACCTGCAACGGTTGCTACGCGCCAGCGAACGCGGGCAAAAGTTGTTGGAGGCACTGAAAACAAACGAATTTGCTGCACTCGCAACTAGCGAGCAAACCGCGATTCGCTACGCCGAGCTGCTGACGCGCGACATTCACGGCGTCAGCGATGTGGAGTTTCAAAAGACACGGGCAAGCTTCAACGATTCGCAAATCGTCGAATTGACGATGACGACAGCATTCTTCAACTACTTCCTGCGATTCTGTGAAGGGACGAATCTGCCGGTGGAAAAATGGGCACTGGATGAACCGGTCGCCAAGGTTTCTGCCGCGAAATTTGAGCCGACAGCTGCTCGTGTTTCGCTGGTTTCAAATGAACAAATGAGCTTGGGTGCTGAAACAATGGCGGCAGCGGATGCGCAAGCGAAAAGTCCAAATGGTTTGGGAATCGGCATTGCCAACTCCCAACGCGCGTTTATGCTGGTTCCGAATATCACACGCGCCTGGCGCGCCTACACTGGCACGTCGCGCGAATACAACCAGGTAACGCGCGAAATCAAACTACACGTGTCCTTCGCCATTTCGATGGCCAACGGTTGCCGCTATTGCACGCTGCACCAAGTGCAAGGCTTGCGGAGGTTGGGCGTTGAGCCTTCCAAGCTGATGGCAATGGCGAAAGACGATTCTCAGCTTTCGCCGCGTGAACTTGCCGCTGTGAGTTTTGCTCGCAAAATCACTCGCGAACCGGCGAAACTGACCAAAACGGATTACGACGCGCTGGTCAAAGAATTCCAGCCGCAGGGCGCGCTCGAAGTGTTGCTGCAATGCGGCAATTTCGCCTATATGAACCGTTTCACCGACGGGTTGCGGCTGCCTTCGGAAGACGAAGCCATCAAAACGTATCACGAAACCTACGGCAAGAGCTTTGAAGAAGTCCGCAAAGAACGACACTAAAACCAATTTCATCCACTAAGGCACACGAAGAGGCACGAAGAAATCCGGGATTCGTATGTGTTTCTTCGTGTCTTTTCGTGGATAAGGTTGTAGGAGTATGAGCAATGACCTGGATTCGCACGATTCCTATGGAAGAGGCTGACGACAAGCTGCGCAACGCGCTGGAAGCGGCACGCACAGGCTATCCGAAAGAATACGAAACACCGAGTTCGCCCGGCGGTGATAGCGTTGTCGCTTCGCACACGCTGATTCCGGACGCGATGTATCACATCTTTGCGGGCTTTGCTGCGATGATGTCGCCTGATTTACCTCTCAGCCGCGCGCAGCATGAAATGATTGCGACGATGGTGTCGGTGCAGAATCGCTGTTTTTACTGACTGGAATCGCACGCAGAGTTTCTGCGTATGGTGACATTGGATGACGGGCTGATTGCCGCACTGCGTGAAGATTACACGAAAGCGCCGATCAGCAAGCAGGACCGCGTGATGCTGGATTACGTGGTGCAATTGACCAAGGATGCCGTTCGCCTGACGCCGCAGGATCATGATAAATTGCGAGCGGTCGGATTCGACGATCAAGCGATTCTGCAAATTACTCTCATCGCATCTTGGTTCAATTACATCAACCGCGCGGCTGACGCTTTGGGCGTCGGGCGCGGGAAGAAAGAAGACTGGTATCCGCAGGAATGAGTTCATCATTATCGTTTAAGAGACAGCGGGGCGGAGAGAGGAAGAGACGAGGGGATGGAGGAGTTAAATTTCTTCCACTCTCTCTCTTTCTCTGCTTCTCTATCTTGTTTACCGCCTGCGCCACGCGCAATGAAGGTTTGCCCAAGCCCGATTCCAAAGAATACCGCGATCTGGTGTCTGCCTTTTACGTTGGCTTGGCAGGACTGCAAACCGGTGAAGACGTATATGCCAAGACCAAGCTGACGTTGGCCACGGAACTCGCGCCCGGGGAACCTGCGGGCTGGGCCAATCTGGGATTGCTGGCTGTGCGACAACAGGAATTCGATGTCGCGTATGAAAAGGTCGAAAAAGCGCGCAGCCTTGCGCCCGACAACAGCCAGATCGAAGCCCTGCTCGGTTCCATCGAAAGCAAACGTGGCAAACTGCCGGAAGCCATCGCACATTTGAAAAAAGCCAGCGAGCTGGATGCTAAAAACCTGAAAGCGCTGTACGCACTAGCCCAGGAAACCGAACGGCAAAGCACAGAAACCAGTGATGCCGAAGCGCAGAAGCTGCTGGAAAAAATTCTCCAAACGCAGCCCGATAATCTGGCTGTGCTGTTGGACGTCGCGCGACTGGCCGCCAAGCGAGGCGATGGGGCAGCGTTACAACAGGCTGTTGCCAAACTCGCCGCCCAATCGTCATCCTGGCCAGACGCCGCCAAGCAGCAAATGACCAGTTTGCAACAAGTAGCGACAGGCGGTGATCCGCGCGCGGTTGCTCCGCAAGCAGCCTTTCTGCGAAATGTGTTGCTGCGCGTTGCGGCTTACCGCCAGAGCATGAATGCCGTCAAAACTCCGGCGGAATACATCGGCGAACCATTCCTGAAGCTTCTCAAGCTGCCCAGCCCCAGTTCAGAGGCTGCGCCACCAGATGAAGCAACCAGTTTTACCCCCGAACCAGCCAACGTTGGCGAAGGAAAATGGTCATGGATGAATGTGGTCGTGTTGGACGATCAGGGCACACAAATTGTCGTGACGGCGAACGGGCGCATGGTCCGCTTGGGCAAAGTCACGCTACCTTTTCCTGGTGTGGCCGAAGACGAACCGTTATCTAGCGGCGTTGCCGGAGTTGACTTTGATTTTGATTTCAAGGCCGATCTGTTCATGGCGGGCAAAGGCGGGGTGAAGCTCTATCATCAGGAAAGCCCAGACAAATTCACCGACGTCACTGCCAAAATGGGTTTGCCGGCGAATCTGCTCTCCGGCGCTTATGACGGAGCCTGGCCAGCAGATGTAGACCTGGATGGTGATCTGGACGTTGTGCTCGGTACCAGCGACGGAGCGCCGCTGGTATTGCGAAACAACGGCGACGGAACGTTCAAAGAGTTACGACCCTTTGCAGGCGCAGAAAACCTGCGCGATTTTGTTTATGCAGACTTTGATGGTGATGGTGATCCGGATGCGGCCCTACTCGACAAGAATTTCAGATTGAAAGTATTCAGCAACGACCGGCTTGGAACTTTCCACGAGCGCACTTTACCAGGCGGCATCGAATCAGTTTTTAGAATCAGCGCGGCGGACATCAATGGCGATGGCAGTTTGGATTTATTGTTGCTGGATTACTACGATTCGTTAAAGCGGTTGTCATCCAAAAGCGCGGAGAGTTGGGAGCTTGCAGAAGTCTTTGGACGACAAGTTGAGGGCAATCCCGTTCCGCCAATCCCTGGGTCCGGATCCTTGCTGGTCAATGATTTTGATAACAACGGTGCGTTGGATGTTGTGGCTGGGAATCTGTTGTGGTTGAACGGATCGTCAGCCAAAAAGCTGACGCCTGTTGATTCAGGTAACTCAACCGCTGTCGCCGCTGCCGACCTGACGGGCGATGGCCGCTTAGACCTGCTGGCTTTCAATCCACAGTTACAACCTGTTCGCTTAACCAATCGTGGCGCCAAAAACTATCACTCCCAAATCATTCGCACACGCGCAGCGCAAACGTTGGGCGACCAGCGAATGAACTCCTTCGGCATTGGCGGTGAAATTGAAATTCGTGCTGGTCTGCTGACGCAGAAACAGGTCATTACTTCGCCGCTGCTTCACTTTGGCTTGGGCGAACAAGAGCAAACCGACGTAGCGCGCATCGTCTGGCCGAACGGCATCTTGCAGTCGGAATTCGATTTGAAGGCAGGCCAGTCAATTCTGGCTGATCAACGGCTGAAAGGTTCCTGCCCGTCGCTGTTTGCCTGGGACGGGCAGCAGATGAGTTTCGTGAAAGACGTTGCTCCGCTGACCACAGGCTTGGGCGTACCGCTTGATTCGACGACCGTCGCCAGCATTCAGCGAACCGAAGAACGGTACAAGCTTCCCGGTGACCGCATTGCGCCGCGCACGGATGCCGCGGGAAGCTTTTATGATTTGCGGGTGACAGACGAATTGTGGGAGACCTATTACATTGACCATTACTCGTTGATGGTTGTGGATCACCTGCCCGGCACAGAAGTTTTTATTGATGAGCGCGTTGCCACACCATCGCCAGAACTAAAGCTGTATGCCGTCAAGGAGCCAAAACCGTTTGCCAGCGCGCGAGATGATCGCGGGCAAGATGTCACGCAGGTTGTGAATCAACTTGACCAGCAATACCTGGATACCTTCGGGCGCGGAAAGTATCTGGGAGTTACACGCGACCATTGGGTTGAGCTTGAGCTTGGCGCGGATGCACCTCCTAGCAAACCGTTGTATCTGATCGGACACGGTTGGTTGCGTCCCCCGGATGGAACCGTCAACATTGCAATTAGCCAGGGCAAGTTCCCTGCCGAGCAAGGGCTGAGCATCGAAGTTCCCGACGCAAACGGCAACTGGGTTGTGGCCAAATCCGACTTGGGCTTTCTTGCCAGCAAGTTCAAGACGATGGTCATTGACCTGAACGGTGTGTTTCGCCCGGGAGCGCCGCGCCGGTTGCGGTTGCGGACGAATCTGGAAATATATTGGGACAAGCTGGAATGGGCGGAAGCAATCCCCCCCGCCGAACTCAAAATACAGCGACTGGATGCAGCACAAGCTGAATTGCGCTATCGCGGTTTTTCGGTTTTCACACAAGCGAACACTTCGGCGCCTGCTGTGCCGGAGTACAATCAGCTTGCAAGCACGACAAAGAAGTGGCGCGACCTGGAAGGCTATTACACGCGTTATGGCGATGTGCGCGAATTGTTGGCGAAGCCCGATGATCGAATGGTGATTGTCAATGCTGGCGACGAAGTTCGATTGCGGTTCGCGGCAGTTTCTGCGCCAGCGGCAGGCTGGAAGCGCGATTTTGTGATGATCGGTGATGGTTGGATCAAAGAAGGTGACGCCAACACTACTTTTTCGCAAACCGTGCTGCCATTACCCTATCGCGGGATGAAGACTTACAATCTGGCGTCGAAAGGGCTGCCAGATAAGCTGGAAGCTGATCCGGTCTATCGCAAATATCCGCGCGATTGGCAGAAGTATCACACGCGCTACGTCACACCTGAATTATTTCTGAAAGCACTGAGATAAGCACCAACGTATGCAAAATCGTTTTCCACAAATCGTTATCATTATATTTTTCATTGCTTTGCTGGCGTTTCCGCTTGTGTACAAACGGTTGGCGGCGCGCAATGCGGCCGCAGAACCAGCGTCAACCAACACGGCAGAAGCAACGGCGACTGCCCTTGCCCGCTATGGGTTCACGTTGACGGAATCCGCAAAATCTTCCGGCATTGGATTCAAACACACTGCGCCGACGCTCGACGCCAAACTCAATCACATTATGGAGCAGGTGGCTTCGATGGGCGCGGCGGTTTCAGTAGCGGATTTCGACCGCGATGGGTGGCAGGACATTTACGTCAGCAATAGCAGCGAAGGCAGCCGCAACGCGCTGTACAGAAATCTGGGCAACGGTTCGTTTGAAGATGTTGCCGCTGCGTTGGGCGTAGACGGAATGAACTCGCGTGACAATGGCGTTTCGATGGGCGCGGTGTGGGGCGATTACGACAATGATGGGTACGAAGACCTGTTTGTTTACAAATGGGGCAAGCCGGAGCTTTTTCATAATGAAGGCGGCAAAAATTTTACGCGTGTCAGCGAAGCGGCAGGCTTGCCGAAATGGGTAAATGCGAACACAGCCATCTGGTTTGATTATGACCGCGACGGAAAACTGGATTTGTTCCTGGGCGGGTATTACGCCGACAACGTGAATTTGTGGAATCTGCCGAACACAAAGATGATGCCCGAAAGTTTCGAGTACGCGTCAAACGGCGGGCGCAAATATCTGTTTCACAATTTAGGTGGTGGCAAGTTTGAAGAAGTCGCCGAACAGCTTGGCATTAAATCCACACGCTGGGCGCTGGCGGCGGTGGCAGCGGATTTGCGCGGAACAGGGTTTCCGGATTTGTTCATCGCCAACGATTACGGCGTGTCGGAATTATATTTCAACGACGGCGGCAAGAAATTCCGCGAAATGGGCAAACAAACTGGCGTCGGCTATGCGCCGAAAAGCGGGATGACAGCAGCGGTCGGCGATGTGCTGAATCAGGGACGGTTCGGCATTTACGTCACGAACATTTCTGAAGAAGGCGTGCTGGTGCAAGGCAACAATTTGTGGATGCCAAAATCTGGAACGTCGGGCGATAGCATTCAGTATGAAAACCTGGCCAACGCAATGGGCGTTGAGATCGGCGGGTGGAGTTTCGGCGCGCAATTCGGCGATTTGAACAACGATGGTTTCCAGGACATTTATGTCACGAATGGCAATGTGTCGCTGGATCGGGAAAAGAGCTACTGGTACGACTACTCAAAGGTTGCAGGCGGCAACAAGGCGATCATCTCCGACGCCGCCAATTGGCCGCCGCTTAATGGCCGCAGCCTGTCCGGCTATCAAAAGAAAAAGCTTTGGATTAACGATGGCGCAGGTTCCTTCAAAGAAGTCGCGCAACTGGTTGGCGTGAACGATGTCAACGACGGGCGTTCCGTGGCAATGGCGGATTTCAGCAATAGCGGCAAATTGGATGTTGTCGTCGCCAATCAAAAAGGCCCGCTGCTGCTGTATAAAAATACGGTTGCGCCTGACAACAAGTGGATTGCCTTTGACCTGGAAGGCGCGACAAGCAATCGCAGCGCCATCGGCGCGCAGGTGCGTGTTTTCTGGAAGGACCAACAACAAATCCAAGAAGTTTCAGGTGGAAGCGGATTCTGCGCGCAGAACCAGCGGCGATTGCATTTCGGATTGGGCAAGTCGGCGACGATTGATCGTGTTGAAATCCGCTGGCCATCGGGCAAAACGCAAACGGTGAATGCACTCGAAACCAACAAAACTCATAAGATCAAGGAGGTCGCATGACTCCTGAAATTACGGCGCCAACATCTACACCAACTGTCAACCCGAATTCTGCTTCGGCACTCGCGCGGTTCTTCAGTCTGGAAAATCGGTATCTTGTGCCGATGTTCATCACCACGATTCTGATCATCGGGCAGATTTCGTTTGGCTTTTTGGAAAGCTGGTCGCGCACGTTTCTGGCCATCATTGCTGCAATCCTGACGGAATTGGTGCTGGGAAAATTGATCACAGGTCAATGGCCGAATCTGGCCAGCGCCTACATTTCGGGCATCAGCGTCGGCATTCTGATCCGTTCGCCGGAGTTCTGGCCCTATGCCTTGTGCAGCGCGATTGCGCTAACTTCGAAATACGTCATTCGCTGGAAGGGGCAACATCTGTGGAATCCGTCGAACTTTGCCATTTGCGTGATGTTGTTGCTGGCGCCGGAATTCGTCTCCACGCTGAGCGTGCAATGGGGTAACACGATTTGGCCGATGTTGATTGTCTGGGCGCTGGGCGCGTTGATCACGTGGCGTGTCAATCGCTTTCACATCACTGCCACGTATGTCGTCTCATTTCTTTTCTTTTCGCTGGTGCGCGGTTACATCACCGGCCATGGCTTCCTTGCTGAAGTCGCGCCGATCACCGGGCCGATGTATCAACTGTTCATCTTCTTCATGATTACCGACCCAAAAACGACCGTGAAGCAAAAATGGGCGCAATGCCTGGTCGCCTTCATGGTTGCAGCAATGGAAATGATTCTGCGCTTGGCAGAAAACATTCACGCGCCATATTACGCGCTGACAATTGTCGGCCCGTTGGCGCTAATGACAGAAATCTGGTGGATGTCGCGCAAAACGTCTTCCACCAAGCCCCAACATGTCTGATCAACGTACTGCTGCAAAATCAATTTTTCTTCCGCTGCTGGTCGTTGCAGCCCTTATTGCGCTCTGGACTTTGGTGTGGGCATCCGGCGCATTTCACGAAAGCGCATTTCCTTCCCCCCAAGCTGTCTTGCGTGGATTCGGTGAGGAACTGAAGAGTGGGCGACTGATCAACGATTTGATCACATCCCTGTTCCGCGTCAGCGTTGGCTTTGGCTTGGCGGTCTTCCTGGGCATTCCACTGGGGTTGTGGATGGGACAGAAGCTGGCGGCTCGCCTGGCGTTTTTGCCGATCATCAACTTCTTCCGCAATCTGTCACCTTTAGCCTGGATGCCGTTTGCCATTTTGTGGTTCGGTGTCGGCGATTCGTCAGCGATCTTCCTGATCTTTCTGGCGGCGTTCTTCCCTGTCATTCTGGCAACGATGGCCGCTGTGGCAAACATTCCTACAGTCTATTTTCGGGTTGCGCAAAATTATGGAATCAGCGGCTTGGAGCGATTAACGCAAGTCACGTTGCCTGCAATCCTGCCGCAAGTCATTACTACGCTACGCGTGACGGCTGGCCTTTCTTGGCTAGTCGTCGTCGCCGCAGAGATGATCGCGGGACGCGACGGTTTGGGATTCGCCGTAATGGATTCGCGCAATGGACTGAGAACCGATTTGTTGGTTGTCGAAATGATTGTCATCGGTTTGATCGGCGTTGTGCTGGATCGTGTGCTGGTGCAACTGACAAAAATTGAAAGCCTGCGCTGGGGTTATGAACGCTAAAGCATTTCAACTGGAACACGTCTCGCGCTCGTTTGGCGCGGTCGAAGTACTGCGCGAACTCTCTCTAACCATCGCACGCGGCGAATTCGTTGCGGTGGTTGGGCCATCGGGCTGCGGCAAAACAACGCTTCTTAATTTGCTTTCTGGGTACGACCAACCTTCGTCAGGTTCGATCCGGCGCGCTGGTGAGGTGCGCATGGTCTATCAACAAGACGGGCTGTTCCCCTGGCTGACCGTGGCAGAAAACATTGCATTGGGGTTGCGGCATTTGAAAGATGGAGCCGAGCGTGCACGGCAAACAAACGAATTGCTGCAACTGATCCGGCTGGAAAGTTTTGACAAACATTATCCGCACCAGCTTTCCGGTGGCATGCGCCAACGCGTGGAGTTGGCGAGAGCGCTCGCCGGACAATCCGATATCCTGCTTTTGGATGAACCGTTTTCCGCATTGGATTATCTGACACGATTACGATTGCGGCAGGAATTGGCTCGGTTGCTGGCGGAACGTCCGCGCACAGTCGCGCTAGTCACGCACGACATTGAAGAGGCTGCGCAGCTTGCGGATCGAATCATTGTGTTGACTGAGCGTCCGGCGCAGATTCGGTATGAGCTGAGTATTGCCACGCTGCGCCCGCGCGACCTGACCCATGCGGAAGTCGTCAGCGCGATGCACCGCATCCTGACCGAACTTGGAATCGAACACGATCCCGAGAAAGCCGCTGGCTATCGAGTTGCCGCGACTGGCGAATAACGCTCACAACATCATCAAGCTTATGATCCGAAATACTTCCCTGAAAATTCTTCTTGGCGTAATTGCAGCGATTGCCGTTCTTGGCTTGTTGCGGTTCAAACCCTGGCAGCGCGGGCAATCAACGCAGACTGCCGAAACGTTTAACGCACGCGCAAGCCTGAATGTCGGCTATTTGCCAGTGACCTGTCACCTAACCTGTCCGGTGACGGATTTCGCCACGCGCACCAGCAAAGAAACGCGCTTCGATTCGCAACGCTTTACGGATTTTCCGACCATCGTCGAAACGATGAAAAGCGGGCGACTGGATGCGACTTTTATGATTGCGCCGCTGGCGATGAAGCTGCGCGAACAAGGATTGCCAGTCAAAATTCTCTACCTCGGTCATCGCGACGGCTCCACCGTGATGGTGCAGAAAGACAGCACGGCAAAATCCTTGCGCGACCTGCGCGGCAAGACCTTCGCCATTCCCAGCAAATACAGCAATCAAAATCTGGTCATTCACAAATTGATGGAAGATCAGGGAATCAAACCGGACGAGATTCGCTTTGTTGAAATACCTCCGCCGGATATGCCGGGCGCGCTGGCGGCCAAAGCCATTGACGCCTATTTCGTCGGCGAACCGCATGCCGCGCGCGCTGAATTGGATGGCACGGGCCGCGTGCTTTATCACGCCAAAGACATCTGGCCGCAGTTTATCTCCTGCGTGCT
>CAZMXG010000001.1:0-143889 GCA_964570175.1 uncultured Heliomicrobium sp. | reverse complement strand
CCCGCGACCCTCCGCGCCACCCCCCACCCGGCCCCCCCCCCCGCACTCCAAAGCGCGCGCGCGTTGCTGGTTTCGATGCGTCCGCATCAATGGACAAAAAATCTGTTCGTGCTGGCTCCGCTCTTGTTCGGACAAAAGCTGAGTGATGCCAGTGCGGTTGGATTGGCTTTACTCGCCTTTGCCGCGTTTTGTTTGATCGCCAGCGCTTTGTACATCATCAATGACATCGCCGACGCCGAAGCCGACCGCGCGCATCCTGAAAAACAATTCCGGCCAATTGCCTCTGGCGAGTTGCCTGTGCCGGTGGCGGTGCTGGCTTCGATTGGATTGTTGACAGCGGCATTTGGAATCGCTGCGATGATTGGCTGGCAGTTTCTGGCGCTGGCTATTGGCTACGGCGTGTTAACGCTAGGTTATTCGCTGTCGGTCAAACACGTTGTGATTCTGGATTGCATGACCATCGCCACAGGCTTTGTGCTGCGTGTTGTCGGTGGAGCGGCGGCAGTGAGAGTTACGCCAACACACTGGCTGATTGTTTGCGCGTTTCTGCTGGCCTTGTATCTGGCATTTGCCAAGCGGCGGCAGGAACTGATGATGCTTTCGGATGCTGCGCGCGAACACCGCCAGGTATTAAGCCAATACTCGATCACGTATCTTGAGCAGGTAAACAACATTCTGGTCGGAGCGACGATTGTCTGTTACACGCTTTACACCGTAGCGCCCGAAACCGTCGCGCGATTTGGAACCGACAAGTTGATTTACGGAACGATTTTCGTGGTTTATGGAATGTTGCGCTATATGGTGCTGACGCAGAAGACGGAAAACGGCGGCAACCCAAGCAAAGTGCTGATTGGCGACAAACCTCTGATGCTGGCAATTCTGGGTTGGGGAATTTTCAATGCCCTGGTGATTTATCGCGGCGCGATTGCCGCAATGTGGGAGCGGTTGCAATGAATCGGCGATCTTTTCTTTCTATTGGCTTTCTTGTGCTTGGCAGTTTGCTGCTGTTGCTCGCCGCGCTGGTGTCGAATGCCGCTTATCACCAGGCTTTGCTGACCAATACATCGCGGTCCCTGTCCTGGGGGCCGACGCTGTTTCGTGTTTTGCTGGCGGTTCACGGATTGGCTTTGATCATTGCCGGGCTGATCAAACGCAAGCCGGCGGATTCAACTGCTGCGCGGTCTTATAAGATTGACCGGCAAGCGTATGCAATTCTGGCTTTCTTGACCATAATCGCAGTGGGTTTGAGGCTATTCCGGCTGAATACCGATCTGTGGTTTGATGAAATTCTGATGGTGCTGGATTTTATTCGCCAGCCGTTTGGCGAAATGCTGACCAGCTTTCCGTCGAAAAATCAGCATCTGTTGTATTCGATTCTGGCGCATACGTCTGTGCAATGGTTTGGCGAAAGCGCCTGGGCAGTTCGCTTGCCATCTGTGGTGTTTGGCGTCGCCAGCGTATGGGCGCTGTTTTGGTTTGGCCGACATGTCTTTGATCGCCGAGTGGCGTTGCTGGGCAGCATCTTGCTGACGTTTTCCTATCATCACATTTGGTTTTCGCAGAATGCGCGCGGTTACATGGGATTGATGCTGTTTACGACGCTGGCGAGTTGGTTGTGGCTGGAAGCCTGGGAACGAGGTTTTGGATGGTGGATCGCTTATGCTGTGGCGGCGGCTGTCGGCGCCTGGGTTCACATGACGATGATCTTTGTCGTTGCTGCCCATGGATTGCTTTATCTGGTTTGGCTGGCTTTCCCAAAGCTGTTTGGCGCACGAAGACGTCTGGAAGGGAAGCAGCGTTTGTATCCTTTTCTGGCTTGGGCGCTGTGCGGAACATTGACGCTGCAAGTGTATGCCCTGGCGCTGCCGGAGTTTTTTCAAACTGGCATTCACGAAGTTTCCGAGCCATCGGAATGGGTCAGTTTGTGGTGGTTGGTGACGGAAAGTTTGCGCAGCTTGCAATTGGGATTTTCTGCCATCGTGGTGTTACTGGCAGGAGGATTGACAGTTAGCGTTGGAGCCTGGAGCTTGTTGCGGCGAGATTTGATGGCGTTCTGCTCGATGATTTTGCCGCCGGTTTTTGCAGGAGCGGTAGCGCTGCTGTGGAGCCATAACTTTTGGCCGCGCCTGTTTTTCTTTGCGATGGGGTTCGGGTTGTTGATTGCCGTGAACGGCGCATTGAATCTGCCCCAACTGCTGCGATGGTATGTTCCGGCTGAGCGGCTGCCAGATCGCTGGCTGGCCAGGGCGGGAGTCACGCTGGCAGTGTTGATGATTGTGGCTTCGACGGCGACCGTTCCGCGCTGTTACGCTTTGCCCAAGCAGAATTACACTGGCGCGCGCGATTTTGTCGAAAGCAATCGCCACCAGGGAGATACTGTTGTCGCGGTTGGCCTGGCGGGTGTGGCGTATGGAAAATACTTCGCGCCACAATGGTCGGCGGCGCAAACGCAGGCTGAGCTTGATGCCGCGCGTCTGGGGCGGTCGGATGTCTGGCTGGTGTACACGATTCCGATTCAGGTCAAATCCTACCGGCCGGATGTTTGGCGCGTGATTGAACGAGAGTTTGAAGTCGTAAAAATCTTTCCGGGAACTTTGGGTGGCGGCGAAGTTTTTGTTTGCCGTCAAAAGAACAAAAACGAAATTGCGAGCGGTAACTAGATCAATGAGTAATGAGCCTTTGCGGGTTTCTGTTGTGATACCTGCCTACAATGAGGAAGCGGCTGTCGGTGCGGAGGTGCGGAATGTACGGCAAACCTTGCAACGATTCGGCATCGCGCATGAAATCATCGTGGTGGATGACGGGTCTGGGGATCGTACCGCTGAGGAAGCCGTGCTGGCCGGAGCCAGAGTGCTGCAGCATTTGCGCAATCGCGGTTATGGGGCTTCGCTGAAAACGGGAATCACCGCAGCCCGCTACGACATGATAGCCATCACGGACGCCGACGGAACGTATCCAGCCGACCAGATCCCTGTGTTGCTTGAAAAGCTGCAAACGGCGGATATGGCGGTTGGCGCACGCACCGGAACAAACGTCAACATTCCGCTGGTTCGCAAACCGGCCAAGCTGATGTTGGGCTGGCTGGCGGCGCGGATCGCCGGGCGCAAAATTCCCGACTTGAATTCCGGGCTGCGCGTCTTTCGCCGCGAACTGGCGATGCAATACTTCCCGGTTTTATCAAACCAGTTTTCCTTCACCACAACCATTACGCTGGCGTTGCTGGCTGATGATTATTCGGTCATTTATCATCCGATTGATTACTTTGCGCGAGTCGGAAAATCAAAGATCGTTCCTCGCCACTTTATGGATTTCATCGTCCTGGTTTTGCGAATGGCGATGCTATTTCAACCGCTGAAAGTTTTTATTCCGGCCGCGCTGTCGTTTGGGGCGCTTGGAATACTGAAAGTCATCTATGACATTGCGACTTCGCCGCTACGCCATCCGGAGCAGGATTGGTCAGTTTTGTACACGCCTGTGCTTTCGACTTCGGCAATTTTGCTGTTGTTGATCGGATTGCAATTTTTGCTGATTGGAATGGTCGCGGATGGAGTGGTTCGGCGAATCGCCTTGCATAGCGGGCCCATGACCGCTTCGCGCGCGGTCGTTGTGGCCGAAGTCAGCAATCAAAACGAAGTTGTTTACAACGGAAAGAGCTAAGAGTAATTGGCAATGATTTTGTTACGAATTTATCTCCTGGCAGGACTGATCGCTCACAAAGCCGTTTGGGAAGTTTTGAAACGGCGCAAAGCGCCATCCACGGAAAAGCCCGCGCCGCAAGACCAGTCGCTGATGGTCAAAGTGGTCAAACTGGTCAAAGTTGCCATTTTGCTGGGAATTGTCGCGCAGACGATGCTGCCGGAGATTTTTCCGATCAGCCCGGAACCGTTTTTGTTGCGGGTGGCTGGCGTGGCGCTTTACACCGCCGGGTTGTTGATTGCCGTTATTGCGCGCTTCCAGCTTGATAGCAATTGGTCGGACATCGAAACGGCAAAAGTGTTGTCGCATCAAGCAGTGGTTTCCAATGGCATTTACGGGTACATACGCCATCCCATTTATGTCGGTGATTTGCTGCTTCTGTTAGGGCTGGAACTGAGTTTGAATTCGTGGTTGGTGATGGGCGTTGCATTGTTGACGCCAGTGGTTTTGTTCCAAGCCACGCTTGAAGAGAAAAAATTGATCAGTGTTTTACCGGGTTATGAGCATTATTGCCGGAACACCAAGAGGTTTATTCCGTTTGTCATCTGAAATCAATCCGGCGTCGAACGCCGAAATTAGGCGAAATTCTGTTCGTCCACGTGTGGCCATTTTGGGTGCCGGCCCCGCCGGGTTGGGCGCAGCCTGGCAACTGGCGCGCAGCGGCAAAGGCGAAGCCGTTGTGTTGGAGCAGCGTGGCGATGTCGGCGGCAATTCCGGCAGTTTTGAGTTGGAAGGATTGCCGCTGGATTATGGCAGCCATCGCTTGCATCCATCCTGCCACCCGCAAATTCTGGCAGACCTGCGCGGTTTGCTGGGAAATGATTTGCTAGACCGTCCACGCCACGGCCGGATTCGGTTGCGTGGCCACTGGATTCATTTTCCGCTGAAGCCAATTGACCTGATCTTGCGATTGCCCAAATCGTTCGCGGCAGGTGTCGCGCTTGATTCGCTGCGCAAGCTGACTCCTTCTACATCCACAAACGGCGCAGCCACTTTTGCCAGCGTGCTTGAACGCAACCTGGGTTCGACAATTTACCGCGACTTTTATCATCCGTACGCCAAAAAGATTTGGGGCGTTCCGGCGGAACAGCTTTCGGCGATTCAGGCATATCGTCGCGTCAGCGCCGGTTCCCTGGCGAAAATGGTCAAAAAAGTGATGGCGCTGGTTCCGGGGTTCAAAGCTCCAGGGGCGGGACGCTTTTTTTATCCGCGCGGCGGTTTCGGGCAAATCAGCCAGGCGCTGGCCGTCGCCGCACGCAAGGAAGGCGCGCAAATTCTGCACCATTCTGCTGTCAAAAAGATTCATCTTGGTTCGCCGCATCGAATCGAGGTCGAGCGTGAAGGCGCTGTGCAAATTTTGGAAGCGGATTATGTCTGGTCAACCATTCCGATTACGGCGCTGGCTCGGTTGGTGAATCCGGCTGCACCTCCAGAAATCATCGAAGCTGGTCAAAACATAAAATACCGCGCGATGATTCTGATTTATCTGGTCCTTGCTCAGCCGCAATTTACGGAGTTTGACGCGCACTATTTTCCGGATGCGGAAGTTGCGCTGACACGAATTTCCGAGCCGAAAAATTACAGCGCGCGAACCGAACCGAACGACCGCACGGTGCTTTGCTGTGAATTGCCTTGTGATGTGAATGACGATACCTGGAGAATGACAGACGAAGAACTGGGACAAGTTGCCAAGCAGGCGCTGGAACGAAGCGGATTGCCAATCAAGGCTCCCATTCTGCGAATCGTTTCAAAACGTCTTTCTCACGCTTACCCGATTTACCATCAAGGCTACGAAAAACATTTTGAGTTATTGGATCAATGGGCTGCGGAACTGGATCACGTTCTCACGTTTGGGCGTCAAGGATTGTTTGCCCATGACAACACTCATCACGCATTAGCAATGGCGTACGCCGCTGTTGATTCACTGAATGCTTCAGGAAATTTTGACCCGGCGCGGTGGAATGAATATCGCGCCGAATTTGCCACACACACAGTTGAAGACTAATCAAAGAGCACAATCATGTCCGACCTTAAACGAAGGAGAAGTATTATGTTGAAGGCAGGTCTATCTTTACTTGGTCTTGTCATTCTGTTTGCTGTGGTTCCTATGCCGAAATCACTGAGGAAATATATTCCTTACCAGCAGGCTACGATCACCATTGACCCAACCGTCAGTTATCAAACCATGCTTGGGTGGGAAGCCGTTGCGCAAGCTGGGCAGATCGCTGAAGTAAACGCGGTGACGAATAAGTCGAATGTCAATCCAGCGTTCCCGAATTACAAGAATCAGTTATTTGATGCCGCCGTTAACGACTTGGGGTTGAACCGGCTGCGATTGGAATTGCGAAGCGGGTTGGAAAACTCTGTGGACTATTCCGATCGGTACACGAATGGCCAAATCTCATACAACGATTGGAAAGCCCGCCGCTACGAAATCATCAATGACAATAACGATCCACAGGTCATCAATCCCAACGGGTTCAAATTTTACGAACTGGATTTCAACGTCGAAAACGTCGTGATCCCCATTCGCCAGCGGTTGGCGGCCAAAGGCGAAAAGCTATATTTGAATCTGAACTACGTTGATTTTGGCGCTTCGGCTTTCGAGCATAAAAATGCGCCGGAAGAATACGCAGAGTTTATTTTGGCGACGTTTCTGCATTTGCGCGACAAGTATGGCTTCACGCCCGATGCGCTGGAAATGGTTCTGGAACCGGATACCAGCGCCGATTGGAATGCGACGCAGATTGGAAATTGTATTGTCGCCGCCGGTAATCGGTTGCGCGCAAATGGGTTCAACCCTGATTTTGTCGCGCCGTCCTGCACCAGCATGTTCAATTCACTGGCTTACTTTGATCAGTTGATTCAGATACCCGGTGTGACCCAATTTGTCTCGGAGCTTTCCTATCATCGGTATGCCGGAGCAACGAATACAGCATTGCAGGGATTCGCCAGCCGTGGGACGCAATATAAAATTGATACCTCGCATCTGGAATTGATCGGCGCAACCCAAAATGATCTGCATTCGGACCTGACAATAGCGAACAATTCTTCCTGGCAACAATTTACGATGGCATTTCCCTTGGGAGGCAATGACGACGGCAGCGCCTATTACGATGTCAACGACAGCAATCCCAACAATCCGACCTTGATTATGGGGAGCCGGACAAAACTGTTGCGGCAGTATTTCAAGTTCATTCGCAGCGGCGCGTTGCGCATAAAAGCGACCAGCAATTCCGACAGCTTTGACCCGGCGGTGTTTGTCAACACGGATGGAAAATTTGTCGCTGTGGTCAAGACGTTTGCCGCCGGGAACCTGACTTTGCAGGGATTGCCAGCGGGGACTTATGGGATCAAATACACCACCCCCAGCCAGTATGATGTTGATGCCGCAGATATCACTATCAGCGCTGGCCAGTCATTGAATACATCCATTCCAGGGGATGGCGTAATTACGGTATACGGCAAATCCGCGCCGAAAGTCATTTCGGTTGATGCTTCCAGTTACGCGCGGGCAAGCACTCCGGGGCAAATTGAAGCAGCTTTTGGCACCGGGTTTCCAGCCGCAACGAACATCGCCGTTTCGGCCAGTACGACGCCCTTGCCTACCGCTTTGTCGAACGTTTCTGTGCGTGTGAATAACGTGCTGGCTCCGCTGTTTTTCGTCGGCGTGGGCGGAGGGCAGGGAGCCGGAGCTTTTCAAATCAATTATCAGATTCCCTATCAGACCTCGCCCGGTTTGGCGAAAGTCGAAGTGCTGAACAACGGCGCAGCGGTTTCGACAGGGTACCTGATTGTTGGCGGAGTCGCTCCCGGCGTTTTCACGATTTCCGCCACAGGTAAAGGGCAGGCTGTCGCCATCAATCAGGATTTTTCGCTCAATGGCGATCCGGCACAAAATCCGGCGGCGAAACCTGAAGCGCGTGGCAGGGTGGTAACGTTGTTTGCCAATGGCCCTGGCGGGCAGTTCATCAATCCGGCCAACAGCCAGGCATTGACTCCGTTGTCCGGCGCGGCCACTCCGGCCAGCCCCATTTATGCGACGCAAGCGCTGCCGATCGTAACTATTGGCGGTGTGCCAGCGACCGTGGCATTCAGCGGACTGACGCCCGGTTTTGTAGGTTTGTGGCAACTGAATCTGGTCATTCCGCCGACTGCTCCCGTCGGCAACTCAATTCCAGTGACTATTAAAATAAGCAGGCGAGTCACGAACCTAACGACGATTTCGATAAATTAGGGTATTTAGCAGGGAATCACTGGAATCTGAGCGGGTGTCATATCAATTACAGTTTGGCCAATCGTGTCGAAATGATTTGCAAAAGCACGCCAATGTTCGTAGAAGGTAAAACAATAGGCAGGTAAAAGAACTACATGACGAAGAATTTGTATGAAAACAAACTGGATGTTGAAGCTTTCTACGACCGTATCATCAAACTCTATGACGTAACCTTCAAATTCAACCGATACAGCAATTCGCTGGAACGGTATTTAAGCGACAACCTACCGATTCTGCCCCAAGCCCCCCGCATTCTAGATGCTGGATGCGGTCCGGGTTTATTAACGGAAGCCTTGCTGAAAACCACTGATTCACGTTCCCGGATTACAGGAATTGACCTGTCAGCCAAGTCTATTCATGTTGCAAAAAAGACTGTGGGTGAAAGGGGCAGAGTTGAAGGGCAAGTCCGGTTTGTCCAGGCCAATATGCTGAACCTGCCCTTTCCGGATGGATCTTTTGATTTGGTCGTCACCAGCGGTGCTATCGAATACATTTCATTGCAAGCCGGTTTGTCGGAAATTGCCAGAGTTCTGGCGCCGGGGGGGCATTTGATTTATTTGCCGCTCAGGCCTTCATTGGTTGGCTATTTTCTGGCTGTCTCGTTTCACATGAAAATGTATTTGCCAAATGAAGTGACGGAAAGCGTGCGTTCTCACTTTAAGATCGTCTCTCATCATTCTTTTACTCCCTGGGAGCCAATCGGTTGGTCGAAAACGGCAATTCTGGGCAGGAAGCTGTGACGTTCCGGAATTATGGGAACCCTTTCGGTTTTTGAAAAAACTGATCCTCAGAAGTTGACCGCGGGCATTCTCGGGGCAACGACAGGCGTAGGGCATCAAACCAGAGTGCTTGTTTTGGGCGCTTCGGGGTTTGTTGGTCGTTGGGTGTCTCGATTTTTATGCCGTGAAAGAGTGCGGCCTTATTTAATGGTGCGGGATGTGGAGTTTGCTGAACAGGTTTTTTCTGCTTATGAAATCAATGGCGAAATCGTGCGGACGGATCTGCAACAGCTTGCTTCTGTTGGCGAGATCATCAGGAAAATCAAGCCTGCTATCGTTTTCAATCTGGCCGGTTACGGAGTTGACCGATTCGAGAGACAAGACGCGACCGCTTACCGAATCAACGCTGAATTGATTGAAGTCATTTGCCGCGCCATGGCGGGCGCCGAAAATTCGTGGGAAGGCCAGCAACTTGTTCACGTTGGATCGGCTTTGGAATATGGAGAAATTAGCGGCAATCTGGCTGAAGATTCCACCTGCAATCCGACGACCGTGTACGGTAAATCCAAGCTGATGGGAACGGACTTGTTGTCGCAGCATTGCCGAAAGCTTGGTGTCAGAGGGATCACTGCCCGTTTGTTCACCGTTTATGGCCCCGGCGAACACAACGGTCGCTTGTTGCCTTCGTTGCTGCAAGCAGCCAGCAACGAACAATCGCTACCACTGACATTGGGCACGCAGAAAAGAGACTTCACCTATGTCGAAGATGTCGCCGAAGGTTTGCTTCGCTTGTGTGCGGCGGAATCACAGCCCGGTGAAGTCGTGAATCTGGCGACGGGACAATTGACCACGGTTCGCGGCTTTGTCGAAACAGCAGCTTCCATCCTCAACATCCCCGAAGACAAGTTGCAGTTTGGAGCGGTCCAAACCCGTTCAGAAGAAATGCAGCACGACCCGGTCAGCATTGACCGGTTGCGGCGGCTGGTTGACTGGACGCCTACGATTGAAATCGCGGAAGGCATTCAGCGAACAAAAAGCTTTGAGCAAGTCGGCCTCACATGCTCACCACAAACTCAGGAGACAGAATGCGAATCTTCTTAGCCGATCTTGGCCACAACCAACTGACTTACAGTTCGGATGTTTACCCGCTCGGCGTAGCCAATCTGGCGACTTACACACGCGAATATCTCGATTCGCGCCACGCGCTGGACATCCAAATTTTTCGCGAGCCGGAGGATTTGAAAGCTGCGCTGGACAATGGCTCGCCGGACGTCCTGGCGCTAAGCAGCTATTCCTGGAACCACAATCTGGCGCTTCATTTCGCCGATTACGCGAAGGCTCGAAATCCGAAACTGTTGACCTTGATGGGCGGACCGAATTTTCCGCTGACTGCTGCGGAACAGGAAAGTTTTCTGCGCGGAATGTCCCAAATTGATATTGCTGTTCGCGGCCCAACGTACGAAGGCGAGCGCGCTTTCCTGAACATCATTCGACGGTTTGTCGAAGTTGGCGGCGCCGTTGATGGAGTTTTTGAAGAACCGGTTCCCGGCAACATGTGGATTGACCGACGCACAGGCGAATTTGTTGTTGGCGGGGAAGTCGAACGCATACGCGATCTGGATGATATTCCTTCGCCTTACCTGGCGGGCTTGATGGATGATTATTTCAAGACCGGCTATTTCCCAATGATGCAGATTGCGCGCGGCTGCCCGTTTAGCTGCACGTACTGCAATTCCAGCGTCGAAGCCAACAGCAAGATTTACGCGCATTCGGTCGAAAACGTGAAAGCCGATCTGCTTTACATCGCCGAACGCATCAAACCGGAAATTACCCTGTGTTTTGCCGACGACAATTTCGGGATGTACCAGCGCGACGAGGAAGTCGCCGATTACATCAGCTACCTGCAAGAACATTACAACTGGCCGCAATATCTGCGCACTACGACCGGGAAGAATCGCGGCGAACGAATTATCAAAGTCATGCGCAAGATCAAAGGCCGCTTGCCGATGACCGCGGCGGTTCAATCGCTGAATCCGCAGGTGCTGAAAAACATCAAACGGGCAAACATTAACCTGGACACTTTTGCCGATATTCAAAAAGAAGTGATCGCTCAGGGAATGCAGTCGTACGGCGAATTGATTCTGAGCATGCCGGGAGAAACCAAGGCTTCGTTTATGACTGCCGTCCGCGATTTGCTGGAAACCGGCGTCAAACGAATTTCGGCGCATCAATTGATGCTGTTGCACGGCGCTCCCTTGAGCAATCCGGAAAGCCGTGAACTTTTTCAGTTTAAAACTCGCTTTCGCGTTGTTGCCCGCAACATTGGCGATTACACGGGAACGCCGATCATTGAAACCGAAGAGATGGTGGTTGAAACACCTGACTTCAGCTTCGAAGAATATCTGGAAGCGCGAGTCTTCCATCTGTTGCTGACGATCTTTTATTACGAAGGAAACTTTGAAGAGCCATTTGAGTACGCCCGCCAGGAAGGCATCAAGGCTTACGATGTGATGGTTCGTATGCAGCAAATGCTGGATCAAGCGCCGCCAAAGTTCCGCGCGATGATTGACGATTTCCTGAAGGAAAGTCAGGAAGAGCTTTTCTTTACCAGGGAAGCTTGTGTCGAATGGGCGAAGCAGAATTTCGACGCCCTGGTTGAGGGCAGCCTGGGGGGCAATCTGCTCAGCAAGTATTCAATGCTTGGCCGGTTTTACCTGACGCAGGAAGCCATCGAGTATTTGGAAATGACAATTTCCGCAATGCTGGAAGAATCCGAGCTTCGATCCGAACCGGCGGTTTTGCACGCGACGACAGATTACCTGCGAAGCGTTTTACTACACGTTCCATTTGCTGAAACGTTGGCAGCCAATCCTGAATGGACGACTTCTTATGATGTGGAGGCATGGCACCGCGATGGATACGCGCACCATCTGGAAAAATATGCCCTTGGGCATCCAACCAGCTTTGCCACCAAAGTGTCCCCGAATAAACGCGCACTGATTGAAGGCAGGATTGCCACTTTTGGCGAACACCCGTCCGGCCTGGGAAAATTCACTCGAACCATGTTCGCTCAAGATTTGCGCCGCACCGTGTTTCGCACGGAAACCGGAGCGGCTGGGACTGGAGACTGATGATGGAAACTTCTCACCGCAATTCAGAACCTGAACTTTCTTTCGTGATGCCCTGTTACAACGAAGAAGAGATCATTGGCTACACGATCCCTCGCTTTGCCGCCGCCTTCAAAAAAGCCGGCATCAAGCTGGAGCTGATTGCCGTGGATAATGGTTCGCGCGATCGTACAGGTGAACTGATTCGCGAAATGGCGGCCAACGAACCTTCGATCGTGTACCACCGTGTCGAAGTCAACGAAGGATATGGCAACGGCGTGCTCTGCGGCCTCAAGGTTTGCCGCGCTCCTTGGGTTGGCATCATTCCTTGCGATGGCCAGGTTGATGCTGAAGACGTGGTTGCGTTGTTTGACGCGGTAAAAACCACGAAGGGCAATGTGCTGGGCAAAGTGCGGCGAAGATTCCGCATGGACGGGTTATGGCGCAAAGTCGTTTCGGTCAGTTACAACCTCATGGTGCGCGTTCTGTGGCCGCGCCTGGGTTCGATTGACGTCAACGGCAGCCCAAAGATTCTGCCTCGCGATGCAATCAATTCGATGGAGTTGAAATCCAAAAACTGGTTTCTTGATCCCGAAATCGTCATCAAAGCTCACTACATGGGCTTGCGTGTGCTGGAGTTCAATGTCTTTGCCCGAATGCGCGGCAACGGACTTTCTCACGTGCGGGTGATGACTTGCTGGGAGTTTTTGCGAAATCTGATGATCTTTCGGTTTTCGCCCGAAATGCCGAAATGGCGTCGAAACCTGAAATCCGAGCCTGAGACCAACAAGGCGACAGCCGCAATTACCAATTAACAGACGGAGGTTTATGGTGAATCCAAAAATGTCCAAGCGACCTGTTTATCATCGAAGAGATACCTGCCGAGCCTGTGGCGAAAAAAGCCTCAGGCTCTTTCTGCCTCTGGGGTCGCAACCGCTGGCAAATTCGTTTTTGAAATCGCCTGATGAATTTGCCACTGAACAGTTTTTCCCGCTCGACACGCATTTCTGTGAAACCTGTTCGCTGGTGCAAATCCCGGACGTGGTTGATCCGGAAGTGTTATTCCGTCATTACCTGTACGTGACCGGAACCTCTGAAACCATTGCGCAACACAATCGCGGCTACGCCAAATCCATTACGGAAATGCAGCGGTTGAACACAGATGATTTGGTGATCGAAGTCGCCAGCAACGATGGCAGCCTGTTGCGCTGTTTTCAGGATTTGGGAGTCAAGACCTTGGGCATTGATCCGGCAACCAACGTTGCTGCAATGGCTCGCGCAAACGGTGTCGAAACGCTCAATGAATTTTTCTGCCTGGCTGTCGCCGAACAGGTTCGCGCTGATTACGGCGCAGCAAAGGCAGTCATTGGAAATAACGTGCTGGCTCACGTGGACGACACTCAGGATTTTCTGCGCGGTTGCAAAGCAGTCATTGGCGAAGACGGATTGGTCGTCATCGAAATGCCTTACCTTGGCGATCTGCTCCATCGGACGGAATACGACACGATTTACCACGAACACCTTTGCTACTTTTCGGTCAATTCGTTGATGCGGTTGTGCGAGTCTGCCGACTTGGTCATTGTCCGAATGGATCACGTGCCGATCCACGGCGGATCGCTGAGAATGCACGCCGGGCACAAAGAGGTTCATCAAAATCATTCGGCGCAAGTTTTGGCTTGGGCCGAAGAAGAGAAGGCGAAAGGCTTCACCAGTTTTGAGCGATACGAACAACTGGCCAGAAGCGTTGAACGCAGTCGCGAATCCTTGCTGGATTTGCTGAACCGTTTGAAAGCCGAAGGCAAAACCGTCGCCGGTTATGGAGCGGCGGCAAAAGGCAACACGTTGCTGAATTACTGCCAGATCACGACGGACTTGCTGCCTTATGTGGTGGACAAAAATCCCTTGAAGCTGGGAATGTTCACACCCGGAATGCACATTCCGGTTTTGCCGGTTTCGACTTTGGTGGAGCAGCAACCAGATTATCTGTTAATTCTGGCCTGGAACTTTGGCGAAGAAATTATGCGCCAACAGAGCGAATACAACGCTCGCGGCGGCAAATTCATTATTCCTGTTCCTGAAGTAACGGTGGTGTGAGATGCAAGTTGTAATTTTGGCAGGTGGACGAGGAACGCGACTGGCGGAAGAAACGACAGTTCGCCCGAAGCCGATGGTTGAAATCGGCGGCAAGCCAATGCTGTGGCACATCATGAACATCTATGCACATCATGGCTTCAAGAATTTCCTGGTGGCTTGTGGTTACAAAGGCGAAATGATCAAGGAGTATTTTCACAACTACTTCATTCATCACAGCGATTACGTCATCAACCTGAGCGACCGCTCGATGGAAATCATCACTCCCAACCGGCTGGATTGGCGAATCGGGGCAATTGATACGGGCCTTGATTCAATGACCGGAGGGCGAGTTTTAGCCTTGAAGCGGTTAATCGGCAATGACTCTTTTTCTGTCACGTACGGCGATAGTCTGGGCGACGTTGATGTTGACGCCTTGGTGAAATTCCATCGGTCACACGGGAAATTGGCGACGGTAACGGCTGTGCGGCCTCCGGCGCGATTTGGCGAACTGATTCTGGATGGCGACAAGGTCACGCATTTTCGCGAAAAGCCGCAAACTGGAGAAGGTTGGATCAATGGCGGTTTCTTTGTTTTTGAGCCGGGCATTTTTGATTACCTGACCGACGATCAGACTGTGTTGGAACGTGAACCGCTGGAACGGCTGTCGGCTGATGGGCAGTTGATGGTTTTCCGGCACGAAGGGTTTTGGCAGCCAATGGATACGCTGCGAGAAAAATTATTACTGGAATCTTTGTGGAGTGAAGGGAGGGCGCCTTGGAAGGTGTGGGAATGAATTTTTGGAGTGGTCGCAACGTTTTCGTTACCGGAGCCACCGGGTTGCTTGGTTCGTGGATGACGGAAGAACTTGTCAGTCGTGGAGCAAATGTAACTTGTTTGATACGTGATTGGGTTCCTGAGAGCCGCCTGGTGAATTCAGGCTTCATCAGCCGCGTCAATGTTGTTCGCGGCGCGTTGGAAGATTACGAAACTCTGGCACGCGCATTGAACGAATACGAGATTGATTCGGTCTTTCACCTGGGAGCGCAAACGATTGTCGGCACTGCGCTCAGAGCGCCGCTTTCGACTTTTGAAGCAAATATCCGTGGAACCTGGAATATGATGGAAGCCTGCCGCGTCAACTCGAAAGTCGAACGCGTCGTTGTTGCTTCCAGCGACAAAGCTTACGGTGAACAGGAGCAACTGCCATATACGGAAGACGAAGCCCTGAACAGCAAATACCCTTACGATGTTTCCAAATCCTGTTCGGAATTCATCGCAGTTTCCTATTTTCACACCTACCAGACACCTGTGGCGATCACCCGTTGCGGAAACCTGTATGGCGGTGGCGACCTGAATTTCAACCGATTGATTCCGGGAACGATTCGTTCCGCGTTGCGCGACGAAGCTCCGGTTATTCGCAGTGACGGTAAATTCATTCGCGATTACTTCTTTGTGCGCGAAGCGGTTGACGCTTACCTGACGTTGGCCGAACGATTGCCTGATGAACGATTCAACGGCGAAGCATTCAACTTCAGCACGGAAACTCCGGTTTCCGTTTTGGAACTCGTGGATCAAATTCTGAAGTTGATGGGCAAAACTCACTTGGTGCCCAAAGTGCTGAACGAAGCCGGCCGCGAAATCCCGAAGCAGTATCTGAGCTGTGAGAAGGCTAAACGCATGCTGGACTGGCAATCCAAATTCAGCCTTGATGACGGATTACGTGAAACGATTGATTGGTATCAAAAACGGGTGAACCCGGAGCGCACATGACGGTACGCAAACTTTCCCTTGCAGCATTGAGCCTGGTCTTGCTGGGAGCGCTTGCTGTTTTTGCGCTTGGTCCCAGGCGAGTTGTCGTGGGCGGCAAGAAGAAGTTGGAGCGGGGCTGGTTGATTATGACTGGCGGACTGGTGGATGTTGGCGGGTACAGATTGCGCGTTGAACATTTTGGCAAAGGCTCTCCAACGGTCGTCTTTGAAACTGGACTGGCCCAGCCGCGAACGACTTGGGGCCGCCTGCCAAGCGACGTGTCCGCTTTCACACAAGTCGTCATTTATGATCGCGCCGGCCTGGGGGATAGCGATGCTGCCAGTAATCGGCGGACTAGCAAACAGACTGTTGCCGAGTTGCACACGATGCTGAAAAACGCAGAGTTCAAACCGCCGTTCATTCTGGTCGGCCACTCGTTTGGCGGATTGAATACAAGGTTGTTTGCGAGTCAATTTCCCGACGAAGTTGCCGGAATCATTTTGATAGACCCCTCTCACGAAGACGAATACAGCCGCAAGGCTGCGTTGATGCCCGAACCGGAGCGGAACAAGTATTTGCAACACGAAGGCGGCGGGAATTATGAGCGGGTTGATCTGCTCGCCAGTGCTGAAGAAGTTCGCGCAGCCGCAATTTTGAAGCCATTGCCGATTGTTGTGATCAGCGCGCCTGGAAACAACAGCTCTCCAGCCGCGGAAGCCGGCGCGAAGGTTCACGATGAATTGCAGGTCGCGCTCAGCCGCTTGCTGCCGAACGCTTCCCAAATCATTGCTGAAAAAAGCGGGCATTTTGTGCAATTGGATCGCCCTGAACTGATTACCGATGCAATCCGAAAAATGGTTGAGCAGGTTCAGGCTCGGTAAGGATTTACGGTGCCCCGACTGTAACGTAACTAGTCGGAGGAAATGAAATGCGAATTGGTGTTGATGCTACAAGTCGGCAAAACAATCGAGGCTATGGCCGCCACGCCCGTGCGTTGCTCAATGCTTTGATTCCTTTGGACAAGGCAAATCAATACACCTTGTTTGTTGATTCTGTCGGTGTTGGCGACAACATGCCTTCAGAAGCGGAAATTCGGCTGGTAAATACTGATGCCCAAACCGCTGTCGCAACCGCAGCCAACAGTCATCGCTCGGCGATGGACATGCTGCGCATGAGTCGTGCGATGTCTGATTCCAGTTTTGACTTACTATTGTTCCCCACCGTTTACAGTTATGTTCCGGTTTTCAGCCGCGCCAAAAAGATCGTGATGATTCACGATGTGATTGCCGAAACTTATCCGCAATTGACGCTGCCGAGTTTTACCGCCCGGCTTTTTTGGAAAAGCAAAGTCGCGCTTGGCCGTTGGCAAGCCGATGCGATTGCGACAGTTTCCGATTATTCCCGACGGGGAATTTTGGACCATTTCAACACATCAGCCGACAGAGTATTTGTGGTTGGCGAAGCCAGCGATCCGGTTTTTCGTGTTTTGCGGGATCCTCAGCCAACCGAGAGTTTGCTTGCGCTGGGAATCAATGCTTCTGACCGCACGGTTGTTTATGTGGGCGGTTTCAGTCCTCACAAAAATCTGGAAGCCCTGGTTGCAGCCTTTGCCAAAGTTGTTGAGCATCCGAGCTTTTCAAATGCGAAGCTGGTGATGGTTGGAGAATATCAGAAAGAGGTCTTTCATAGTTGTTACGATTCCATCAAACGGAAAACGGCTGAACTCGGCATTGCCAGCCGCGTCATCTTTACTGGGTACCTACCCGACGAAGAATTGGTAGTTTTGTTGAATTTAGCCAGCGTGCTTGTGTTGCCGTCGCTTATTGAAGGATTTGGGCTGCCGGCAATAGAGGCTGCTGCATGCGGCTGTCCGGTAATTGCAACAACTGCCAGTCCATTGCCGGGACTATTGGGAGAAGGGGGGATTTTCATCAACCCAGCCCATCAGCAAGATTTGGACACCGCATTAGCTCGCGTCCTGGAATCCGAAAAGCTGCGCCTGCAAATGCGGGCTGCTGGTTTGGCTGCGGCTGCTAAACTGACTTGGGAAGCAGCCGCCCGGCAAATGATCGGACTGATACGACAGGTGGCTGCGTGACAAATCGCCCTCTCAATTTTTTGCACCTTACAACTTTTTACCCACCCTATAGCTTTGGCGGTGACGCGATGTATTTGTATAGGCTTTGCCACGCCTTAGGAGATGAAGGACATCAGGTGGATGTCGTTCATTGCATTGACTCCTACCACTTACAACATCCTGCCGAACCGGAAATTAAATTTGCGGACCACCCAAATGTGAAAGTTCATGGTCTAAAAAGCGGTTATAAATGGCTTTCACCGCTTTTGACTCAGCAAACGGGCCGGGCCTATTTGAAGCGCCAGCCTATCCGTAAATTGCTCGACAGCAAGCCTTACGACGTAATTCACTATCACAACACCTCATTACTGGGACCTGAAGTGCTGACTTGGCTGCCCAAAGAGGGAAGTCCCATCAAACTATACACGACTCATGAGCATTGGCTGATTTGTCCAATGCACGTACTTTGGAAATTTAACAGTCGTCCCTGTGAAAAGCCTGAGTGTTTGCGTTGCACTCTGAAAGGGATGCGGCCGCCACAGCTCTGGCGCTATACTGGTATGCTCGAACGGGCAAGCCAGCATATCGACCAATTTGTTTCCCCGAGCAG
This sequence comes from uncultured Heliomicrobium sp., assembly GCA_964570175.1. Classification (GTDB taxonomy): domain Bacteria; phylum Acidobacteriota; class Blastocatellia; order RBC074; family RBC074; genus RBC074. The sequence goes on along the minus strand of CAZMXG010000001.1, from coordinate 125,582 downwards.
GTTTACCGCAGAAATGCATGCCAGTCGAGGGTTTCCACGACCGGTTGCTCACCTTCCATACTTCATTGAGCGCGTTGATCAGGATTGGCAAAAACCAGGGCTTCCGATTCAAGAACGTCCTTATTTTCTTTTTGTTGGCCGACTGGAGAAGATCAAGGGCTTGCAGACTTTAATTGAAGCCTGGAAAAGCATTGATAAATTTGATCTTTTGGTTGCAGGAACTGGAAACTTTGAAGCCGAATTACGCTTAATGGCGAACGGAAATCCACGTATAAAATTTCTTGGCCCCTTGCCTCAAAACAAACTCGGCGCTTTATATTTCCACTCGATTGCTTGCATTGTCCCATCTCTTACCTATGAGACCTTCGGAATCATTCTCATCGAATCTTTTGCCCGCAAAACACCAGTAATAGTTCGTGATCTTGGTGCGCTGCCTGAAGTTGTAAAAGACAGCCAGGGAGGATACGTTTACCGCACAAATACAGAATTACTCGACGCAATTGACAGCTTGGGGAGTTCTGTTATTGAACGGAATCGTATGGGGGAAAATGGCTATAGGGCGTTTCTCAAATGGTGGTGTAAAGAAGCACACATAAAACTATACTTTGATTTCTTGCAGCTAAATCACCGAAATTCACCTCAGCCAAAATCTCAGCAGAGATGACTTTTTTCAGTCAAACAGATATCTGTGGCTGAATAGAGTTGATCTAAATCCTTAATAGCCAATTGAACTGGGTAAAAAGCCTCAGGCTCTGTTATTGGCAGTGCATACCTCCAGAAACATCATTACCTCAAAAAAATCTTAAAAATGCATATATCTACTAAGAAAGATTCTGCTGATCTTGGGGAAGAAGGACACTTTTATGTCATACAACAAAGATACAGTGTAGGACGAGATTGTTAAGGAACACTGCTAGTTTATGGTTAATGGTAATTATTTTCTCTCAATAAAGCGACTATGGTGGGTATTTTAATATTAAGCCGAAGAGGGAGAAGTGATAAAGTCAGACAGTTGTAGGATTAGAATGGTTGTTTGTAGGTCGTAGGCCGACATTCTTCTTGACAAGTCCCTACAAAATCCCTACAGTCAGCTTACGTTAACTGTTGAATTTTAAGTGGCGTAGTCAATTACTACGATTGATCGCTAATTTTCAGGTTAAATCGTTTTTTACTGTGAAAAAGTCACTTGCTCACAGTCCGAAATAAAAATTCTTCTGAGAGCATTCTTCAAAGAGGCTTCAGAATACCTTTGGTGCCAAAAATGCTCACAGAGCAATCATACAGAAAAGAATCGCCCAACGATAATAAAGTTAGTTTGAATGATTATAGTAATTCGTATCGCTCAGATCCTCTTTTAACTGTTGTTGCCGGATATAAAAAAGTAGAAGCATCAAGATTGCAATGGGTATCAGAGTTAAATGCTGCCATAGAGCAAGAGCGTAAAAGGTTAGCAAGGGAACTACACGATCAAATGGGACAGGAATTGATCGCTTTGAGTCTAGGGCTTCGATCATTGAAAAAAGAGCTTTGCTCCACGCCTAGGCTAAGAATGCAGTTAGAGGATCTGCAGGAGACAATTGGTCGGCTAAACCAGCATATACATGACATTGCTTGGGAGTTGAGGCCACTAATTTTGGATGACTTGGGTTTGAAAGATGCTTTATCAGTACTCATTGAAAAAATAGCAGAGTACGCAGGCATAAGAACTAACCTCAATGGTTTTGATATGGGTGAGTTCAAACTATCAAAGTTCGCAGAAGTGGAAATTTATAGGATCGTTCAGGAAGCTTTAGCGAATATTATGAAGCATGCTAAAGCAAAAAATGTTGAGATAGTTTTTGAGAAACATAAAAATACTTTGGTCATCAGCGTAAAGGATGATGGATCTGGGTTTGATATTTCGGCAATCAAAAGTGATATGAAAAAAAAATGCTTAGGGCTATTGGGAATACAGGAAAGGCTTATTTTACTGTCAGGAGCGTTAAGCATTATTACATCGCCAGGCAATGGAACAATTCTAAGAATAAGTCTCCCTGTTCCGTCTTAAGGGAGAAAGGTAATTATGGCAAAGCTGGGAGTGTTTCTGGTTGATGATCATCCAATTGTTCTCAAGGGGTTAAAGGCGTTAGTTACTGAGCAATTTGATATGGAAGTTGTCGGTGAGGCAGGCGATGGGAGAGGGGCCCTGTTGCAAGCAAAGGAGCTCAATCCTGATGTAATGGTCCTTGATATTACTTTGCCAGACTTGAATGGCATCCAAGTCATGGAACGTATTAAAGAACTTTGTCCACAGATTAAAGTTTTAGTTCTAACTGTACATGAGGCTAGCGGGTATTTACGACAATTATTTCAAATTGGAGCAGCAGGTTATTTGCTTAAAAGAACTGCTGGGGAAGAATTAGTGCATGCAATTCGAATAGTTGCAGCAGGAGGGGCATATTTAGACCCTACTTTGGCAGGCAAAATTGTTACCAGCTTAGTTAATCATTCTCCTGCAAAGGCAAACAGTGATATGGCGAGCAATCGCTTAAGCGATCGCGAAAAAGAAGTCTTGCGTTTAATTGCCCTTGGGTACAGCAATAAAGAAATTGCCGGTCAATTAGGATTGAGTGCCAAAACAATAGAAACTTATAAAGCTAGATTAATCGAAAAACTCGGCTTAAACAGCCGCGCTGAACTTGTTCGTTATGCATTAAATCAAGGTTGGCTTCAGGATATTTAGCTTAGTTTTATTATTCAATAATCATAGAAAATATGGTTTGGCATGTTGGGTAATTAGATTAAGATATGAGAACTAAGATTTACTTATTCGTCGTTAATGCTTATTTTGTTGTTTAATAATGCAGCTCAGCTATCTTAAAAAAAAATCGCCCCGTAGCACTTATTGATTAACATCATTTAGTAAAGCTTAGAAGCTTGCCTGCAATATGCATTTTAATAGGAGGCCAGTTTTGAAATCAGAGGTATCCCCCAATCCCAACCCCGTTCGAGTTTTGTTGATTCAGAACCAAGAATGCGTTCGATTTGGCTTACGCTTGTTAATAGAAAGTCAGTCAAGAGTTGAAGTCATAGGAGAAGCATCCAATTACTCTCAAGCTACCGCCGCAATTAGTCAAAATGCTCCCGATGTAATTTTATTAGATCACGAACATGGTGGGGATTGTAGCATTGACACGATCCCGGATTTGCTTGCTACGTCCAAGAATAGTCGGGTTCTCATATTTACTGGTGAATGGAATCCCGAAGCACATTACAGGGCATTCGGCCTTGGAGCGATGGGGTTGGTATTCAAAACTGACTCGCCCGAAACCCTGACAAAAGCTATTGAAAAGGTTCATTCGGGAGAGGCTTGGATTGAAAGTGTGACCATGGCGCGGCTACTTCGGGAAATATGGCAAGAAAAAATAAAATCTATTGAGGGCTCACAACCTGCGTTGTTGAAAAGCAGGCAGAAAGTAGCAAGGTTAACAGAACGTGAGCGTGAAGTCGTCATATTGATTGGCGAGCGGTTAAAAAACAGGCAGATTGCTGATAGGCTATTTGTTTGTGAAGCTACAGTTCGTCATCATTTAACGTCCATTTACGACAAGTTAAATTTAAAAAATCGATTTGAATTGGCGCTTTATGCTTACCAAAATGGTCTAGCTAAAGAGCCTGCTGTTGGAATGGAATAGCCATGATGTTATTAAGGCAGCGCGCTTAAGATTGGGTGTTAACTGGGAGGATTTGACACCGTATTGTAAAAAAAAATATGAGTTATTTTGCGAAATTAGTTGACCCAGTTTTAATGATGCTAATGGGAATTGCATTGCTTCTTGCAATTAAATTCGTAAAGCAGCGGACAGGAACAAACATCAAGCATTGACCAAGGTAAATTTGTCTTTATCGCGGGCAGTGTAAATAGCTTGAGAGATGCTATATGAATAGTTTTAGACCTCGAACAATAATTGATTATCTGCAAATTATATGGCGACGGAAGGTAGTCATTTTTCTGTTTTCATCAGCAGTTATGATTGCAGTGTACTATGCTATTTTACCTGTTCGTAATGTCTATGAAGCTAACGCTCTGGTTGCGATTACAATGCCTTCGAACGATGAAAAAAGTGGAATGGATGTGCAACTAGCGTCAGTGAATCAAAATTTGCTTAGTCGAGCAAACCTTGAGTCAATAATAGTTAGGTATAGTTTATACGACAATAAATTGGACCTTGATAGTGCAATAAGCACTCTTCGACGAGACCTAAAGATTGATACGAAACTTCGCGATTATTACCCACAATTCCCCGTATCCTTTTCTATTACTTATAGGCATATTGATCCCACAATAGCCATGAAAGTAACGAATGATGTAGCATCCTATTTTGATGCAACTAACCTGGAAGTTGAAAAACGCAATGTTGATGAAATTAACGCTCTAGTGGCTGCTACTACTGAGCTTGAACGTCAACTGAAATTGATGAATCAACAACGAATAGCCAAGGAATTTGCTACTGGCAACATTGGTATTATTAAAGCTCAGCGCGCTTCATTGATTTCTGCAATAGAGTCATTGAATGACAAAGAATTTGGGTTGAATCAACGTCTTAATGAACAAAAGCGGCAACTTCGCGAGCAGGAAAATTTGATAAAAACATCGCCGCGTGGATTTAATGATACTGCTCGTAGCAGTGCTTATGGAGTTTTGCTTACTGAAAAGGCTCGGCTTGAAGCGCAATTAAAAGATCAAAAAACTCAATATACCGAAAAAAATCAGAAAGTAATTCAGACTCAGAATCAAATTGCCGAAGTTGTCCGGCAGCTTGCGCAGATGTCAGAAAAAGAAGATCAGTCCACTCCGACCGCTAGTTCTTCAATATCTCAAGAGATGCGCACCTTACAGCGAGAGCAAGCATCTCTGGAAACTGAGCTCGAGCTTACGCAACGTGACTTAAAAAGAAAGCGTCAGGCGCTGGCTTTATTGCCCGATGCAGATGTTACATCTGCGGAAATTGCTGCCGCCGGAATAGATCATAATAGTCTGGCGACTGGTGAATTGAATGGGAAGGATACCGGTAACTCAAGCGAGTATAATTTGTTATTTAACCGCTATAGCTCTTTGATGGAAAAACTTGACTCCCTGAAACGCCTCAGGGGAGGAGGTAGTAATGCTGTCGGTCTTTTTCAAGTTGTTGATAGGGCTGTTTTGCCCACAATGCCGGTTGGGCCTAACAAATTGAAACTGATGTTGATTGGGGGCATTTTGGCCTTAGGGATTGGTTTGATTGCGGCGATTGTGGTGGAATTGCCAAGGTTGCTGACTGTGCAAGATCAACGAGACATCGAATATCTTTTTGGCTCTCCGGTCATTGGATTGATCCCAGAAACACTTACTCCCACCGAAAGCAGGCATAATCGCAAATTAGTTCTAGTGAGAATGTTGAGCACCTTGCTGTTTGCTGCGGTACTTATTCCTTTTTTGATTGTTATCTTGAATAAAATTCAACTATTTCAAATATTAGCTAAATAATAAAGCTGGATAGATTGTAGTGCTTTAGGAGTAATTAAGAATGGAGAATAGATTGGAGGTATTGACTAATAGAATTGGCGAGCCGCGCCGGACTAAGCCTTTTCGTGAAGAATCAGCACTGCCTGAAGAGGAAGAAACCATAGGACAAGCTTTAGATAAACTAGACTTTAAGTATTACGCAATGACAGCCCATAACTCAGCGAAGCTTGATGGCCGCGAGAAAAACGGACTGAAAATTCGGCGTGACGCATTAGCTGAGCCCAGTCGTGAAGTGTCGCTAAATTATTTTCATGTAGCGTCGCACCTGGTTACTCTGCATGAAAGCGATCTGACCGCTGTGGAGCGCTATGACATGCTGGCATTGAGGTTGATAGCAGGCACGGCGGAACGATTATTTAAGCGTGTTCTCATTGCATCTGTTCAGAAAGGCGAAGGGAGAACGAGCGTTCTTATAAATCTCGCAGGTGCTTTGGCCCGTGCGGGCAAGCGGGTCTTGGTGGTGGATACGGATTTTGTGCGTCCTTCCGTAACTCGGTTGTTGGGCATAGAGTCGCAAATTGGCTTAGCTGAAGCTTATAGAAGAGGGCTGCATCCTGGAGCAGCGGTTTATAAAGTATTGCCTATTGATTTTCACGTGCTCCCAACACGAGAGCGAGTTGATAATGCGGTGGAAATTCTCACATCGCCGGCATTTCATGAGATGCTAGAAATTCTTGACCCTAATTACGACTTTATTCTGTTTGACTCTCCGCCTTTGATAGATCGCGCAGATTGCACGATGTTGATTAAGTTGGTTGATACTGCACTGATCGTTGTTCGCCAGGGAGTCACAAGAACATCTCAAATGGCCAAGGCTGCTGAGCAACTATCTCAAGATGACATTTTTGGTATTGTGTTAAACCGAATACAGCCTGGTTGATTTAGTCGGCATTAATAGGTAGTGCTCGATTGTTTAATTTCTGAGTAGTAGGCAGGTTCTATATGTTTTTTCACTGCGGGTTCAGGCAAAAAAGCAGGTTCATGGTTACAAATATAGTATTTCTTGGCTTTATGGTAGTTGGAGGAGTGTCTTGCTATTCTCAGTCATTAGTTATGTTTGAGCAGCAGGGTGAGAACCAAAAGGTTATTTCTTCGAGTAAGACTGTTTCCATTGAGCCATCTGAAGAGGAATACTTTAAATCTATATACCATAATTTTTATGAGTCTTATCGTCTTGGTCCTGGCGATGAGATTGCCATACGCGTGCTCGGTCAGCCTGACTATTCTTTTCCTAAAGTAAAGGTTTCTCCAGTAGGCCGGGTTTATCACCCACTGGTAGGAAATATTGAAGTCGTAGGACTTACGGTTCCACAATTAGAAAAGAAGCTTACTGTTGAGTTTAGCGAATATGTAATTAACCCTCAAGTTAGTGTTTCGCTTGAAGAGGCTCAGAGTGCCAAGATCGGTATTTTAGGAGAAGTGAGAACGCCATCAATTGTTGTTATTTCCAGGCCAATGACTATTCTTGAAGCTATTAATACGATTGGCGGATTTACTGAATCTGCGGATCGGAGAGGGGTCGTTCTACTCAGGCAAGAAAGAAATGGAGTAATGGCAACAAAAAAAATTGATGTAAAGAAAATCATGGATGGTAAGGCTAGCCCGGAAGAGAACATTATTATCAAGGCTGGAGATACAATAATCGTAAACAGTAATTTTAAAAAGAAGATGGATAATGCTATGAATTCGTTGAGGTTTACGAGCTTTTTGTCATTCATAGCATTTGGACGTTACTGATGGATAAGCTTACATAAACTGTAATGCTGAAAAGTCGGCAATGGGTTTTACTAGACTGAGGTGATTTTTATGGTTCTCGAAGTATTATTTGGGCTTTTAGTAGGGGTGGCTATTTATACTTATATTGGCTACCCAATTGCTGTGTTTATATTGAGCCGTTTGTTTTCTCGTCCGATAAGAAAAGACGACTTCACGCCTAGCGTGTCCATAATCATTGCTGCTTATAATGAAGAGCGAGATTTACCTGCGAAATTAGATAACATGCTTTTGCTAGACTATCCAAAAGAGAAACTAGAAATAATAGTTGCATCTGATTGCTCAACTGATAACACTGATGAAATTGTACGTAAATATTCCGCTCATGGAATTATTCTTAATAGGCAGGAAGCGCGCCTTGGAAAAACATATGCTCAACAGCAGGCGGCAAAAAACTCTTCAGGAGAAATTCTGGTTTTTTCTGACGCCACGACTATTTATCAAACTGATGCAATACGCAAAATAGTACGTAGCTTTGCTGACCCTGAAGTTGGGTGCGTAGCAGGCCAGCTAATTTATGTTGATAATGCATCGACTGTCGTCGGAAAAGGATGTCAGTCCTATTGGAGCTATGAAAAGTTTTTGAAAAAATGTGAGAGCAGGCTGGGATCTCTTATAGGTGTTAGTGGGTGTTTGTATGCGGTAAGGCGTATCTGTCAGGTTCGATTAAGCAATCAAATGATAGATGATTTTGTGATTGCCACGGAAATTCATCTACAAGGATTAAGAACGGTATATGAGCCTGATGCCATTTCAATGGAAGATACCAACAAACGCGGGCATGATGAATTAAAAATGAGGATTCGGGTAATTTCCCAAACCCTGCGGGCGCTGAATAAGTATCAAGAAGTTTTCAGCCTATCGCGGCATGGAATGTTTGCGTTCCAGATGATTTCGCATAAAGCCCTCAGATATTTAGTTCCCTTCCTGTTGGTTGGCGCATTGGCGGTAAATTGGCTGCTAATTAGTGAATCGCCAATATATTACTCTTTCTTTTTGGGTCAGGTGGCATTTTATTTTTCTGCATTTGTCGGATGGGTTGCCGAACGGTTAAAAATTAAGATTGGCCCCCTAGCTATCCCTTATTATTTTGTGCTAGTCAATGTTGCTTCGATTGGTGGAATCATCCGCTTTATTAATGGTGGTACTCAGGTAGTATGGGAGCCACAGCGTGATGGAAAAGCTAGTACGAAGAAAAATACTGATGCCCTGACTAAACCTCAGTTGGTGGGCAAAGGAACATAAAGATTGCTCTTTTAGAGCAGCGGTATTCGCAAGCGCGTCGCGTGTCGAAATGGGGGTGACGTGCTTTGCGAGTGGTGAGGTGATTTATCTGGGGCTGGGGGAGATCCTGGAGCATCGCCTCACCAGGTTTAATAATTTTTGACCCCATATACAGATTTTGCACTTTCCGAATGATCCCCACAGATCGCCGGGATGGCTGTCTAGGCAAGGGAGAGCGACAAGCATGTCCCTTTTTACAAGTCTGCCTAGTGCTTAGCTAACCGCGCCCCCGCAAGGTATTTGGATGGCACCGTAAAAGGTAATATTCAGTATAACCCACAATTAAGCTGAAACCTTACAAAGCAAATAGCCTGCCTTATGCGGGCCGCTTTATTTTGATTGACAGGTTGATTGAGGCTTGCTGCAACTACTGCAAAACCTGGCTCATGTTACTGAACGCTCTGTGACAAGTGAAGTAAGCCGACAAACAAAGATTGATGAATTTACGAAAATTATGGTTGGGTCTCTAAAACATCTGAGGAAATTGCGGGGCAAAAGCTTGAGAGAGATTCGTGTTCGTGGGGAGCAGGAGTTGGCCCGGTTGCATGAGCAATTGACGGTTTGGGCTGAAATTAATGACGCTGACTGGCTTCGGGCAATCCGCTCTTCAGACAGAGCTGCTTCAGGTATAAAAACCGCGACGTTGGTGCTTGAGCGGATTAAGAATTCTGGAGTGCAGACATTTTTTCCTTCATTGTCGCAACGAGCAGAAATTGTCAACTTAATGGCGCATCGTTTTTCAGTACAGCACGATGCAATTATTTCCCGAGCCAACAAAATTGCACAAGGCAAATTCGACCTGCTTGGCTTCAATAATTTAAATTTTGGCGATCCGGTTGACTGGCATTTGGAGCCAATTACAGGCAAGCGAACACCCCTGACTCATTGGAGCAAGATTGATTTTCTAAATCCTGATGTTGCAGGTGACAAGAAGATTACATGGGAATTAAACCGGCATCAGTTTTTTGTCACGTTGGGCCAAGCCTATTGGATGACGGGGAATGAACAATATGCGGAAACATTTGTGACCCTGGCTTCATCTTGGATGGACGCCAACCCTCCGGGTCGCGGAATCAACTGGGCCAGTAGTTTAGAAGTTGCATTTCGCTCAATTTCGTGGCTATGGGCATTACATTTGTTTGCCAGTTCACCGCGCTTGACGCCGGAATTTACTCTGCGATTGTTGAAGTTTCTGACAATGTTTGGCCGGCACGTAGAAAAATACCTATCCTTTTATTACAGCCCCAATACACATCTGACCGGTGAAGCGCTCAGCTTATTTTATCTTGGAGTTGCGTTGCCTGAGTTTTTGAATGCGGAAAACTGGCGTGCAACAGGACTGAAAATTTTGCAGGACCAGTTGTACACGCAGATTCGAGGAGATGGCGTGTATTTCGAGCAGGCTAGTTATTACCATCGTTACACTGCTGACTTCTATACGCATCTTTTGGTGTTGGGGCGAACTGCTCGGATTCCGTTGTTGCCAGAATTGGATCAGTTTTTGGGGAAGATGCTGGATCATCTCATGTGGATAACCAGACCCGACGGCAAGTCTTCTTTGGTCGGTGATGATGATGGGGGACGCCTGGTAATGTTGGGTATTCGGCGCGCTGATGATTTCCGCGACACTTTGGCTACAGGTGCGGCAATTGTTGGACGCAGTGATTGGAAATTTGTTGCTTCTGAAGCGGCAGTCGAAACTTTGTGGTTGTTGGGGCCAAAGGGCTTAGCACAATTTGATGAAATCAACGCTGAGTTGCCACGTCAGTCCAACCACGCCTTTTCCGAAAGTGGCTATTTTGTGCAACGGGATGGCTGGTTGCCAGAGTCGGCCTATTTGCTGATTGATTGCGGTCCGCATGGAAGCCTGGGTTGTGGCCACGCGCATGCAGATGCACTGTCATTGGAATTTGCTGCAGACGGGATTCAATGGCTAACCGATAGCGGCACATTGACTTACACAGGCAAAGCCGAATGGCGAAATTATTTTCGTTCCACGGCAGCGCACAACACGGCGGAAGTGGATGGGCAATCGCAATCTGTTTTTTCGGGACCTTTCTCCTGGAGCCATGTCGCCGACAGTTATCCGGGGGAGCAAATTAATCTGGAGAATTTTGGGTATTTCTCTGGATCGCACAATGGGTATCAACGCTTAATTGACCCAGTGCTGCACACGCGAGAAGTATTGTTCATGAAATCAAGCGTGGAATCGCCTTTGCCACCATACCTGATTGTCCGGGATAAGTTTGATGCCCTGGAGCTTCATCGCTATTCGATAAATTATCACTTTTCACCGGTTTGCAAGGCGATTGTTGGAAATACAATTCACCCAGGCAGGTATCGCCAATCCCAACCGTTGCAGGTTCAAAAAGAAGAGACTTCGCGCAATAACGACTGGCAAATTGAAGTTTCCGGGCCAAATGATACTGGATTGATTTTGTCGGCGTTCGGTTCCACTGCGCTCCTTGCGGAAGTGAAGCAAGGCTGGGTTTCTCACTGTTATGGTCAGCGCCACTTGGCTCCAGTGGCTTCGTTAACCGCCTCCGGCAAAGGGAAACAGTCTTTTGCCACGCTGATCCTTCCCGCAAAAGCTTCCAAGAACATCAATTACAGCCGACAAACAGTTTCTCCTTTAGGCGAGGGCGGCTTCAAAATTTCGACTGGCAATGCACAGGACATCGTGTTGATTGGAGATGAGGCAAGCCGATTGAGCAGCGGAGTTTTGTCTTCATCAGGCGCGCTGGCTTGGCTGCGAATTTTGGATGGCACGCCGTTGCAGGCCGGACTGGTTTGTGGGCAAGGGTTGGAAATTCAAGGTTGCCTGGAGTTCGCTTCACGTACGGTGGCCAATTATTTCTCCCTGGAATTTCGCAAAGATTGGCTGGAAGTCAGCCTAAACGGAACAGACAGATTCGACTTAGTTTTTCATTCACCATTCAATCGTGTGGTGATTGATGGTGTTGGTTTCTTGATTGAGCGCAGAGCGCGGCGCATGTCATTTGAAAAGGAAGCAACCGGTTGGCAATTGAAACTGGCACAATTGGCAATGGGGTAAAACGGGGCAAGAAAAACAATGTGTGGAATTTGCGGCATCGCTGCACCTGAAAAATTGAATCGCCGAGTAGATGAATCGTTGCTCAAACGAATGCGCGACACGCTGACGCACAGAGGGCCTGACGACGCGGGAAACTTTATTGATGGCGGGATTGGGCTGGCCCATAGGCGGCTTTCGATTGTTGATCTCGGCGGCGGCCACCAGCCCATGTCGAATGAAGACGGCCAGATTCAAATTGTCTTCAACGGCGAAATCTACAATCACAAAGACTATCGTCCGATGCTCGAAGCACGTGGCCATCGGTATCGAACAACCAGCGACACGGAAACGATTGTCCATCTTTACGAAGAATTTGGCGCGGCTGCTGTTCAGCATTTGCGCGGAATGTTTGCTTTTGCAATCTGGGATGCAAACAAACGGGAATTGTTGTTGGCGCGCGACCGATTGGGCGTAAAGCCGCTTTATTACACATTGTCAGAAGATGGCGAACTGCATTTTGCGTCGGAAATCAAAGCGTTAATTGAATCGCGCGCTGTCAAACCGGAGTTAAACTACAATGTTTTGGCAGATTTCTCCGCGAATCGCTACACCTCTGGCGACGAAACTCTCTTTAGCGGTGTTCGCCGATTACCACCAGGCCATACGCTCGTGTGGAAAGATGGCCGTGTCGAAATCAAGCATTATTGGGAAGTCAGTTTTGCCAAACAGGAAACAACTTTCAGCGATAATCAATACATTGAACAGTTTGACCAGTTGTTCCGCGAATCCGTTCGGCTGCGGTTGATGGCTGATGTGCCGTTGGGGATGTTTTTATCTGGCGGAATTGATTCGACTGCAATTGCCGGTGTGATGAGCAAACTGGTCAGCGATCGCATTAAGACCTTTTCCGTCGCTTTTGAGGAACGGGAAGCCAATGAGCTGGAATACGCGCGAATGGCTGCGCGTGCCTTCAAGACGGATCATCACGAGATTATTGTCAGCCCGCAGGAGTTTTTTGATGCTCTGCCTGCGATGGTTTATCAGGAAGACGAGCCCATCGCGCATCCTTCCAGCATCCCGCTTTATTTTGTTTCCAAATTAGCAGCCGAACACGTAAAGGTCGTTTTGACAGGCGAAGGAAGCGACGAGCTGCTGGCCGGATACGACAAATATCGCAAGACGATTTACAACCTGGCTCTTGGCCGTGCCTATAATTTTACGGTGCCTTTGCCGTTGCGCCACTTTGTCAAACAGGCAATTGAAACTGGCAGCGGCTCTTTAGCCATTCGGCAGAAACTTGCGCGGACTTTTTTGTGCGTTCCTTCTGACATCGAAAGCATTTACTTCGACAATTTTTCCGTATTTTCGCGGCAGCGTCAGCAGAGTCTTTTTACCGCTGAAACGCGCGCTCGAATGAGGGAAAGTGATCCGTATAAAACTTCGCTGGCATTAATGGGCGGGTCCGATGCGGTGACAATGCTTGATCAATTGCTGGCGGCTGACATGAAAACCTATCTGCACGAACTGTTGATGAAGCAGGATCAGATGAGTATGGCCGCCTCCATTGAAAGTCGTGTGCCATTTTTGGATCACAAACTGGTTGAATTTGCTGCGCGTTTGCCGGAAAGAATGAAGCTTCGCGGACTGACAACCAAATACATTCTGCGTCAGGCGATGGCGGATAAGGTGCCAAGCGAGATTTTGACGCGCAAGAAAATGGGCTTTCCTGTTCCTGTCGGAGCCTGGCTGCGGGGTCAATTCCGGCATTTGCTGGATGAATACGTGCTTAGCGCGCGTGCGAAGGAGCGCGGGATTTTCGAGCCTGAGTTTGTTGGTAATTTAGTGGCCAGGCATCAGGCAGGCGAAAATCATGCGGAGCGATTGTGGATGCTGGTCAACTTTGAAATTTGGCAGCGCCGTTTCATTGACGGTGACCAGCAAAATATACCTGAGCCAAAAAGTCAGCCTAAGCAAATGGCTTACGCGGCGGCTTAGGCAGAAAAAGTGGAGATGTTACTTGAAAATCCTTTGGATAAAGACTGAATTGCTTCATCCCGTTGATAAGGGCGGTAAGATTCGCACCTACGAAATGTTGAAGCATCTTAAATGCGACCATCACGTTACGTACTTGACGCTGGATGATGGAAGCGCTTCGCCCGATGCGCGCGACAAAGCCAAAGAATATTGCCACGAACTGGTTACGATCCCACACCGTACTTACGCCAAGTTTTCCCCAGGCTTTTACATTGAATTGCTGAAAAATCTTTTTTCACGGCTGCCCTATGCCGTGAAGAAATATGAGTCCGCTGAGATGCGGCAAATGATTCTTCGGCGCGTTAAACAAGATAGGCCTGACGTTGTCGTTTGCGATTTTTTGACGCCTAGCATCAATCTGCCAGAGCAGCTTGGCTGCGCGACGGTGCTGTTTCAGCACAACGTCGAGGCCATGATTTGGAAGCGCCATTACGAAACACAGACCAATCTGCTGAAGCGATTGTACTTGTTCGGCCAGTGGAAAAAGATGCGCGCACTGGAGCGATCTGAGTGTCAGCGTTACAACCAGGTTATTGCTGTTTCCCGTGAAGACAGCGAAATGATGCGCCATGATTATGGAATCCAAACTGTTACCGACGTGCCGACAGGCGTTGACACAGACTTTTTCCGTCCCCAAGCCACGATTCAAACAGAACCGGCAAGCCTGGTTTTTACCGGTTCTATGGATTGGCTGCCAAATGTAGATGCCATTAATTGGTTTTGCAGCGAAATTTTACCTTTGGTTCGTGCCCAAATACCCAATGTTAAGTTAACAGTTGTTGGGCGCAAACCGGGAAATGAGCTTTTGGAACTGAGTAAGCGAAATCCATCAATCATTGTCACGGGGCGCGTAGATGATGTAAGGCCGTTTATGGAGAAGGCTGCGGCTTACATCGTGCCAATTCGCATTGGTGGGGGAACCCGACTGAAGATTTACGAAGCAATGGCAATGGAAAAACCGCTGATTTCGACAACAGTCGGAGCAGAAGGTCTGCCTGTGCGGGACGGCGTAGAGTTATTAATTGCTGACAGCCCCAGGTTGTTTGCAGATGCTGTCGTCAAAGTGCTGACAAATGAATTGCTCGCCAGCGAGTTAGGCATGCGCGCGGCAGCTACAGTTAGGGAGAAATTCGGTTGGCCGCGTGTAGCAGGGAGCTTTGCGGAAATTTGCCAGGACATTTGCCGTGAAAATACGACTGCGGAACGATCTGTCGCGGTTGCTTCAAACAGCGCTGCTTGGCATCCAGGGCTTTCTGGGTAATACAGAACAGATTCTAAAAATGTGATCATTGTTTTGTCCCCCCGAATATTATGGATAAAAGTCATGGAACTTATTAACGCACATAAAGCGCCTGTTGCTCCTTCTGACTGTCAGGTTGGACAAGATAACGCAAATATCGCCGAGACCTTAAAAAGCGTTAGTTGGCTACCCTTGCTGGTAATGTTGTTGGCGGGTTTGTTTTACCTTGCTACGATTAGGTCCGGTCATGAATGGGGCGACGATTTTAGCCTGTATATCATTCATGCAAAGAACATCGCTAGTGGTCAGGATTATAGGCAAGGAGGCTATCTGCATTATTCGCCTTATCTTGGTCCTGATGCTTATCCACCTATTTTCCCCTTATTATTGGTTCCGGTTTATTTGTTTTTCGGTCTTAACCTGACGGCATTGAAAATTGTCGTGATCGTAGGATTTATTGCTGCGCTATTCATATTTAGGTTGATAATAAAATCTGAGCTAACTGTTGGTTGGCAGATAGCATTGCTGACTGCTGTCAGTTTCAATCCATACATTTGGGACCAGAAAGACCGGCTAACTTCTGATTTGGTATTTCTAGTTTTTGCTTATTTGGCGATTGTATTGGTGAGTAAAGCATACCGGTCTAAGGCTGATACCAGGAATTGGAGAAGGGCTGTGATCATCGGGAGCGTCTTTTACCTGGGATATGGGACGCGAAGCTTGGGGCTTTTGCTGGTTCCTTGCCTGTTGTTATATGACATGATTCGCCATAAAAAGCTTATTCCTTCCCGTTTTGCCATTGGAATCTCATTTGTCACTCTAACTTTCGTCGCCCTGCAATCCTATTTTCTCCATAGCGATCGAGGATATTATGATCAATTTGCCACCAGTTTCCATGATTCGATAGGCACTTGGTTGAAATATATTGCTCATAACGTAATAGGATATGCCGTTTCACTAACCGATATTTGGGACAATGGATATAGTCGGATTATTCGACTTGCACTGACGATTATTATTTCCGGTTTAGCAGTTTTGGGGTACGTGTCGAGACTTTGGAGGGAAATTACATATACGGAAATTTTCGTAACCTTGTACTTATTAGCAGTATTGATTGTCCCAATGGATGGAGGGTTGAGATATTTAATTCCGGCCATTCCTTTCTATATTTTTTACGCACAACAGGGCTTATGCTCATTGCCGATTAATAAAGGAGCCAGGAATACAGTGTTTGCTGCTTTGGCTATTGCTATATTTGTTTCTTACGTAGCCAAATACAGCCAGCAGGACCTAAAGTATTTGCATGACGGTATAGCAAAAGCCGAATCAGTAGAGTTTTTCGACTATATCAAGCAACGAACGCAAACTTCAGATGTCTTTATATTTACCAAGCCGCGAGCATTGGCGCTTCTTACTGATCGAAAATCTTCTTTCTACCCTATGGACCTTGATGACAAGGGGCTTTGGGATTACTTCGTGAAAATCCATGCCACCCACATCGTTGTTGGGCCAAAAGGAATATCTCCTGAAGAGCAGACTTTTCTGAGGGCATTTGTTGATAAGTATTCTTCCAGTCTGCAACTGGAATTTTCGAATGATGATTTCAATGCATATCATATTAAAGAAATCCCCAATGCTAATGGCAGGACAAAATATAACAGAAGGAGATTGACCGACCCTATGCCTCAAGGGGAGTCCGAAGGTAAATAAAGATTGGTCATGGGAGAACCAATAACATTGAATTGCTAAGGTTTGGCAGCAGGTAGAAATCATGATGATAAGTAAGGCAGCCAATAAAGAAATGACTTTCGTATTGAATGATCATAACGTGAACAATCCGAGCGATGTTTCTGAAACTGCTTCCAACAGCAATTGGATAACTTCAATGGTCGTTTTGATCATTGGAGGCTTTTATCTGCTTACCATCAGGCAAGGGCATTTTTGGGGGGATGATTACAGCGTTTACATTCAAAACGCAAAGAATATTGTAGATGGAGTTGACTACAACACCACCAGCTATCTTTATTTAGCGCCTTACATTGGACCTGGATCGTATCCTCCAATTTTCCCGCTTTTTTTAGCTCCTGTTTACAGGTTATTCGGGATAAATCTGACGGCAATGAAGGTTGAAATTATTCTCGCTTTAGTGTTTTCACTCTTGCTGTTGGCGAGATTGTTGAAACAGTATTTGTCATTAAAAGAACAAATCATTCTACTAGCAATGGTTGGCCTGAACCCCATATTTTGGGAAATAAAAGATCGGATTCAATCAGAGCCTCTATTTTTCGTTACGATCAATCTCAGCGTTTACCTTGTTTGCAGGTTCTATGCCTCGAATGCCAATGGATGGGCAAAATTGGCTTACGTTTTAGTGACAGGTGTTTCATTTTACCTGGCATATGGAACCAGAAGTGTTGGCTTATTGTTGCTGCCTTGTCTGGCTCTTTATGACATATTTCGAAAGGGAAGACTGTCATTGCCGTCCTTTTACGCGGTTGGAGTTGCGACAGTTACTATTGCACTGGTCTTGCTTCAATCACTTCTCTTGCCTCGTGGCCATAGTTACATCGAGCAGGTTCAGCCAGGTTCGCAGCATTTTCTATATAACTGGATGGTTTTCATTCGCGACAATGTGCTGCGTTACACCTTTTCGATGACAGAATTGTGGGACAACATTTACAGCAAGCTGCCTAGAATTGGATTGACGATTCTGATGTCGATATTGGCCGTAATTGGCTTTATAGCTCAGGCAAAACGTAAGATAACTTTCATGGAATTGTTTGTAAGCTTGTATGCTATTTGCATTGTGATTGTTCCGATGACGGGCGGTATTCGGTACATGTTGCCTATAGTTCCGTTTTATTTATTTTATTCATTGCAAGGGATAAAAGCCTTGCCCCCCAAAAATGGCTTCAGGAATGTTGTAATTGCCTTGGTCGCGATATCAGTTGTCGCAACATATGCCGCCAGCTACAGCACTCAAAATTTTAAAGAAATTCCAAATGGAGTTACAAAAGCTGAAGCTATCGAATTTTTTAACTACGTCAAAACACAAACAAATGAAAATGATGTATTCATCTTTACCAAGCCCAGGGCGTTGGCCTTGTTTACAGGCAGGAAATCGTCTTTTTTTCCTTTGAAGATGAATGACAAGGAAGTCTGGCAATATTTTAAAACTGTTAACGCCACATATCTTGTTGTTGGGCCAGCGGGTGTGGAACCCCATGAGCAAGTATTCTTTAAAGGGTTTGTCAGTCGAAACAAAATTCATTTTCACGAGGTATATACAAATCCCGATTTTGTGATCTATCGGATTTTGGATATGCCGAGCTTCAATGAAGTGGCAAGTAAATTCTAAAGAGAGTCATCATATTCAGCACACATTTATATAGGAGAAAAAATGAAGATAAGTGTTATTGGATTGGGGTATGTAGGTTGTGTTTCTGCGGCTTGTTTGGCGCATACAGGGCATGAAGTAATCGGGGTGGATGTTAATCCGTTGAAAGTGAGTATGATCAACAGTGGCCATAGCCCCATCATTGAACCCGGAATCAACGAGTTGCTGGTTGACGCAAACGAAAAGAAACGATTGTCGGCGACAACCGAAGCACAGGCAGCCGTAATTGCCACTGACCTGTCTCTGGTTTGTGTGGGGACGCCCAGCCAGGCGAATGGAAGCCTGGACCTGACGTATATTCGTCGGGCTTGTCAGCAAATTGGAGAAGCCTTGGCAACGGTTAACCGTTATCACACTGTTGTCATCCGCAGCACGATGTTGCCAGGCTCAATCGAAAGCACAGTAATTCCCGCGCTTGAAGGCAGCTCAGGCAAACGCGCAGGCCGCGATTTTGGCGTTGCTATCAACCCCGAATTCCTTCGTGAAGGGACCTCAATTTATGATTTTCAGCATCCGCCTTTCACACTGATTGGCGCGAACGACGAAGCTGCGGCAACTCATGTGAGTCAGCTTTATAAGCATCTGGACGCGCCAGTTATCACAGCAGGCATCAAGGAAGCGGAAATGGTGAAATACACCAGCAACTGTTACCACGCGTTGAAAGTGGCTTTTGCGAATGAAATTGGCAACCTTTGCAAACAGCTTGGCGCAGACAGTCACAAGGTGATGGACATTTTCTGCCAGGACACCAAGCTGAATGTTTCTTCCGCCTATCTGAAGCCAGGCTTCGCTTTTGGCGGGTCGTGTTTGCCAAAAGATTTGCGCGCAATCAATTACAAAGCCAAGGAGTTGGACGTCGAAGTTCCAGTGCTGAGTTCGATTCTTCCCAGCAATCGCCAGCAGGTTGAACGGACTGTGGAGATGGTGCTCGGCACAGGGCGCAAGAGCATTGGAATTTTAGGTCTAAGCTTTAAGTCCGGAACGGATGATTTGCGGGAAAGCCCAATGGTTTCGTTGGTGGAAACGCTGATCGGCAAGGGCTTGAAGCTGTCTATTTATGACCGTGATGTGCAATTGGCGCGATTAGTAGGCGCGAACAAGGATTATATAGAACGGGAAATTCCACATATCTCTTCGCTGCTTCGGCGAGATCTGGACGACGTGATTGATTCGTCCGATGTAGTCATCATTGGCAAGAAAGAAGACGAATTCCGTCATCTGGGGCAAAAGCTGAACAATGGGCGCGTGTTTATTGACCTGGTGGGAATGCTGAAAGGGCAAAGCCATAATGGGAGTTATCAAGGCATTTGCTGGTAAGAGCAGCCTTTGGCAATAAATTATGAATATTGCGAAAGCAACAGCCGAGCCTAAAAGTCTTGCTGGCCAAACGCTCTGGTTGATGACGGCAAAAGGCATTGCGCTTTTTTTGGCGCTAGTCTTGCCGCTGATATTGGTTCGCCGCCTTGATCCGGAACAGCTTGGTCTATACAGGCAGGCGTTTCAGATTCTGACGACCACGCTTGCGCTCTTATGTTTGCAGGTGAGCGCCACGGCTTATTACTTCACGCCGCGCGAACCGAAACGCAAATCCCAAGTGGCGCTGAATGTTCTGATTTTTTACCTGGGAATCGGTTTGGCGGTCATGGTGTTGTTCGTATCGTTTCCACGCTGGGTCAAGCCTGTCTTTAACGGGGACGGGCTGGTTCCAGTTGTGCCATTGATTGGGGCAACAATTCTGCTCTGGATCATTGCACAGAATCTGGACAGCGTAATGATTGCCAACGGTGATATTCGCTGGTCATCGGGATTAACAGTTGTTGTCCAGCTTTTGAAAACTTCGTTGCTGATTGGAGCGGCGGTAATTGGCGGCACTGTCAAGGCGATTATGATTGCCGCGTTTATTACCGGAATCGTGCATTGCGGAATCAGTGTAATTTACTTAAGGCGCAGGTTTGGCAGGTTTTGGCAGGGATTTGACTGGCCATTGTTCAAGGCTCAACTTGCTAATGCGCTGCCCTTTGGAATTGGAGGGCTTGCTTATATCGTCCAGTTCGACTTGCACAATTATTATGTTTCGCATCATTTCTCGCCTGCTGAATTCGCCGTTTACTCGATTGGCTGCTTTCAATTGCCGATGTTGCAGGTCTTGATTGAATCCGTCGAGGCGGTTTTGTTGTCGGAAGTGACACGGCTGGAAAAAGATGGGGCGCACCAAAGGATTTTTCAAATCTGGACGAACTCCATGCGAATGCTGGCGTTTGCGTTTTTCCCGATCTGCGCCATGTTGTTCGTATTGCGAAATGAATTCATTTTGACGTTGTTCACTGCCACTTATGCCGCTGCAACGCCTATTTTTGCTGTCAACCTGGTTAACATTCTGCTTTATGTGTTTCTGGTTGGAACAGTATTGCGAGCATTGCCAGAGTTGAGATTTTTTCGTGTCAAGTTCTGTTTGCTTCTTCTTCCGCTGACTTTCTTTGCACTTTATGCGGGGATTCGGTTTGGCGGAATGATCGGCGCAATTACGGCTGTGGCTTTGACACGGCTATTTGATGCCATTGTGACGATGACGGTGGTTGGGCGGCGTTTAGGAGTTACCAGACAGGATTTGTGGAGATTCGCGCCGCTAGGACGTCAAGCACTGGCGTCTATCGCTGCCGCGCTTGTCACTGTCTTAGTGAAGTTTGCATTGGGACCAAGCCCTGTTCAAATCGTGCTGATAGTTTGTTCATTGGTATTTGGGCTTAGCTATCTGATTTCGCTGTTTGTTTCAGGAGCAGTGACAAACGAAGACCAGACGATGTTGCGGGGCGTGTGGCAGAAAGTAACCCGGTTTGGCATGGTTCGGATCGTTCCTTCGTCGCCGACTGACGTGCAGTCGTAAAACACTCAAGAGATGAAGATTTTCAACCAGGAAAACAAGATTGACCAGACGTCGCCAGGTGGTGCGGCCACGGTGCAATCTGGCTTGAACAAGGGGGTAACCCAGGCTGGTAAATATGGCCTGGCTTTTGGATCCGTTTATGTTTTCACGCTGCTGTTGTATTTGCGCCCGAACGAATTATTCCCTGAAATTTTCGGCACGTTGTCAATCATCAAATTTGTCGCGATCACAGCCGTACTTTCTTATGCTTTTGGGAAGCTAAGCAGTGGCGAGCCTTTGAGTGTCTGGTTGATTGAAGTCAAAATGATGTTGCTCTTGGCTGCTCTGTGTTTGTTGCTAATGCCGGTGGCGGCAGCGCCAAACGAAAGCTGGGAGGTGTTTAACGATACCTTCAGCAAAGTGGTCTTGATCTTTATTTTGATGGTTAACCTGCTGGATACGCGCAAACGGTTGATTTCCATCATCAATCTTGTATTGGCGGGAGGGGTATGGATCGCCCTTGGAGCAATCAAAGGTTATCTGGGCGGCGGACCGATGCTGCTTGCAAAAGGAGTTCCCGGACGGATTGCTTTCGCCGGGGGAGGAATGTTTGGCAACCCAAACGATCTGGCTGATGCCCTGGACATGCTGCTTCCCCTGGCAGTGGCGCTTGGTTTATCCAGGACTGGAATTTTGCGATGGCTTTACTTTGGTATTGCTGGCTTATTTTCCGTGGTCGTGATGATTACTTATTCGCGCGGCGGTTTTTTAGGAATGGCTGCGATCTTAATTTTCATGATGTGGAAACTGGGCCGGGGGCGCCGGGTGAAAATGTTGTTCGCCGGGATTCTAATTTTTGGTTTTGTTGCAGTTGCAGCGCCGGGAGGATTTGGAAAACGTGTGTTTACGATCTTTGATTCGGAGCAAGATCAAACAGGCTCTTCGTATCAGCGGCGTAGATTGCTTGAAAGAGTAATTCTGGTCGCAAGCACCAGACCTTACGGGGTCGGGATGGGGAATTTCCACATATACTCTGTGAATGAAGAGAAAGCCCATAACGGCTATTTAGAAATTGCTGCTGAACTTGGGATTTTAGGATTGATTGCGTATCTGATCATCAATTTTAAGCCCTTGCATAGGTTGAAAGTGATGGAGCGGCAACTCGGAAATTCGCCGCAAGGAATAGACAAGGAAACCTACTATTTGTGTGTGGGGTTACAAGCCATCCTGGTTGGTTATGTCGTTTGCAGTTTTTTCGCTTCGATTGAGTATCTTTGGTACCTCTACTACCCGGCGGCCTACGCAATTGGACTGTGCAGGATCTATGAGCTGGAGAAAGTCACGAATAATAACAGTCTGGCACTTGTACAGGTTTCGTCTGCTGGTGGGAAAACTGCTGGCGGAGTGCTGTGGGAACCAAAATTGGGTGAAGGGGTATTGTGGGAGAAATCTCGCGAGATATCGCGAGCAATTAACAAAAAGGAAGCCGAGCTCTTGGGGCGGGCTAAAGTGTCGTAGTCATGTGTGGTATTGCAGGATTTTTCAGGCCGAATAAAGCAATGTCGCCGGTTGAAAGCCGCGAACTGATTGGACGGATGTGTGATGTCATCACGCATCGCGGTCCAGACGACGCTGGGTATCATGTCGAGGATGGTTTGGCCATTGGGATGCGCAGGCTTTCCATTATTGATGTGGCAACCGGGCATCAGCCCATTTCAAACGAAGACGGCTCGGTTTGGATTGTCTTTAACGGGGAAATTTACAACTTTACAGAATTACGGGCGGATTTGATTGCGCGCGGGCACACATTCCGGACCCGCACGGATACCGAAACCATCGTTCACCTTTACGAAGAAGAGGGGGAACGATGCGTCGAACGGTTGCGCGGAATGTTCGGGTTTGCGATTTGGGACAGGCGCCAGAACAAGCTGTTTATTGCGCGTGACCGCGCAGGCAAAAAACCGCTGCATTACACAATTGTCGGCGATACATTGATTTTTGGTTCCGAAATCAAATCGCTGCTGCAATTTCCAGGCATAGAACGCCGGCCAAATCTGGAAGCAATTTCAGACTTTCTTTCCTTTGGCTATGTCCACGATCCTCTGACGGCGTTTCAAGGCATTCACAAATTGCCGCCCGGGCACACCATGACTTTCCACAACGGCAGCGTAACGACTCTCCGCTACTGGGATTTTCATTACGATTCCGCGGAACAGAAGCCCGCAAAAAGCGAGGCTTATTATGCAGAGCGCTTGCGGGAATTGATTTCCGATGCTGTGCGCGTACGATTGGTCAGTGAAGTTCCTTTGGGAGCTTTTCTTTCCGGCGGTGTGGATTCCAGCACGGTTGTGGCGATGATGGCTCGCACGATGGATCAACCGGTCAAGACATTTTCCATCGGCTTCAGCGAAGCGAGTTTTGATGAACTGAAATACGCGCGCATGACCGCCGAACGTTATCAAACAGATCACCATGAATTCGTCGTCACACCCGATGTTTGCAAATTAGTCGAAGAAATCGTCTGGCATCACGATGAACCATTTGCAGACGCATCCAGCATTCCAACCTATGTTGTGTCGAAAATGGCGCGCGAATACGTAACGGTGATTTTGTCCGGCGACGGTGGCGACGAATTGTTTGCCGGTTACGAACGTTACCTGGTTCATCAAGGCCGGGATCGTTTCGAACGGATTCCAGCCTGGGTGCGGCGCAATGTCATGTTGCCGATAAGCCGTGCATTGCCGCGATCCGCATATGGCAAACAGTTTCTTCGCAACATATCCCTTTCGGGCGGCGCACGGTTCGCAGACAGCCTTTCGTATTTCAGCGCGGATGCAAAGCAAAGTCTGCTGTCCGGTGAAGCCAGACGAATGCTGAATGGCCGTGATTCGGCGGCGGCTTTCGAGCAAATCTTTGCCGAGCCTGACAATGCTGAACAGATTGAGCGTCTGCTTTATTTGGACAGCAAAACCTATTTGGCGGGCGATATTCTGACCAAGGTGGATCGCATGAGCATGGCGCATTCCATTGAAGCGCGCGTTCCATTATTGGATCAGAATCTGATTGAATTCGTCCAAACCATACCGGCGCACTTTAAGCTGCGCGGCCAAACGACCAAATACATCTTGAAACAGGCGATGGCCGATTTGGTCCCAAGCGAAATCATCAACCGCCCCAAAATGGGGTTTGGGGTTCCGCTGCGAAAATGGCTCAACAACGAACTACGCGAAATGCTGCATGACACGTTGACTGACGAAACGGCACGCCAACGGGGCTTGCTGAATCCACGCGCGGTTCAGGATTTGCTGCATGAACACGAACGCGGCCGCCGAGATAATTCATTGCATCTGTGGGGATTGCTGACCTTGGAATTATGGCATCGTTCGTTTATTGACCGCCAACCCGAATCCAGTTTCGCAGGAGCGAAGCGGTTAAATTTGCAGCAATTGACTGTGGGAGTCGCATAAACTTTTGTCGAAGATGACCAAACCTTGTGTTTTACAACTGGTGGATAGTTTTAATCAGGGCGGCTCCGAGCGGCAGGCGGTACAGCTTACACGATTGCTGCATGAAAGCGGGGCGTATGACGTGCGCGTTGCCTGTCTGAATGGTGAAGGGATCTTACGGGCTGATGTCGAAGCGCTGGGACTAGGAGAGATTCCGGTCTTTCCGTTAACCGGTTTTTTTGACGCGAATTTTGCTGTTCAGCTCAAACGCTTTGCAACGCATCTGCGCCGTATGAAAGTGTCAGTCGTGCAGTCATCCGATTTTTACACCAACATTTTCGGAATGCTTGGAGCGGCTTTGTCAGGTGTGCCCGTCCGGATTGCCGCCAGACGAGAAGGAGCAGAACGTCCGGCTTTCCAGCGTCGTGTTGAACGCGGTTCTTACCGCCTGGCGCAGGCCGTAATCGCAAATTGCGAAGCTGTGCGCAAAGAACTGATTGCCGAAGGAGTGCCGGAGCAAAAAGTCATAACCAGCTACAACGGCCTTCACCCTGAACGTTACGCGCCTTGCCCGGAATCCCGGCGCGCAGAATTGCTTTCGGAGCTGGGATTGCCACAAGCAATTGGCCGACGTCTGGTGACGATCGTCGCAAATTTGCGACCCGTAAAAGACCATGCGACTTTTCTGCGCGCCGCGCGCAAAGTTCGGTCCGCTGTGCCGGATGTCGCGTTTTGCCTGGCAGGAGAAGGGGAGTTGTTGGAACCATTGCGCAGGCAGGCGGCGCAACTTGGTTTGGAGAACGATGTTTTCTTTGCCGGGCGCTGTGTGCGTGTGGCGGAACTGTTGTCAGTTTCCGACATTGGCGTTTTGAGTTCTTCTTCCGAAGGGTTCTCAAACGCTATCATTGAATATATGGCTGCTGCGCTTCCCGTTGTCGCAACAGAAGTTGGCGGTGCGCGCGAAGCAATACTCGAAGGTGAAACTGGTCATCTTGTTGGAACAGGTGATGCTGATTTAATGGCATCCAGGATCGTTGACTTGTTAAATGATCGCGAGCGTTCTGCCGAGATGGGGAAACGCGCCAGGCAAATAGTTGAAGAGCGGTTTTCAAGCGCCGCCTTGCTTGAGCGCACCCAACATTTGTATGACCGATTGCTTTCAAACCGGCTGGCGATTTCGACGCGCCGTCTAGGGAAATACGAGAACGAGATCGAGAGGGTGAGCAGGTGAGTGCAGAAAATTCAGTTGCTGGTTCTACTGAACAGCGCCAAGCCCCGGATATGAGCAATAAGACACTGCGAATTTTAGTTGCTGCCCCTTCGCTGGACATTCTTGGCGGTCAGTCCCGCCAAGCGGCTTTGCTGTGCGATTGGCTGAACCGGCAATCCGGCATGGCGGCTTTATTCGTTCCGCATAACCCTCGATTGCCGGGCGTTTTGCGGCTGTTACAGCGAATCAAATATGTTCGCACTATCGTGACATCGTTTTGGTACTGGGCTTTGCTTCTGATTTATGTGCGGCGGTGTGATGTAGTGCATGCGTTCTCGGCATCGTATTACTCATATCTGTTTTCGGCGATGCCTGCCTTATTGGTTGCGAAGCTGTTTGGCAAAAAAAGCGTCCTGAATTACCACAGCGGGGAAGCCGAAGATCATTTGAAAAACTGGCCTTTGACGGCTCGCCCGACAATGAAATGGGCTAGCATCATCGTTGTCCAGTCGGGATATTTGAAAGATGTTTTTGCGCGATTTGGACTGGATGCTATCGTCATACCAAGTTCGGTGAATTTAGAGCGATTCCATTTTCGCCAGCGAAATCCTTTGCGGCCTGTTTTTCTCTCAAATCGTTTGCACGAACCGTTGTACAACGTTGCTTGTATCATTCGGGCCTTTGCAGTAATCCAGCGAAGCCTGCCTGAGGCCAGATTGATCATTGCCGGAGACGGAACTGAGCGCGTTGAATTGGAACATTTGGCTGCCGAATTGAAATTGCAGGGAGTGGAGTTTATTGGCCGCGTGGAATACGCGCGTATGCCAGCGGTTTACGATGCCGCAGATGTTTACCTTAATTCGCCCAACCTGGACAATTTTCCGAACTCGATCATGGAAAGTTTTGCTGCAGGATTGCCCGTAGTGACCACGAATGCCGGAGGCATACCGTATTTGATTTCACACGAAAAGACGGGGTTAATGGTTGGAACGGGAGATCATGGGGCAATGGCGGAGAACGCTTTGCGTTTGCTAGATGATCAGGAATTGGCGGACCGAATAACGCGTCAGGCTTTTGAGGAGTGTGACAAGTACTCTGCGGTCACAGAACGGGGGCGCTGGATGGAGATTTACAAACAACTGGTCAAGGGAGATTTAATGACAGAGTGTGCGCAAGTCACTCTTGGACAGCAGAAGGATGAAAAGATTGCTTACGATTAAGGCTAATCGCGAGCTGAACTGAGATCTGCTACTGCTTTCCGGATTCTCTTCCCCACGAAGAAGAATAAATGGTTGAACAAATCTTTAGACCATTGGCTAACCATAGCCTTATACAAAGACTCGCCATCTCATTGCCTTGGATGCTTCGATATCCGTGGTGGAGAGTTGGGGAATTTTCTCGTCGTCTATCTATTCCTGACGCACCGCAGCATGTGATTCTGACTGTTTGCAATCACTTCGAACCGTCCTGGAATTCCAATGGAAATAATTTGGAGTGGTCGGTTCAGCAAAAGCGTGTGGAAGATTGGCGGCGAAAAGTCGTTGCGCTTGGGAGGGTGGTGAAAGATTGCGACGGCACGCCTTTTCGTCACACCAACTTTTACCCAATAGAGCAGTATCACGAAGGGTTGTTGGATCAACTGGCTGAAATTCAGGCTGACGGATTGGGCGAAGTCGAGATTCATCTGCATCACGGTGTAGAAGAGCCTGATACTGCCCAGAACCTGCGGCGTACATTGGTTGAATACCGCGACATTCTGGCTGAACGCCATAACCTGCTTTCGCGTTTGCCTGGCAGTGAAACGCCAAGATATGCGTTTATTCACGGAAATTTCGCGCTTGCCAACATGGACGGCGGGCGGTGTTGCGGCGTTGATGAAGAGATGCAGATACTGGCCGAAACTGGCTGTTATGTTGATATGACAATGCCAGCCATACTGTATCGCTCTCAAACTCCACGCCTCAATGCAATTTATCAATGTGGTCGCCCGCTTTATGAACGTGCTCCATACTGGAGCGGTCCCGATCTTAAGGTCGGCGATTCACCAACATTACCGATATTGATAACCGGACCGCTGGTTTTCGACTGGCGGCGGCGTTATCGCGGATTACCTTATCCCAGAATTGATGATGGCGCTTTGTCTTCGAACTATCCCCTGGATTCCTTCCGTTTTCAGAATTGGCGAAACGCAGGTATCTCTGTTCGTGGCCGAGCCGATTGGGTTTTTATCAAGCTTTACTGTCACGCTTTTTTTGATCACGATCGGGAAGCGATGATCGGCGAAGAGATTTTACGATCATTGTCAGACATCCTGGAACATTCCGCTCGCACCGGAGAGTTCAAAGTCCACTTTGCCAGCGCCCGCGAAGCATTCAACATTGCACTGGCAGCAATTGATGGGCACTCGGGAAACCCGCATCTTTATCGTGATTACAATCTCCGCGCAATTATGCAATCCGACGCCCGCAAGCCTTTGCTGAAAGGGAAAGACTTCGAGCGAATAGATTGATTGAAAGCCACCTGATAAATGCGACTGTTCAATGAGAATAAAAGACCTTCGGGAACCGAAAGTCTATTTATGAGGTTGCTTCCGGACACACACAGCTTAGCTATAAAGGAGATTGGCAATGGGCATTATTGGCGGCGAGATAGGCTATCGGCTGCTTAGAAAAATCGGTTTACAGGAGTCGCGGATGGACGGCAGTGTTTACCTAAACAAGAGTAAGTTGGAAACACTCCTGGGCAATGGTATCTGGCAGCAAATTTTGGGAAAGACGGTGATAGATTTTGGGTGTGGCGCAGGATTGGAAGTCGTTGAAATGGCAAGAAACGGCGCAAGCCGGGTAATTGGCGTTGATATACAGGAAAAATTTCTTCAGCTCGGCCGCGAACGGGCCGAAAGGGAAGGGGTGGCGGATCGTTGCAGGTTCACTACCTTTCCGGATGAATATGCTGACGCAATTATAGCCATAGATTCATTTGAGCATTTTGCCGATCCACAGGCGATACTTTTCCAAATGCGCCAAATGCTGAAACCCGGAGGGGTTGTTTTGGCGGCATTCGGTCCTACCTGGTATCACCCTTTAGGAGGGCATTTGTTTTCGACTTTCCCTTGGGCGCACCTCTTGTTCACGGAAAAGGCTTTGATTCGTTGGCGTTCAGATTTCATTGCAGATGGTGCTGAAAATTTTGGAGAGGTTGAGGGCGGATTGAACCAAATGACGATTCGCAAATTTGAGCGCATTGTCGAACAAAGTCCGTTCAAATTTGAGTCATTCGAGGCTGTTCCAATTCGAAATCTAAGGTTTGTCGCCAATAGACTGACCAGAGAGTTCACAACTGCAATCGTCCGTTCCAAGCTGATTCCACGGAATTAGTGCGTTCGAGGTCAAACGTTGATGATCAGGCTGACAGTGAAATGCATATTGGTTGTGCTGTTGCTTTCCAAAACAGGCTGGCTGACCGCCGAACCGGCCCCTATTCCAGATTGGAATCCCGTTGTCGTAACGGCAACTCCGGAATTGCCACGCGTCAAGCTCAATAGTGATTATTTGCCATCATCCGGCCGCGTGATTTCTGTCAATTCCGGTGGAGATTTTCAAGCTGCGCTCAACCGCGCTCTCCCTGGCGATGTCATTACCTTGAAAGCGGGAGCAACATATACAGGTAATTTCATATTGCCCGCCAAGAAAGGCACGGGCTGGATTGTGATCCGTACTTCGACTCCGGATGCCGATTTGCCATCCGCCGGTACACGCATGACACCGCAAAAGTCCAGCTTGCTTCCCAGGATCGTGACAGCCAATTCCGATGCCGCCATTGCGACTGCGCCGGGGGCTCACAATTATAGGTTGATTGGGTTGGATGTTAGTGTTCAACCTGGGGTGAAGACAAATTATGGCATAGTTAAATTTGGGGAGAGCACTGACGCTCAGAGTTCGCTCGCTGCTGTGCCAGCGAATTTGATCATTGATCGCTGCTACATTCACGGAAATGATAAAGGCGATATATCGCGCGGAATAGCGCTCAACAGTGCCAGTACGTCAATCATTGATTCCTATATTTCGGAATGTCACGGAGTGGGTTTGGATACCCAGGCAATCTGCGGCTGGAATGGCCCGGGACCGTTTAAGATTGTCAATAATTACCTGGAAGCTTCGGGCGAAAATTTTATGCTGGGAGGAGCCGATCCGAAGGTCAAAGACCTTGTTCCGTCCGACGTGGAGTTTCTGAACAATCATGTTTACAAACCTTTACGGTGGAAAACCGGTGAGCCAGAATACGCAGGCATTCATTGGACGGTCAAAAATCTATTCGAGTTGAAGAATGCCCAGCGTGTTTTGATTGAAGGAAACATTTTTGAAAACAATTGGGCAGACGCACAGGATGGTTTTGCCATGGTGTTCAAAAGCGTCAATCAGGATGGTTCGGCTCCCTGGTCAGTCACCAGAGACGTGACCTTCATTCACAACATCATTCGGCACAGTGGTGGGGGGATTAATCTGTTAGGCCGCGATACGAGTCATCAATGTGAGCAAATGAAGCGAATTCTGATTGCCAATAATCTGTGGGACGATATCAACGGCAGCCGATGGGGCAGAACGCACGGACGTTTTTTGCAAATCAGTGACGCGCCCGATGTGATGGTTGATCATAATAGTGTTTTTCATACTGGTAGCGTGATAACAGTGTATGGGGCGCCAAACCAGGGGTTCGTTTTCACCAACAACCTCAGCGCCCATAACGAATATGGCGTAAAAGGCGATGGAGCCGCTCCTGGCAACGGCACGCTCAATAGTTATATGCCTGGAGCGGTCTTTATTCGTAATGTGCTGGCGGGCGGTGCCGCCAGCGTTTACCCGGCGGGAAATCTGTTCCCGAAATCACTGGCCGATATTGGCATCGTTGATCGAAGCGGCAATGTTTTTCAAATGTCTTTGCTCAAGCCATACAAAGCCGGTGGAACCGACGGCAAGGATCTGGGGTGCGATTTGGTGTCCCTGGAAAAGGCGACCGTTGGAGTTTTGGCTCCCCCTCTGCAGAATTCTCGCATGCAATGAAAGGCTGAATTACATTGTTTTCTTGCTCGGACAAGCTGATTTCATATGGGAAGGGGGCTATGTTGTTGCAGGTAATTCGATTATTCATTTTGATTGCCGTCATCGTTGCGGGAGCGAGCAGCCTGCTCCGTGTTGGTATCCGTGCGCAAGACAACGGCTTGCAAGGCATAGCAACTCTGCCAGAACCACCTCGTATTTTTCT
Organism: uncultured Heliomicrobium sp.; assembly: GCA_964570175.1. Lineage (GTDB taxonomy): Bacteria > Acidobacteriota > Blastocatellia > RBC074 > RBC074 > RBC074. The sequence goes on along the minus strand of CAZMXG010000001.1, from coordinate 94,494 downwards.
CGATTCGACTTACATCAAACCACGAGGGCGGACTTTCAACGTTGCCAGCGGCGCAAAGCTTCAACAGGTAATTCAAGTTGCCAAACCCGGAGATGTTATCCTTTTACAACCGGGAGGCATTTACATCGGCAATTTTGTGTTGCCAGCCAAGCCAGTTGAAAGCATTTCCGGTGATGAATGGATTGTTATTCGATCGGCAGCGCCAGATTCCTGCCTTCCACAACCCGGAAACAGGATCAGGCCTGAATACGCTGATTTATTGCCCAAGATTATCTCGCCAAATGATAGAGCCGCCATTGAAACTGAGGAGGGCGCGCACCATTACCGTTTGGTCGGTCTGGAGATCACTGTTGATGTCGAGCAGCTTTACAGCAACAACCTGCTGAAATTGGGTGAAGGTGGGAGTAGGCAGAGTTCCACCGATACAGTGGCCCATGATCTGATTGTTGACCGGTGCTACATACACGGAAATACAGCGGGTCAGGTGGTTCGCGGCATTGCGCTCAATAGCGCCCGCACCTCAGTAATTGACTCTTACATTTCTGAAATTCATGGTGTCGGGTTCGATACACAGGCAATTTGTGGTTGGAATGGTCCCGGCCCCTTCAAAATTGTCAACAACTACCTGGAAGCCTCTGGAGAGAACGTAATGTTTGGCGGGGCAGATCCATTTATTGCCGGGTTGATTCCCTCCGATATTGAATTTCGGAACAACCATCTGTACAAACCGCTGCGCTGGAAAGTTGGATCGCCAGAATATGCCGGGGTGCATTGGACGGTGAAGAATTTGCTGGAGCTAAAGAATTCGCAGCGGATCCTGATAGAAGGAAACGTTATTGAAAACAACTGGGTAGATGCGCAAGATGGGTTTGCGCTGGTATTCAAAAGCGTCAATCAGGATGGCACGGCACCCTGGTCTGTTACCCGGGACGTGACCTTTCTTAACAACATCGTGCGAAACAGTGACGCAGGACTCAATTTACTTGGTCGTGATACATCGCACGTTACTGATCTGATGGTACGCGTGTTGGTGCGAAATAACTTATGGGAGAACATAGGCAACGGCAATTTTGAAAGCGGTTCCGGCAGGTTTCTTCAGATCAATGAAGTTCCTGAAGTGACAGTGGATCACAATACGGTTCTGCATTCCGGATTGGTGCTTTCCGCCTATGGCGAAATCAGCCCCAATTTCGTTTATACAAACAATATCAGCTCCCACAACGAATATGGCGTGAAAGGCGATGGCGCCGGAACGGGCAACGATACGATAAGAACGTATTTTCCAAACGCAGTTTTCACCAGGAATGTGCTAGCCGGCGGCTCCAGCAGCGATTATCCCGTCAATAATTTCTTCCCGGCCACGATGAATGATGTGAAATTTGTCAGTCCGTCAGATGGCATCTATCGCTTGGAAGCGTCCAGTCCTTATTTTAGGGCGGGCGCTGACGGAAAGGATTTAGGATGCGACTTCGACGTTCTGGGCAAGGTGATCGCCAAAACTGCAACCAACAATTCCTTGGTGAAAAAACCTCTTTTCCCAAGATCGGATGTTGCGGGATGCAAATGAATTTACTGAATTTAGGAATGCCATTGATTTAATTTATTCCAGAATCAGCCAGAAAATTAGAAAAATCGGCCCGCCTGGTAAAGACCACTTTACATACTTTTCTAATTACGTATAATGCGCCCGTCTCGTTGAACCCATTCCTCTAAGACTTATAACAACATTTTGAACTGGTGGTTTACCCTGCACGCCACCTTCCGTCCCGTAGTTCATTGTTGCCAAGCTTCCCCAGAATATTTCAAAAATTTATGTTGTCAGACCCGGTGACGTATGCGTGCCCATAGCACGTCCCGTGGTTGCTTCGTTTTCCAGGCGTGTCGTCTCACATCCCTTCTGGTGGCTCGCCCTATCTAGCCGACCCTAAATAAATACATCCCCTTAATCCAATTACTAACTGGGTGGACGAATTGCTCTGCCTTCCAATCAGAATATCGAGGTGCCAATGTTTAATGGAAGCAAGACAAGACAAACTGTCTTATGCATTTTCTTTTTTTCGCTGCTATTTCAGTGCTTTTCTGGCAGTTCAAATAGCAGGGTTTTCGGCTTTTTCGCCAAACTTACGGGGGGATATCAACATGTTTCTGCTGCAATTGTTGCGGCTACGCCTGAATTGCCACGGGTTACGCTTAATACCAGTTACGCGTCACCCGGCGGGCGCATCATTGCAGTGAATGCAGGTGGAGATTTTCAAGCGGCGCTGAATCAGGCGCTTCCCGGAGACGTTCTTACATTGCAGGCCGGAGCCACTTTCACAGGTAATTTTACCTTGCCGGTGAAATCCGGAACGGGTTGGATTGTAATTCGTACTTCAACACCGGACAGCAGTTTGCCTGCTCAAGGCACGCGCATCGCTCCGCAAAATGCGAGCCTATTACCCAAGATCATAACGCCGAATTCTGGACCTGCAATTTCGACTGCGCCGGGTGCCCATCATTACAGATTGCTGGGATTGGAAGTCGGTGTTCAAGCTGGCAATACGTTGAATTACGGTATTGTCACACTTGGCGATGGTACTTCTGCTCAGAACTCGCTGAGTCTGGTTCCTCAGGACATTATCATTGACCGCTGTTACATTCACGGAAATGCAACGGGCAACGTGTCTCGCGGCGTAGCGATCAATAGCGGACGCACGGCTGTCATTGATTCGTTCATTTCCGAATGCCATACCGTCGGAGCAGATGCACAGGCAATTTGTGGTTGGAATGGTCCCGGCCCTTTCAAAATCGTCAACAACTATCTGGAAGGTTCCGGAGAAAATTTCATGCTTGGCGGGTCCGATCCTTCCATCAGTGGTTTGATTCCTTCCGATCTTGAGTTTCGGAATAACTATCTTTACAAACCGCTGCGATGGAAAGTTGGAGATCCGAGTTACGCGGGCATTCATTGGTCAATAAAGAACTTGTTTGAATTGAAAAATGCACAGCGTGCATTGGTGGATGGAAACGTGATGGAAAACAATTGGCTTGACGGGCAGGATGGTTTTGCCGTTGTCCTGAAAAGCGTAAACCAGGATGGAACTGCCCCATGGTCAGTAACTCGTGATGTGACCTTCACCAACAACGTTGTGCAGCATAGTGGGGGCGGCGTGAATTTGTTGGGACGTGATACGCTTCAAGTCAGCGATCAGATGCAGCGCTTGTTGATCCGCAATAACCTTTGGGCCGACATTGACGGCGCCAAATGGGGCGGCACACATGGAAGGTTTCTACAGCTTACGAACATCACTGATGTCGTAGTGGATCACAATACGGTGATTCACACTGGGGATGTGGTTACGACCTATGGGGCAGCGAGCACGAATATTGTTTTCACAAACAATATCAGCGCGCATAACCTTTATGGTGTGAAAGGAGACGGCAGAGGAGTCGGTCTGGACACGATCAACAATTATTTTCCAGGAGCCATTTTTACCAAGAACATTCTGTCGGGCGGTGTTTCCACCAACTATCCTGCAGGTGGATTTTTCCCGGCCTTACTCAGTGGAATTGGTTTTGTAAATTTCTCAGGGGGAGATTACCGGCTTGCGTCAACCAGCCCATATCGCAATGCCGGGACTGACGGCCAGGATTTGGGAAACTTATTTTGGGGAGCAGCGCCTGCTCCGACCCCGATCCCAAGCCCTTCCGCGTCACCTACTCCGTCGCCATCGCCCTCTCCGTCTCCAACACCGGCTCTTGCCATTACTAATGTTGTGGCGTCTTCCTCGCTTACGTCTGGCGCGACGATCACCTGGACCACAAATCAGTTTTCCGACAGCCAGGTTGAATATGGAACGACCACCGCATATGGGTTGCAAACGTCCATTAACCCGACGCTTTTGACCAGCCATGTGGTGAGTCTTACCGGTTTGAATGCGGATACGCTGTACAACTTTCGCGTCAAATCGCGCACGAGCGGCGGCACTTTGGAAATTTCAGCAAACTTCACCTTCCGAACGGTGGCAACGAAACCCTCTCCGACCCCAACGCCAATTCCGAGTCCGAGTCCTGCGCCCATCAAAGATACGACGCCTCCGACAATCAGCGGAGTGTCGGCTTTGTCGCCGACTTCGTCCGGCGTGACGATCAACTGGTTGACGAACGAAGCTTCGGATTCCCAAGTCGAATACGGAAGGACGACAGCATATGGTCAAGTAACCGCGTTAAACGCCAGTCTGATTACCAATCATTCGATGGCGCTCAGCGGATTGAGTGCGGGCACGCTGTACAACTTCCGCGTCCGATCTCGTGATGCGGCTGGGAATTTGGCTGTTTCAGGCAACTATACCTTCACGACGGCGGCAGCACTTACAGTTGGACCTGTGAACTGGACGCAATTAGTCAACGTGGTGGTTCAGAGCAGCGTCTTGAAGAAAACCACAGGGTGCGATGGTTGTCGGTCTACCGCAATCTCTTCACAAATCATCTCGTCAGGAGATGGGTATGTGGAGTTTGTTGCGGCAGAAACCAACAAACGCCGCTATGCCGGGTTGATGTTAGGCACCAGAACGGTTTCCATCGAAACACTGGATTTCTCCATCTTTCTGGCGAATGGAGAGGCAGCGGTGTTTGAGATGGGTGTTTACAAAGGTGAAGTGAACTATACAACTGGCGATGTGTTCCGTGTCGCCATTCAAAGCGGGCTGGTGCGTTATTACAAAAATGGCGTGCTGTTTTACACCAGTCTGACCAGACCCACTTATCCAGTGGTTACGGCGGCCTGGATTGACCAACTGAATGGCACGGTTACCAACGCCACAATGGGAATTGGCGCGACAACCAGCCGATTTATAAAGAAACTATAGCTGTGGCATCGTTCGAGTGAAATGCATGGTGGTTGCGGTATACTCCGGCTTTCTAAGGAGTCACCGCAACCACCATGCAACATCAATCCCAATTACCACGCCCTTTGGAAGGCGTGACTGTTCTTGATTTAACCATCGCCCTTGCCGGGCCTTTCGCCACCTTGATTCTTGGAGGGCTTGGCGCGCGCATCATTAAAGTCGAAAACCCTGCTGTGGGAGATCCGGCCCGCAGCAATGCGCCTTATCTTGGCCAGAACGGCGCGAAACTCATTCGCGAAACGGATGACGACATTTCCCTTTCGGCAATCAACCGCATGCGCAACAAGCTCGGCGTGACGCTGAACTTGAAGCATCCGCAATCGCGCGAAGTCTTTTCCGATCTGGTTCGATCTTCCGACGTGCTGGTCGAAAACTTTAGCCGAGGCACGCTTGACCGTTTAGGTTTGGGATACAGCTTTGTGCGGGAAATCAATCCGCGCATTGTGCATTGCGCACTGACCGGTTTTGGCACCGAAGGGGACGCCAATTCCGCAAAAGCTTTCGATTCCATCATTCAAGCGCTCAGTGGATTGATGATGACTTCCGGCTCGACAGGCGAACCACCAGTCAGAGTCGGCGTGCCATTTGCTGATCTGGTCACGCCGTTGTTTGCGGTGATCGGGATTCTTTCCGCGCTGAAAATGACTGAGCGAACCGGCGAAGGTCAGTTTGTGGATGTTTCCATGCTTGGCGTGATGACTTCACTGGTGGCCTGTGAATCTTTTGATGCGATGGAAAGTTTGGGGATGCCGACGCGCACCGGGCAAACGATGCCGCGATTGGCTCCATTTGGAACTTATAGAGCCAGCGACGGTTACATCGCCATTTGCGCGCATCAGGATGAATTTGCTTATGGGGTTTTCAACGCCATGGGACAACCGGTACTTGCTGCCGAAGACCGCTTTCGAACGCGCGACCACAGAGTCAAAAACGTCGCGGAACTGGACTCACTGATCGAAGCCTGGACGCAAGCCTTACCCAAAGCCGAATTGTTAAACATTCTGGAGTCTGCCGGAGTTCCGTGTGCCGAAGTCCGCGATCCACAAACCGCACTCAGCGACCCTGGCGTCGTTGCGCGGGGTGAAACAGTTCTATTGAGCCATCCCAGGTACGGGCCAGTTGACGACGTTTATGGAATGGGTTTGCCAATCAAGTTTTCAGCGGCATCGGCTGATTACAATCAACCGCCGCCGGAAATGGGTGAACATAATCAGAAAGTATATGGCGAAATCCTGGGTTATTCGCCTCAGCGAATCGAAGAGTTGCGCTGGCTTGGCGTAATTTGAGCGATCATAAGAACTGAAATACAAAAATGGGGAGCGTCCTGACGATGCTCCCCATTTGTTTTGATTTCGACAGGGCTACTAGCGAATCGAAATGGTTACAGAGTTGGTCCGCAGGACGTTGCCTTCGCCATCATTGACCTTGATCAGTAATGTGACCGTTCCGGAGACGCCATTTGGAATTTCGACGTTCATCTGGTCCAGTCCGGCAAAGCCTGGGGCTTCTCCTGCAAAGGAGACGGGCGCTTTCGCTGAGCCGATGATTACTTCCAGGCTTTCGGCGACTCCGTTGGCGGCATTGCCGTCAGTATTATCGGCTCCGCGCCAACCGGTTCCGTACAGCACCAGGAAGAGGCGGTCGCCAACATTGCGCGTGATTGTTACTGGATTGACTTTGCCATTGCTGAATGTGGACAACGGTTCATAACTTTGCTGACCGTTGGCGCGAACACGCAGCAATACTCCAGCGGGAACGCCCGTTCCGCTGGAATCGGCAGTGAAGATACTCGGTCCGACATTGCCGAGTTCAAGCGTACCCTGAGCCACGGCTTGACCATTTTTCATGACCGTCACTTGCGCGGCTCCCGGCAAGGCATCGTCTGGAACCTGATAGTTAATCTGTCCCGGTGAAACGAAAAACAATCCAGCCGGATCGCCATCAATCAGAACTGACACGCCGCCAAGTTCCGTTGGCAAGGGCAAGCTCTTGGCGGCTTCAACGCCTCCAGCCAGATTACTGCCGAACGAAGCAATGATGGCCGATGAAGTTGCGCCTTCCAGATAACTGCCCGCGTTGACGGAAGTCAGCGCCGCAAATGTCTGGAAGCTTGCGCCGGCCGGGCCATGCGAAACTTCAATGAATTTCGCATCAATCGTGCCGTCGGGCAGTTCGACGCCGTAAATTTCAACGGTCGCGCCAACGGTTACGGCTGCTCGTTCACGCCTGACACGCGTTCGCTCTTTGACGTGAACCGTGCGTCCCGCAACTTTCCAATCGCCGACGAAATTGGCCGTGCTAGGCAATTCCGTTACATCGCCGATGAATTCAATGAAACTGCGAGTCACGACATTACTAATGATTGCCGGAACTCTGCCTTCAATCTTGGTGGCGTTCACCTGGCCGTTGCTCAGCAGATAGCCTTTGACCTCGACGATTACGCCGATCGCAAAATCAGCGCGGCCTCTTTCCAGCTTGGTCGTGTTGCTGACATTCACGGTCTTGCCGTCAACCATCCACACACCGACGAAATTGGCCGCCGAGGGCAAAGTGCGAATTGGGCCGTAAAAATCTATGTAGCCGATTGCGCCTGCCGGAGCGGCAGCGTCGCGTTCGACTGTGATTTCAGCCGCATCTACCGAACCATCAGCGCGCTGATTGCCTTCGACTTCCAGATAAGCGCCAATTACCGCGCGCCCATGCTCTTCACGAATTCGGGTTTTTGGTTCGACGTGAACGGTTTTGCCGCCAACGATCCAATCGCCTGCGCGCCCGTTTCCAACCTGGATACTGGCGTCAGGCAATTTGGTGAGCGCGCCGAAAAAGCGCACGTAACTGGCTGGGCCGCCCGGAACATTGTCTTTCACCGTGATGGTGATGGCGTCAATCGAACGGTCCGCCCGTTGTGTGCCGACGACTTCCACCAACGCGCCAATTGCGACTTTGGCTTTGCTTTCGTCAACTTTGGTTTGAACCACAACGTGGACAATGCGATCTCCGACTTTCCAGTCGCCAATGAAACCCGGAACGGTTCCGTTCGACGGCGGCAAGGTCGCGACAATGCCTGTAAAGCGAATCGAGTCCGGCAAGTTGTCATCGCGAACAGCAATCTTTGAAGCAGTAACGACGTTCTCAGCCAATGTTCCGCTGACTTCGACAATCGCTCCGACAACAATTTTGCCTTTTTCCTGTTTGAGTTCGGTTCTATCCGTCACCTTGACGGTACGACCGCTGATTTTCCAATCCCCAATGAAGGTATTCGTATTCGGCAAAGTTTCAATCGTGCCAATGAAGTAAACATTCAAAGACGGCGGCGCAGGCATTGGTTTCAGTTCAAGTTTGGTTGCAAGGATAGAGCCGTCAACCTGAAGGACGCCTTCAACTTCGACGGTCGAGCCAATCATAAAATCGCCATTTGAAGCTTTGATTTGCGTCTGTGCGGTAATTTGCACTTTGCGACCGCTGATCACCCATAAGCCCAATCGCCCATTGGTGCTGGGCAACCCTTCAACTTTCCCTGTGAATTTGACTGGGATTCCAGTACTGCCGTCCGGTTTGACTTCAATTTCACTAGCCGTGATCGTGCCGTCCAATTGAAGCAATCCTTCCACTTCGACAAATGCGCCGACGGCAATCTGCCCTCTTTCCTGAATCAGCTTGGTTGATGCGGAAACGTGAATGACCTTGCCGCTGACTTTCCAATCGCCTACGCGGTTTGCGGTGCTGGGCAATTCTTCGATCTTGCCGGTAAAGCTGAAGCGGACGCCCGGAGGCGCGGCAAGTTTGACAACGATCTCGGTCGCTGTGATCGTACCGTCGTTCTGTTTGGTGCCTTTGACTTCGACCAACGCGCCAACGGCAATTTTGGCGCGGCTTTGATCCAGCTTGGTTGTGTCTGTGACTTTGACCTTAGTTCTGAAGATCGTCCACTCACCGACGAAATTTTGGGTTGACGGCAATGTCACGATTGCGCCGACCAGCAGTGGGCGGTTGTCGTTGCCATCAAACGTTGCCCTTGCTGCTGAGCCTTTCGGAACAAGGCTAAACAGCGCCACGGTGACGGCAAACAACGCAAGAAGCGCTGGCCGTGACCAGTTCTGAATTGAACTTCTCATACTAAAACCTCATTGAGAAAATTGATTTGTTTATTGTAGGAGGATTCTATTGAAGCACGCTTTCTTTGAAAACTTTATAGCCGCACACTGCGACTGGTCAATCAAAGAAAAATATTTGGGCATTGCTTGTTTTGAAAGGCAGTGGAATGCGGAGTTAACCCAACTGCCGGTTGAAACTTTGAACGGCAATGTAACACGCAAGCTTTTCTTGTAAAGCGGATTAATCTTAATGCAATCATCAGCTTTTGTGGCGAATTACTTCACCTGAAAACTCGTTGAGAAATTTGCCGTTGGAAAGGGTTTCGCGGCCATTGATGATGACAAACTTGATTCCGGTTGCCTGTCGGCGCGGATTTTCAAACGTGGCGCGGTCATTGATTTTTTTAGGGTCAAGAATCACCAGATCGGCAAATCCGCCGGGACGAATGATGCCTCTCTCAGGCAGGCCAAAGATCGCAGCGGGATGGGAAGTCATTTTTTTGACAGCTTCCTCGAAGCTGAGTGCGTTATCCCGGCGAACGAATTTTGACAGAATTCTGGGGAAAGCTCCGTAAGCCGCCGGATGCGGCAAGCCGCGCCCATAATCTTCAGCGTCTGTGCAAAACGCGCCGAGCTTGTGGTGGGCATATTTGGCGAGCAAATCAAACTCTTCGCCTTGGCCTGTAATTTCAAAAATCAACATGGAAACCTGCCCGCTCTCTTCAATTATCAAATCTGAAATCGCGTCGAAAGGCGTTTTGCCAGTGAGTCGAGCCAGATCTGTGAGACTGCAATTTTCATATTGTTTGTTTCTGCGGCTGGCGACATAGCCAATGCGAATCGCTTCCCAGCCAGTTGCGCGGACAAGATTGTGGGGCCAGCCATCGGGTTTGCATGATGACTTTTGGCGTCTGATGTCGCGTTCAATTTGTCGCCGGGTGCTTACGTCTCTCAATCGTTCAATCAATTGATCCAGGCCACCTTCCAAGGCCCACGGCGGATACAGAGCGATCATCATTGTCGCCGCCGCCGTGTAAGGAAACATATCAAAACTGATACGAACTCCCTCGCGTTCGGCTTGCTCTTCCATTTGAAGCACGCGATCAATCTTCGGCCAATGCTGGCGGCCTACTGCTTCGTTGTGCGAATGGTGAACCTGGACTCCGGTTGAGCGCGCAACGTCCAGTAATTCTTTCACTGCTGGAATCAAAGTCTCACTGGAACCGCGGATATGGCTGGTGTAAATGCCATGGCGGTCGGCAACGACTTTCGCCAGTTCTTTCAGTTCCTCTGTGTCCGAATACATTCCCGGCGGATAAATCAATCCGGTCGAAAGCCCGAATGCGCCATCTTTCATGGCCTGCTCGACCATTGAGCGCATTCTTTTCATCTGCAAGCGCGAAGGCTTACCCTTAGCTAATCCCATTGCCGAAATCCGAATTGGCCCGTGCGGAGCAAGCGTGGCAATGTTTAGCGCCAAGCCATTATTTTCCAAACGGCTCAGGTATTCGCCAATGGTTTGCCAATTCCAGTCAACCGGTTCCGGAGTCATCCAGGAATTGACGCCCCGCAAAATGGCTTCGGCTTGCGGGGCGCCAATCGGCGCGCAACCCAATCCGCAATTGCCCACAATGGTCGTTGTAATGCCTTGCGACAGCTTGCAGCGCATCAATTCGGCTTGGCGCTTCGGCGCAAGCGGCAGAATCAAATCGGCGTGCGAATGCGGATCAATGATTCCGGGAATGACTGTCAGCTTTTTGGCGTTAATGGTTCGACTGGCTTCGGCGGGGAAGTTCCCAATGGCGGCGATGCGTTTGCCGTTGATGGCAACGTCGGCTGAGTACGCTGGCTGGCCGGTGCCGTCAACAATATGGGCATTTTGAATCAATAGATCGAACTTCATCACTTTGAGAGCATCTCCGGTTCATGATCAACTCCTAGGGCATCGGCGACGCGATTGATGTAATTGAAATAAGAAATGACTTCGACGGCGTCCAGAATATCTGCGTCAGCCAAGCCCGACGCGCGCAAGGCGTCGCAGTCTTCACGAGTCATCTTTGAAGGGCTCAGCGTCAGCTTTTCAGCGAATTCACATAGCGCCAATTGACGCGCGGTCAGTTCAGCCTGACGAAAGTCGCATTTGATCACTTCAGCCAGCTTTTCATTTTGCGATTCGACACGGAGATCCTCCCCGTGAGCTTCCGTTCAGTAAAAGCAGTGATTGACGCGGGAAACCACCGTTGCCAGCATTTCGCGTTCGACGCGTGACAGCCCTGAAGCTTCGTGCATTGTGGCCGTATACAACTGCATCGAAGCTCGCAATGCCGTTGGATTCAGGCTTTGAACTTTCAAGATGTTAAACACTTTGCCAGCGCGGTTGATGGCGTCGTCGTATTCCAATTTCAGTGCTCCGTCGGCATCTTCCGGTTCGATGGTTTTGATGAATGCCATAGAACGAAGTATTCCATAATGGCGACGGCGCTTGCCAGCGGGAAAGTTGAATTGAACCTGAATGTAGTTCAATTTTTGTGCATAAACTTGTTCGGATGACAAAGTCAGTAGGCATCAGTTATCTTGCCTGCTCTCCGCAATCAAACTCTCTCTCTAAATGGTGTAATGAATACAATAATCAGGCGCCTCTTTACCGCCTTGTTAAAAGCTACGTTTGCCGCAGTGCTATGCGCCGGTTCAGTTCTGGCCCAGGTCGGAGCCGAGTCGCGCAAGCTGTCGCTGGAAGAATGCCTTGCGCGAACAGTTAACAAACACCCGCTGCTTGATGCTGCTCAAGCCCGAATCACGGGGGCAGAAGATGCCAGGCGTTTTGCCGGTGTTCGCCCCAATCCTTCGCTGACGATCCAAACCGAAAATTGGCGAGCCTGTCAAAAACCTCCGTTTGCTTTCGGGAATGACATAGATGTTTTTGTATACGGAACTCAGCGGGTTGAAACGGCTGGCAAAGCTTTCCGCCGAACTGAACTGGCAGACCGTCAATTGAGCCATATACAAACAGAAATTGAAGTTTTACGGCGGCAACTTCGCCAGGAAGTTATTCGCCGATTCTGGACCGCTCTGCAAAGCCAGACATTGCTGGAAATCGTGCGCGAAAATCGAAACGACCTGGATGGGTTGGTCGAGTACAACGCCACGCGGCTGAAAGAAGGCTACATTTCCGAATGGGAATTGATTCGCGTGCGGCTGGAACAACAAACCCTGCTCAATCAGGAGGCTTCCGTCGGCCTGGAACTGGAACGCGCCAAACTCGATTTGCTGAAAGCGATTGGCGACACGCAATTCGATACGAACTTTCGGCTGACCGAACCCAATACCTCTGCTTCGCCCCTGCTTGCGGCAGAGCTTGAGCAGCTTCGCGCGGATGCGTTGACCAAGCGGCCGGAGCTGGTTTCGATGCGCGCAAAAGTAGAAAGCGAACGCGCCAACCTGAAATTACAGGAAGCAAACGCCCGGCCCGACCTGGAATTCAGTGCGGGTTACAAACGAACCGGCGGGTTTAATACTGCGCTCGCCTACCTCACTATTCCTTTGCCGCTGTTCAACAAGAACCGCGCGGAAATCGGCCGCGCCAGCGCAGCCATTACTTCGGCGGAGTTTCAGTTGATGGCCGAGGAAAATTACATCCGCGCGGAAATTGAAATCGCCCATCGTGCCGCTAAAAAATTGGCTGAACGGATTGCCGAAATGCAAAAGGGTTTTCTGCGACGGGCCGATGAATCGCGCGACATCGCGTTGGTGGCGTACCGGGAAGGCGCTGCGGATTTGTATAAACTGCTGGAAGCGCAGCGTGCCCGCAACGAAGCGCGGTTGCTGTATCACCGCACTGAACTTGAGCTTCAACTGGCGCTGGCCGAACTGGCGCTGGCCGCAGGAAAGGAAACGCAACAATGATTGGCAGCAAAAAAAATCTTCAACGCAAAGGCGCAAAGGGTCAAAGACGCAAAGGATTTTTGGCTGGGAAACGATTTGGATTCACGACTGGGATTTCGTCCGGATTTCTCTTTGCGCCTTTGCGCCTTTGCGTCTTTGCGTTAAGCCTTATCCTGTCTATCGTGCTTTCCGGCTGCAACAAAACGGAGCAGCTTCAAACTGTCGCAACGGAGGCCGCGAAATCCGAGGCTAAAACTTCTGAATCAGCAAAAGATCCAAACCTGCTGACACTGTCCGCCGAATCAGTGAAGTTGGCCAAACTGGAATTTACAGAAGCCACGGAAACTGAAATTACCGCTCCAATCGAGGCTACAGGCCGGGTGATGATTAATGAAGATTTGACGGCCCGCGTAGGCTCGCTCTTTTCCGGGCGCATTCTGGAAGTCCACGCCAAGGTCGGCGATGTGGTTCGAAAAGGGCAGGTGCTGGCAAAAATGCATACCCACGAAGTTCACGAAGCTGAGGCGGAATGGTTCAAGGCGCAGGCAGAATTAAAACAACGCCAGACGCAAGCCGGATTTGCCAAGGCCGCATTGGAGCGCGCTGAACGTTTGTTGCAAGCCAAAGCGATTTCGCAGCACGAAGTGGACAAGGCGCGACTGGAATATCAAGCCGCACAGGAAGAAATCAAGCGCGCTGAAGCTGAAGTCGAACGCGCTCGTGGTCATCACGAACATCTGGGATTGCCGGACGACCAGCATGATTATGATGCGCCGGTGATGATCCGCGCTCCTTCGTCAGGGATTGTCATGAAACGGGACATCACTTCCGGCGCGAGCGTCAATCCCGGTGACCAGTTGTTTTTCATCAGTGACCTGTCGTCAGTTTGGGTGATTGCCGAAGTGTCCGAAAAATATCTGACGACGGTCAGAGTGGGCTTGCCTGTGGAAATTCATGTTGCGGCATTTCCAGAAACGAGCTTTGCCGGAAAAATCACCCGCATTAGTGAAGTGATGAATCCGCAGACGCGCACCGTGGAAGTTCGTTGCCTGGCCGACAACCGGCAAGGCAGGTTGAAGGCGGAAATGTTTGCCACTGTCAGTTTTGGCAGTCTCGCCATGGGAGAAAAACGCTCGGCTGTGTTGGTCAGCCAGAAAGCTTTGCAGGAAATGGAAGGGCAAACCATTGTGTTCGTTGCCCGCGATGGCAATCAGTTTGAAAGAAGACCGGTGAAAATTGGTCGGAAGCAGGGCGAGCTTGTTGAAGTGATTTCCGGTTTATCGGGCAGGGAACGCATTGTTACGACCGGCAGCTTTATGCTGAAATCAGAAATGCAGAAGAGCCAGCTTGCAGAGGAAGAATGAATCGAAATGCCGCCACCGAATTGCAGAATTGTGCTCGTCCGTCCGCGCGATCCGAACAACATCGGAGCCGCGGCGCGCGCAATGAAAAACTTCGGCTTCGGCGATCTGGCTGTCGTCGGCGTTCATCCGCCGAACTGGGACGAAGTGACTTCGGCGCCAAATGCCACGGATGTTTTGGTCAATGCGCGCATCTTTCCAACGCTCAGCCAGGCGATTGCCGATTGCAACCTGGTGGTTGGCACAACCGACCGCACGCGCGTTGAAGCCAAACAAACGGTTTTCACCCCTGTTGATCTGAACCGCGAACTTGTTGTCGCCGACTACAGAATCGCATTGGTTTTTGGCTCGGAAAAACACGGCCTGACAAACGAAGACTTCAGCCACTGTCATCGCGTGATGAGCATTCCCACCGAACTGAATTGCCCTTCGATGAATCTGGGCCAGGCTGTCGCCATTTGCTGTTACGAACTGGTTCGTGATGCCGCGCAAACCGGAATCGCTCCACGGCAGGCAGAAACCGCTACAGCCAGAGCTGTCGAAGAAGCCTTCGATCTTTCGCTGGACGTGTTACGGCAAATTGATTTTGTTCTGCCTGGCAACGAACCCGACCTGAAGCGGCGAATCCGCAGCAGTTTCTTCAGGTTTAATCTAAACAAGTATGACGTGGAGATGTTGTGTGGAATTTTGAGCCGGATCAAACGTGGCTTGGGCTCATCCGGCGAATGATGCCAAGGGGAATACCTTGTCCAAATACCAGAAAGGCCGGAAGCAGAATTTCTGCCTCCGGCCTTTTTGAATTCGTTCTATCCAGTCAGCCTGGTTAGAAGGTGTAACGCAGTCCCATCAAAATGCGGCGGTTGCCGCCATTGGTGGCCCACTGATTCAGGAAGTTTGCGCCTGAGTTGATTGCGGTATTCGGCGTGCCGAAGTTGCGCGTGTTGGTCAGGTTGAAAAACTCCGCACGGAATTGCAGGTTGTGGCCTTCAAAGACTTTGGTATTTTTGAAAATTCCGAAGTCCATGTTGGCAATTCCGTCTCCGCGAATCGTGTTGCGACCGATGTTGCCTGTGCGTTGTCCGGCAGCCAGGGCTGAAAACAAACTGGCGCCGCCCGCCGCGCGAATCTCGATCAGATTCATGCTCGAGAGGTCAAGCGTTGTATTCAGGTTCGGGCGAATCGCGTTTCCGACCAGCGCGTCAATGCCTTGCAGCACACCCGCCGGATCAGCGCCGTTCAGTATGGTGAAAGGTGTTCCGCTTTGCAGCGTGAAGAACGCGTTGGCTTGCCATCCGCCGAGAACTCGGCCCATTGCTCCTGCCTGATCGCGGTAGAAGGGGAATTCGTAAACAGCGTTGCCCGTAATGCGATGCGGGCGATCATAACTGGACCGCGCACGATCTGCGTTGCGGTTGTATGGATCTTGCGGCGTTGCGACTTCACCCTGCGGCTGCGGGTTGAAGATTTCCGACGCCGTGTCAATGAACGTGCTCCAAGTATAGTGCACACCCGCGCTGAAGTTCTTGCTTAGGCGTTTGTCCAGGCTGACCTGCAAGGAATGGTAAATGGATTGCGCACAGTTGCAGCGCAACCGTTCGACGCCTCGCGTCAAATCCACGCGGCGTGGTTGGTTGGTCAGCGTCGTGCCTGTTGGGTTGTAGAGGAAAGCCGCATCATTGCGGTTCGTGCGTTCCCGAACAACGGGATTGCCGTCTACAGTCTGAAACAGGCCGTTGCCTTTTGTTCCCACATAGCCAACGCGCAAAACCACGTCTTTTGACAATTCCCGCGAGATTTCCAGGCTGAACTGATCGGCGGATGGTGCGCGGAAATCAGAGCCGACCGTCGTTTGGGTGATGAACGGCAGGTTGGCCGTTGGAGGTGCCGTCGCGCTTAACAAATTGGCGTAAGCATTGTTCAGGGACGGATTCAACGCAAACACGAATGGGAAGGCGCTGGCGATGTTCAGGTTGATGTTGATGAACCCGTAATCGTTTGTGCGCGAATATCCGCCGCGTATGACGGTTTTGTCACCGCCAAAAAGCATGCTGGCGATTCCGCTATCACCAAAATTCGGGCGCCAGTTAAAGCCGAAACGCGGCTGCAAATTGTTTGTGTCGCGGTTCGGATTGCGGAAGCGGAAGACAGGGTTGTTGCCGTTTGCCGCCAGAATCGCGTCATTAAAGGGTTGTAGCGAGCCAATTGAGTTGCCCGGCGTTTCGTAGCGCAAACCATACGTCAGGGTAAAGTTCGGGCGGACTCTCCATTCATCCTGTGCGTAGAAAAAGTAATCGTACCAGTTGTAGTACTGGATTTCTGATCCACCCGGAACCGGTTTGTTAATCGCCGAAGCAATCGCCACGTCGTTGACCAGGCTGTTCAGTGTTTCGTAGGCCAGACGACCGCGGATGGTCGGGAAGAAGAAGCTCTTCACTTGTACGCGGCGGAAATCAAGACCGAACTTCAGCGCATGACTGCCACGCGTCCAGGACAGATTGTCCAGGATCTGGTACGTATTGTTGAAACGGAATTGCGGCAGGTTAACCGCCAGCCCAATCGCTGTGCGTGTGCCGGCAGCGTTGAAACCAATCAAACCAAGCTGGTTGACTTCGATGGACGGAATGGTTTGCGAAGATGGGTCCGCTGCATTTGTCACGGAGCCAAACCGCTGATAGGCAACGCGGAATTCGTTGACCAGCGTATTGGACAGAATGCTGGTGAATCCCACATTGGCCGATTGGTTGCGTGTTGTGACAAGGTTTGCCAGTCCGGTTGGCGTCGCCTGGCCGGTGCCGCTGCTATTTTCGTCGTTAAAGAAATAGCGGCCATTGATCTGGTGCTTTTCATTGAACCGGTGATCAACGCGTCCGCTCCATTGATGGTTATTGAACGCAATCGAATTCGCGCTGGTCAAAGACCCCAGCGGCACGGTGTAGGTTTGGTTGTTAAGCGTGAAGGTTGCCGACGTGTTGTTGGCCGCCGTTGCCGCGGGCAGGAATTTCAGCAGCGCCGCGACCTGAGGGCGGCTGCCAGCCTGGGCCTGCAAAATCTGGCGACCGGCTTCGGTTGGCACACCGTTAATTGTTGCGCCGGAACCGAGCTGGCGATCTGTCCAGCGTTGATATGAGCCGAAGAAAAATGTCTTGTCTTTGACAATCGGTCCGCCCAGCGTTCCGCCGTATTGGGTTTCGTTGCGGCGAGGCGCATCGGCGAAGCCTGCGGCTTTGTCCAGGTTGCTGCGGGCGTTAAAGACTTCGTTGTTGTTGAAGAAAAAGGCAGAGCCGTGAAGATTGTTCGAACCAGATTTGCTGACAATGTTGACGACTGATCCGGCAGCACGTCCATATTCTGGCGCGAATTGATTGGTCACCAGCCGGAATTCCTGCACCACGTCCGGGTTGTTGATGGGTTGCTGTGAACCGCTGACGCTGGGATCGTTGCTGTCCTGGCCGTCGAGCATAAAGTTATTCGATCGCAAGCGCATGCCATTGACCGAAAAATTCAGGCCTGACGCGAATCCCGTCTGGCCGCTGCCAAGCTGGCTGACGCCTGCTGCAGACAACGCAACGTTCAGCACATTGCGGTTTGGCGCCAGTGGCAGTTCCGACAGGCGCTTGTTGTCAAAACGGGTGCTGACTTCGGCATTGCTGGTGTTGAGCAACGACGCGTTTTCATTGATCGTTACGACCTCTTCGACTGTGGTCGTTTTGAGCGGCGCATTGATCACTGCTTCCTGATTCAGCAGCAGTTCAATGCCTGTGCGAACATACTTGGCGAAGCCTTTCGCCTGAACTGTAATTTCGTAATTGCCGATTGGCAGATTCGGAAATCGGTAGCGGCCTTCACCGTCAGTGATTGCCGCGCGCGACTCGTTGGTGCCGATGTTGCGCACAGTTACTGAAGCGCCAGCGATTACTGCTCCCTGCGGATCGCTTACAGTTCCGGAAATGATTCCGGAAGTGGATTGCGCGTTTGCAGACCACGAAACGCCGATCAACAGGGCTAATGTAGCTGCCATTAACCTTAGAGTGTTTTTCATAAACCTATCCTCCTGAAACTCGACGGAATGATTTTTGGTAATTCGGATTCGAAAAAAAATTGAGGCCATCTTCCAATAAACAAGCCTACTGTCTGAAATGTTGGAAAATTGTCGCCTTCCAGGTCTCAGCAAATTATATTCCGCTCAATTCCTATAATCTTATGCTTTGCTAAAGTGACTATCTTGTAGAGTTACCCCAATTGACGGTAATAGGCTTACGAATGATGTTCGAAAATTTGTAAGCATTTTTTCAAATTTTCATATCATGTGTGCTGCAGCGCAGAGTAAAAATCGCCTCTTTCTTCGAAACAAATTTTTGCGCAGGCATATGCTGACTTCACCTCTCTTCCTTCCCTGCAAAGAGAGACATTTTGTCTCTCTTTGCAGGGAAGGATAGGGGCAAATTGCCTCTATATTCTTCTGGTAGAACTTTCAGGCGAAAGAAAGCGACTGCATACCTGTTGGTGGGCGTCTTGCCATTTGGCATCCGCTGCGACAAGATGCCCGCCTTAACAGCGCAATTCCAAAATCGAATTCATCATCCAAATCAACAAAATGAGTCAACAACCTGACAAAGTTATCTATTCCATGGTTGGGGTCAGCAAGTTTTACGACAAGAAAGCTGTCCTCAAAGACATTTACCTCGGTTACTTTTATGGCGCGAAAATCGGCGTGCTGGGTCTGAACGGATCGGGCAAATCATCGCTACTGCGGATTTTGGCCGGCGTGGACACGGAATTTCAGGGGGAAATTCACGTTTCGCCAGGCTATTCCATTGGTTATCTGGAACAAGAACCCAAGCTGGACGAAACAAAAACCGTCCGCGAAATCATCGAAGAAGGCGCGCAAGAAGTCGTTGATTTGCTGAAAGAGTTCGATCAGATCAACGACAAATTCGCCGAACCGATGGACGATGATGCCATGAATCAGTTGCTGGAACGGCAGGGCGAAGTGCAGGAGAAACTGGAAGCTTTGGGCGGTTGGGATTTGGACGCGCGTCTGGAAATGGCAATGGATGCGTTGCGCTGCCCATCGGGGGAAACTTCGATCAGCGTGCTTTCAGGCGGTGAACGTCGTCGAGTCGCGCTGTGCCGCTTGTTGCTGAAAAAGCCGGATATTTTGTTACTGGACGAACCGACCAACCATTTGGACGCTGAAACTGTCGGCTGGCTGGAACAGCATCTGCAAAAGTACGAAGGAACAGTCATCGCCGTTACGCACGACCGGTACTTTTTGGACAACGTCGCAGGTTGGATTCTGGAATTGGATCGCGGACAAGGCATTCCGTGGAAAGGCAACTACACTTCGTGGCTGGAACAGAAACAGGAACGGCTGCGCAAAGAAGAACGTGCCGAATCGCAGCGTCAGAAAACGCTGGAGCGCGAGCTGGAATGGGTGCGAATGTCGCCGAAAGCTCGCCACGCCAAAAGCAAAGCCCGCATCAAGGCTTACGAGGATTTGCTCAAACAGGAAACTGACAAGCAGTCCGCTGAGCTTGAGCTTTATATTCCGCCGGGCCCGCGTTTGGGCGATGTGGTGGTCGAAGCTCAAAATGTCAGCAAAGGTTACGGCGATCGTCTGCTGTTTGAAAATCTTGAATTCGCGCTGCCTCCTGGCGGCATCGTCGGCATTATCGGGCCAAACGGCGCTGGCAAAACGACGCTGTTCAAATTGATCACCGGCCAGGAACGAGCCGACAGTGGGACGTTCAAAACCGGAGCGACTGTGCAACTTGGCTACGTGGACCAATCGCGCACGCTTAATCCCGATAAAACCATTTGGGAAGAAATTTCCGACGGACAAGATCAAATTCAGCTTGGAACCAAGATGGTCAATTCGCGGGCGTATGTTTCGCGGCTGAATTTTTCCGGCAGCGATCAGCAAAAGAAAGTTGGCATGCTTTCAGGCGGCGAACGCAACCGCGTCCATTTGGCCAAGATGCTGAAATCCGGCGCGAACGTTTTGCTGCTGGACGAACCGACGAACGACCTGGATGTGAACACGATGCGCGCGCTGGAGGAGGCCCTGGAAAACTTCGCCGGATGCGCCGTTGTCATCAGCCACGATCGCTGGTTTCTGGATCGCATCGCCACGCACATTCTGGCCTTTGAAGGCGATAGCAAAGTCGTTTGGTTCGACGGCAACTACTCCGAATACGAAGCCGACCGCAAAGCCCGGCTAGGCGCTGACGCAGACCAGCCGCATCGTATCAAGTATCGGCAATTGACTCGTAGCTAATCTGGGAATGCGGGCGTTTCGCCTGCATTTTAGAACCTTATCCCCAATGAACTGGCTGAAAACAATTCGCGGTGAGCTTTCCGCGCTTATCACAATCATCGTTTTCTTCGCATTGTTCTTCTGGCCTGCGACCTTTGCAGGCCGGTTTTTTGTCAGTGGCGATGCGCTGGTTTATTCGTATCCGATGCGATCCGTGATGTGGGAGATGATTCGGCAAGGCCAGTTGCCGCTGTGGACGCCGACGTTGCTTTCCGGCTATCCGCTGCTTTCGATGGCGCAGCTTGCGCTTGGCTATCCGCTGACTTGGGGATATTTGGTGTTGTCGGGGCACGCGGCTGAACAGATTTACGTGCTGGCACCGTTTCTGCTGGCTCCGATATTTACTTACTTCTACGCGCGGCAGATTGGCCGCAGCCGGTTGGCCTCATTGCTGGCCGGGCTGACGTTTGGTTTTGGCGGATTGATGGCTAGCCGGGTTGCGACTTATGGATTTTTGCCCAATTCCGTGATGTGGTTGCCGCTGGTGCTGGCGGCAATTGAACGCGCTCGCACAAAACCCTTTAAAACCTCCTTGGTGTGGATGACGCTGGCGTATGCGATGTCAGTGTTGACCGGTTTGGGACAAGGCTTTTTATATGTCGGCATCATTTCTATCGCCTATGCCGCATGGCTGTCGTTCGTACTTCCGCATTCAAGCGGGAGATTCGCGAGTGAACGATTCCGACTGAAAGCAAAACTAAGAACCTGCGCGCCTTTGACAGTTTGCTTGAGCGGAATTCTTCTGGCTGCTTGCCTCTCAGCCTTTCAAGCCCTGGAAACGATGCAGGCGCAGCGACAAAGCATTCGCAGCAAATTGAGTTTTGAAATGTTCAGCAGCAGCGGATTCACGTTTGCTGAAGCTTGCCAGTCTTTTCTCTCGCCGTTTTATCACTACCTGGAAACTGAAACTTTTGTCGTCGGGCTGGCAGCATTGATGGCGCTGATTGCCATCGCTGCGTTGTTTCGGCGGGAGAACCGCGAAGCCCGGCTACTGTTTTGGCTGGTTGTGGCCGTCGCCGGCTTTGTACTGATGCTCGGAGACAACACGCCGCTTTACCGTTTGCTGTATCACGTTCCGTTGCTGAACCTGTTTCGCGCTCCGGCCAGGCATGCCTTTGAATGGACGTTCGCTCTGGCGATTCTGGCGGCTTACGGCTGGGACCGAACTGCTGAGTTCTTCCGATCAAGGAAAGGCATAGAATCCAAAACCACTCAGCTTTTGTTTGGTTGCCTTCTGGTAATTGCATCTATGGCAATTGGCTACGGCTGGTGGCGTGCAACGGGAAAACCGCCCATCGTTGGTTCGGCGCTGCAACACACAGGTTTGTCAGAGCAAGCTTGGCTGATGTGGAAAGCGGCGTTCACGGTATCAGCGCTGCTGAGTGCATGGTGGAATTTGCGGCTTGGCAATCAGCACGGACAGCGCTGGCGCAGCGCGCTTTTGTCCTTCACCATCGCCGCAGCGTGTTTTGTCGAACCTTACATCCTGATGCAGCGCTGGTGGTTCGGCTTTGCCAAACCGGCCAGCTACTTCACACAGCTTTCTGCACCAACGAAGTTTTTGCAGCAATACAAGCCGGAGGAAAGCCGGGTCTACACTTCGTTGACGCCGGGGTACACCTTCGATTTGCCGCGAACCGAACCACACAATCTTTCAGCTCGCCGAGGATTGCACGACGCTTCAGGGTACGAACCATTGATGCCCGCCAGGTATGACAAGGCATTTGGCAACGGAGGGCAATTTTCTTCCGCAAATTTTAGCGCGCCGCTGGACAGGCAAATTCTCAGCCCCAATTGGCAAGTGCTGGATTTACTCAACGTGCGCTTTCTGGTGGAATTCACCGCCTCTGCTTCAGGTTTTGTGGAAAAAGATGGCGCGCGATTTTCGGCTGGCGAAGCTGGAATGGAATTAAAAGCCGGAGCCAAAACTGTTCTTGCCGCCCCTTCGGCAAAGGTGGACACAATGACCATCATTTCGGCGCTGGCTGATTCAGGCGATTTGAACGATGGCAATGTTGTGGCTCAGATCAACTTCGTCACAGCCGACGGCCAATTCATCACGCGTGAGCTTCAAGCCGGACGTGATTCGGCCGAATGGGCGCACGAACGAGCCGACGTGAAACCAACAATTCGCCATTCATTGGCAAAAATCTTCGAGACAGTGCCCGGCGGCGAATTCCCGATTTATCGGTTTCAGTCGAAATTTGATGTGGGCCAAACGCTGGCGCTTGATCGAATTGAAATCGTCAACGTTAGCAAGCACGCCACACTGATGATTTCAAAAGCGACGGCCTATGATTCCGCAGGTGAAGGCGCGTTCTTGCTGACGCAGAGGCTGCCGGAGCATTGGCGCAAAGTCTATGATTACGACAGCGTGCAAATTTACGAAAACCCGCGCGTTTTGCCGCGCGCCTGGATCGTGCCGCGTGCTCAAGTTGTGTCCTCGGAAGAAGCCCTGCGCGCCATTCGCGGCGAAACCGAACAGATTTTCAACCCAAGAGAAGTGGCCTTGGTAGAAAAAACAGAAAAGGAAAAAATCGGTTTTCCTCAGGAGCAGGGAATCGAAAGCGCCGATGCCAAAATCGTCAGTTACCAGCCTAACCAGTTGACGATTGAAACCCGTACCGCCAAGCGCGGCATGCTGGTGGTTAGCGAAATCCATTATCCCGGTTGGGAAGCGACGATTGACGGTCAACCAGTAGATATTTACCAAACCAATTATTTGTTGCGAGGGGTGGTTCTGCCAGAAGGATCGCATCGGATTGTAATGCGCTATGCTCCGCCAGTCGTTTTCTGGGGTGGCGTAATTTCCTCCCTGACGACGTTATTGGTTAGCGTGATGGCAATTCAAACGGCGCGAAGCAAAAAGCAACAGCGACAAACTGCGGACGCAATGAAATGACTTTTCGCACATTCGTCCGAACCTCCAACGAATCAGCCCGTTAGGGTATACTGCCGACAGTTCCCCAGTCAGATACCTCGATCTTGTGATTCCTTGATGGAATCCATGCCTGTTTGTTCCCCAAAATTCGACAGCAAAAGGAAGCTATGAGTGATCGCTCGACCACAATTCATGCGCGCATTCCCAGTGCAACGTATCGTCTGCAATTCAATAACCGATTCACCTTCAAACAAGCAGCGGAGCTTGTTGAATATTTGTTCGATCTGGGCATCAGCGACTGTTATGCGTCGCCAGTGCTGATGGCGCAACCCGGCAGCCAACATGGATACGATGTAACAGATCATTCAAAGCTCAATCCTGAAATTGGAACGGAAGAAGAATTCATTGCCTTTGCTCAAAGTTTGCGGCAACGCGAAATGGGGTTGGTAATGGATGTCGTTCCCAACCATATGTGCATTGCCGGAGGAGGCAATCGCTGGTGGAACGACGTTCTGGAAAACGGACCCAGCTCACCATTTGCCGATTTCTTTGACATTGACTGGCACCCGCCCAAGCTGGACCTTCGGAACAAAGTACTGCTCCCAATTCTGGGGGAACAATATGGCCGCGCCTTGGAAAGCCAACAGATCAAGCTGACATATTCTCGTGGAGCTTTTTTCGCCCAGTATTACCAGATGCGATTGCCAATCGCTCCGCGGACTTATACGCAAATTCTGGAACCGCTGCTGGCGCGCATGAAAACTCAACTTGATGAGCTTGATACGGAGGTGCTGGAGCTGGAAAGCATCATCACTGCGCTCAAGCATCTGCCGCCTCGCACCGCAATACATCCGGAGAAGATCAAAGAGCGAAGGCGTGACAAAGAAATCATCAAACGACGTCTGGCGTCATTGGCGACGGCCAGCCGAACTGTACGCGGCACTCTTAAAGAAATACTTGCCGATTTCAACGGCATTCCGGGAAAGCCGCGAAGCTTCGATCAACTGGAAGCGCTGCTGGCTGACCAGGCTTATCGCTTGTGTTATTGGCGGGTCGCTGCCGATGAAATCAATTATCGCCGCTTTTTCGACGTCAACGAACTGGCCGCGATTCGCGTGGAAACACCAGCGGTCTTCGCTGCGGTTCACGATTTGATTCTTCGTTGGATGAAGCAAGGTTGGGTGACAGGATTGCGGATTGATCACGTGGACGGTTTGGCTGACCCCGGACGCTATCTTGACGATTTGCAGCGTTCAAGCGCGATTGCGCTGGCCCAGGCGCGCAATGCAACAAGCAAAGGAAAAAGCGGGCGAATCGGTTTGGCAAACCGGCAGGCTGAACTGGCGAATGAAATCGGCAAGCCGTGTTTCGTGGCAGTGGAAAAGATTCTTGGCCACGGTGAATCGTTGAGCGCAGATTGGCCCGTGCAGGGAACAACAGGCTATGACTTTCTCAACCTGCTCAATGGAGTGTTTGTGGATACGCGCAAAGCACTGGCTTTCCAGAAACTTTACCAGCGCTTCACGGGCAACAGCCTCAAGTTTGATGATTTAACGCACGAATGCAAAAAACTCATTCTGCGTGTGGCAATGTCCAGTGAGTTGCATGTGCTGGCACGGCGTCTGGATAGAATTTCGGAGCATCATCGTTATTCGCGCGATTTCACACTCAACAGTCTGGAAGATGCGCTCGCTGAATTGGTAGCCTGCTTCCCGGTTTACCGCAGTTACATCGGCGCAAATCAAACCTCTGTTAGCGCCCCAGACCGGGGCTACATTCTCTCTGCGATTCGTGCGGCAAAACGTCGTAATCCGGCCACCAGTCCTTCGATCTTCGATTTTATTGGCTCGATTCTTTTGCTCGACGATTTAGAAAGTTTGGATGAAGGCGAGCGCGCTTTACGCCGTCATTTCGTCAGCAGCTTTCAGCAATTGACCGGCCCGGTAATGGCAAAAGGATTGGAAGACACGGCGTTTTATCGCCACTATTCGCTTGTTTCCTTGAATGAAGTCGGAGGGCATCCGGAAAGATTCGGCCTATCGCTCGAATCGTTTCATTTGGCGAATCAGCGGCGAGCCAGCCAATGGCCAAACAGTTTATCCGCCACCTCCACGCATGACACCAAACGCAGTGAAGACGTGCGGGCACGGATCAATGTGCTGTCTGAAATTCCGACTCGCTGGTACCGCGCCATTCGGCGTTGGCAAGGCTTAAATCAGGCCAAAAAAACGCCACTCGAAGAGTTTTTGGCTCCGGATGCAAACGAAGAATACTTGTTTTACCAAACGCTGATTGGCATTTGGCCGCTTGAAGCGACCGCTCAGCTTTCAGCGATAAACGTAGAGGCCCACGCGGTTTTTGTGCAGAGGATCGAAGAGTACCTGGTAAAGGCTCTGCGCGAAGCCAAACTCCATTCCAGTTGGATCAACTCCAATGATGAGTATGAACAGGCAGTCCGCCAGTTTGTTCGCGCCACGCTTGAACTGGGCGAAGGAAATGATTTCCTGAAGTCTTTTGTGGAGTTCCAGCAGATGGTTTCGCGTGCTGGGATGTTCAATTCACTCTCACAGGCTTTGCTCAAGATTGCCGCTCCCGGCGTGCCCGATTTTTATCAGGGAACAGAAGTCTGGAACTTTACCTTGGTGGATCCGGACAACCGGCAGCCAGTGGATTATGGGCACAGGCGGCAGCTTCTGACTTCGCTGAATGGCATACCTTCCAACCTTGTCGCTCAAATACTCAACGACCCCGCAGATGGGCGCATCAAGCTTTATCTGACCAGACAGGCGCTCAAATTTCGGCGCGCTCATAAAACTCTGTTTGCGAATGGAGGCTATCTGCCATTGCGCATCGCGGGTGAAAAAGCTCGTCACGCCATATCCTTTGCGCGCACCTCAGATCAGGAGAGCGTCATTGCTGTAGCAGCGCGGTTTTTTACGGAATTGGGAGACGCAACACAACTGCCGATTGGCAAGCAGATCTGGGGCGAAACAACAGTTTTGCTCCCGGATGAACTGAAAAGCGGGAACTATCGGGATGTTCTAACCGGACAGGTTCTTCAGGTCAGGGATAAAGAGGGGAAAAAGGTGCTGCTGTTGGCAGAAGTGTTCGCTCATCTGCCGGTAGCACTGCTGGAGCATATTGGCTAAAACGAAGGAGGAATGGGAAGGCATGAAATTAAGACGACGTCGCAAGCTGAATGAGAATCCGCTTTGGTTTAAGGATGCGGTTTTTTATGAAATTTACGTGCGGGGATTTTACGATTCCAATGCCGATGGAGTTGGTGATTTTCGCGGCTTAATTGAAAAGCTGGACTATCTGGAATGGCTGGGAATTGATTGTATCTGGCTGTTGCCGATGTACGCTTCGCCGCTCCGGGATGGCGGGTATGACATTTCCGATTACTTGGCAATGTTGCCGGAATATGGCTCGATCAAAGACTTCAAACGCTTTCTGGACATGGCGCATAAAAGAGGCATTCGTGTTATTGCCGATCTGGTGCTGAACCATACATCGGATCAACATCCGTGGTTTCAGGAATCGCGCCGTTCGGCAGATTCACCGAAACGCGATTGGTATGTGTGGAGCGACACGAATCAGAAATATACGGGCGCTCGCATCATCTTTACGGACACAGAACGGTCCAACTGGACCTGGGACGAACAGGCTCAAGCGTTTTACTGGCATCGTTTTTTTAGCCATCAACCTGATTTGAATTACGAAAATCCGGAAGTGCAACAGGCAATGTTAGATGTGCTGTCTTACTGGATGGATATGGGTATTGATGGTTTCCGGCTGGATGCAGTGCCTTATCTGTTTGAGCGAGATGGAACGAATTGTGAAAACCTGCCGGAAACACACGCTTTTATTAAACGGCTGCGTGCGCACATTAATAAGCAGTATCCGGGACGTGTGCTGCTGGCAGAAGCCAATCAGTGGCCCGAAGACGTTGTGGATTTTTTCGGCGACGGCGATGAATGTCATATGGCATATCACTTTCCGATCATGCCTCGACTATACATGGCGCTCAGCCAGGAAGATCGCCGTCCGATTGTCGAAATTCTGGAACGCACGCCGCAAATTCCGGATAACTGCCAATGGGGCACGTTTTTGCGCAATCACGACGAAATGACGCTGGAAATGGTGACGGACGAAGAGCGCGACTATCTTTACCGCGAATACGCCAACAACCCTCGCATGCGGGTAAATATAGGAATTCGGCGGCGGCTGGCGCCGATGATGGATAACGGGCGTCGCAAGATTGAACTGATGTATGGTTTGCTGTTCAGTTTGCCGGGCAGCCCGTTTCTTTATTATGGAGACGAGATCGGTATGGGTGACAACATTTATCTTGGTGATCGGGACGGAGTTCGTACGCCTATGCAATGGTCAACTGATCGCAACGCGGGATTTTCCAAAGCCGATTTCGCACAACTGTATTTTCCTGTAATTATGGATCCGGTTTACGGATTTCAGTCGGTCAACGTGGAATCGCAAATGCGCACTTCTACTTCGCTGCTGCATTGGGTGCAGCGCGCGATTGAACTTCGCCGCCAGCATCCGGTTTTCGGCCAGGGGGCGCTGGAATTCATCAAGCCCGAAAATCGCAAGATATTCGCGTTCACGCGCACTTATCAGGATGAAACAGTGTTGTGTGTTTTCAATCTGTCTCGCTCGGCGCAGCCTGTGGAGCTGGATTTAAGCAAATATAAAGGCCTGATTCCGACAGAAATGTCTGGTGATGTCACGTTTCCGCAAATCGGCCACCAGCCTTATCAACTCTCGTTCAATGAATACGGGTTTTTCAGATTTCTGCTGAAAAGTAGCGGCAGGCGGTGAATGGCCACTTTGGCGAGAGAGTTGCCAATGAGGAGTTGTGGAGTGCTACTTCACAATAAATTTGTGCAGTAGCGCCGGACACAGGCGCAAGAATTTGGAACGTTTCCAACTTCGAACTGAACCAAAAGGTAAAAAGTATGAAAGTAATCTTGGCGATAGACGACTCGATTCATTCCTGGGAAGCTGTCGAAGCGGTTGCGGCAGGCCTTTGGCCGTCAGATACAATTGTACAGGTGCTATCAGCAGTTGAGGTTCTGGTTCCAGCATCACCTGAAATGTGGTCTGATGCCGCAGCCGTGTTCGAGCATGCCCAACAGGAAATGATCCAAAACGCAGAGCTTATTACTACGCGTGCAGCAAATTTCCTGTCAGTTCGTGGCCTGACGGCAAAAGCTATTGTGCGCGAAGGAAGCGCGCGTCAGGTGATCGTTGAGCAGGCGAAAGATTGGAATGCAGACTTGATTGTTGTCGGCTCGCATGTTGATGCTGGTCTTAAGCGCTGGCTGCTAGGCAGCGTCGCCGAATATGTTGTCAGCCACGCCCCATGTTCTGTGGAAGTCATACGAAAACGAGAGCCTGAAGATCGGATAGAGTTGGCGACTGCCGCTTGATGTGCTGGCAATGGTAAGGGCATTGCGACAGGATTGAGGAAATGTACAATCGGTGAGTCTGTGGAAATTTTTCTTAAACCAGGAGGGATACGATGTCTGAAACTCACCGAATCAATAGTCAGCTAAAACGCGCTTATCAAGGCGAAGCATGGCACGGCCCAAGTCTGCGAGAGTTGCTGGAAGGCGTCACAGCAGAACAGGCAGTTGCGCGGCCAATTCCGTCGGCGCACAGCATTTGGGAATTGGTCAATCACATCATTGCCTGGGAGCAGATTGCCAAACGGCGATTGGAAGGTGATCCGGTAAAAAATCCGTCTGATGAAATGAACTTCCCGCCCGTCACGGAAACCAGTGTAGCTGCCTGGAACGCTACGTTGCAGGCATTGGAAGCCAGCAATCGGGCTTTGCGGAACACGGTCAAGAAAATTGACGATGCCCTTCTGGATGACATTGTTCCCGAGGCTCCTTACTCAAATTACGCGTTGCTACATGGCGTTATTCAGCATGACCTCTATCACGCCGGGCAGATCGCTTTGCTCAAAAAAGCCGTTCAATAAATGCGAGGAAGGGCCGCCAATTGGCGGCCCTTCCTCGCGAAACGACTAGAACCTCAAGCCTGCGCCAAGGCTAATTTGCAAATTGTGGCTGGTGAATTTGGGACGACCGCCATCCTCATTGAAGCGGATAATTGTATCGCCCACATCAAACCGCAGGACCGTGCTGCGAGAAGGATAAAGCTCAAAAACGCCCCCAGCATCCAGCGCGAATTGTGTGGATTTGAACGTTCCTGGAACCGGCAGGATAGTCAAAATTGTTGGGTCCAATGTGCCTTCGCCAAAGTGAACAAAACCGGGTCTGAGTTTGCCAAACACGCCAACCTTGTCGCCACGGACCCCCGCTTTGACGCCAAGCAATCCTTGATAGCGGCGGCTGTCCAAATAAAAACCGTCAACAAAATGGCGGCGCTTGGTTGGGAAAAAGTTGTATTCGCCATCAATCGCCAAATTGTCCGTCAGGTTGAAGGTTACGCGCGCGCCGACACCGGAATCGTTGGTATCGAAATCGCTGAATCGGAGCATTGTGTAATGCGCTCCGATTTCTATCTTGGGCACCTCCTGTGCAAAGGCGGTTTGAGCACCGGCCAAAATCAAAAGGACGGCCGTAAAGAGCGCAAAGGAAAGGATTTTTCTCATAGATTTTCTCCTGCAAATGTTTTGGAAGTTTTTTTTCTTGCCGTCGAAGGGAGCCAAAAAACGACTGTTGAAATAGCTGCTTGAAACTAGGCAATCCACTTGCCAATGACTGGCGCAAACGCGCCCATTGCTTTTTCTACACTTGCGGCACCTGACTTTTTTTAACCTATTCATTTTTCTCAATGGTGTTCAGTTTTTCGTAGAAGCGGCTGCGGTTGTTTGTGCTCAAACGGAATGGCGACTACATTGCTTCCGATGGGATCAATGATTTTGGAATCCTTCCGGCGAATCCGATTATTGCGGGGCTCACGTAGAACCGAATACTGACCAATGCCGTAGTAACCCAATCAAATGAATCAAAATTTGGACAGGAGACGCAGGCCATGAAGACTGAGGAAATGGAAAATCCTTTACCTGAATCGCAGCCAGAGAACTGGTACGGAATGCAGGCAGGAACTGTGCTGGCGGAGCGCTATCGAGTTGAACGTTTGCTCAGCAAGGGAGGGATGGGCGCGGTTTTTCAAGCCACACAGCTTGGTCTTGACCGGTCGGTCGCCGTCAAAATGTTGCTGCCCACGCTGGGAATGGACGAAAAGATTCAGGAACGATTTCGTCGCGAAGCGCGTTCGGTCGCAGCGCTTAGCCACCCAAACATCATTCAGATTTACGATTACGGAATCAGCGATCACGGTCCGTACATCGTCATGGAGTTTGCGCGCGGACAAAGCCTACGCCAATTGCTTCGGCGTGGAGCTATGGAAATTGAACAGGCAGTTGATCTGATGCAGCAGTTTTGTTCAGCCATCGCCTCAGCGCATGCTGAAGGGATCATCCACCGGGATTTGAAACCCGACAACATCATCATTGAAACTCATCAAGACCAAAGCCAGCATGCCAAGGTTCTGGATTTCGGCATTGCCAAAATGCGCGAAGTGCAAGCGGAAGAAGCCGACACGGGCTTGGCGAATTTGACGGGCGCGAATGTGATTGGTTCTCCGGCATATATGTCTCCGGAACAAAGCCTGGGATTGGAACTTGACGCCCGGTCTGATGTGTATTCGCTGGGCATTGTGCTGTACGAAATGCTGACCGGCCAAACGCCTTTTGGCAAAGCTCCTGCGGGCGCGATGTTGTTGCACCAGGTCAACACAGTGCCGCCCCCTATCAATCAGTTGCGCGCGGAAATTCCGCTTTCGCTTGAAACCGTGTTGATGAAATCGCTGGCCAAGGACCGCAACTTTCGTTTCTCTTCGGCCATAGAATTTGCCCAGGCTTTGCGTTTTGCGCTGGAAGACCCGGAAGCGGCCACGACAAGGTTTGCGATGGAAAATGAATTGAGTACTGGCGATTCTTTCGCCACATCAATTGGGCCGAATAGTGCCGTCAGTTCGAATAGCTTGACCGGCAGTTTGACGGCGACGCATCGCAGACGTTTGGCGATTTTGCCGCTGCGGAACCTGGCAGGCGACGCCGAAATCGAGTTTCTGGGGTTTGCCCTGGCCGACAGCGTTATTTCGCAGCTTGCTCCGCTGAAATCGTTGATTGTTCGCCCCTCGTCTGCAGTTGAAAAATACCGCAACCAGATCGTTGAACCGCGCACTGTCGGGCGCGAACTGCAAGTCGAAACAATCCTTTCCGGCAGTTATCTGAAAGCGGGTGACCTGTTTCGCGTCAACGTTCAGTTGATTGACGTACTGCAAAACGAAATTCTGTGGCAAGAAAAAATTGATCTGAAATTCGATAACGTCATCGCATTGCAGGACAAGATTTGCGAAGAATTGATTCGTGGGCTGAAACTGAAAGTAACGACCGGCGAACAGGAAGCCTTGAAGCGCGACGAAGTGCGCAATCCAATGGCTTATGAGTTTTATTTGCGCGGACTGGATGCCGGGAACACTGCCGAAGAATACAGAAAAGCAGTCGAGATGCTGGAAGCTTCGGTTGGCTTGGAGCCGGGATATGCTCCGGCATGGGCTGCGCTGGCTGGACGTTACATCAACGGACGCGGCTATCTGAACGATGACACGATGTTTGGCAAAGCCGAAATTGCCGCCAAACGCTCTGTCGAGCTAAACCCGCAGCTTCCGGCGGGCTATTTCTGGCTGGCGGTTTATTACGGCGAAAAGGGCGATCTGAAAAATGCGCTGACCGTTTGCAAGCAACTGCTGCAGGCCGCGCCAAACAGCGAATACGCGTATCAGGCAATGGGCCACGCGTACGATTACGCCGGGTTGCCAGACGTCGCGCTGACCTTGTTCCGCAAAGCTGCGGAAATCAATCCAATGACGTTTCCGTATATGATCGGCTTCATTCAATATCAAAAAGGCAATTACGAAGAAGCCCGTCGCGAGCTGAACAAATGTCCAGATGATTGTTACGAAAAGTATTACTGGCTGGGAGTGATTGAATTGCTGGAAGGCAAGCGCGGGGAAGCGATCAAGCAGTTGAAAACCTTGCTTGATGCCAGCGACACAGGAGTTTACTTTTCGACGGTTCGTGCAATGCTTTGCGCCTGGGAAGGCAAAATTGAAGAGGGTAAGCGGGTTTTGCAAGACGCTTTTAGCTCCAACCTGCAACTGGGCAGCTATCACTTTTACATCGCTGCTGAAGTTTATTCGCAGCTTGGCGATGCGGCTTCGGCAATTCAAATGCTTGGCAGGGCTGTTCAGACCGGTTACAGCAATTATCCATTTTTGATGTTTGATCCCATGCTTGCGCCTGTGCGGGAAGCTGAAGGTTTCGCCGAAGTCGCCAAAACAATGCAGAAGCTACAAGCGCAATTACAGTTGATGTTGGTCACTGGTTAAGGTGACAATCTGCCCCTGTCACAAACAAACCCAGTGAGGTTTTTATGGCTCGTTCAACTCTGTCAATTTTCTTGTTTGTCTGCTTATTGTCGCTGACTGCCTTGGGGCAAACGGTTCCGACTCTCAGTGAAGCAGACAAGAAAGAGCGGTTATCACTTGAAATAGACGATTTGATTGGGCCAATCAGGATCGTTGCGACACAGGAAGCTCAGCTTACCTATACCAATTCCTTTACCGTTCCATCTGAATCACATCGCAAACATATTCAGTCAGTTCTTTTTGATGCCGATGGCAAAGTTACTGAAGTCCTAGGACTGGGGAGCCGAACTAGACCTCGTTGTGGCACGCAAATGCCGGGTGAGAGAAAGCATACCGAGAAATTTGATGTCTTGGGTAGGAAGACGGAAGAACGTGATGAGGATTTTGAATGGGGCAGGCTTACTCTTCGAACCGTTCAGAAATACGAATATGACCAAGAAGGGCAAACCCGAGCCCACAAAGCAATAATGTTTGACCCAGAGGGACTTATCCTTTTCAAATGGGAAATAAAATTCGATGAACGTGGGCGTTGGATTGAAAGTGCAATGTATGGCAACGCTGGTGTCTTGAGTTTTAGAGAAGTGTTGACCCGGAATGATAAAGGCTTGGTCGTCGAATCAACTAAATATTTTTCAGAGAGCCCTACAGACGTAGGCAGAAGAACTTCAATGTCATACGAATACGATGCCTCTGGAAACTGGATTATTTGCACGCATTCCCAATTGGTTACTGAGAATGGAAAATCTTTCTTTCAGCCTGTAAAAAAAGTGTACCGAACGCTCACGTACTACTCGCCGCAGTCGCCAAGGTAGCTTACCGAGCAGGCCATTCCCCATCGTTCAACTTTTCACGGGTAATAGCCGTCGGCTGAGTATCCAGAACACTCCTGATACCAACAACACAAAACAGAACATCAACACGGTATTGTGAAAGCTGGCGGCCACCGCGCCGGTCAAGGCATAAAGCAGCGCGGCCGGAAGCGAACCCGCGAACGAGGCAATGGTCACGCGCTGCCAACTCATTGCGGAAGCGCCAGCCAGAATTGCTGTGGTTTCAGCCAGCAAAGGAACTGGCCGAGTGATCACTACGGCCAAAGCTCCCCAGCGCTCCAGCATCTCTTCAACTCTCAAGCGTTCTTTGGGCAAAACGATCTTTTCCAGCCACTTATCGCCGCGACGGCCAAGCGCGAAACCAACCAGCGTCGCTCCGACGCTGCCAATCAGCGAAAGCAACGTTCCCATTGTGACCCCAAACAATGCACCATGAGCAATCATCACCAGGGAAGACGGCACGGGCAAAACGACGTCCGCGATCAACAGGCCTACGCCGACCAAGGCTCCAATCAAACCTCCCTGATTCAACCACCGGGATGGATCGGTCAGTAATGGAACCTGCAACCATTCAACTAACAAAAACAAAAGCAGAAAAAATGTCAGCATTGCGCCGACCACCAACCAGTAACGTTTCATGTTTTCGTCCCTCTTGATCTTTATAGTTGACGCTTTCGCAAGCCGGTTGTTATCGTCCCGCTATGTCAAACAACTTGCAAGAACGGCTGGAAGAAATCGTTGGCGAATTTGCTGCCGATACGGGGTCAATTCATCTTCTGGAAAATGGCGTGCTGATGTTGAAAGCGCATCTGGGTTTGCCGCCGCATATTGTTCCTGTGGTGAGCGTTGTTCCGGTTGGCAAAGGGATGGCTGGTCAGGCAGCCGCGCGCAACGAGCCGGTTTCTGTCTGCAATCTGCAAACAGACGAATCGGGCAAGTTTCCATCAGGCGCAAAAGCCACTGGCGTCAATGGAGCGATCGTCGTTCCTATCCGTGACGCCAATGGCCAGATGAAAGGAACGCTTGGCATAGGCGTGCATCGTGATTACGAATACTCAGCTGAGGAAATCCAGCGGTTATTGGTTCTGGCGGCAAGCCTTTCTGGATAGTAATTTCGCGCTTCAACGAAAAGCAAAAAAGCCACGCGAGTGCTTTGCTCGCGTGGCTTTGGGGTAACGACGACACCAGAGGTAACTTATTGCCAGTCAATGTCCAGGTTGTAAAAGTCCGAACCGATGTCGCGGTCTTCAACCTGAATCACCGCCGTGTAGTTGTTGTATGGCGAAGGTTGTTCAATAACGCGGACATTGCCTCGGCCATTGACTTGGCGAACATTTACGGCACATTGGCGGTTCGGCAGCGGGTTGTAAAAACTGTGGTTCATTTCGTACACCGGCTGACCGTCGCGGTGATCTACCCAAAGATTGTTGCCGCGAATATAAATCAAATCGCGTCCATCCACTCGGCCTGACCAGCTTACGCCTCGCCCATTGCCACGATCACCTCCGCGATTGTCAGGCCAGCGCCCTTGGTCAGGGTTGCGGTAATTTTGTTTTTCCCACACCAGCGTGAAGGAATAGTTGCTGGCACCGTTTTGGCGGTCTCTGACCATGACAGACGTCGTAAAGTTGTTCGCGCGGCTGGGCTGTTCGACGATTAAAATTTCGCCTCGGCCCTGGGTGTTGCTCAAGTTGACATCCACCGCGCGGCTCGGCAGCGGAGCGCTAAACTGATAGCGTTCGTTGTAAGCGCCGCGTCCGTTCACCGTTTGCTCAAAAGCCTGATCGCTGCGGAAACGAATAATAGATTCGCCATCCACGGTTCCTCGCCAGGTAACGTAATCGGAATTGCGCGGCGAATTTCCAGACCAGCCGCCGCCATTGTCACGAGCATCACGGTCATTCCAGCGAAGTTCGAAGCTGTAAAAGTCGCGTCCGCCGCTGCGGTCGTCAATTCTGATTACGGCACGGTAATCATTGTTTGGCCGTGGAGATTCAACCAACCGCACACGGTCGCGTCCCTCCAGAACGACTAACTGAACGTTCATCGCCACACGTGGCAACGCATCCGTAAAGTCGTACTTTTGCCGTTGAACCGGCAACCCGGTGCGGGTTTCTACGTCCACTCGACGGCCTTTGATGGTCACGGTGCTGGTTCCATCAACCACGCCTTCCCATCTGAAACGCGAAACACCCGAATTGGGATATTGATTGGTGTTCTGATTCGGAAACCATTGCGCCTGCGCGGATAAAAACAGAAACGGAACAAACAATAGTGACCACAGCACGCTGACCTTAATCTGGCTTATCTTGTTGATTTTCATAACATCTTCCTCCATCAATTCCTTATTTTCTTTTTCAAAACCCCAATGGGGAAACTTGCATGCATTACTTTTGTCTTCCAGCGACGCCGGCAACTTTTCAACTTTCGTGCCATACCGTAAACTCGCTTCTACCGCCAAATTTCAAAGAGACCTTCCAGGAGACCTTCACAGTGCAAGACCAATCGTTGAAGAAGATCACGCGCGCGCTGATCAGCGTTTCGGACAAAACCGGCTTGGCAGAGTTCGCAAAGAAACTCGCGGCTCATGACGTCGAACTGGTTTCAACCGGCGGTACCGCCAAGCTGTTGCGCGAAGCCGGGCTTGCGGTCCGCGACGTTTCCGACCTGACGGGCTTTCCGGAAATGCTGGATGGCCGCGTGAAAACGTTGCATCCGAAAGTTCACGGCGGACTTCTGGGCATTCGCGACAACGCTGACCATCAAGCCAAAATGCAGGAACATGGCATTCAGCCAATTGATCTGGTTGTTGTGAATCTATATCCGTTTCGCCAAACGATTCAGAAGCCGGACGTGACAATGGAAGACGCCATAGAAAACATAGACATTGGTGGCCCCGCGATGATTCGTTCCGCCTCCAAGAATCATCACGATGTGGCCGTTGTCGTTGATCCCAAAGACTATGATCTGGTTGCCGCAATGCTGGACGCGCATCAAGGTTCGCTGCCTTATGTGGTTCGTTATCAACTGGCGCTGACGGCGTTTCGCCATACTTCTGCGTATGACAAAGAAATTGCCCGGTTCCTGTGGTCACGACAACCGGCAAATCCTGAAGTCGCGCTTGGCGATTCGGCAAAAGCTCAGCAGGACATGCCGGAAGAGATCGAACTGAATCTTCAGAAAGCGATGGGATTGCGCTACGGCGAAAACCCGCACCAGAAAGCCGCGCTTTATAAATTGGCTGGATCGGACGAGCATGGCGTCGCCACTGCGGAACAACTACAAGGCAAGGAGCTTTCGTATAACAACCTACTGGACACAGACGCGGCCTGGGAACTGGTGATGGAAATTCATCATCTGCATCTGCGCGAACACCGGGCCAAAGGCGCAGTCGGCACGGAAAACCTGCCGCAAACCTGCGCCATCATTAAACACACCAACCCATGTGGAGTCGGCGTTTCAAATTCTCCCCTGGATGCTTTTCAGCGTGCAAAATCCACTGACCCGGTTTCCGCCTTTGGCGGCATCATCGCGTTTTCTGGCATTGTTGACGAAGCGACCGCCAAAGAAATCGCAGAGATGTTTGCCGAAGTTATCATCGCGCCGGACTTCACCGCCGAAGCCAAACAGGTTTTATCAGCCAAGAAAAACCTGCGCGTGCTCAGAATGGGCGAAAACCCGCGCATCAGCACGCATCTGGAATTGCGCCGCATCAGCGGAGGCGTTTTGGTTCAGGAACGCGACGCCGAATTACTGGACGAAGAGAAGTTTGAAATCGTCACCGAACGCAAACCGACTCCGTCGGAGCTGCGCGGATTGCGGTTCGCCTGGGCGATCTGCAAACACGTCAAATCTAATGCGATTGTCTATTCGGCGGAGCATCAATTGGTCGGCGTAGGCGCTGGCCAAATGTCGCGCGTAGATTCGGTCAAGCTTGGCGCGTCAAAAGCGCAACTGCCGCTGAGCGGAACCGTGCTGGCGTCGGACGCCTTCTTCCCCTTCCGTGACGGCCTGGATGAAGCCGCCAAACACGGCATCACTGCTGTAATTCAACCCGGAGGCTCCGTCCGAGATAAAGAAGTCATCGAAGCCGCCAACGAGCACGGCATCGCCATGGTCTTCACTGGAATGCGTCATTTCAAGCACTGACAAGTACTGGTAAATCAAATAGGACCTAATGATTGCAAGGCTGCTGGATCGAGCCAAATAACATTGAGGCATAATTTTAGACAGAATTTGCAGGATGCTTCAGGATGGCCCAGGAGAGCATCGCCATCCGGTGAATCATAATCTTGAAAAATCCTGCTTATCCTGTCTAAAAGTTTTGTACTCGGATTT
Organism: uncultured Heliomicrobium sp.; assembly: GCA_964570175.1. Taxonomy (GTDB): domain Bacteria; phylum Acidobacteriota; class Blastocatellia; order RBC074; family RBC074; genus RBC074. The sequence goes on along the minus strand of CAZMXG010000001.1, from coordinate 56,417 downwards.
AGATAACGGAGCGGTTACGCGGTTTTCAGGGAGAGGCTTTTCTATGTCGAAACATCCAATCGTTTTCTTTTTCGATGTGGATAACACGCTGCTCGATAACGACCGTGTGACCCGTGACCTGCGCAATTACCTGGAACGCGAAGTCGGGCCGGAACGCAATGCACATTACTGGCAAATCTTCGAACAACTGCGCTCCGAGCTCGGCTACGCGGATTATCTTGGAGCGTTGCAGCGCTATCGAATTTCCTACCCGCACGACACGCACCTGCTTGCCGTTTCGACCTATCTGGTCAATTACCCTTTTGCCAATCGGCTTTACCCGAACTCGGTGGACGTGCTGGAACATTGCAAACAATGGGGACCAGTCGTCATCCTTTCGGATGGTGATGTCGTCTTCCAGCCGCGCAAGATTGAACGCTCCGGCCTGTTTGAAGCCGTAGACAAAAACGTCCTGGTTTATATTCACAAAGAGTTGGAACTGGCCGACGTCGAACGTCGCTATCCGGCGGATCATTACGTGATGGTGGACGACAAGCTCAGGATTTTAACGGCGATGAAACAGGCTTGGGGCGAGCGGCTAACAACTGTTTTTCCCGTACAAGGCCACTACGCGCTGGATGCGGCGGAAGTGGCGAAGTATCCGGCAGCAGATGTGAAGATTGAGCGGATTGGCGAACTGCTTGAACGCGACTTGTCTTCTTTGAGTGGATTGAACGATTTGACCCTTCCATTAACCCTGCCCTCTTGAATGCATTAAGGGGCTTCATGCATCCTTCTATTCCATCAAAGTGCAGAAGACTTTTTTCAGCTTACCTTAGCATTTTAACGATTCTTTAGTTGCCGAAACTTCTTGTTTGGGTATGATTGCGCTGCCTATTCTTCAACAGACCGGCATTCGATCCGGCAAATACGACAGCCCCACAATCTTTAGTTACCAAGAACCCTAAACTTCCTAAGCTGACGCCCGCAGGAGCATCCACATGAGAAAAACTCAAGTCCCCTTTGTTCTTTGCCTTGGTATTTTGGTTTTGTCCTGGTTGCTTGTTCCCGCCCAAAAAACGAAAGCCGCATTCAGTGAGCCGCCGCAAAATTCAGTGTCACAGGGTTTGTTTGTCACGTATCAAAATAAAACCGGAGCTGCGGCTCGCCAATTAAGCGATCAGGATTCCACGGAATTCAAAGCGGCGCAGCAAAGCGCGATATTGGAAGAGTTGCCGCGCGACGCTTCTGTTCAACGCAGTTCAGAAGCGCGAAACGGATTATTTTTGGTCTTACGTGGCACAGCCGGCCTGGAAAATAATTCTGCTGTCAAAGCTGCGCTGCAACGCGCTGCAGGGAAGTGGGAGTATCTGATTCAGGATCAAATTTCCGTCGCCGTGGATGTGGATTTTGGGCCGCTATTTTTCGATCAGCCTTTTCCGGCGAATGCAATGGCGCTGACCAACGCACAAGGGGTGCGCGCCACCACTGGAACTTTGTACCCTCGCGTGATCGGCCGTATGCGGGAAAACGCCAACGAATTTCGTCAGAAATTGCTGTTGGATAGTTTGCCTGAAGATACAGTGCCCACGGATTTAGGATCAGCGGATGTGGTCGTTCTTGCTTCTCCAATTGCGCGCGCAATAGGTTTGGTCCTGCCAGCGGACGCTGAACCGAATAACCCGGCCAACCAGTCACAAGCGGATTCTCCGGCAATTGGATTTAATTCCGCGATCAAATACGACTTCGATTCCAGCGACGGCATTGACGCTGACAAGATTGATTTTGAAGCTCTGGCCACGAGAGAGTTGGGACGAATTATTGGGTTCACCTCCAATGCGGGTTATGTGGAACTCGAACCCGTGCGCTCGACTTATCTGACAGCTTGGGACTTTTTCCGGTTCAGACCTGGGCAAAATCGCAGCACGATCAACAATGCACAGCGTCCATTGCTATCGGGCGGAGAGCATGTGTTCTTTGCAGGCGGCGAAGAATTGCCGCTTTCAACCGCCAGGCCAGATCGCGTAGGCGGAGATGGTAATCCCGCCGGTCACTGGAAAGATGATGCGCTGACCGGGCGATACATTGGAATCATGGATCCAACGCTGGCGTTTGGAGAACGCGGAGGCATTACTTCCGCCGACATCGAAGCCCTGCAAGGAATGAGTTACGAAGTGTCGCTCGATGCGCCCGTCATAGAAGTCCTTTCCGCTGACGACAATGTCCGCGAAGAAACGATCAAGCTGAATGGCGCGTTGGCTGTGACGCGGCTGACGCCTTCGCGGTATCCGGCGGAATTGCAATCCATTCGCGTTCAATTGCCGCCGACTGCTGATTCTTCATCGCTGGTGGGGACGCAGCTGCGCGTAGTTGCTTTTGTTGATACAAACCGAACCGGACATCCCGCTCCGAATCCTGTGGTTCAGGTTGACCGCACCATCACAATTCAGAACATTCCCGAAAATCGCATGCTGGAAATCATGATTCCGAATGCACCATCAATTGCTGAAGGCGATCTGTATGTTGGTGTTCAAACCAATTCATCAGCCTTGCTGGTCGGAGCCGACCGCAGTTCGCAGGAACAGTATTCATTCATTTCCACCGACAATGGAGCCAGCTTCCGGCCTTTAATGAGTCAGACCCAGACCGATGCTCCACTGAATCTGATCCTGCGCGCGGTGGTAGGCGGACGAACAGACAGTTTGCCAATCCCATCTGTCAATTTTCTGAGCCCTAGTTCGGCTGCAACGGGCGGCCAGGAATTCACCCTGACCATTACCGGCAAAAACTTTTTGGAGTACGAACCCGGAGCGACGTTCTTCAATTCGGTGGTGCGATGGAATGGCGAAATTCGCCAGACCACGCGCCTCAATGGCACAACGCTGCAAATCAGAGTGTTGGCTCGCGACCTGGCTCAGGCAAGCACCGCCAAGCTGACTGTCTTTACCAAAACGCCGGAAAGGGAATTTGAATCTGCGCCGATAGAATTCAAGATTGCTGCGGAAAATCCCAAGCCTTTGGCAATCCAATTGTCGCCGGACGAAGCTGCAATGGGTGGCAGTAATATTCGTGTGACGGTGTTTGGCAGGAACTTTACGAATGCATCCGTGATGCGCTGGAACGGCGCAAACCGGCCAACGACCTTTACGGACAGCACACAACTCAGCATGACGGTCGTCAGAACTGATCTTGAAACTGCCTCCACCGCAGAAATTACGGTCTTTACGCCGGGACCAGGCGGAGGAACTTCAAATGCTTTGAAGCTTTCTGTTGCTCCTTGCCGCTACATATTGACGCCCAGCAAATCGAATCACAGCGCATTCGGCGAGACGGGCGGCACTTTGGTTTCCACCGGCAAACAATGCTCCTGGACGGCGAAATCCAATGATTCGTGGATTCGATTATTACAGGGAATCGGTGCTCGTACCGGCCCGGCATTGCTGCTGTACACGCTTACGTCAAATACGACTTCCGGAGTTCGCTCTGGCAGCATCACCATTGCCGGGCAAACCATTCCCATTCGAAGCGCAGGCAGAATGACTGCGGTATCGGCCGCCAATTTTTACAGTGGGTTGGCCCCGGAATCCATCACGGCTCTGTTTGGGGCTGACTTGGCGGGGACGACACAGATTGCTGGCAGTACCCCTTTGCCGTTCAATCTGGCGGGAACTGAAGTTCGCGTAACCGATTTCGTTGGACAGCAAGCGCGAGCACCCTTGTTTTACGTTTCGCCCACTCAAATCAATTTCAAAGTTCCTCAGCGTGTGCAATTTGCTGAAGACCCTACCTTAACCTTCGGCAAATCCGTGACTGTCGAAGTTTTTCGAAACGGGGAACTGGTGGCAAATGGCTTTGCGCCTATTCGTAGAACTGCGCCGGGATTATTCACCATGAATTCGGACCTGTTTGGGCCGCCCGCCGGTACCATCTTCCGCGTCAAAGCCGATGGTTCAACCCGCTACGAACCGATTGCGGAGTACGATGCAGCAAAACAAAGATTCGTGCCCAAACCAATCAGCCTCGGCGATGAAACAGACAAAACCTATCTGTTGCTGTTTAGCTCCGGCTTGCGGCAACGGAAGGAGCTCAGTTCCATCACAGTCAGAATTGGTAACACAGCACTGCCCCCTTTGTACGCTGGGCCACAAGGCGATTTTGATGGCTTGGATCAAGTCAACGTCTTGTTACCTCGAACACTGCAAGGCAGCGGCGAACTCCGGTTGGTGCTAAGCGCAGAAGGGACGGATGCCAATCAGGTACGGGTTGCATTTCAGTAGTTTGCCGCTTTTCGAAAAGCGAAATAGAATCGCGCCAGCCAAATGGTCGGGAGCATGTAAGCCTGATAAAAGCTGAATCGCTTATCGGCCTTACGTGCTCCATAACATCAGTCCTAACATTTGTTGCTACAGACAAACGGAGAATAAAGCCATGTTTTCGATTACGCCGAAAAGCCTGAAGCTGAAATCTTTTGGAATCGCATTGGCGATGACTGTAATGCTGGTATCAATAACAGGTTACGCATTACTCCCCGCAAAGGCGACAGCGCGCCAAACTCAAGAAGATAGGGAATACGAGATTTCTAAGCGTATTTGGCCCGGAGTGCTCGAACTGATTGAAGTGAAGAACCTTCAATCTGCATCGTTCCCTGCTGATTTTGAAGTCGTGGTAAAAAATGTTGGGACTAAGCCGATCTATGGAATCGACTTTGATTTTGTCTTTCAGCGTCGCGGAACTCTTTGGCATCTGCTCTATGGTGACGAAAAGTTAAGATACTTTACCAATTTAGCGGATCCAACCGATGTGCCGATAAAGGTAGGGGAAACGAGAAGTCTCAAATTGCCTGCAGATCAAGTAAAGGTTTTTAAACTCTGCATTGAAAAGGGGCACTTTACTGATTTCGACACAAAGAAACTATTGATCTATCCGCAAATCGTCAATTTTGGCGACGGTACTGGATATATAGGGAATTCTCCATACCCGGCAATAAGAGAAGATAAATAGGCAAAAGATCAGTTGGGCGAAAGCACGTCACGTTGCAACTGCGGAAATACCTTGGAGACTTTGCCTAGAATGTAATCTCCGTAAGTTCCGCTGAAATCGTGAACGCTGGCTTGGTCCCAACGCTCACGGCGGTCGTCGTGAACTTGAGTTCCTAACTGAATCGCTTTCACTTCAGCGTTGAAGTTCGGATCGAAGAAGAAGGGAAACGACAGGCGATCCCGCGAAGATTGATTGCGGACTCGGTGAGGCGTTGAACGATACAAGCCGCCTGTCATTCGATCCAGCATGTCTCCGATGTTGCAGACGAAGGTATTCTCAATCGGCGGCGCAGCAATCCACTCAGAATTGGGCCACGCGGTTTTTGATCTTACCTGCAAGCCACCGGAATCATCCTGTTTCAAAATCGTCAAAATGCCGTAATCGGTATGTTCGCCGACTCCCCAAGCGGATTCCTGGTTGGATTCAGGTTTTGGATAGTTGAAGATACGAAACAACGTCAGCGGATCGGCGGTGTACCGGTCAGCAAAGTAGCTTTCTTCCAATCCCAGACTCAGTGCAATGCCCGCCATCAGCGCGTGACCCAGCCGAGTCATTTCAGCCATATAACCAAGAACGGTTTCTCTGAAAAGCGGGATGTTTGTGGGGAAAAGGTTTGCTCCGTGCATGGGCGTTCCAGCTTTGACCAGCGGATGGTCTTCCCCAAGTTCCGCGCCGAAATAAATGCCTTCTTTCAAATCGGGCTGCCCGGAAGTGAGTTCATCGCCGACGGGAAAATATCCTCGCCAGGCTCTGCCGCCGAGCGCCATTCGGATTTCAAGCTTGGTTTCCAGCGGCTGAGCAAAAAACTGGCGGCTCAGGCTTTCCAGCCGTTCCTGTAAGCCAACATCAACGCCGTGGCCTGTGATGTAAAAGAACCCGACTTCGCAACAGGCGTCGTGGATTTGTTTGGCGATCGACCGGCGATTTTCGGGATAGGTTTGATCGCCAGTCAGTGCGCTGATGTTGATGATAGGAAGTTGATTCATCAATTACTGAGCGCGCTTTGCTTCCAGCAGGGCACCTGTTTACATCGAAGTAGCAGCTTGCCGAGATGCGCGCTGGAAGCTGCGCGTACCCAGGTTCAATACTTGGGCATATTGGGATCAACCTGATCGGCCCAGGCCAGAATGCCGCCTTTCAAGTTTCTGATCTTCTTGAAGCCCGCGTCTTTCAGCACGCCATACGCTTTTGCGCTGCGACCTCCCATTTTGCAATGGACGACAATTTCGTCGTCGCTGTTTAGTTCACCAACGCGCGAAGGGAATTCGCCCAGCGGAATCAGCTTCGATCCGTAATTTTCCAGATTGCCGATCTGCCATTCATGCGGTTCACGAACGTCAATGATCGTCAGCTTCTTTCCGCCATCGAGTTCAGCTTTCAGTTGCGCCGGAGTGACTTCCCAATCGGAAACCGTTTCGACTTTTGGCGCAGGTTCCGGAGGCGTGATGCCGCAAAATACGTCGTAATCAATCAATTCTTTGATCGTCGGGTTTTCTCCACACAGCGGACATTCTGGATTGCGGCGAAGCTTCAACTCACGGAACTTCATCTTCAAGGCGTCGAACAGTAGCAAGCGTCCGATCAGCGGTTCGCCCTGGCCGATAATCAGCTTGATTGCCTCCGTCGCCTGAATGACGCCGATGATGCCGGGCAGGATTCCCAGCACGCCGCCTTCCGCGCAGGAAGGAACCAATCCTGGCGGAGGCGGTTCCGGGTACAAACAGCGATAGCAAGGCCCGCCGCCCCCCGGATAAAAAACCGACGCTTGCCCGTCAAAGCGGAAGATCGAACCGTACACGTTCGGTTTGCCGAGCAGCACGCTGGCGTCGTTGGCCAGATAGCGCGTCTGGAAATTGTCGGTGCCGTCAATGACGATGTCGTAAGGTTTGATAATGTCCAGTGCATTGTCGGCTCGCAGCGCCGTTTCGTAAGTATCAATTTGAATATGCGGATTAATGTCCGAAAGGCGATCTTTGGCGGATTGAATCTTCGGGCGGCCAACATCTTTGGTACCGTGAACGATCTGGCGTTGCAGATTGCTGTGGTCCACGACGTCAAAATCCACCAACCCCAATCGGCCAACGCCAGCCGCTGCCAGATACAACCCCAGCGGCGAACCCAAACCGCCGGTTCCGATGAGCAAAATGCTGGAGGCTTTCAGCTTGCGCTGACCTTCCATGCCGACTTCGGGCATGATCAAGTGACGGCTGTAGCGCGCGATTTCGTCTTTGTTCAGGTCGGGCAGGGAACTGGCTGCGCGCGCTTCTGCGCCTACGCCACCAGCGATTGCCGGAATGATGCTGACGTCGTCGGTTTCGCTCACTGGCGTGTTTTCGTTTTGCAGGCTACGAATGTCGTCATCGTTGACAAACACATTGACGAAGCTGCGCAGTTTGCCGTTGGCGTCGTACAAATGCTTTTTCAAGTCCGGGTATTGCGAAGTCAAACTGGCCAGCACTTCGCCTGCGGTTGCTCCCTGCACTTCCACAGCCGCCGTGTTGCCAGCGTATTGGCGCAGCGCAGTGGGAATCACGATCTTAGGCATTTTGGTTTATTCTCCTCTTTGTTCGTCCACGAAGCCACACGAAATTTCACGAAAGTTTCAGGTAACTCTCCAACCTCTGTGCCGCGTTAGTGGCATGTGAATTTAGCCGTGGGTTTCCAACCCACGGAAGCGATGAGTATTTGCCCTTCGTCGCGTTAGCGACGATTGAATTCAGCCGTCGCTACGCGACGCGGAGTTGTGCCATATTCTACCCGGCGTTGAAACGCCGGGCTAAATTCAACTGCCGCTATGCGGCGAAGAAATTGTTTGGCAGTTACTTTTCAAAAAGCTTCGTGCTTCTTCGTGGACGGGTTTTCAAATTTCAATCTTGAATAATCTCTTCTTCGTCGAACTGCGTACGGTCTTCGCGCACGGTCCAGGCTCGAACTTCTTCGGCTTTGCCGTCGCGGACGGAAACAATCAGATACGACCATTCAATAAACGGCGCGTGATCCAAATCAAAACCCGAAGGCACCGCCGGATGATTCGGATGCGAATGGTAATAGCCCCAAACGCCCAGATCGCGTTTCGCTGCTTCGCGTTCGGCTTTGGCGTAATCCAGCGGACTGATTTCGACACGATTATGGCGCGAATCTTTGCGAATGTTTTCCAGCGGCAGAACTTCGCGGATCACACGCACGTCATTTTCAACCACACCCAGCAGCAAGCCACCGCACTCTTCGGGGAACGTTCGTTCGCCATGTTCTCTGATCGTCTTCAAATGGTCTGTAGTCAGTTTTACACTCATTCTTCTGTCCAGAATTTATCGCTCAAATATCGGCTGCCACCATCGCAAAGAATTGTGACAATGACGCCGCTCTCAATCTTTTCAGCGACCTTCAGCGAAGCGACAATGTTGGCCGCAGCGGAAACACCCACAAACCAGCCTTCATGTTTGGCCAGTTGGCGAGCCATCGCGTGCGCATCTTCGGTTTGAATTTCCAGTTCTTCATCGGCCAGCGTCGCATCGTAAATTCCCGGCACGATGGCGGTCGGCATATGCTTCATGCCTTCCAGACCATGATACGGCGAATCCGGTTGCATGGAGATCAATCGAACTTCGGGTTTCAATTCGCGCAACCGGCGGCTGACGCCGACAAAGGTTCCGCTGGTCCCCAAACCCGCGACAAAATGCGTGATGCGTCCGCCGGTTTGATTGTAAATTTCCGGCGCAGTCGTTTCATAATGCGATTGCCAGTTGGCAGCGTTGTTGTATTGATCCAGGTAAACGTATTTGTCCGGGTTTTCAGCCACGCGGCGGCGGACTTCGATAATCGCGCCATCGGTTCCAGCCATTGGGTCGGTCAAAACTACGTGCGCGCCATACACCTGCAAGATTCGTTTGCGTTCGGCGCTGGCATTTTGTGGCAAGCACAATTCAACCTTGTAACCGAGCGCCGCGCCAAGCATGGCGTAGGCAATGCCTGTGTTGCCGCTGGTCGCGTCAATAATCGTTTTGTCTTTGGTCAGGAGTCCTGACTGTTCGGCTTTGCGAATCATGTGCAGCGCCGGGCGATCTTTGACCGAACCTCCTGGATTGGCCCACTCTGCTTTGGCGTAAATTTCAACCTCTGGATATGGATTGAGATTGTTGAGCCTGAGCAGAGGAGTATTGCCGACGAGTTCAGGCAAACCGGACGCGCCGACACCGACAACAGCCGTGGCGCTTTGGGTAGGCATAAATGTTTTGAAAGTACGCGCTTATCAATTGGGATTTTTGCCTTTCATTTTCCGTTTGCCATTGTTCAATTGTCATTTGTCATTGCCTTGGTTGTTGCTCAGGCAATGACAAATGACAAATCCCAAATGACCAATGGAAAATGAAACAGACTATTTGCCGGGTTGCGGCACGATTCGCAGATACGGTTTCAGCGTTTTCCATCCGCCTGGGAATTTTTCCTTGGCGGCTTCATCGGAAACTGCTGGAACGATGATGCAATCATCGCCGTTTTGCCAGTTGACCGGAGTCGCCACACTGTATTTTGCCGTCAGTTGCAGGGAATCAAGCACACGCAAAATTTCTGCAAAGTTTCGACCGGTGCTGGCCGGATAGGTCAGCGTCAGTTTCACTTTCTTGTCCGGGCCAATGACGAATACCGAACGCACCGTGAACGTGTCGCTGGCGTTCGGATGGATCATTTCGTAGAGGTCGGCAACTTTTTTGTCCGCATCCGCGATGACAGGGAAATTTAGCGCATGGCCTTGCGTTTCCTTGATGTCTTCCGCCCATTTGTTGTGCGAATCAGCCGGGTCAACGCTCAGGCCGATGATCTTGGCATTGCGTTTGTCGAATTCCGGTTTTAGCCGGGCGGCTTCGCCGAGTTCTGTTGTGCAAACGGGAGTGAAATCTTTGGGATGGGAAAACAGAACGCCCCAGCTATCGCCGAGCCATTCATGAAAGTTGATGGTTCCTTCGTTGGTTTGCGCTGTGAAATCAGGTGCAGTGTCGCCTATGCGAATAGACATAATCTTCTCCTTTGCAGGTTTGGGGTTCGTAAAAAGAGAAACGCCGGGTTGTTTACCGGCAACAACATGAACAGGTAAGAGGACAACAGCAGGATGTATGAATTGAGTAAATCATTGCAGCGCGGGCATCATATCTTCGCCATTCTTTTTGTCAAGATGCCAACTATTGGCTTCACTGGCTTGACAGAATTTTTATGCACGGGTATTGTCCCGTCAGTTCAGAAAATGATTCGTGGTGATTTAAGGCAAATTGCTCCACGTTAAAAAAAGCGCTAAACGGCCCGAGGAAATGTAAAGATTTAAGCCTCGCGCTACTTTAAGAAAGCGCGAGGCTTTTTCATTTACTACACATCACTACCGGAAGCACTGGCGTCCGGCTATTGAAATGGAAAGTGGCGATTTACAACGAATTGCTCCACTCAAAAAACTGCTAAAGAGTTGCGGGAATCAGAATATCGAAAAACCCTGCGCTATCTTTAGCGCAGGGTTTTTCATTTGGTACTGACCGGGAGCGATGGCAACCGGAATATAAGAGGGACAAAAGAATGAGTTTTGTGAAGGGATTGAAATGTCGCGAATGCGGAACAGCGTATAAAGTCGAGCCAGTGGCGATCTGCGAAGAATGCTTCGGGCCATTGGAAGTGGATTACGATTATGAAGCAATCAAAACCACGCTGACCCGTGAAGAAATTGCCGGTCGTGAAAAAACCATGTGGCGGTATCGAGAATTGCTGCCGCTGGAAACCAAGCCGACCGTTGGATTGAACACGGGATGTACGCCGCTCGTCCGTGCCGAGCGGCTGGCCAAGGCGCTTGGTGTGGGCGAGCTTTTCATCAAAAACGATGCGGTTCAGCATCCAACCCTGTCGTTCAAGGATCGCGTTGTAGCCGTTGCGCTGTCGAAAGCGCGCGAATTCAAGTTTGAAGCTGTCGGATGCGCATCCACCGGAAACCTGGCCAACTCAGTTGCGGCCAATGCCGCCGCCGCCGGATTCCCCGCCTACATTTTGATTCCCGACAATCTGGAAAAGAGCAAAGTTACTGCCACACAGATTTATGGCGCGACTGTCGTCCCGGTCAAAGGCAATTACGATGACGTCAATCGCCTGTGCAGCGAAATCGCCGGACGTCATCCCATCGCGTTCGTCAACGTCAACCTCAGACCGTTTTACGGCGAAGGCTCGAAAACTTTTGGATATGAAATTGCCGAACAACTCGGCTGGGAAGCTCCGGACGCCGTTGTCGTTCCAATGGCCGGAGGTTCGCTGATCACGAAAATTTACAAAGCCTTCGGCGAACTGTCGAAGCTTGGTTTGATCGAAGAAAAACAGACGCGCTTTTATGGCGCGCAAGCCACCGGCTGCAACCCAATCGCCGCCGCTGTCAAAGCAGGCACGCGCGATATTCGCCCGGTTAAACCGAACACGATTGCCAAATCACTGGCCATCGGTAACCCGGCGGACGGCTATTTCGCCACCGGAGTCATTACCAATACGGGCGGCTGGTCAGAAGATGTCAGTGATACCGAAATCGTCAGCGCAATGAAGCTGCTGGCCGAAACCGAAGGTATCTTTACCGAAACCGCAGGTGGCACGACGCTGGCTGTAACCAAAAAGCTGATCGAGCAAGGCCGATTGACCGCCAAAGATCGCATCGTCATTGCTATCACTGGCAACGGATTGAAGACGCAGGAAGCGTTGACACTTGAAGACCTGAAATCCATCGAACCGAAGTTGTCGGCGTTTGAAAGCGCCGCCGGATTCACACGCGCAGCAACTGCCGCCGCTTAAATCAGTACCGGGAGCGGTAGCGACCGGGTAGTTTTGTAACGAAGGAGAAATCATCATGTCCCAAACAGTAATCATTCCAACGCCGCTGCGTAAATTCACCAAAGATACTGAACTGGTCGAAGTGCAGGGCACAACCATTGGCGAAGTGTTCAATCAGCTTGAAGCTGCCTATCCCGGCATCCAAGCCCGGCTGTGCGAAACAAACGGCGAACTGCGCCGCTTTATCAATGTGTATGTTGACGGCGAAGACATTCGCTTTCTGCAAGGCTTGAACACCGGCTTGGCCGACAAAGCCGAAATTTCCATCGTTCCGGCAATTGCAGGCGGTTGAGAGCGAAGGCAAATTATCCAACAAGAATTCAAGCCGCCAATTGCTCATCAAAGCTTTGGCGGCTTGAATCTTTTTCTGGTCGTCGCACAGGCATATAATGCCGCTCTGGAAAGGAGTAATGATTATGTCTCTGGAAACTCAAGACGTGACTGCCGAAAGCATCATGATGATGATTGAACAGTTGCCTTCAACGGAGCGCGCTCGGTTGTCGGAATTAATTAAGGAGCAGGAAACTGAGCCAATCAAAGCCAAAGCTCCGCGCGATAAACGCGTACCGTGTAAGCCTATGCCGGACGATAGGCGCGAAAGGCAATGGGTCAAAGATCATAAACACGAATACGCTGGACAATGGGTGGCGCTTGACGGCGACCATCTGATTGCGGCTAGCCCCGTCCAACAGGAAGTGTGGGATGCTGTTAGCGCGGGTAGCGAAAGGCCTCCGCTTGTCCTTCGTATTCCTTCGCCTGACGACCTGCCGTACATCGGCATCTGAAGCCAATGAAACAACTGACTTTTAGCCAGGAACACCATTACCCGGACGATGAGGAGGGCATCTCTGTTTCTATAAACTTAGTATATGGCGATCAAACCTATCGTGTAGATGCCAAAGTTGATCCCGGAGCAGCGGTTTGCCTTTTCAGCCACGAAGTTGGACTTAAACTTGGAATTCCGATTGAGCAAGGAATCCCAATTCGGTTGAGCGGTTTCACAGGTTCGCTGGAAGCGTTCGGGCACGAAGTCACACTACAAACCGGCGACATCGCATTTCAAAGCCTCGTTTACTTCGCCAAGTTTCCTGGCTTGCAGCGCAACTTGCTTGGACGCAAAGGGTGGCTGCGGAATCTGAAACTTGCTGTGATTGATTACGACAATCTGCTTTATCTCAGCGCCTATGATCCATAATGCCTGCAAAGAAGAGTTCAATTCAGTGGCTGAATTTGGAAACAACCAATCAAATCGCCACGTATTTTGAATCGCGTTTGCGGCAGCCGTGACAATTGCTGCAGCGATGACGGGTTCCTTCTGACACTATTCAACCATTGAGGTGCTTATGTTTTGCCCAGGATGCGCGATTCAGATCACGGACGATATCAAGTTCTGCAAAAATTGCGGCGCGAACCTGCGCGGCGTGCGCGAAGCGATGACCGCGCGTAGCCAGGAGTTCGACTGGTCGAAAACCTGGGTGGCGGAAGCGTTCCTTTCCCAAGAAGAAAAGGACCGGCGGCGCGGCATTACGCCCGAACATAAACGAAATAATGAAATCAAAGCTGGTGTGATTACGACGCTAGCGGGCCTCGGCGCAATGATCTTTCTTTATTATTTGCTGGGAGCCGTGGCGAATAATGAACCTAATGGTGACGCAGAAATCGTTCGCCGAGTCTGGTTGGCAGGCTTGGTGCCGTTTCTGGTCGGCATCGGCCTGCTTTTCAACGGCATCTTCCTCAGCAAACCCAGATTGCAGTCACAACCGTACCCATTACCACAACCTCCGACAACGGATCAGTATCCCGCCAAAACGACCAACCAACTTCTGGAATCAGCGGGCACGAACTCCAGCGTGATCGAACACACGACGGCTCATCTGCCGGAAAAGAAAGAAGCCCTTTACGCTCAGCGCAGAGAAGAGTAACCGTTGGTTCGGAGGAGTTTTGACCAGCATTCCATCTTGTTTATCCTGATTCAGACAATGCGTAGCCGACAGTCGCCCCGCTTCAACGTCCGGGTTTATAATGCCGACCCAGAAAGGAGTAATGATTATGTCGCTGGAAACCCAAGAAGTAACCGCCGAAAGCATCATGACGCTGATCGAACAATTGCCTTCGACCGAGCGCACTCGATTGACCATGCTCTTGACCACGCAGGAATCTGAGCCAACCAAAGCCAAACCTCCGCGCGATAAACGTGTTCCGTCTCAACCAATGCCAGATAGAATGAAAGAAATGGATTGGGTTGAGCAGCACAAACACGAATATCCCGGCCAATGGGTTGCACTAGATGGAGACCGTCTCGTTGCTGCCAGTCCAAATCGTATGGATATTAGTGCTGCCGTCAAAGCCGATGGAGCGAACATCCCACTGATCCTTCGAATTCCTTCGCCTGATGACTTGCCGTATATCGGCATCTGAAGCCCATAAACCGAAGCCTATGAAGCAACTCAATTTTGCCGAAGAGTTTTTTTACAAGGACGACGATGAAGGTATTCCGCTCCCAGTCAGACTAACTTATGCCGGAGCTGTTATTGATGTTCTGGCGAAAGTGGATACCGGAGCAACGGTTTGCCTCTTCAGTTATGAGGACGGGCTTGATCTCGGAATTCCCATTGAACAGGGAATTCCCTTGCGACTCGGTGGGTTGACTGGCTCGCTGGAAGCCTTCGGCCATGAAGTCACTCTCCAAACTGGCGACATCACATTTCAAAGCATCGTTTACTTCGCCAAATATCCTGGCTTGCAACGCAACCTGCTCGGACGCCGAGGCTGGCTACGCAACCTGAAGCTCGCGGTCGTTGATTACGACAATATGCTTTATCTGAGTGCGCATGATTCGTAATAGGATGAAAGGTTCCGTTTAGACAATTTTTTTCGTTCGCTTCTTCACTAAACTTGGAGAATAGTTGGGAGGGAAATGAATGCAAGCTGGTTGGATCGGTTTGATCGGGGCAGTCATTGGATTTTTAGGAGCACTTATTGTGTCCTTGCTGAATAATCGTGAAAATACGAAAAGGCAAGAGAGGCAAATGCAGCACGATCTTGAGCAAAGGCAAACAGAAAGGGAAAAAAGCCTTGAACGAGAAGTTTATCTTGGAGCAATTGAGGCCGTGGCAAAATGGCAAGAATGTTTAGTGAGTATTGCTGACACAAATATTTCTGCAGATGGATATCAGAAGATGATTGAGGGAGTTGGGCAGCAAGTTGGCAAAGTTTATCTTGTTGGAACTTCTGAAGCGCTGAAAGAAATAAATAAGCTCAATTTATTCTTTAGCGAAAATGCATTTGCCTTGCTTGAAAAAAAGTTCGAAGTAGTTTTTGCAACGCAGAAAATTCTTGAATTACAGTCTGAGTTAAAGGGTGGCTACGAAAGAGGTGAGCAGTTTCTTTCCGCAGCCAAAATTGCAAGTGAAAGTGAAAGCGTTGACATCACGCCGCTTCTTACTTCATTTGGTGAGAACCAACGAGAACTTGAGAAACTACAGGATTCATTGAGTCAATCTATTCAAGTACGTGACCAGCTTACCTTAGTGATATTCAAAGAAGCATCAAGAGTTGCAAATGAGTTTGCAGTACTTTCTGTAGATGCCCTTATCCATATGCGAAGAGCACTTGGGATGAATACAACTGACAGCTTTGAAAAGCAGCTGCGCGAGGATATTTCTGCAGTTAGTTCTAAAATATTTGCGAAGGCTAGCGAATGGAGCGAAAAAATGGCGCAAAAATATATTAGCAACCATGACCTTCATTAGCTTTAGCCTGGGCAAAATCAAAGAGACGCTTGGACCCAATCTTGCTATTGTCCTGTGAAGTCGGGTTTGCGACGTTCGCGGAAGGCGGTGATGGCTTCGACCAAATCCAGCGAATGCATAAACGCTGAGTTCCAAACGGCAACATATTCCAACCCATCAGCGATGGATTTGTCGGCGCAGTAGTTCATCACTTGTTTGACTCCTTGAACGACCAGCGGCGGGTTTGCCGCGATGTCGGCGGCGAGTGTTCGCGCGGCTTCGAGCATCGTTTCAGGCGTGTCGTACACGTCGTTGACCAAGCCGATGTGGTGCGCGCGGGCGGCGTCAATGTCTTTGCCAGTGTAGGCGAGTTCGCGGGTGTGGCCCTGGCCGATGATGGCAGGGAGGCGCTGCAAACTGCCGAGGTCGGCGACGATGGCGATTTTGGCTTCGCGCAAACTGAATTTGGCGTCGGCTGCGGCCAGGCGAATGTCGCAGGCCGAAATCAAATCCAGGCCTCCGCCGATGCACCAACCGTTGATGGCGGCGATGAGGGGTTTGCGGCAATCGGCGACGCGGTTGCAGGCTTGCTGCATTTCCAGGACTTTGTCGTGCAACCGGGTTCGTTCTGCGGCCAGGTTCTTTCCGCTACCGCTCAGGTCGCCAACCATCGCCATCAAATCCAATCCATAGCTAAAGTTTCCGCCGTTGCCTCGGATAATGACGGCGCGCGTTTCTTCGTCGCGGTCGAGTTCGGCGAACAGGATTGGCATTTCTCGCCAGAAATCCGGCCCCATTGCATTGCCTTTGCCGGGACCGGTCAGGATGACTTCGGTAACCCCAGAATTCTTTTCAATTCGTAGAGATTTGTATTCGGTGGTCATGTTGATGGGCTCCTTCTGGATTGCTGCGACACAAGAATTTGTGCTTGAAGGAAAGGTTTTTACCACGAAGAGTCAAAGGGGCAAAGGTTCAAAGGATTCTATGGAATTGCGTACTCTCCTCAATTCAGAACCTTTGACTCTTTGATCCCTTGTCCCTTTGTGGTGAGTTTTGCGCTCTACAAGTCACTATTGTTGCTGTTGTTGCTGTTGCTGATCGTCCTCAATTGGCGGTGGTGGAGGAGCGATCCACGTGGTCATCGCCAACATTTCTTCTTCAGGCGGAGGCGCTTCGGTGGGCGAAACCTGCACGCCGACGCTTAATTCGCTTTGAGCCATGCCTTTGAAAACGCCGCGCGTCGGTGGCACATCGGAGTAATCTTTGCCCACGGCTGTGCGGATGTGGCGCTCTCCCGTCAGCAAGTTATTCGTCGGATCAAAGCCTACCCAGCCAAGTTCTGGCAAGAACGCTTCAATCCAGGCATGCGTGGCGTCCGCCGCTGAACGGTCATGATCTTCACGTCCGTGGTAAAGGTAGCCGCTGACGTAACGGCAGGGAATGCCTACTTCTCGCACCAGCGTGATCATGATGTGCGCGAAATCCTGGCAAACGCCTTTGCGGTTTTCCAAAGCATCTTCAATCGGTGAGTCAACCGTGGTGGATTGCGGCGCGTAATCAAAGGTTTCAAAAATCGCAGAGTTGATTTCTTTTACCAAAGAAAGCGGATCGCCTCGCCGTTCTACCTTAAGCTCTTTGGCCAGCTCTGTCAGCAATCGAGTCTTGGTTGCGAATTGACTGGGCGTCAAGTAATCCCAGTGCTCGCCACTGGCTTTGATTCTGTCCAATTCCGTCCAGGCATCGGCGGACAAGGCATCAGGCAAAATCAACGGCGGCGTGATTTCAACCGTTGCTTCGGCGGTGATTTTCAACTGGTTATGGCGGGCTGGAATGTCGAAATGGTGAACCACGTTGCCCAGATAATCGCGGTACCCCTGAATGCGAGAACGCGGATTGGTGGTCAATTCGAACTTGACGCATCGCTGGTTGCCTTCGGTGCGCGGCTGCATGCGAACTTCGGAAACGCTTTCTGTGACAGGCAAACTGTAAACAAAACGGGTAACGTGACGGATGGAATAGAACATAGTCTGTTATGGAACCATTGCCGTATCAACGGAATAAGCAATGTATTGCTGTTGGACTGCGGTATGAATGAGCGAGCATTGCCGGTGAATATTTTGCAAAAACGAATGAATGTCGTCGGCGATGATCTCGTCCACCTGCGCGTAATCCAGCGTTGCGCGCAGCTTGCCCGCCAGCCGTTGCGACCGCCCGGTTTTGCGAGCGCCGCTCAATTTCGCCAGCGCTTCAAGAGAAGAGTGGATGGTATCTATCGCGAACCGAACCGAACGCGGCAATTCCGGGTTAAGCAGCAAAAATTCGGCAATGCGTTCCGGGCGCAGGTCGGCCGTGTACGTTTGGCAGTACGCTTCAAACGAAGTGCAGGATTTCAGCAATGCCACCCAGGAAATGTAGTCCTGACCGACGGAAGCGTGATCGGCTTGGTTGAGCAGTGAGCCTAAATGCACATCCAGCAGCGTTGCCGTCGCGCTGGCGCGTTCAATGGAACGGCCAAGCTGAATGAAGTGCCAGCCTTCGTTGCGCATCAGCGTCGAATCGGTAATGCCTTGAAACAGGTGCGAACCCGCCTTGATCGGACCGTAAAATCCATGCGGTTGCGCGTAAATGGAGTTGATGTCGGAATGGCGCAACCCCAGATAAAGATGGTTCAACTGCTCCCACATTTCGGAACTGATCTGTTCACGAATCTGCCGGGCATTTTCGCGTGCCGAAGTGATGCACGACACCAGCGAATCCTTGTTTTTCGCATCGAAGGTCAGAAACTGCGTCACCGGATACGCTTCCAGTGTTTCGGGCACAGGTGAACGAAGACTGGCCAGCGCAAGTTGCCAGCGTTGCCGGGCAATATCCGGGGATTGGTCAAGCGCCTGATTGAGCGTCAAATCCAGCAACCGCGCCGTGTGCTCAGCGCGTTCCAGATACCGGCTCATCCAATACAAACTGTCTGCGACTCGTGAAAGCATAAATTGGTGGTGGGTGGTCAGTGGCCGGTTGTCGGTGGGCAGTGTTTGACCGACCACTGATCACCGGCAACCGACCACCGATTCAAAATAGAACCCAGGTGTCTTTGCTGCCGCCGCCTTGTGAAGAATTGACGACCAACGAACCTCTTTTCAGCGCGACGCGGGTTAATCCGCCCGGGACGATGGTCGCTTGATCTCCGAAGAGAATGTACGGGCGAAGATCAACGTGGCGCGCTTCGACCTGACCTTCGATGAAGCAGGGAGCGCGCGACAGTGCCAAGGTCGGTTGCGCGATGTAATTGCGCGGGTCGGCAATGATGCGTCGCCGAAATTCTTCGCGCTCTTCGGCGGTGCTGTGCGGCCCGATCAGCATTCCATATCCGCCAGATTCGCCGACGGCTTTGACCACCAGCTTGTCCAGATTTTCGATCACGTGTTGGCGCTGCTTGTCTTCGTCCAGCAAATAGGTTTCTACGTTCGGGATGATTGGGTCTTCGTTCAGGTAGTATTTGATGATTTTCGGGACGTAGGCGTACATCGCTTTGTCGTCTGCTACGCCTGTTCCGATGGCGTTGGCCAGTGCAACGTTTCCGGCCCGGTAAGCATTAAACAGTCCCGGCACACCCAAAATCGTGTCCGGACGAAACGCCAGCGGATCAATAAAATCGTCATCAATGCGGCGATAAATCACATCTACACGGCGCAACCCGGCGGTAGTACGCATGTAAACAACATTGTCATGGACGATCAGGTCGCGGCCTTCAACCAATTCGATTCCCATTTGCCGAGCCAGAAATGTGTGTTCGTAATAAGCCGAATTGAAAACTCCGGGTGTCAGCAAGACGATGGTCGGATCTGGACGATTTGGCGGTGCCAGCGCACGCAACGTCGCCAGCAGCGCTTGGCCGTAATGATCAATCGGGCGGACGTTGTAGCTGCCGAACAAACCGGGAAAGACTTTTTTCATGACCTGGCGGTTCGCCAGCATGTACGAAACGCCGCTTGGCACGCGCAGGTTGTCTTCCAGCACAGCGAATTCACCGTCGTTCAACCGCACCAAATCCGTGCCGGCGACGGAAACATAAATGTCTTTGCGAACGCGAAGCCCGCGCATTTCGCGGCGATAATGTTTACAGCTATACACCAGTTCGCGAGGAATCAGACCGTCTTTCAGAATCTTTTCGTCGTGGTAAAGGTCTTTTAGAAATAGGTTTAGCGCTGTGAGGCGTTGTTTTAATCCGCGCTCCAACGTTTCCCATTCGTTGGCGGTGATGATTCGCGGCAACAGGTCATACGGAAAGATTTTTTCCGTGCCTGCGTCGTGGCCATAAACCGTGAAGGTGATGCCTTGATTTAGGAAGGCAACATCGGCGGTTTGTTGGCGCTGTTTCAGTTCGCTGGGAACAAGCTCCAATAGGCGATGAAACAGCGCCTGGTACTGGTCACGCGGTTTGCTGCCGTCGGCAAACATTTCATCAAACGCCACGTCAAGCTGATAGTTGGCGAAAGGCGGTGAAAACGTTACCGTGGATTTTGGTTCTGTTAGGTTGTTTTGCGCCATTACGTGATAGCTGGAAAGGCGCAAGAG
This sequence comes from uncultured Heliomicrobium sp., assembly GCA_964570175.1. Taxonomy (GTDB): domain Bacteria; phylum Acidobacteriota; class Blastocatellia; order RBC074; family RBC074; genus RBC074. Next base: position 36,255 of record CAZMXG010000001.1, on the reverse strand, counting down.
CAGTTCAACTGCGCCTGCAAGTTCGTTTGTCTGCAATGACGGAAGTCTTAAAGATTTTCCGCCGCAACGATCCGTACTTAACGCGGAAACCGCAGCATTGACTGCGGTCAAATTAGCTTAGTTGCAATGGCTTAGTTGAAGGTCAGTGATGGTAGAAACTTAGTGGCGACCCGTACGGGATTTGAACCCGTGTTACCGCCGTGAAAGGGCGATGTCCTGGACCGGGCTAGACGAACGGGTCGCAAGATCGTTTGGAGAATCAATGAACAGATTTGCTTAAGCGCTCTCCAAAACGAAGGCGGGATCATACTGGCCAACCCGTGGTTCGTCAAGACGTTGGCCAAATCATTTTTTGTTGTTGGCTGAAGCTTTACGCTCGGAACTCTGCTGGCCTACACTGAGGGCAAATTTCGGCAAGGAGCCTTGGAATCCATGAAAAGAATGCTGTTTTTTATTTGCGCGGGTTGCGCCATCGTCGTTTTGCCGCTGGCTATGTTTGGCGCACCGCCAAAACGGCCTCATATCGTCTTTGTCAGCGGCGACCACGAATATGGTTCGGAAGAAACCTTTCCCATTCTTGCCGCCGAGCTGGAAAAGAATTACGGGATGCAAACGACCGTGCTGAAATCTTCGCCCGATGAAAATGCAGAAGAAAACATTCCTGGCCTGGAAGCTTTGGCCAAGGCCGATGTGGCCGTTTTCTTTTTGCGCTGGCGGCGGTTGCCAGCCGATCAAGTTGAACTTATCCGAAAATATCTGAATTCTGGCAGGCCGGTTGTCGCTTTCCGCACGACTTCCCATGCATTCAATTATCCCAAAGGCCATCCAATGGAAGTTTGGAACTCTTTTGCGCCCGATTATCTTGGCGCGCCGCCTGGATGGGGAAATGGCCATTATCATTATGGCCATAAATCCAGCACAGATGTTCGCGTCATTCCCGGATCTGCGACCGATCCGATTCTGACTGGCGTGGACCCTGCCTTTCACGTGCGTTCGTGGCTTTACCACGTATTGCCGTATCCGCCAGCCGACGCGAAACAATTGTTGATTGGCCGGGCAATCGACTCGGAAAAAAAGGATGCTATCGAAAATCCCGTTGCCTGGACGTGGAAGAATAAGATTGGCGCGAAGGTGTTTATGACGACCCTTGGCCACCCGGAAGATTTTCAGGTCGAATCAGTTCAGCGCCTGGTCATCAATGGAATTCACTGGGCGGTTGGCAAACCCATTCCGAAAAAGTGGGCAGGGAAGTTTCAGGTGGATGTGAAGTACCATGGCATCAGGGCGACGAAATGAAAAGAATCATTGCATTCATTCTCACTGGTTGTTTGTTCTTGAGTGGTTCTGTTACTGCTCAGACCAAAAAGCCGCAGGTCAGGAATCCAAAAAAAGCTGAGGCCGATGCTACTGCTCAGAAATCTACGCCAGGTTTCGACGCGGAGCGATTGGCGCGCCTTTCCGAGCGGATGAAGTCATTTGTTGATAAAGGCCGCACGGCGGGAATGGTCACCTTGCTGGCGCATAAGGGAAAAGTTGTGCAGCTTTCAGCTTTGGGGTTTCAAGATTTGGCAAGCCAGAAGCCGATGAAGGAAGACACGATCTTTCAGATCGCTTCGATGACCAAACCGGTTACTTGTGTCGGTGTCATGATTTTGGCCGAAGAGGGATTGCTGTCCATCGCGGATCCCGTCGAAAATTTTTTGCCGGGTTTTGCCAAGTTGCAGATTCGAGAAAAAGCCGAAGGCGACATTGAAGAAATCCGAAAGCCCAAGCGCAAAATCACGCTCCGCGATTTGATGACGCACACTTCGGGAATGAGCGGCGGGTATCCAGACGAACTCAAGGATTTGTTTGCCAAACGCGACCGCACACTGGCCGAAGCTGTCGAAGCATTTCCATCTCGGTTCCTGGATTTCGAGCCAGGAACGAAGTGGGGCTACAGCAACATGGGCATTGCCACGCTGGGGCGCATCATCGAAATCGTTTCCGGCAAAAGCTACGATGAATTTTTGACAGAGCGCATCTTCAAACCGCTGGGGATGAACGACAGCCATTTCTTTGTCCCGGAAAGCAAGCACGACCGCATTGCGACCATTTACAAGCTGGAAAACGACAAACTGTCCAAAGCCGAGGTTGATCAGTACCGGATTGGCGCAAAATATCCTGCGCCCGAAGCCGGGCTGTATTCGACCGCGCCGGACCTGTTCCGCTTTTATCAGATGATGCTCAACGGCGGCACGCTTGATACCCACCGAATTCTTACCAGGCAATCAGTTGAATTGATGACGGCCAATCACACTGGCGATCTGCAGGCCGGGTTTTCGCCGGGCATTGGATTTGGGCTGGGCTGGGCGGTGGTTCGCAACGCCGAAGGAATGTTTCGGCTGAATTCCATCGGTACTTTTGGGCACGGCGGTTTGTGGAAAACCTACGGTTGGATTGATCCGAAGAAGGAATTGGTCGGTGTGATTCTGATGCAGCGGCTGAGCAGTGATGGCGATCTGGCGGATGAGTTTAACGCGTTTATGACGATGGCGGCTGTGGCGATGAACTGAGTCTATTGTGGGATTGAGAGAAAGAGGAATGGAGCGAAGGAGTGATACAGGAAAACTTTCTTTCTCTGCCACTCTATCTCTCCATCCTTCTTTCCCTCTGTTACTGTTTGGGCACGAAGATCACCTGCGGATCGTCTTTGTTGTCGTCATCGGCATTCACGCCACGCAGGAAGTTTTTCATGATGCCGCCGCCGTCAGTGGCAAAAAGCGTCAGTTGGTCGGAAACGATGTGAGCGCGAATGGTTGCGCGTGGCAGCGAAGCTGACCGGATGAAGTTGATGACTTCTTCATTGCGGTCGGCAATGTGCGTCAGATTCCAGGTTCCGGCTTCAACTGTGGGCGGCCCCTGATTGTTTCTGTAGCCTCGCATAATCCAGGAACCATTCGGATTGATCTGAAGCTCCATCGTATAGCCGGTTTTATCCCATTCGTCGTAGTTGGCATGAACAATGCCAATCGAGTTCATCGAATACATGACCTTCCATAACCCGACGAAGTTTTCCGCCAGGGAAAGCTCATTCAAACGCGTGTTGGAAGGCGGCGGATCGCGCCAGCAGACACGTGGCTCGACATCTTCGTCGCAATGAACCGGATTGTAAGGATAGCCGTCGTCGCCATACCCGCTGAAGCGATGCGCTTCCAGCATCGAAGCCGCTGGTGGCCGGGTCCGGATTAACTCGTTGCCGTCAATTCGGCCTTCTTCGTCTTCACCCGCCAGCGGAATGGTTGCATCCCAATACGCCGCAAAGGTTACATTCCAGTGCCAGCGATTGGTTGTTGTGTTGAACGAACGTCCGACGCCTGCGATTTTCCATTCCGGCATCAGCAGTAACATTCGCCCAAGAGATGATGCTTTCCAGGAATTAAAAACTTCGGTTGCAGAAGCGCCGCCATTAAAAACCAGCGCGTCCTCAGCAATGGGAGCGGCGCCGCCCTGAAAGCCATAATCGCGTGTTCGTTCAACAGGCCCGCGTCCTGCAAGATCAATTTTGTCCGTGTAATTCCACTCGGCCATTTCCCGGGCCAAAAAATCGCTGGCTTTGGTCAGACTGATGCTTGTGCCAAGCGGGCTGCGGCCACGCTGAAGCCTGTATTGACTTATTAACTCCAGAAGATGCTGCTCGTTATCCTCAAGGGGAAGCGCCGAATTTGAGGTTGGAGGCGTGTTGCCGGGGGGAGTTGGAACTGGTGTTGGAGTTGGAGTCGGAACTGGTGTTGGAGTTGAGATCGGTTTTGGCGTGGGAGTAGGGGCGGGAGTTGGAGTCGGGGTAGGCGTTGGGGCAGGGGCAGAAGAAGAAACGGTTAAAACGACGAAAGCCCCGAAGACTGGTCCGGGGTCTGTTTGGGGCATTGCAACACGAACCGGTTGGCCGCTGAACGTTCCGGTCGCGGCCGGAGGGCCAAAAAAATCATTGACGTTGCGGACTTCGTAACGCGATCCCTGGGCAAGCACACCGGACAGGTCAACATCTACTGTCTGGTTTTTATCCCAGTTAAAGATGGTGATGTTTGCCCGGCCTGCTTCATAGCGATTGGGACGGACAAAGGTTTTAACGCCGCTGGGCTGGCCGTTGGATTTGACTGCGAACTGGCTGGCGGAATCGAAACCATTGGCTTGCTTCCAGGCGCTGAAGCTATATGGCGTGAACCCAACACCTCCGCTGTACAAAAACGGTGTTGGGTTGGCTGTGCCGGTTGCCACCAGATATGTATTGTTATTCCAGTTATAGGCTGAACTTGGAATGCCTGATGGCAAACCCAGTGTCACCAGATTTTGCGTGCCGATCATCGTGTTGCCGGTGGCGATAACGGATTCCCATTCCTGAATCCAACTGACCACCGATCCGCCAGCCATGTAATTGTCGCGCAGCACAACGTCTTTGCTGTTTTTAGCTGAATAGAACAATCCCAAATTCGTCGTGTTTTGCAGGCTCAAGGGGTGGTAAAGGTAGTTGTTGATGATTTCGACGCGTTCGGAAGGTTTCAGGCCGCCGATCAAAACGTTGTTGTAATCGCTGTTCGACGGATATGCAGGCGAGCCGTTGCCGAAAATCGTATTGCCTTCGATATGAAAGCCTTTGATCGCTCCGTTTTCCGTGTATGCGTGAATGCCATAGCCGTATTGATTGAACACGATGTTGTCGGTCATGACCTTCATGCCGGTTTCGTTCTGCGCGTAAATCCCGTGACCGTGGCCGCGATCCCCGCTCGCGGCTTGCCAGCCATTGCGGTAAATGATGCAGCCGTAGATTTCTGAATCTGTTGCCGGAGTCCACATGCCTGCTGCAACACCGGTATCGTGAATGATCAAGTTGATGAACTTGGTGTTCGGGCCGTAAACGTTTACACCGGCAGGCCGGGTTTTTGTCCGGTCAGGATCGGAACATGTTAGTTCCAAGCCCCAGAAATTCGTCCATTCGCTTTCGGGAATCAGCACCGCCCAAGCATTCAGGGGAACGTCCAGAATTACTCGTTCGCCAGGATAAGCGCGGATCGTAATTGGCGCGCTTGCTGTTCCCCGCACTGAGCAGCGAAATTCGTTGGCCCTGTATGTTCCACCGCGAATCCAAATCGTGTCACCAGGTTTGGCCGGGCTTTTGCCGTATGTCAGCGCCGTCGCTATATCCAGCGGACGCGCTTGGGAACCATCACCAGACGGCGAACCGTTCAGCGTGACATAAATTCCTGGCAGATTTCCGGGCGGCAAAGGCGTTGGCAAAGGCGTTGCCGTTGGCGAAGGCGTTGGAGTGCTTGCTGGTGTCGGCGTTGCAGTGGGCGCTGGAGTTGGAGTCGCTGTCGGAGCAGGCGTTGGCGTCGCAGTTGGCGAAGGTGCTCCGCCGAGCGTTTTGGCCGAGATCACTTCAGAAAGCGCCTGTTGGCCACCGAATGTAGAAACTGCTTTGAGTTGATAAAAATACGTCGTGCCTGGCGTTAACCCAACATCCGTGTGTGAAGACGTATTGGCCGCAGCAGAGCGAATCAACACGAATTCACTGCTTTCCGATAGCGACCGTAAAATCTGTACCGTACTGACGTTGGTCACGTTGACCAATCGCCAGTTAATGCCGATGGATGTCGTTGATAGCGACGAGGTAGAAACGTCAATTCGCGGTGGAGCCGCAGCGGCCATTAGCCGTCCGAACAGAGCCGGTGCGTTGATAACGGCAATTGCTGCCAGACACACAGCCAACATGCGAATCGTAAGAGAGTTGACTGCCGTTCGCTGAAACCTGGGATTTGATTTGGAGTTTGCTTTTGGTGATTGATCTTTGGGGGCTGGCACCGTACGTACTGCTTGATTGTCCATAACACTCGCTGGGGCACAGCGTGGATTTACAAGATCGAGGGAAGAATTTTTTAAAATTGCGCTTTGGGGTCATCCATTCGCCACCGGGGGGCGAATTTCACGAACCCGACCAGAAATCCCAAACCGTAGCTCAGATGAAGTGAGGCAAACACGGCCGGTAAAAGAAAATATTGAAATTGGAAGGGGCGATTGCTCAACAGGATGCGAGCCGAAGCTACCAAATTCACCGTGAGATAGCAACCAATTATTCCGGCAAAAATCCACCAACCCAGCGATGAAATTAACCCCAAAACAATAGAGCCGAAAAGAGATGCGACGAAGGCCGGAGGAATAAACTGTCGCAGCGACATCTGGCGCGGATGTTTCTGCAACACGCGCACTTTCCAGTATCCATACTGATAATACTGCTTGAACAGTTTTTTCATCGTGCCACGGCTGTAATACTTCGATTGCACATCAGCCGCCAGTAACAATTTCGCGCCCAGCTTTCTCAGCCGATAGTTGTATTCATCGTCCTGATTGCGAACCAGTTCTTCATCGTACCCTCCAGCACGCTTGATGATCTCTTTGGTGTAAACCGGAAAGGCGATGGTGTCGGCCAGCATTGTTTTCCCTTTTATTGTGCGAAAGGCAGAACCACCCACGCCAAAAGCCGAACTCATGGCGGCGGCAATCACCTGGGCAATTGCCGTTTCGCCAATGGTTTCAATAGGCCCGCCCACGCCATCAACCGCTTCGGTTTGCAGATGGCTGACCGCGTTGCGAATGTAATCCGTCGCGATTTCACAATGGCCGTCCACGCGGGCGATGATTTCTCCTTCAGCCAGTTCCGTTGCGCGATTCAAACCGGTCGGTGCGATCTTGCCGGGATTGTCTATCAAGCGGACGCGGGCAAAACGGGACTGAAAGAGCTTCACGATTTCCCGCGTCGAATCATTCGACATTCCGTCGGCGATGATGATTTCCATCCGTTCCGCCGGATAGTCCTGTTCGGTAACTGCCGTCAGGCTGCGAGCGATGTAGCCTGCTTCGTTTCTAACGGGCATGACAACTGTGACAAAAGGAAGTTCTTGGGGCTTATCCATTACGGTCTGAGGGTATATCTTTGCCAAGCAGAGATACAACAGCTTTGAATTTGCCGGATTTGGTTCTTGGGATTTCGGCGACTGGTTCGACGATCACTTGAACTTCGGCGCTCAATCGTTGCTGCACGCGAGCGATGATGTCGGAAACGTCGGATTCGTTAAATTCCGGCGTCGGAACGATTTTGACCCGAATGCGGTCTAGCGCTTCCTGAATGATCTGGCCTTCGCGGACGTTCTGTTGATTGACGAAAATGCCGTGAAAGCGAACCAGTTGCCGTCCGTCCGGACCCGTGACCACATCTTCGATTCGTCCAACGACTTCTTTGATGACGGGCATTGCTCGCCCGCAAGCGCAGGCTTCGCTATCCCAAGCCGCCAAATCGCCGAGCCGGAACCGAATGAACGGCTGCGAGTAATGCATCAAGCTGGTGGCTACAACTTCGCCAACTTCGCCAGGATCGCAATAGCTACCGTCCGGCCGCAGGATTTCAATCACGCCCACATCCGGGCTGACGTGCAATCGCCCGGCTTCGCATTCGCTGGCGAACAGTACATTTTCTACGGTGCTGTATTCTTCAAAAACCCGGCAACCGAAAGCCGATTCCATTACGCGGCGCATTTCCGGCGTCACTTTTTCGCTGGTGGTGATGATGGCTTTCAGCGGCGGAACGTCCAGCTTTTCCGCCAGAATGAATTTTGCCAGCAGGGAATACGAAACCGCGTATCCGGTCAGCCATTGAACCTTGTGTTTCCGTAAAGCTTCAACGTAAAACCGCGCTGTGTCTTGACGCAGGTGAAACGGCGAAAAATAGACTTGCCGCTCGACCAGATTGAAGCGGTAAAACGGGCCTTTGCTCAGCGGGTCGGGTTCGACCATGCGCCCGGAAAACGTTGCGCGCGGAACCGTGAACGAAACGTCAGCCCAATTTGCCGAACGCGCTTCGCGCACCGCCATCGAAGCTCTGAGTTCCGCCGCCGTCCATAAACTGGCGATGGGCGTACCCGTGGAGCCGCTGGTAAAAAACGTCAGTGGTTTTTTGATGTTCAAGTCTTCGCGCAGGAAGGCATGCGGATTGGCGCGAATCGGGTCTTTTTCCAGCAGTGGCAAATTCTGTAACTGACCGGCGCGCGCGGCTTTCTTTTCCTCTTCGTTCCAGGTGTCGCGGTAAAACGGAACATGTTCAGCCGCCGCCGTCAGAAGCCATTTCAGACTTGCTTGTTGCCAAGCCTGCCATTCATCGTGGCTGAACCGGTCACGCGCCAAAAAATCCCGGAGCGAGTTTTGATAATCGCCACCAAACCGTTGCCAGTACCAATACAGCCCAAAGCCGCTGACAGCAGCATGCTGCGCCCAGACCGGCAATTTGGCGTAAACGCTATCGAACTTTCCCAAGCAAATCTCTCCACATCGGCAAGATGTTTTCCCAGTCGAAACTTTCGGCTTTGCGGCGTGCTTTGCGCGAAAGTCGTTCGGCCAATCCCGGTTCGGTCAAAACTCTGCGAACGGCTGCGGCCATTGCTTCCGAATCATCCGGCGGAACCAGCAATGCGTCTTCACCATCTTCCAGCAGGTAAGGCAACCCGCCGACATTTGTGCTGACGATTGGCAAGCCGCAAGCCATCGCTTCGATCACGCTGACCGGCGTGTTATCCACGTAGGTGGTGTTGAGGAAAATGTCGCCGCGATTCAACCATTGCGGAACTTCGGAATTGGCGATGCCGCCGGTAAACAGGACCGGTTCATCCACGAAGTCACACGAAGCGTCACGAAGAGGAAAAGAACCATCTTGCGTTTTCTTCGTGTTTTCTTCGTGTTTCTTCGTGGATGAAAAAAGAAGTCTTGCCGCCTGCTCTGTTCGCTGCCAACTGCCGTCGCCTTTGTCCGGGCCAATCATCGTCAGATGCAAATCCGGAAATTCGTCGCGTAACAATGCCGCAACTTTGACGGCCAACCCCGGGTTGTAAATTTGATGAAAGGAACGCAGCCAGATCAATTTGGGCTGTGCCTTGGAGCGTAGCCGAAACTCATACCGCCCGAGTTCAATCGGGTTTGGAAGCAGTTGGATGTCGTCGCGGTAAGGACGCATCAATTCGGCCAGGTAGCGCGAAGGAGCCGTTATCGCCGCCGCTTTGCTGAGTGTGTTGGCCACGCGCTGCGTATGTTGTTTGGCAAATTCCGGCAACGCGCCTCCGTGCAGGGAAATCACAAATGGGCGACCAAGCTTTTCCAGCAGCCACGAAACGGCTTCTCCCCACAAGAAAGCGCGCCCGCTGTAAAGGCCGACAATCGCTACGTCGTAATCTCGCCGCTTTAGCAATGAAGTTGCCAGTATATCCAGGCTGCGCATCAGGCCAGAGCGTTGTGACGAAACGCAGAGGATTGCTTCCGCTTCGGTGCGCAAACGATTGGCCAGGTCTTCGGCGACAGAATGGCTGCCGTCTTTGTGCGAAAGAAAGGTGGACACCATTAACAGACGAGGCAATTGATCTGGCAAGAGAGAATCCGTTTTGAATCAAATCAATTTTCCATTTGTCAGTTTCAATTCCTCGATTGTCATTCTTCCGCTTTTCACAGGCGCAATGACAAATGAAAATTGAAAAATCCAAAATGGAAAATGGTTAGTGCTCAATTCTAGGTTGTTGTGGATGATCTTCAACGAAGGCAAACATTGCAGCGCTCAACCCAAATAAAAACGCAGGCGCAACAGTTCGCATGGCTACAGAGGCCATGCTCAGAAAGCTCCAGACGGTCAGCGCCACGACAATGGCTTTGGCCTGGGGCGTTTGCGCGCGCCGGAAGTGTCGCCAGGCCAGCCCCAGCATCAGCAGTAATGCCGCCAATCCGAAAACGCCGTGTTCGGCCAGCAAACGCGAAAATTCTGTATGCGCAGCAGCTTTATTGTGCCCCTGTCGGAATACTCTGGCCTGGCCAGGTCCCACGCCAAACAGCATGTGTTCGTTAAACACTTCCAGGTCATCCATGATGATCCGGTCGCGCCCCGACATTCGCGTGTCGCTGAACCGTTTGGATAATGCGCCGGTTGTGAACTGGTCCAACTGCGGCAGCACCAAAAAATTCACGACGGCAAACGCTGCCACCGCGCCCAGCGCGAATTGCGCGCGCAATCGGCGATCACGAATCAAATACAGCGAAGCCAGAATTGCCGCCGCGCCCGCCGCATACAATCCGCCGCGCGAAAATGTCAGCGCGCTTTGCGCCAGCAGAAATAGTGCCGTTACCAGCAGGGTGATTTTCAACGAACGAGACACGTTTTTATTGAACAGCCATAAAAAAGCTGCCAGCGCGCCCAATCCCAAAACGGCCGAAACCTGGTTGGGGCCATATCCGCCGCTGGTGGCAAAGTTTGAACTGTTGTTAAAGCTGAGCTTTGCATTGGCCAGAATGCCAAACAGGGCAATCGAAGCGATGGAAACAATCGGACAGATCAGCGCCAGAAACATTCGCTGCAATTGTTCGGCTGAAAAAGTGATTTGCCAGAAGAACCAGGTGCAGACGGCCAATGCCAACGGGCCCGACAAGTTGAAACTGATTTGTTTCCGTAACTCTTCGGTTGCCATATTGGCGGTTGGCAAAATGCTGGATGGCAGCAGCAACGCGAAAAACAGAAAGGGCAGAAATGCGCCGCTCAATTTTCCGGTTCGAATCATCGTCAACAGCAAGAAAGCGATGATGCTGTATTTGCCAAATTCCCAGAAAACAGCGGCGTCAACCATTCGCCACAAGACTTCGGCCCCGACAATATACGCACAAATCCAGGTGACGTTTTCGGTTCTGGGCGAAAGCGCGGACCACCAGATTCCAAACAATGTCAGGACGCCCATGTGCAGAACGGCAACCGCAGGAGAAATTAAAAGCAGCGGCCCCAGCAAAGCGTGCAGCAACAGCAGCGCCGGAATGATTTTGGAATCAGGAAGCCCCAGGACGCGAATCAACTGTTGCGGCATGGGTCTGGCTTGCAGGCGACTGCCAGGTAAATTGGGATTTATCGGCGTGACGAAAGTTCGATCTATCATGTAATGCTCCTACCGATTGCGGGCACGGGCACGATGTAACACTTCTTCATACATTCGGCAAACTTCAGTGATAACAGCGCGCGAACTGTAGTTTTCAAGCACACGCTCGCGCAGTTTCTCGCCAAGTTCGCGTCGTCGCTCAGCCGATTGCAGCAACGTAATCAAGGCATCGGCCAATTTGTTCGGCTCAGCGGGCGGAGCCGTGATTCCGGCATTCCCGAAATCCAGAACTTCAGCGCATTGCCCAACCCTGGTTGCAACGACTGGCAATCCGGCGATGCCGTATTCCAGCAGCGCCATCGGCAAGCCTTCCGAAACCGAACTCAGCACGCCAATATCGCACGCGCTAAGCAGTTGCGGGATGTTTTTTTGTTGTCCCAGCAAAGAGATGTTGCTGATCAATCCCAGCCTGACCATTTCAGAAGTCACCGTTTTCAGATAATTCGCGTCGCGCGCTTCGCCCGCAAGCAACAGGTGGGCGTCGGGAACTTGTTCAACAACCAGCTTCATCGCTCGAAACAGCGTTGAATGATCTTTGTCGGGATGAATGTTGGCCACGCACACAATTCGCTTTCCAGGTTCGCCTGGCAATTCGATGGGCGGCTGGATTGCGCTTTCACTAACAAAATTGGGGATGTAGCGAACTAGGTCGGCGGGCACGCCCAAACGACGCTTTGTCCATTCGGCTAAATCCTGATTGACGACGATGACGCCGCTGATTTGCCGGGCGACCAGGCGGTAAATCAGCGCGGCCCTGTCTTCCATCGCAAATCTGCCAGTGTGGTGATGCCAGATTACTGCGGGACGCGGCGGGAAAACCGCTGCTGCAAGGGCAACGAAAAGCGATGTGTTATGCGCGTGCAGCAGGCGAATATCGTGTTCGGCGATGAATTCTTTCAGCCGCAGGATCGCTTTTAGATCAAACCGTCCGCGTCGTTCCAGCCGCAAGCGCTCTACATCCGTGGCCACCGAATCCGCCAACGCTCCGTCGCGCCGCGTGGTGCAGAGGAAAATCTTGTATCGGTCACGCGGCAGATGGTTGACCAGATTGACGGCCATTCGCTCGGCTCCGCCGCTGTCCAGCGTGTCGGTAATGTGCATCACGCCTGGCAAATCGTTTTGCGTGCTTGCGCGCCGGACACGAGGCGAACCCAAAATGCCTGGGATCAATGCGAATGATAAGCCGATGATTGGGGTCAAATAGCGCAAAATCGAAAGCGTCAGAATTGTCATTCCCCAGAAATAAAGCAGCGTCAGGGCAATGCCAAAAAACAACTGCCGCGGTTGTCCCCCGGCTTTCCACGCGCACCAGCCGCCAACGGCAACCAAACCCAGATAGACAATTTGAAGCAGTAGAATTATGCCTTCGCGGCGGCCGCTGTCGGTGGCATACCAACTGCGGGTGGCTTTGATCAGCAGCAATTTGACCAATGCCATCGGCTGTGGACTGGCTTCGTCGCGCACGACTTTGGCCACGCTCGGCAGGGAAACCATCTCGTCAAAACGCCTGTCAATTCTCTGCATCATCTCGCGCACGTCTTCGGGAACCGACACGGCTTGGCGGTATTTTTTCAAATTGACGGCAAACCGCAGCCCGTCACGGATGCTGGGAACCAGATTGCCGCTCAGCAACACCACTTTGCCGGTGCGCGCATACACCCAAACCTGCCAGGGAAAAATTGCCAGCAGGTTTCCGAGCAACAGCAAGCCAACCAGTGCCAGCCGCATCCGCAAATTCCGGCCACGTGTCGCCAACAGCAATCCCAACCCCATCATCACCATTGCGCCAAGTCCGATGGGGCGAATCAGTGCTGCGATTCCGCCAAGGAATCCGGCCAGCACGTAAAAATGCCATCTTGCCTGCCGCCAATAAGCCGACCACAGCAAGCAGACGCTTCCATAAAAAACAGCCATGAAGGGAATTTCACTGCTGGGTTGTTTGGATAGCCACAGAATCGGCGGGTAGCTGATCCAGGCGAGTGCAGCGAGGACACCACCGATATTTCCCCATAACTTGCGGGCGAGCTGGAAAATGAACACCGCGGCGAATAGATGGCTGATCAGTGTTAAGCCCCAATTGGCGGTTTCGGGCGAAAGCGAAAACCAGGCTGCAAGCTTGAACGCAGTTGCCAATAACAGGGGATAGCCCGGCGGATAATGCGTTCCAGGCAAGCCGCTGTTTGTGACCAGCCCTTTCCCCGCCGCCAAATTTTGCGCAACGGGTTCGTAATAATTCAGGTAATCGGAGTTTTCACTGGCTGCCGGACCGGCAGGAACAAAGCGCCAGAAAATCAGCAAGACGGTCAGCGAACAAAACGCAACCAGCAAGACAAACGATCTAGGCGACAGGGAAGAGGCTGAATTGTGTTTCAAGCGTTCAGGAAATCTCACTTCAGTTCATCGCCGATTGGCATTTGCCAGTATTTGCTGAGCAAATCGCGCAGAGCTTCCCGCAACCCTTCAAGCGAATAATTTCCGCTCCAGGCCGCGGCTTGCTTGCCCATTTCGAAATGCTCAACCGGCTGACGGATAATTCGCCGCAAGGTTTCAGCCAAGGCTTTGGCGTCACCCGGTTGAATCACCAAACCACGCGGTTTTTGCGTTCCAACGCCCAGCATCCAGGGAACCAGGCCGCGATCTGAACCAATGCAAACCTGGCCAAACGCCATTGCTTCGGCAATCGCTTTTGGCCAGCCTTCGGTTTCTGAAATCAAAATCAGTGCGTCGGCGCGTTCATAAAAATCCAGCACTTGGTCAAATTCCACCCCGCCCGCAAAGCGAACTTGTTGTTCCAGTTTTGATTCCGTTACGTGCCGCTGCAAGGTTTCCCATTCCGGGCCGTCGCCGACAATATCGCATTCCACAATAACGCCATCGGCTTTCAGTGCTGCAAGAGCTTCGATGATGGAATGAACGTTCTTGGACTTGGACAATCTGCCGACAAAAAGCACGCGCAGATTTCTGTTCGACAGATCGGCGGCGTGTCTGTTTTCGGCTGCGGCTTTGGCGCGCGCTGATTGCTCCGCGTTCAGCACAGAAGTGAAAAACGGAATGATATGCGGCGGTTGATTGGGCCATTCACCGTAAACAGTGACCGGTGCACGCCACCAGTTCGATTTCAGGATTTCGCGTTGCCAGCGCACGGTGCGCGGTTCGCCGGGATAACCCGTCCATTGACCTGCAAACTTGGCGCAACGCCGGCGTTGCAACAGTGGCAACATCAAAGACGCCAGCAGAGAAATGCTGGCTGGCGAACGCAGATGGAACGCGTCGCTTTGCAATGCTGCTTTGGTGATTGCGTAAAGCATTTGCGGAATTTCCCAAGGCTTGGTCACTTCCTGGTTCATTCCACGGCCTTTGTCGCGGCGATAAGGAATGACTTTGATGCCGGTTGATCGTTTGTAGGGCGCCCAGAATTTCGGTGGCGGGCCTTGATCAAACGGCGCAACAACGATCAATTCATCAAAAAGGTCGTGCCATACGTTCATTTCCAGCACGAACGGTTCATAGGTCCACCATTGACCTTCATGAAAAATGTGCTGGCAGGTTGTCGCGACGCCAAGTTTCATCTGGACAGAATTGGAATGATAGAGAAGGCCTTACTTCGCGGCGCTTGCTGCACACTGGGCATAAAACTCCTGGTTGCGGCTGACCAATGTTTCCACGGAAAACAGATTCACGGCTCGTTGTCTTGCCTGAAGTCCAAGATTGCGGCGCAAGGTTGGGTTTTGTAATAACAAAATGAGTTTTTCAGCAATCGAGTCCGGGTTATGAGGATCGCAGAGTAAACCGGAAACGCCGTCTTCAATTGCTTCGGGGCCTGGGCCGGTGTTGCTGGCGACAACGGCTTTTCCCATTGCCAGCCCTTCCAGCCAGGCCAGCGGCATTGCTTCCATGTGCGAAGGGTAAACACAAATCGAAGCGCGTGCCATCATTCCGGGCAATTCGGAATGCGCAATCATTCCGTGAAAGACAATCCGGTCGGACTGTTCCGCCGGAATCATCCGGCGAAGTTTTTCTGTAAAGGATTCGCCCGTGGCCGGGTCGTGCCAGTCTCTTCCGGCAATCCATAAACGAGCATTTGGCACTGTTGCCAGAATCTGAGGCATGGCTTGAACAAGCTGGCGCACTCCTTTTTTTTCACAAACCGTTCCGGCAAACAAGATCAAACCGTCTTCTTCTAGGTTGGCAGGTTGTGGCGAAAAGCGTGCTGTGTCCACAGGATTCGGCAGAATCGCGATCGGTCGGTCACCAAGCTGCAAAAGCTGGCGCGTTGTTTCGGCCACATACTGGCTGACTGCGCAAAGGTGATCGGCTCGCGAAAACGAACGCCGTTCCAGCCAACTGCGCCATTGTTTTGGCTTGGTGCCCAGCGTGGAAGCAAAAAATTGATGGCCGCCGTTCATGCGAATTACTTTGGCGGCAGGAAAGTTTTCAGGAATCATTGCCAGGCTCAACTCCGGTCCTTCGACCACATCAATCGCATCCTGGCTGTGCAGATAGCGCAAAACGTAACGCAGCTTGGCGCCGTTCAGCAGAAACCCCGTGCCTGGCAATTTGGCATGCGGCACGCGGACTACACGAACGCCTTCGTCACGTTCATCAAGGATTTTTTCGCAATCGTAAAGCCCTATGACCGTCACTTTATGGCCGCAACTCACCAAAGCACGCGACAGGGTTTGCGTAAAACTGCCTACGCCACCGTGCCGGCCAGGAGGGTATTCATTACAAAGAAAGCAAATATGCATCGTGAAAATCGGGAATCGCGCTTTTCATTTTCCATTTGCCGGTTTCCATCTTTCATTTTTTATTGCTGCGGCAAATGTCGAATCAATGACAAATGACAAATCAAAAATGAGATGTGGAAAATGAAACTGCCGCTAAGGTTTCGCCGGTCTGCTAATTTGCCTCAGCGTTTCGACGATTTTTTGGCTGGCTTGTCCGATGGGCAAGGCGACTTCCAGTTCTACCAGCCGTCTTCGCGCATCGCGGTCAAGGGCAGGAGTCTCAAGATAGGCGTTGATGTGTTCTGCCAGTTCTTCGCGGGAACGCGCGAAGCGCGCAGCGCCGATTTCGACAATTGGCCGGTAATGATCAAAACGATAGTAATACTCCCAAAGAGGTTTGCCGTGCGGAGGCGGGTCGGCCACATCAAACGCGATATTGATGACCGGACGGTCGTGAATCGCAAAATCCAGTGTCATCGTCGAAGCCAAATTGACGTTCAAATCGGCATGCCGCGTCAGGTTGGCCAGAAACTGCACATCGTCCGGCGATGGAATAACGCTAGCCCAGTTTCCCGGGTCGGCGTGAATCCAGAAAGGCGCCGCGTAAATCAGTTCCGGATAATCGCGCCGCACTTCGTCGTAACGACCGCCGTCGTCCACGGGCGCAGGCCGCAGCAAAACCTGTGGATTGTTTTTGATCTTTCCGCCGCGAATCAATTCCATCAGCGCCCGTATGTGCAGATGATCTTCCGGCGCGGTTCCCGTGTCGCCGCCAGAATAACAGATCAATGGCCGCGAAGGATCAGCTCCGGCCCGCGCGAAAAACTCTTCGCGTGACCACTGAAGTTCCGATGCCGCGTAAGGATCAAATTGCGGCGTGCCGACCACATGAACCCTGTCCGGTGTCACGTCCGGGTAATACCGCAGCAGTTCACTGCGCATCAGATCGCTCCACACCAGAAAATGATCAAACGGAGCGGCAATGCGGCCTTTGCTGGTCAGGTTATCCCAACTGAAGATAAATGTTGCCGTCGGAATGCCAAGGCTTTTCGCCGCCAGCGTCGCGGGCAGCACTTCTGGCGGGCGTTGATGCGAACAAAACACCGCCGATGGTTTTGTTTGCTCGAACATGCGGCGGTAGTGTTCGACTTCCGGCAATCGGGTGACAACGCTGGTTTGCCAGCCGTCCAGCAATCGAATGCCCGCTTGCGAAGCCGTCAAATGTCCCACGAATCGAGCCGTTCGTTGGATGGTTTGTCTGCGCCAGGAGCCTGTGATGGGTTTGCGACGATTGTTTTGCATCGAAAACGTGTCGGCCCATTGCATGTGCGCGTATGCCAAAGCGTAGCGCAAAACCATTGAAACCGGCGTTTCTTTGTAAGGTGCCAACCGTTCCCATTTCAGGTTGTTGCCAAAACCGTTTCGGTAAGCGGGCAGCAGATTTTCTGGAATCGAATGCAGCACGTGGCAATCAGCCACCTGGCTCGCCTGCCTTAGAAAATCGCCAATCACAAAATTGCGAACGCCAACTCCATCCGGAATCAGCAAAGTAATATTCACCGTTGATGTTCCAAATACTTATCGGGCTAAAAGTTTATTTGGGCAGATAGTCCATCTGCCGGCAGTAAAATTCTTTCAATTGCGCCAGGATTTTGTCGTGGTGGTAATGCTGTTCGCCGTAGGTACGGGCTGCTTTTCCCATTTTTGAGCGCAAGGCTGGGTCCCTGAGCAGCTTCAAAATCGGATTGACGAAGGCGTCTTCCAGGTTAGGGTCAGGGACAAACAAAACGGTGTCTTCTGTATAAAGCTCGCGCAAAATCGCAATGTCCGATGCCGCGCATGCCAAACCACATGCCATTCCTTCCAGCAACGAAAGCCCAAAGCCTTCCCCGGTAAACAGCGTCGGGAACACATATACGTCCGAAGCCTGATAGCAAGTGGGAGTTTCTTCGGGCGGAACCCGTCCCTGTAATCGCACATTGTCGCTGAGACCCAAATTCGTAGTCAGGCTTCGCAAATAATTGATGTAGCTTTCTTCTCCGCCACCAGCGATCCACAAAATCGCGTCCGGGAATTCAGCTACAATTTTTTGCCAGCATTGCAGCAGCACATGTGCGCCTTTTTTGGGAACCAACCGGCTTAGCCAGAGCACTACAGGCGCGTTGGCGGGCAGGTTCCAGTGCGCTCGTAGCTCTTGTTTTCGCTCTTCGGTGACCGGGTGAAACTGATCCATGTCAATCCAGTTCGGAATGACGTTTACCAGTGGTTCGTAAGCGGTGATGCGTTCACGGTCAAAGCGATAACAAGCCAGCGTCGAAGTCCAGATCGTGTCGAAGGATTTCAAGTTATAGATTTGCGCTCCGAAGTCGGCTGGCAAATGGTAGGAAAGCCCCTGCTGGTTCAGTATCAACCGGCAAGGCCAGTCTATTTTTTCTCGCAGTAGCTTCCCGAATTTGTAGTTGTCGTAGCAGACAACCACTTTGGGTTTCAACCGCGGTAACGTTTCCAGAATTTGCCAAAGGTAAATCAGGCTTTCGCGGCCAGACACGCCGTTAAAGCGATTGCTTCGCACCTTTTCCGGCAATTTAAGCAGCGCCTTTTTCGCGGCGGATAAACCATCTTCGTTAACCAGAATGGTTTGTTCGCTGGCTTGCACACTTTGGGGAATTGGCTGGTCCCAGTAGCTGATGGCGGCTTGGCGTAAACCTTTGATTTTCTCCATCTGCATGCCGACAAGCCGGTTGAAAGAGCCGGGCGCAAACGGAGGCTTGGAGGTGAGATGAACGACGTCTGTCTTATGCATGAATGTTACGTAGTTATTTGGCAGCCAGCTTCAAGCTGCCGCTTGATCAGTTTTTGGCTGTTTCAACTGAACCGACCAGCCGACTTCCGGATGCAAAACTGCTGTGGCAGTGCTGCTAACGCCGGTTACGTCCAGCATCATTTTGTCCGAAACGTGGCGCGTGGAGCCGTATTCGCCCCAAAAGAAAATTTTGAAATAGAGCGCATACAAACCAGGATTGAGCCAAAGCGGTGGAACGGTGACGGAAATATCGTATTTGCCGGCAACCAAAGCGCGCAATCCCATTAAATTGCTTTCTTCGCGCTGATGGAAAATGAAGCTGCCGCCAATGTCTTCCAACATGCAATACAGCGTGAAGCCGCTGATTGGCTGGTCAATGTGCAAGGTCGTTGAAACCCGAAAGCCTTCGCCTTGTGACAGTGAATTATCGAGCGTTCCGTTGAGCAGGACTGGGCCGAAACGCGAATGCGTTGTATTGGCTTCTTCTTCGCCGCTGACCAAAGCGCCGATACCTTTGTAATATCGTTCGATGCAGCGGCTGATGTCGCCGGATTCGATCAACTGGCCTTCGCTCAGCACCAGACCTTTATTGCATAACGAACGCACCGCGCCCATGTTGTGGCTGACAAACAGAATGGTTCGGCCTTCTTTGGTAATTTCGCCCATCTTGCCCAGGCATTTTTTCTGAAAAGCAGCATCGCCAACGGCCAGCACTTCATCAACCAGCAGGATTTCCGGCTCCAAATGCGCTGCCACGGCGAACGCCAGCCGCATATACATTCCGCTGGAATAATGTTTGACAGGCGTATCAATGAATCGCTCGACTTCGGCAAAGGCGACGATTTCGTCGAATTTCCGTTCAATCTCATGCCTGTGCATGCCAAGAATCGCGCCATTCAGGAAGATGTTTTCGCGCCCGCTCAGTTCCGGGTGAAAACCGGTGCCGACTTCCAGCAGGGAACCGACTCGCCCGTGAATGTCTGCATAACCGTTTGTAGGTTCGGTAATGCGCGACAGCATTTTCAGCAGCGTGGTTTTGCCTGCGCCGTTGCGGCCAATGATGCCAATAACTTCACCGGCTCTGACTTCAAACGAGACGTCTTTCAGCGCCCAAAAAGAATTTGGCCCCGTGTTGGCAATGTTTCCATTGCGGCGAAAAGCTGCACCGAGCTTGCGAAACGGTGCTGTTACGGCTTCGGCCATTTGGTCGCGCAAAGTTTTGTACCGTTCGCGCTTTCCTGTCAGGGAATATCGTTTGGATAGTCCGACTGCTTCGATTCTCAAATCGCTCATAAGTTCACACAATCAATCTCACATCCGCTTTGGGCATTCGGTTGTTTTTCAGTTTGTTGAACAGCCCAACGGAAATCCATTGCCAGACGAAAAAGCTGTTGTCGTTTGGTCCTTGCTGAAACTGTTGCCATGCTTCCCGGACCTTGGCTTCGTCCAACCAGTATTTGGCGTGTCTGCTGAATGCAAATTCCAGAGTTTCTTCCACCCAGCGGCTGAGCGGGCCGCGCAACCATTCGCGTTGGGGAGTTTGCAGCGGGCGTTTGGGAGCTTCGACAACACCGGATGGCAGCAACTCTTGCGCGATTTGCCGCAACAGCCATTTGCTTTGGCCACCGTTCAGTTTCCGGTCTATCGGTTGGCGCAACGCCAACTCGAACAATCTGTGGTCCAAAAAAGGTTCGCGCAGTTCCGTAGAAGCGCGCATCGAAACGCGGTCACTGAAACGCAGCGCGCGCGGGATTTTGGTAAACCGCGCATCGCGAAATTGCAGATTTCGAAGCCTGTCGCCGAACGGTTTTGGCGGTTCAAAGCCTTTTGCCAGGTTTCGAAAATCCGGTTTCAGGCATTCAGGGCGAACCGGGCTTTCCTTAGTGCCTTGAACCGTTGTCACGCCGTGGCCATTTGATGAAAAGTTATAGTAATCGTATCCCGCCCACTGTTCATCCATTCCCTGACCATCCAGCAACACGATTACGCCCTGCGCTCGCGCTTCTTCAAACACACGCGCATACGCCAAGGTAGGCAATCCGCCGAAAGGTTCATCCTGCGCCAGTTGAACCGAATCTGCCAGCGCGGGCACGTCTTCAGCCGAGAGACGGCAAACAGTCAAAGGATGTTTTGTCCACTGCAGCATCTGCTGGACCCAGGGCAATTCGTCATAATTCGGATCGCCGCAGACAAACGTGAACGCGCGAACACTGCTTTCAACTCCCTGGACTGCGTGGACCAAGCCTAGCAGTGTAGAAGAATCCAGGCCACCGCTCAGGTTAATGCCAACCGGGACATCCGACCGGAACCTCAGCCGAACGCTATCAGTCAACAGCGAAAGGTATTCTTCCGCCACTTGTTTGAGCGGGCGCGTATCTTCTCCAGCAGTGGCAATGGCGGACAAATCGTACCAACGTTTAATTCGCAAACGCCCGTCGCGCCAGGTCATCGCATGGCCCGGCGGCAGGTTCAGCACATCCTGCCAAAATGTCCGATCACCATGATCGTACAAGCCATAAGTCAGATACGTTGCCCAGCTTGTTTCGTCGGGAAAAGGCGGAACGCCCGAAGCGTGCAGCGCTTTGATCTCGCTTGCGATTCGCAACGTGCCATCTGTGGCCTGATGATAATAAAGCGGCTTGACGCCGAACCGGTCGCGCGCAGCAAACAGCGTTTGGCTGCGTTCATCCCAGAGCATAAATGCGAACATACCGATCAGCCGATCCAAACAGGATTCCCCCCACTTTTCGTAGGCGGCCAGCAGCACTTCGGTATCTGACTGGCTGCGAAAAGGGTAATCGCCGAGTTCGGCGCGAAGCTCCAGGTAGTTGTAGATTTCGCCGTTGAAAACAACCCATAGCGAGCCATCGTGGTTGCTCATCGGCTGGCGACCGGCTGGCGACAGATCAATGATGCTCAAACGATTGTGGCCAATTCCGGCGAAACCCGCTGGCGACAAATAAGAATCTGTCGCATCCGGTCCGCGATGGTGCTGGCTGGCAATCATTGCCTCCAGCCTGGTCGGCGAGTAGTTAGAGCCGAAAATTCCGGCAATTCCACACATAAGTTTGCAGAGGGTTGCGAGACAAAAAATTACCGTGAAGGATCAAAAGGAACAAAATTCAATCTTGTCACTGCTTTGATTCACTTCGCGGCTGATGTTTTTTCCTGGATTAGTCGTTCCGCTTTTTTCCAATCTTCCAGGTTATCTATGTTGACGCTGCGGCTGCGTTCAATTTCGTAACCGATTACGCGTGCGCCGTATAAACTGTTGCCAAGCATTACCACATCTCGCCTGGCCACATACACCGAACCTTCGCGATGATAGGCAGACGGCAAATCCTGGCGGCGGGGGATCGGTGATGATTCGCCTGTGCTCAGTTGCAAACTGCCGTCCGCGTTTCTGAAATAAACCCAGTGCGGATTATGTTCAGCTGGAACGGCAAGCATTGTAAAAACCGTGTCAGCCTGGGCGCGTTCCATCAATTCAATGCAACCGTCAATGTCCGATGTCCGGCGCAAAGGGTTCGTGGGTTGCAGCAAACAGATTGCATCGAAGCGTTGGCCGCGTATTTCCAGAAAATGAATCGCGTGTTGAATAACGGGCAATGTCGGAGTCGTGTCTTCCGCCAGTTCCGCTGGCCGCAGGAAGGGAACTTCGACGCCGCAACTTCGCCCGACTTCTGCAATTTCATCGTCGTCAGTGCTCAGAATCACGCGTGTCAGCCGTTTCGATGCCAACGCGGCTTCGGCGGTGTACGCCAGCAAAGGCTTTCCCGCCAGCAAGCGGATATTTTTTCGCGGAACGCCTTTCGACCCTCCGCGAGCTGGAATCAATCCGAGAATGTTCATTCTGTAACTTTCAAAACACTGAATTTGCCTGCGCGGAACAAAGGGACGAAGCGCGCGTCATACTCACCCCGCGCAACAACATAATTGCAATGCCATTCGCGCGCCAGCTCAAAAAGATAGGCCGGATCGGTTGAATCTTTCACGTATCCTTTCGCTGTGCGGTCCGCGATTTGTTTGTTTTCCATTGCAGTAAATGGCGCCGACCAGATGACACGCGGCAATGCTTCGCTGGCGGTGGAACGCAGGGCCAAGACTCGAAACCCAATCTGGTCAGGCGGTGTGATGAAACGATCTGCAAGATTCGTGTTGGTTTGAACCCACAACCGCACAGCCCGCCAATCAGCATCCAGCCAGCGTTGATTGTATTCGTAGCGATAAACCGAAGCTGCAATCAGACAGTAAAGCATCAATCCCACGGCCAACGGCGTTTGCAAGGGCTTCAGTTTCGGCAAAAACAATGCCGCCAGGCAGATTGCGCCGGGTAGCAAGAGCGTTGGCGACCGTAACGATCCGACCGGTT
This sequence comes from uncultured Heliomicrobium sp., assembly GCA_964570175.1. GTDB lineage: Bacteria > Acidobacteriota > Blastocatellia > RBC074 > RBC074 > RBC074. Next base: position 13,371 of record CAZMXG010000001.1, on the reverse strand, counting down.
GTTTGTTGCCCAGCAGCCAGGCCGTGAAAATTGCGATGGTCGTTACAATCAGAGTGCCTTGTGTCAGAAATACCAAAGTGGCACTAGAGCCGCCGCGCTCCAAAGTCTTCGCCGCCAGCCGTTCAGCGACAAAATAAGCGAGGCCAAGAAACGCGAATAGGGGCGTCAGGATTGAATTCAACACCGTCAGGACCAATACCGATGCCAGCAGAATTCCAGCCAGTCGGGAAGAATTTCTAAACGCTTCCACCATGGCGGCGGCGATCAGCAAAAAGCAAAACAGCGTCACCCAGAAGAAGATTCGCATCGGTTGAAACAGCATCGGTTTCATCGCGCGGCTTAAAACCGCTGCCAAGGAAAGCAGCAAGCCGATCAGCGACCCACAAATCGCCGCTTGTTTCAGCAACGCAAATCCTGCGTCGCCTTTCAAAAAACGATTGGACGCCATCAGTGCCAAACCGAACACCGATACGAAACCAAACCAGTCCAGCCAGCCATGCCTGAACAGCGAAATGTGGCCGGTGTTGCCGTTGGTAGAAAGAAACAATTGCCATTCTTCGGCGCTCATTGCCGCCGGCGCCATTGTCAGCAGATAAATGACGCAACAGGCGACGAAAAAGCCAGCGCCAGTCAGAAAGGATTTGTCGAACTTGCGCCGCCACACCAGCACCGGAGCGAGGCAAAGCACAAATTGCAGCCCGACAATCACGTGAACCAAAACCATTGCGCCAGCCAACAACCAGAACAGAAACATTCGTTCGCGCAGCAAACAGGCAAGGGCGAAAATTCCCATCACAAGCGCGACTTCGTTGTGCGTGATGAGCGGCAAAAACAGCGTCACACTGCCCAGCAGCGACGGTTTCTGATGACAGCACCACGCAGCAAACACAACGAAGAGCCAGAAACTGTTTTTCAATGACCGGCAGAGTGCGAACGCTCCTACAATCAAGAGCAACTTTGAAGCAAGGAACAGTGCGTAAATCGTTGGCTCGGTTTGCTGTGGCGAAACACCGAACAGCTTCATCGCTGCTGCCAAGGCCAAATAAAAGCCGCTTTTCAGTTTGCCCATCGCAGCGACAATCGGGTCATTCTGAAAAAGCTGCGGATCAACTAGCTGCAAGGTCGCTGGCAACTGGTCTCCGCTGTTCAGGTAATCCAGCAGGAAGGGACTGCCGTAAACGGCAAATGCCGCCAGTATCAAACCGGAAATCAGCCACACGGATTTTCCAGGCTCTTTCAATTCAACCATCTATCGTTTTTGATCAAACTCCACGAAGCTGCCGGATTCGGGGGCGCGTTTGGCGCGCCAGGGAATGCTGACCAGGGACGTGTTCCAGGCAAAATTTTCGTAAACATAACGCAGCGCGACAAACGGGGCGGCAAGCAAGCTGCGGAACATCAGCCACAAATACTTCCCGACGCCAAGTGGCGCGCGGCCCGTGATTCTATAAAGCGATAGTTGTTGCCGCGTTTCGCGCATCACTCGTTCGCGGCGCCCATATTTGCGCGTGTACATCCAAATGGCTTCGGCGCAACAGCGAACTTTCCAGCCCTTGGCCAGCACATGCGAAGCCCACAACTTATCTTCGTTCGATTCCAATTGTTCGTCGTACTTCACTTCTTCCCACACCGCGCGACGAATGACGCAACAACCGCCGGTCGGGTACTCGCCAACCCAAGTGCTGCCGGTTTCCGCTTTGCGTTGTTCTTCGGCGGAAGCGTAGTGAATGTCTTTCGGCTGATACCAGGTTTGAAGCTGGCGCGGGCTGGTGACCAGCAAACAGCGTGCGGCGGCGACCTGGGTGTCTTCAAACGGAGCAACCGCGGCGTTCAAAAAATACGAGCCAATCGGCAAGGCATGCGCGCTGAGCAGCATGACTAACTTTCCACGCGAAGCGGCCACGCCCAAGTTAATTGCGCGGCCATAACTGAATTCCTGTCGGCTGATGGGGACAACGCGTGCGCCGAACTCTTCGGCAATCTCTCTGGTGTCGTCTTCCGATTCGTTATCCACCAGCACGACTTCCCAATTGAAATCGCATCGCTGTGCGCGAAGCGCTGCCAGCACATTGCGAAGACTGCCGGCTTCGTTGCGACAGCGGATGACGATGGAAAGTTTGGGGAAGGCGGGATCAGTCATAAATGTAGTGCAGCCGCTTTTGAATGTAGGGCTTCAATTCGCACAAGCCTTGCGCGATGCGTTCGGAAACATAACCGTCGCCATATAACTTGCTGGGGGCGTAACGGCCATGTTTAAGCTGCGATTTGGCAACCGCGAAAACTTCGTCCGCAGTCGGGGCGACTCGCGTCACATGCGCATCGGTTTCGCGGCCTTCCTGGCGATTGCCAACCAGCACCACGGGCGAGCCGAAATACCCGGCGTCGCGCACGAAACTCGACGAATTTCCAATCGCGCAAGCCGTGTTGGCCAGAACTTTTAGATAGTTTTCCGGAGAAAGGTTGGTCAGGTTTCTCAGCCAGTTCGGCTGATGATTGACGCGGAAGGAGCGAATCGCTTTGCTGATATGATCAGAACCGGCGTCAATATTGGGCCACAACAAAACGGTTTGCATCGCCAGGCGTCGCAGCGCTTCCAGTACTGCTTCCATCTGTCCGCGCTCACCGCCGTATTCGGTCGTGGTTGGATGAAACAGCACCAGCAGGAACGCTTCGTTGACATCAATCGGCGAACCGCCGCCGCCTGTGTTGACGACTTCAGGCGACAATCGTTTATCAAAAGTTCGCGCGATGTCCGACGAAGGGCAGCCTACAGCCAGAATCGTGTCCGGGCGCTCGCCCATTCGAGTCAAGTATTCGGCAGAACGCCACGTACTGGGAAAATGGAAGTGCGCGAATTTACTGATGGCATGCCGCGCGCTTTCATCAATCGAGCCGGAAACTTCGCCGCCCTGAATGTGCGCAATACAGATGTTCATGTAAGCCGCCGCAATTGCCGCTGCCAGCATTTCGTACCGGTCGCCGATCAATAGGACCACATCCGGTTTCAACCGCTGAAACTCGCTGGCGAATTCGACGACGCCAAAGCCTACGGATTTGGCCATCGTCGCCGGAGTCGAACCTTCCAGTTCCAGGTAAATTTCTCCCTTCACATCAAACCCGTCCTGGCGAACGACGTTGACTGGCTGATCAAATCGTTCCAGCACCATTGTTCCGGCAGCGACGATTTGCAGTTCCAGCTCCGGACGATTCGCGATGGCCGTCATGACCGGTTTGATGCGCCCGTAATTCGCGCGATCAACCAGCACCACGCAGATCTTTCGTTTACTCAAAATCTTCCTCCGAAAACAAAGTGTTGGCGGCGACATCGCGGTTGAGCCGGCGATTCAGAACTTCGCGGTAATGCGCGGCGGGAATTCCTGTGCCGGGTTTTTTGAACGCCAGATCGCTGATGGTCAGTTGATGACCGGCTGGAAGCGCGCGAGCAGCGACAACGCTTTTGCCGAAAACCTGCCGCAACTCGGTGAAGGTTTCAGCCATCGCTTGTTTGTCTACAGGATTTCGCAAAGCGCGTTCGATAAAGCGGACTCCGGCGATCAATTGCTTCAGACCTTTGATTGTCAACGAAGCGGGGACGTCCGGGCCGAATCCGTGCCGGGAAAAGGTGATGTGGACTTCGATAATGTTGGCCCCCAGCGTTGCCGCGCCAATGCCCGCGTAAATCGTTCCCGAATGATCTGACAGTCCGACGGGGCAGTTGTACCGCTGGCGCAGCTCGCCAATCACGTTCAATCCCAACTTTTCCGGCGGACAAGGATACGCCGTCGTGCATTGCAACACAGCGACCGGCGCGCCGTTTCCTCGAACGCATTTGACCGCCGCGTCCAGTTCTTTCCAGCCGGACATTCCACTGGAAAGAATGACGGGTTTGCCTGTTGCGGCCATTTTTTCCAGCAGCGGAATGTTTGAAGTTTCGCCCGCGCCAACTTTCCAGGCGGGCACGCCAACGCGTTCCAGCAAATCAACCGCTTCAAAGGAAAACGCAGACGACAAAAAGATCAATCCTTTTTCGGCGGCGTGGGCGGCCAGACCAAACCATTGCTCTTCCGTGAATTCCATTCGCCGCCAGTAATCGTATCGAGTCGCGTCCTGACGGCTGAACTTGACGCGCCACGGTTCGCCCGGCGTGCTTTCGGCAGCAGCAATGTGCGTCTGGAACTTAATTGCGTCGGCTCCGGCGGACGCGGCGGCGTCAATGTAGGCATGCGCCGTTCCCAAGCTTCCGTCGTGCGCCTGCGCAATTTCGGCAACGATCAAACACTGTCTGGAATTGTCTGAAAACCAATCTTGCAAATCGAAACTCCCAGCGAGTTATGCGTTCAAAGGCTTGCGTTGAAGCAGGTAACAAATCGTCAGAATCAACCGCGCTTTATTGCCAACGGAATGTTTGTGGTAACAGGTCAGGTCTTCAAAAAAGCCTGTGCCGCGTTGGCCTGTGATGACTTTTACCCTGTCTCCAAATTCGCCGTAAGCGTTGCGGTCGTTCAGGAACCGGGATAGAAGCCGCGTTGGCGGTTTTTGTCCATGCGTTCCGGTGATCAGCACGTGCGGCCCACTGTTTTCGTCAACGTCGGTTAAATAGACAAACACGACCAGCGTTTTGAAATCCCCGACGTCGTAATGGAACTGGGATTTCAATCTCATCGCTTGTTGCCGTTTTCCTTCATCGGATGGCGGCCAAGTCCAATAAAGATTCGAGCTAAACAGAACCGGCTCAACGCCGAAATATCCTGTGACGACTTCCAGCAGCTTCGGATCGTGCGCAATATCGCGAACGGTCGGGCAGTAAAGATGCGGATTGGAATGAACATCCTGCTGCTTGCAGATGCTGACAAGTTTGGAAATTTCCGGTTCCGGCACTTGAATGCCCAGGGCGTAACCTTCGCGATTCAGGCTTTCAATTGCCGCTTTTGAGTTCAAATCGTTAAAGAGCGATTTCTGATTCCGAACCAGCACAGGGTTGCGGCTATGACGTTGATAATACCTGATGAAGAGTTCTCTCCACGGCCCCAGCCACCAAAAAGCCCGAATCATATAGATCAAGCGAGCCAGTCGTGGTCGGCGTTTCAAAGACTGTTTTAGCAGCAGGAATACGGGGCGTTGCTGGGTTTGGGGCATCAGAAATCTTGCTTACGCGTCAAACGATATCGGCAAAGGTTTTTTCCATCCGGCGAAAGTAAAACGCCCCACCAACCAAAATCAACACAGCCATCAGCGAAGAAACGAGCAACAGCGGGCCAACGGTAATCTTTGACCCCAGCAGCGCCCAGCGGAAGCCTTCGACGACACCAGCCATCGGATTTAACCCGTAAATTGTCCGCCAGGGTTCTTTCAGCAGACTGCTTGGATATGCGATTGGCGTTGCCAGCAACCAGAACTGCGCGATGAAAGGAACGATGTATTTCACGTCCCGATACTTCACGTTGAGCGCCGACAGCCACAACCCGACGCCCAGTGAAGTGATCAGCGCCAGCAACAAAAACAACGGCAACCAGACAATCTGCCAGGTTGGCGCAACGCCGTAATACAGCATCATCACCAGCAACAGCGCGAACGCCAGCAACAAATCCACGATGCCGGAAAAGACCGTTGCCAGCGGAATCGTCAGCCTGGGGAAATACACCTTGCTGAGCAAATTGGAACTGCCGACCAAACTGTTCGATGAATTGGTCAACCCGTTGGCAAAAAACGTCCACGGAACCAACGCCGCGTAACAAAACACCGGATAGGGAATGCCGTCCGAAGGAATTTTGGCCAGTCCACGGATGAAGGTAAACACCAGCATTGTGAAAAATGGCTGGATGATGGCCCAGGCGATGCCCAATGCGGTTTGTTTGTACCGGACTTTGATGTCGCGCCAGGTCAGGAAATACAGAAGCTCGCGGTATTCCCAAACTTCTTGCAGCCTCAGCGCAACCCAGCCGCGCGAAGGCTGGATGCGGTAAACCGGCAGCGTTTCAGTTCCGGGAGCTTGGTTAGTGTCTGAGTTCACGTGATTTAACGGTTCAATTGATTGCATCTTCTTTTGGCGTCGGGTTGAAAAGACACTTCCGCCCGAATAGCCAGACCTTTACAGGAAACCTCATGCCGAGGCAGCACCATTGAATTTCAACAGACCGATACTGCTAGGGAATTTTCGGAGAGAATAACAAACTCGACATTGATTGTAATTGCACTGACTGGATCGTCAGATGGGGGTGGAAGGTTCGACTCTCTGTGGGAAGACTGAGAATCAGACTTGCTCGGGGCTCAAAGACTTCTAAAACTTGCCGAAAGCGAAGCGGGATTATACATGCCGACCTTTCGCTGTAAACAACTTTTTTAATCTTTGAGCATCACTTCCTGGGTACGCAAGCGCCTTCGCCTGCAATTAATAAAAGCGCGCAGCTTCCGATACAGCCGGCGGGGACGCCTGCGCTCCCAGGCGCTTCGCGTTCCCACGGTTCACTCTTCCAGCAACTTCCCCGCGAATACCTTTTGCCACCTGGGTACGCGCAGCTTCCAGCGCGCGGTCTCGGCGTAGAACATCTTCCTTCCGGCAGGAATGCGTCCGCTGCCAAACCTGCACGCTGGAAGTGCTGCGTACCCAGGCCTCACTCTTCCAGCAGCTTCCCCGCGAATACCTTCTGCCCGCCAAGCGAGGTGTAAAAGCCGTATCCGCTCAACGCCAGCATCACGCCCACGGCAAACAGTCCATTGCCCGCGTACCAACGCGAAAAATCCAGCGTCAGCGGATACTCGAACCACATAAAGACAAAGACCCAGTAGAACATCGTGGCGAGCAGGCCGAAGCGTGAGGCCGTGATGACGACTGCTGCGGCTTGAATCGTATACAGGAATTCGTAGGGCCAGGAGGACGTGAAAAACAGCAGTAGCAGCGTGTAGAAAATTAACCAGGTCACCCACGCCGCCAACCACTCTCGGCGCACAACGATGTAAATCAGCAGCAGCAGCAATAACGCCGCCAACCCCATAAAAATCGCCTGCCATAGATCAAGCAGAAAATGAGAGAACAGGTGGCGAATTCCGCCGAGTGTAAAACTGCCCAAATTATGACGAGGCGCGCTGCCAAGACCCATGCGCACTGCAATCAGATGGCCGGCCGAGATGACCAGCGGGTGGCCGATCAGTCCGAACAGCCCGCCCAATAACATGTCTCGCCCAATCATCGGATCGCGGAAATCGCCAGCCAGCAAACGGGTCCATGAAATCATCAGCTTCGGCCAGTACCGGCGCACATAAGGTTCCAACGCCAGATAAAAGAGCCAAGCCAGCACAGCGGCTAACAGCGCGTTAGTCGCAATTTCATTCAGAATCTGCAATTCACCGTTGGTGGGCACATGATGTGCGCCGAACAACTGCGTGAGCAAGACGAGGGTAAAAATAATCAGCGCCAGCTTGTTCGCCCCTTTGCGGTCGCCACGTTCCTGCCGCAGGTTCCGCCGCGCGAGTAGCAAGGATCCCAGAATGAGCGCCGCAAGGACGATATAGCCCATGACTGTCCCGACTTTATTACTGACGCTCAGTGTTTCCGCTTCCTGCCGCCGCGCTTTGTCCCACGGCGTAACCAGTCGAAAGTACACGGGATTTCCTCGCCAGGCGGCGGCTTCCACACGCAGCGAAACATCCGGATGATCGGGGTGCTGACCTTGCCAGGCGGCTTGTTTGTCGGCAAAGCCGGGAGGATTCCATTGCGGACTGCTGGAGGTGAATTTGGTGAAATCCAACCCGGCTTCAGCAAACAGCGGCGTCCAATCTGGTTCCGCCTGCATGCTTTCTTGCGGAACCAACTGTGGCGGAACAGCCTGGAATTCCACTAGCCGCCCGCGCGGGTCGAGAATCATACTGACCATGCCCGGCACATCTTGCGGCGGATCGTTCAGCCCGACATTGACTGGCGGGTTGATCGGTACCAAATACTTAGGACTCTGGCGATACCAGAAATAGATCATCAATGGCTGGCCCGTCTTGATTCGTTCCCAAAAACCTGCCGGGGCTTTCGTCCGATAGCCGTACTCCCAATAGTTCGGCTCAAGCTCAAACCCATGCGCCGAATCTGTGGGTGCTGCGTTGTAACCGAATTTCTGGCCAAGGCTTTGCGCGCGCTCAGCCAATACTTCCGGCGATTTTTGCAGTGGCAGCGCCTCATGCAAAAAGACGGATTTCGCCATCAGCAGCAAGATGGCTAGGATCAGCAGTGTCACCGCCAAACAAGCGCCCGCCACCGCCGGACGCAAGCTGCCTGATTTGGGCGCGGCTGCGACCATCTCCGGCGAAGGCGTTTCGCCCATCGCCAGCGCCGCCGCCAGCGGATCGCCGCCCGGCAAGGCGTCCGCCACTTGTTTCGCCGAAGCCAACCGTAGGCTTGGGTCTTTTTCCAGACAGCGCAGAATCACGCGCTCGACCAGCGGATCAATGTCTTTCACCCAGTTCGAAGGATTGGTCGGCGAACTGCTTTCGTGCAGGCGTTGCAGTTCTTGCAGCGAGTTGGCTTCAAAGACGCGCTTGCCGGTGAAGATTTCGTAAAGCACCAAGCCCAGCGCGTAAATGTCGCTCTTTGTCGTGACTTCTTTGCCCGCAAATTGTTCGGGCGACATGTAAGCGGGTGTTCCAGCAAAAACTTCTTCGCCACGAATCTGTTCGGCAAATCCTGCGAGGCCGAAATCGGTGATGCGGACGTGGCCTTTGCCGTCGAGCATGATGTTCGCCGGTTTCAGATCACGATGCAGCACGCCCGCTTCGTGCGCGGCGGCGATTCCGGCGCAAAGCTGATTGGCGATTTCAACCGCCTTGTCCGCAGGCAAACGCCCGATGCGGCGCAGCAGCGAAGACAGGTCTTCGCCGTCCACGTATTCCATCGAAAGGAAATGCAGCTTGCCGGATGAAGTCACCACTTCGCCGATGTCGTGGACTCGGCAAACGTTCGGATGCGTGACGCGATGCGCCATCGCCACTTCGCCGTGAAAGCGCGCCAGCATGGCTTTGTCGTTGGAAAGTTTTTCGGTCAGGAATTTCATCGCGACCGGCTGGTCGAGTTTCAAATCATCAGCGCGGTAAACTTCTCCCATCCCGCCGCGTCCCAACAGGCCGATGATTCGGTAACGCTTGTTGAGCGTCATTCCAGGCGCAAATCGCGTTTTGGCGATGGAGTTATCCAACAACCCGGCGGCTTGGTGAACCGCGCCTTGGATCACGCCGCTCATGCCGGTTTGGAACACCAGCAAAGCTTCGACTTCCTGGCGCAACTCCGCATCATCGCCGCAAGCTTTTACCAGATATGCCGCGCGCTGGGTGGGTTGCAGTTCCACCGCCGACTGAAAGATTTGCTCAATCTGTTGCCAGCGTTCTGGCGACATAGTGCCTGCGGAACTGAATTTGGCGACGGGCGCATTGACTAAATTGCGCGTGGCTTGTTCGTGAAAGGAAAGCAGGGCTTCCGCACCTCTTTGTAGCGACAAATCTTCGGAGCAAGATTGCTGCAAGGCTGTGGCGCGCTGTTCGGCGTTTTGCTCCAACGCGGAATTTACCAGATTTTTGATTTGTTGCCAGCGTTCAGGAGTCATAGGTGTGTCCTTCGTTATCGAATGAAATTACAAATGGCTTTAAGCGTGAATCATTCCTCCAGCAGCTTCCCCGCGAAGACCTTCTGCCCGCCGAGCGAGGTATAAAAGCCATAGCCACTCAGCCCAAGCATCATGACAAGGGCAAAGATCGAACTGCCGGCGTACCAGTTCGATAGGTTCAGCGTCATCGGGTATTGAAAACACAGTGCGAAAAACAAAAAGTAACTGATGGAAGCGAGCAATCCGAAACGCGAGACTGTGATGACGACCGCCGCTGCCTCAATCGAATAAAGCAAGCCCTGCGGCCATGAAGTTGCAAAAAACAGCAACAGGAAGGCGTAAAACAGCAACCAGCTTGCCAGCGCCGCCAGCCATTCCCGGCGCACGACCAGATAAATCAGCAAGAGCATCAATAAGCATATCAACCCGTTAAAAATCGCTTCGGGCAGGCCGAGCAGGAAATGCGCCAGTAGGTGACGAGTTCCGCTGAGCGTCAGCGGGTTCAGTTCGGTGGCAAGCCCAAGACCACGTCCAAGTCGCAAGGCAATCAAACGTCCCGCCCAGATAATCAACGGGTGGCCAATCAGTCCCAGCATTCCGCCCAACAACACATCGCGCCCTACCATTGGGTCTCGGAAATCGCCCGCCAGCAACCGCGTCCACGAAATCAGCAGCTTCGGCCAATATCGGCGCACGGCTGGTTCCAACGCCAAGTAATAAAGCCAGGACAACATGGCGTAAAGCAGCGAAGCGGCGGCGGAATCAAAGAGTATTCGCCATTCGCCGCTGTTCGGCACGTGATGGGCGCTGAGCAATTTGCCGAAGAAGCCAAGCGCAAATATCATCACAGCCAGCTTGTTCGCGCCTTTGCGGTCGCCACGTCCTTGCCGCAGGTTGCGCCGCGCCAGCAGCAATGCTCCGACAATCATCGCCACAAAAATGAGCGTCGTCAGGATGTTTCCGGCTTTTTGACCGGCGCTGACGACAGGAGCTTCCTGCCGACGCGCCTTGTCCCAGGGCGCGACGATGCGGAAATAAACAGGTTTGCCATGCCAGGAGGCGGCTTCGACGCGAATCGGAACATCGGCGTGGTCGGGATGTTGCCCTTGCCAGGCGATTTTCTGGTCAGCAAATCCGGGCGGCGTCCATTGCGATGCGGTCGTCGTGAACTTCGCAAAATCCAGCCCAGCTTCGGCAAAAAGCGGTTTCCAATCCGGCTGTGCGGCTGTGCTTTCAGTTGGGATCACCTGCGGCGAAACTGCCTGGAATTCCACCAATCGCCCATGCGGGTCAAGAATCATGCTGACCATGCCCGGCGAATCCATCGGCGGGTCGGCCAGCGAAACATAACCCGAAAAATATCGCCAGGCAGTCAGGTAACGCGGGCTTTGGCGATACCAAAAATAGAGCGTCAGCGGTTGACCTGTTCTGGTGCGTTGCCAATATCCCGCCGGAGCTTGCGTCTGGAAGGCGTATTCCCAAAAGTTCTGATCCAGCTCGAAGCCGTGCGCGGTATCAACAGGTGCGGTCGGCGCGACGCTGTAGCCGAATTGGCGGCTCAAACTTTGTGCGCGTTCGGCCAGCACTTCCGGCGATTTTTGCAGCGGCACATTTTCATGAAGCAAAACACGTTTGGCTGTCAGCAACAGAAACGCCAGCACTGCCAGCGTCGTCGCCAAACACGCGATGGCGACCGCCGGACGCAAGCTGCCGGATTTGGGCGCAGCCGCGACCATCTCCGGCGAAGGCGTTTCTCCGGCAGCCAGCGCCGCCGCCAACGGATCGTTGCCGGGCAAAGCTGCCGCAACTTGAATCGCCGACGCTGGACGATCTGCGGGATCTTTTGCCAGACAGCGCAGGATTAGCTTTTCAACTTGCGGGTCAATTTCTTTGACGTGCAGCGAAGGATTCGTCGGTGCGCTGCTTTCGTGCATACGCCGCAAGTCATCAAGCGTCGAAGCATCAAAGACTCGTTTGCCGGTGAAGATTTCGTAAATCACCAAGCCCAAAGCGTAAATGTCGCTGCGCGTGGTGACTTCTTTCCCTGCAAGTTGTTCGGGAGCCATATACGCCGGAGTTCCAGACATGACTTCCTGCCCGCGAAACTGTTCGGCCAAACCCGCCAAACCGAAATCCGTGATGCGGACTTTCCCGCGTCCGTCAATCATCACGTTTGCCGGTTTCAAGTCACGGTGCAAAATCCCCGCGTCATGTGCTGCGGCCAGTCCCGCGCAAAGCTGGTTGGAAATCTCTACGGCTTTGTCCGCAGGCAATCGCCCAATGCGGCGCAGCAGGGAAGACAGGTCTTCGCCGTCAATGTATTCCATCGAAAGAAAATGCTGCGTGCCCGCTTCGGTCTGAATTTCGCCGATGTCGTGAACGCGGCAAACGTTTGGATGCGTGACTTGCCGTGCGGTGCGAACTTCGCCCAAAAAGCGCGCCAGCATGGCTTTGTCGTTCGACAGTTGGACGGTTAGGAATTTTAGCGCAACGGATTGGCCAAGTTTTAAATCGTCAGCGCGATACACTTCACCCATTCCGCCTTTACCGAGTTGACCGACGACGCGATACCGTCCTGCCAGCAAGGTGCCTGGCGCAAACCGCGACTTTTCCAGAAATCCTGTAGGCGCCATCGCCAGCAAGTCAGCGGCGTCATGAATCGCTGCCTGAATCGCTCCGCCAGCCGCTTCCTGATAGACCAATAACGCTTCGACTTCCTGGCGCAAGGCTTCGTCACCTTTGCAGGCTTCGGCCAAAAACGCTGCACGTTTTTCTGGTGCGACATCCATCGCGGATTGAAACAGGCGTTCAATCTGGGTCCAGACATCCTGCATCACTGGCAATTGGGAAGTCAGCCGGGTTGTGAAGGCGCCTGCAGTCTTTCCTTCGATCACCTGTTTGCCGCTAAGATTCTGCGTGGCTTGTTCGTGAAACGTGATGAGCGCCTCAATGCCTAGCCGGGTGGTGAAATCTTCGGCGCAAGATTGATTCAATAATGCTGTTCGTTGTTCCGGGTTCAGCGTGCAGGCGGTATTCGTCAATTCTTTGATTTGTTGCCAGCGTTCAGGAGTCATATTTTTAAGTAGTCGGGAGTCAGGAGTCGGTAGTCAGCGGCAGAATTGTCAACCGGCTACCGAATCCCGGCTAAGGTTTATGGATTTGCCTTCCCAGCCAAGCTTCGGCCATTCGCAAATCGCGACGCAACGTGGCGACCGAAAGCCCTGTGACTTCCGCGATTTCGTCCATGCTCAGGCCGCCAAAATAGCGAAGTTCGATGATGCGGCTTTTGCGTTGATCGTGTTTGGCCAGGTCTTTCAAGGCTTCGTCGAGCGCAATTACATCAGGTGTGACCTGATCGGGAATTTTTCTGGCGTCATCCAGCGGCAAAGCCTGCTCACCTTTGCCCCGTTTGGCTGCGAAGTGAGCGCGCGCGTGGTCAACCAAAATGTTTCGCATCAAGTGCGCCGCGACGCCGATGAAGTGAGCGCGGTTTTGCCAGTCCAATGGTTGTTGGCCGATCAGTTGTAGATAGGCTTCGTTGATCAAGGCAGTGGCATTCAGCGTGTGGCCTTCACGCTCGCGGCGCAGGAATCGGGCAGCCAGCCGGCGCAACTCTCCGTATACCAGCGGCGTCAGCTTTTCCAGCGCCTGCTCGTTCCCATTGCGCCAGTCATTCAACAATCTTGTCACGTCGTGCGAAGCAGACTCAGTCATCGGTTCTCCCGGCGGAGTTGCAGAAATTGGCAAAGACGCCGGAGAGAGTAGCCAGCGAGCGCAAACCGAGTCAATC